>NZ_NSET01000018.1:2500-5647 GCF_009192945.1 Xanthomonas maliensis | reverse complement strand
GTGTCGCTGTGTCAAGCCAAGCGCAGGGTGCGTGAAGCGGTGATCAGGTGTTGTGGTGGTGTGGGGCTTTGGTCGGCGGATTGCGGCGTGGGCAGAGGCGGGATCGGCGTGTGGATGCAGTGATCCATCGGGAGGCGGCGGCGGCGCGACGGCCGGGGCGTTCATGTTGACGGCGGTGTGCGGGCCATTTTCTTTTGGAAGCCTGCCGCAGGGATCGGTGGAGGTGTGGCGCAAAAAGAAACCCCCCGTCCTGTTGGACGGAGGGTTTCGGGGTAAAGCCCCTGGCGATGACCTACTCTCGCATGGCTTGAGCCACACTACCATCGGCGCAGCTGCGTTTCACTTCCGAGTTCGGGATGGGATCGGGTGGTTCCACAGCGCTAATTTCACCAGGGAGACGGTTGGAGCGTCGCCATCCAAAGAACGGATGAGGCGCGCGTCTCGCATAGGGACTTATGACGTAGCTTGCATTTGGATGATCTACCAACGTTCGTTGGGACCAAGGCAACTTGAGGTTATATGGTCAAGCCGCACGGATCATTAGTATCAGTTAGCTCAATGCATTGCTGCACTTACACACCTGACCTATCAACCACGTAGTCTACATGGTTCCTTTAGGGGGCTTGTGCCCCGGGAAGTCTCATCTTGAGGCGCGCTTCCCGCTTAGATGCTTTCAGCGGTTATCGCTTCCGAACATAGCTACCCGGCAATGCCACTGGCGTGACAACCGGAACACCAGAGGTTCGTCCACTCCGGTCCTCTCGTACTAGGAGCAGCCCCTCTCAAACTTCCAACGCCCATGGCAGATAGGGACCGAACTGTCTCACGACGTTCTGAACCCAGCTCGCGTACCACTTTAAATGGCGAACAGCCATACCCTTGGGACCGACTACAGCCCCAGGATGTGATGAGCCGACATCGAGGTGCCAAACACCGCCGTCGATATGAACTCTTGGGCGGTATCAGCCTGTTATCCCCGGAGTACCTTTTATCCGTTGAGCGATGGCCCTTCCATACAGAACCACCGGATCACTAAGACCTACTTTCGTACCTGCTTGATCCGTCGATCTTGCAGTCAAGCACGCTTATGCCTTTGCACACAGTGCGCGATGTCCGACCGCGCTGAGCGTACCTTCGTGCTCCTCCGTTACTCTTTAGGAGGAGACCGCCCCAGTCAAACTACCCACCATACACGGTCCCTGATCCGGATAACGGACCTAGGTTAGAACGTCAAGCACGACAGGGTGGTATTTCAAGGATGGCTCCACTGCAGCTAGCGCCACAGTTTCATAGCCTCCCACCTATCCTACACAGACGAACTCAACGTTCAGTGTAAAGCTATAGTAAAGGTTCACGGGGTCTTTCCGTCTTGCCACGGGAACGCTGCATCTTCACAGCGATTTCAATTTCACTGAGTCTCGGGTGGAGACAGCGCCGCTGTCGTTACGCCATTCGTGCAGGTCGGAACTTACCCGACAAGGAATTTCGCTACCTTAGGACCGTTATAGTTACGGCCGCCGTTTACTGGGGCTTCGATCAAGAGCTTCGCCTTGCGGCTGACCCCATCAATTAACCTTCCAGCACCGGGCAGGCGTCACACCCTATACGTCCACTTTCGTGTTTGCAGAGTGCTGTGTTTTTGATAAACAGTCGCAGCGGCCTGGTTTCTGCGACCCTCTTCAGCTATAGCTCGCACGAGCCACCAAAAAGGGTGCACCTTCTCCCGAAGTTACGGTGCCATGTTGCCTAGTTCCTTCACCCGAGTTCTCTCAAGCGCCTGAGAATTCTCATCCTACCCACCTGTGTCGGTTTACGGTACGGTCTTCGTGAGCTGAAGCTTAGGAGCTTTTCCTGGAAGCGTGGTATCAGTGACTCTGTCAAAAAGACTCGTCTCGGTGCTCGGTCTTAAAGGATCCCGGATTTGCCAAAGATCCAAACCTACCGCCTTTCCCCGGGACAACCAACGCCCGGTACACCTAACCTTCTCCGTCCCTCCATCGCACTCACGCGAGGTGCAGGAATATTAACCTGCTTCCCATCGACTACGGCTTTCGCCCTCGCCTTAGGGACCGACTAACCCTGCGTCGATTAACGTTGCGCAAGGAAACCTTGGGCTTTCGGCGTGCGGGCTTTTCACCCGCATTATCGTTACTCATGTCAGCATTCGCACTTCCGATACCTCCAGCAGACTTCTCAATCCACCTTCGCAGGCTTACGGAACGCTCCTCTACCGCGCATAAAACAAGTTTTATGCACCCCAAGCTTCGGTTCACTGCTTAGCCCCGTTAAATCTTCCGCGCAGACCGACTCGACCAGTGAGCTATTACGCTTTCTTTAAAGGGTGGCTGCTTCTAAGCCAACCTCCTGGCTGTCTATGCCTTTCCACATCGTTTTCCACTTAGCAGTGAATTTGGGACCTTAGCTGTGGGTCTGGGTTGTTTCCCTTTTCACGACGGACGTTAGCACCCGCCGTGTGTCTCCCGGATAGTACGTACTGGTATTCGGAGTTTGCAATGGTTTGGTAAGTCGCGATGACCCCCTAGCCATAACAGTGCTCTACCCCCAGTAGTATTCGTCCGAGGCGCTACCTAAATAGCTTTCGAGGAGAACCAGCTATCTCCGGGTTCGATTAGCTTTTCACTCCTAATCACACCTCATCCCCTACCTTTGCAACGGGAGTGGGTTCGGGCCTCCAGTCAGTGTTACCTGACCTTCACCCTGGGCATGACTAGATCACCCGGTTTCGGGTCTACTGCCCGCGACTATGCGCCCTTATCAGACTCGGTTTCCCTTCGCCTCCCCTATACGGTTAAGCTTGCCACGAACAGTAAGTCGCTGACCCATTATACAAAAGGTACGCAGTCACTCTTGCGAGCTCCTACTGCTTGTACGCACACGGTTTCAGGATCTATTTCACTCCCCTCTCCGGGGTTCTTTTCGCCTTTCCCTCACGGTACTGGTTCACTATCGGTCGGTCAGGAGTATTTAGCCTTGGAGGATGGTCCCCCCATATTCAGACAGGGTTTCACGTGCCCCGCCCTACTCGTCTTCACTGGAGTGGCCCTTTTAAATACAGGGCTATCACCTTCTATGGCCAACCTTTCCAGGTTGTTTTTCTAAAGCCATTCCAGCTTAAGGGCTGTTCCC
>NZ_NSET01000017.1 GCF_009192945.1 Xanthomonas maliensis | reverse complement strand
CCTCGGACGAACCCTGGCTGATCGCGTTCGCCAGCCAGAGCGGCAGCTGCGCCAGTTGGATGCGGGCGGCACGCAGCGCGCGCTGCTTGCCACGCCGATCCAGATACAGCATCCAGCCGGTGACGAAGAACACCAGCATGCCGGCGCTGGCCAGCATCGCCACCAGCCGTCCGGGCAGGCCGAAGAAGCTACCGGTGTGCAGGGCATAGAGACTGATCAGCCACTGCTGCCGGCGTGACTGCTGCGCGTAGTCGTGCCGCCGCAGCAGTGCACCGCTGCGCGGATCCAGTTCCAGCGTATCGAAGGCGCGATCATGGGCCGGACGGTCCGGCAACAACCGGGCGATCACCGGCTGACCCGGTTTGGCTGGCAACCGCAGATCCAGAGACGACCGCCGCGCCGATGGCGTCAGCGCATCCAGCGTCCGGGCAACCGCCGACAGATCCAGCCGAGCCGGCCCATTTCCGGCGCCGACACTGCGCGCCACCCGCTCGCCGCCGAGCAGCGACGCCACCGCGTCGCGGTACCAGGGATAGGACCAGGTGAGCCCGGTCGCGGCGATCAGCAGATAGACCAGCAGGCACCAGGTGCCGAACACCGCGTGCAGGCTCCACAGAAAACTGCGGCCCTGTCGCCGCCATTCCACCACCCACCAGGTGCGCCAACTCCACCAGCGCCGCGGCCAACGCAAATACAGCCCGGACAGACAGAAGAACAGCAGGACGAAGGCGCACGCGCCGGTGACCTGGGCACCGCGCGCGCCGGCAGCCAGATGACGGTGCATGTCCTCGATGAAGGCGAAGGTCGCAGTCAGCCGCGGAGCCGGCAACCGCTGGCCGGTATATGGATCGAAGTAGACGCGCTCGGTCTGTTTTCCGGCCAGCCGCAGCGCCGACGGCCGCGTGCCGGTAGGGTCGATCAGCAGCCGGGTCACCTGCTGCCGCGGCGACAGTTGCAGCCGTTGCAGCAGCACATCGACCGGCAGCGCGGCATCGCCGGCCGCATGCCGCGCCGCGGCGGCCGGCAGCGGCGGGTTGGCCCAGCGCAGGATTTCGTCCTCGAAGGACATCATCGCCCCGCTCGCACCCATCACCGACAACACCAGCCCTGCGCTGATGCCGAGTAACCAATGCAGCTGGAACAGCAGGGTCTTGATCAAGGCAGGCGGGAGACAAACCAGCGGGCCCGACATTGTAAATGAGAATGCGTCTCGCATACGGACGTTCGAGCGTGGCCCTTCGACGTGCGTGGCTGTCAGACTGACTCGCCTGCCGTCATCAGCCGCACATGTGGTGGTCATCGCAGCGACATCGACCCTTGGCACGGTCGTCACTCCTCCAGATGAGTCCGTCACATGTCCCTTGTCCTGCGCGGTTGTCTGTTCCTGGCGGTGGCCGTCGCCACTCCTGCGGCGCTGGCCGCCACCCGCTGCCCGACCTTGTACGCCAACGGCACGCCGCCGAGCGTGCCCAGCGCGCAGAGCACGCGCACGACCGAGGTCTGTCATACCGAATACGCCTTGCTCGCCTCGGGCGTGACCAAGGGGCCGCTGTACTCGGTCGAGCACCTGACCGACCAGCAAGTCGCCGGCGCCGAGGCGATTGGCCGGGTCGGCAGCTTCCATGACGAAACCGGTATCCCCGCCGCAGATCGTTCGCACACCTCCGACTACACCAACAGCGGCTACGACCGCGGCCACATGACCCCGGCCGGCGATGCGTCCACCGAGAGCTCGGAGAAGGAGACCTTCTCGATGGCCAACGTGGTTCCGCAGGACCACAAGCTCAACACCGGCGAGTGGGCGCATATCGAAGAGCAGGTGCGGCAGCTGGCCAAGCAGCGCGGCGAGCTGTACGTGGTCACCGGCCCGTCGTTCGACAGCAACCCCAGCACCATCGGCGCCGACAGCGTGGAAGTGCCGAGCTATGTGTGGAAGGCGGTGTACGAGCCAGGCGTGGGTGCCGCGGCTTACCTGTGCGTCAACGACAGCAGCATCAACTGCGACGTGGTGTCGATCAACGATCTGGTGATGATGACCAACGTGGATCCGTTCCCGTCGATCAGCGCCAGCATGAAGTCGAACCCGATCGCGCTGGTCCTGCCGTAAGCGTCGATCGGTCTGCGCCTCCGGCTGCACGCAACGCGTGCCCGGAGGCTGCAGGCTACGGTGTGTCCAGCTGCTCCGATTCAATGGTTCGCGAACGCCGCGAACCAGAGTCCACTCCGGCGATTCACGTCTGCGCCGGCACCACCGTGCAATGCGCGGCCAGCCCGACCACCAGCGCGTCGAACACCGCACGGCAGGCGGCACTGGCGCGCAGGTCCTGATGCATCGTCACCCAGACATCCAGCGCCATCCCGACCTGGTGCGGCAACACCGCGAGCAAGCGCGGCGCGCGCTGTGCCAACGCCCGCTGGCAGAAGCCGATGCCGGCGCCGGCCCGGATCAACGCCAGTTGCGCCAGATCGCTGTCGGCCCGCAGCGCCACGTCCGCGTGCCGCCAGAACGGAAATGCCTTGCTTGCAGCGCGCAGGAACGGCGTAGGGGCATCGAAGCCGACCAGGCTATGGTGCGCAAGCGCCTCGGGATGCTGCGGCAGGCCGTGTCGCTGCACATACTCTGGATGCGCATGCAGGCCGATGGCCACCTCGCCCACGCGCCGCGCAAGCAACTGCGCCTGCTCCGGGCGCGTCATGCGCACTGCCACATCCGCTTCGCGCTGCAGCAGATCCTGCAGCTGATTGCTCAACACCAGTTCCATCCGCAAGTGCGGATGCGCCTGCCGCAGCGCGGCCAGGATCGGCGGCAACACTTCCGCGCCGATCACCTCGCTGGCGGCGATCCGCACCGTCCCCTGCACCGCCTGGCGGTGGTGGCCGGCTGCCCGCTGCAGGGCGGTGGCATTGTGGCGCATCGCCTCGGCATGGCTGCGCAAGGCATGGGCGGCGTCGGTCGGCAGCAAGCCCGCCTGGGAGCGCACGAACAGCGGCAGCGCCAGCTGCGCTTCCAGCGCGGCGACATGACGCCCGATGGTGGGCTGGGTCAGCCCCAGTGCGCGCGAGGCCGCCGACAGTGAGCCCTCCTCCAGCACGGCGAGAAAGGATCGATAGAGCTCCCACCGGATCGTGTCGGCCATACAGAAATGTATAGCGGCTAGGCGATGTTCGGCAATTCATTTCCCATCGACCGGCGTCCACACTGACCGCTCTTCCTGCGAGGCATGGGTCATGAAACAGCAATCGACTGCCCTGGTCCTGGGCGCCAGCGGTGGCATCGGCGGTGAGCTGGCGCGGCAACTGCGCGATGCCGGCTGGCAGGTGCGGGCCTTGCAGCGCGGCCTGGCCAGTGCCAGCGCCTGGCGCGACGGGATCGACTGGCGGCGTGGCGACGCCATGCAGCTGCCGGATGTGCTGCAGGCCGCCCGCGGCTGCGCGGTGATCGTGCACGCGGTCAATCCGCCAGGCTATCGGCGCTGGGCCGAGCTGGTGCTGCCGATGCTCGATCACACCATTGCCGCGGCCTGTGCCGAACACGCCACCATCGTGTTGCCCGGCACGGTCTACAACTATGGCACCGACGTGTATCCCTGCCCGGACGAAGACGCGCCGCAGACCCCCGGCACCCGCAAGGGCGCACTCCGCGCCGAGATGGAGCGCCGCCTGCAGGTGGCCACCACCGGCGGCGCGCGCGCACTGATCCTGCGCAGCGGCGATTACTTCGGCCCGCAGGCGCGCAGCAGTTGGTTCGCGCAGGCGCTGGTGACACCGGGGCGACCGGTGACCACGCTGACCTTGCCCGGCGCCCCCGGTGTCGGCCATCAGTGGGCGTATCTGCCCGATGTCGCCGTCTGCATGCGGCGCCTGCTCGAACAGCGCGCCACCCTGCCCGCCTTCGCCCGGCTGCACATGGCTGGGCATTGGGACGCCGATGGTACCCAGATGGCCGGGGCGATCACGCGGGTGGTCGCGCGTCACGGCGGTGCCGAGCCGAGGCTGCGGCGGGTTTCCCGGGGGGGGGGGAAGCTGGTGCGTCGCATCGTGCGGTTGGCGGGGGGGCGGCCGGAAACCGCCCGCTGTGGGAGGCCCCCGTTTGGCGGGCGCAACCCCCGCTCCTCCCGCGGGCCGGCGCCCCGGCGCCCCACCCCCCGGGCCACGGGGGGGGGGGGGGCCCTGACGGGGTCGCGTGCGCTCCCGGACCCGCGGCTGGCG
>NZ_NSET01000016.1 GCF_009192945.1 Xanthomonas maliensis | reverse complement strand
TTCGGGCACCTTCCCCCGCAGGCGGGGGAAGGCAAACACCATCTCTTCCCCGCAAGCGAGAAAGGCAAGACCATCCCTTCTCCCGCTCACGGGAGAAGGTGGCGCGCAGCGCCGGATGAGGGCCGGCGGTTTGATCTGCGTTCGCAAGCACGCCCATGTGCCGAGGTAGCGCCCCCATCCGCCCTTCGGGCACCTTCCCCCGCAGGCGGGGGAAGGCAAGACCATCTCGTCACCCGCAAGCGGGGAAGGCAAAAGAGCAAACGCTGCACCGGCCCGCGGTGCGCCCCTCGCTGCTGCCACTCTTCGCACGACGACGACGCGGCGCACACGATGCTCTGCGTCCCATCGCCCCCCGCGCCCGCCATGAAAGCGCTTAGCCACCTCTTCCGTGCCGGCCACTTCGTGATCCTGGCGTTCTTCGTGTTGTGCGCCGCCGGCCTGGTGGTGATGGCGGCACTGGAACTCTGGCACGGCTTCACCCCGGGCGGCGACATGGTGGTGCGCGACCGCTTCAACGTGGTGCTGGAGGCAGTCGGCCTGCTGACCGTCGCCCTGGTGACACTGGAACTGGGCCAGACCATCTTCGAGGAAGAGATCCTGCGCGACGTCAAGGTCAGCGGGCCCACGCGAGTGCGGCGCTATCTCTCGCGCTTCTTCGTGGTGATCGTGATTGCCTTGGCGATCGAGACCCTGGTGTCGATCTTCGAACTGATGCACGACGACCCAGGCAAGCTGCCGTATGCCGCCGCCGTGGGCGGCTGCGCTGCGCTGTTGCTGATCGCCTGGGGCGTGTTCGTCAAACTCAATCGCAGCGCCGAAGAGCTGGAACCGGAGGCGATGGAAGAAACCAAGCGCGAGGACCGCGAGGTCCAGGAATAAGCGCACGGCATTCGCATCGCCGCATCGGTGCGCTGCGAACCTGCAGCAACAGCGAGGCCCGTATCGCCGGCGTGCCGGTCAGTCGGCTCGATCGGCGCTGGCAGGTAACGGCGGCACCGATGTCGGCTTGCCGTCATCGCCCAGCGCGATCATCACGAAGTGGCCGCGCGTGCATAACGCGCGCGCCCCGCTGTGCAGGTCCTCGGCGATCAGCTCCACTTCCACCGTGATCGAACTGCGCCCCACCGACACCACACGTGCAATGGTTTCCACCATCTGGCCCTGGCGAATCGGCAGCTTGAAATCCACCTGATCCGAACGCGCGGTCACCACTGTGCGCCGGGCATAGCGTGAGGCGGCCAGGAATGCGGCCTTGTCCATCCATGCCAGCGCCTGTCCACCGAACAGCGTGCCGAGATGATTGGTGTGATTGGGAAACACGATCTCGGCCATGCGGGCTTCGGTCGGTGCAATCGGGGTGGGGCTGGTCATGGGGAGGGGCCGTCAAAGAAGGGAGTCAGCGTTGCAGCGTCGGCAGGAAGCGCACATCCATGTGGTAGCGCGCCGGACGCTGCGGATCGATGAAGACACGCAACCGTTGTCCTTCGACCAGGAACGGCTGTGGATCCATCCACAGATTGTCGCTGCGATACTCAGCAAGGGTGTTGTGGGTGCGATCGTGGCGCTGGGCAACGATGCGAAACGGATTGCGGCCGTTGACCTCCAGCGCGGGATTGAGCTCGACCGCGACGAAGGTCGCCTCCACCACCGTCCCGTGCTGGCGCAGCCAGGCGGTACGACGCGCATGCCACACGCGATAGCCCAGCAAGCCACCGCCGGTGCCGCCGAACGCCAGGCCCAGCAGCAACAGGATCCAGCGCGCCTGATCGTGCAGCAGCACGGCGCCGACCAACATCCCTAGACCCGCCAGCAGAAAGCTCCAGGCGACCAGGGTGACGGTCTTGTTCATCGCTGGGCGCCTGCGCGATCGCAACGGGCGGGCTGCAGGGTCACAGCCCGCGACGGACCGCTGCTTCGACCTGCGCCGGCGACTGAAAGCCGGCCAACCGCGCCACTTCGGCGCCGTCCTTGAACAGCGCCAGGGTCGGCGTCTGCCGCAAGCCCAGGCCGCGGAAGAAGTCCTCGCCGACCACTTCCAGCTTCACTTTCAGCAGCGCCACCCCTTCGGCAGCATCGCTGGCGGCGAACTTGCCCAACGACATGTCGAGCATCTTGCAGCCTGGGCAATTGTCTTTGTAGAAATCCACCAGCGCGCGCGGATGGGCCGACAGCGCGGCGGTGTAGTCGTCAGGCGACGTGACGGTGATGGTCTGCATCGGGATTCGTCTTGCATTGTGCGAGGACCGTATCGGTCCAGTGGGAGATCGCGAGCGCATCACGCTCGCCATGAGGCATCTGCTCGATGGTCAGACGCGGAAACGGGCTGGCGAAGAACGCCGCGATGCGGTGCACCGCGCCGCAGAAATACTCCTCGCCCCATTGCGTTTCGCCGGTGCCGAACACCGCCACCTGCGGTGGCTTGCCCAGCGTTTCCACCAGTTCGACGATGAAACGCTTCATCTCCGATGGTGTCCGCCCGCCATTGTCGGTCCAGCTGCCGAGCAGGAACAATTCGTACTGGCCCGGCGCATGCGGCACCTGCGCCAGGCGCTGCATGTCGGTCTCCAGCCAGGTAACCCGATGGCCAGCCTGTTCGCAGCGCAGTGCAACGGCCCGCGCCACATCACGGGTGTTGCCGCTCAACGAAGCCAGGGCCAGCAGGATGTTCATGAGGCGGGGATTGGGGACTCGGGGACTGGCAGCGTTCGGTGGTTGTGACCAATCCCGCATGCCCAGCCCCGCATCCCGGCCACTACAGATCGTCGAAGCCGTTATCGGAATTGGTCTTCTTGTACGACGCGTTGCGCATCTCGAAGAAGTCGGTCTTGGTCTCGGTGAAGTTGTCGGCGTAGGCCTTGATCCAGGGCATCACGTTCTCGGTGGTGTCCGAGTACAGCTTCTCGATGCCGAGCATGCCGGACATCTTGTTGGCGCGGTACTTCACGTAGCGGATCATTTCGTCGACGTCGATGCCGTCGATGCCGTCGAGCACCTCGCCGGTCCACTGCGTCTCCAGCTCGATCGCGTGCTCGAAGGCCTTGTGCACGTAGTCGGTCAGCTCGTTGGTCTGCAGCTCCGGGTTCTCGCCGACAATGGCGCGGATCACCTCGCTGATGAACTTGGTGTGCGCCAGTTCGTCGCGGTTGATGAAGCTGATGATCTTGCCGGTACCGGTCATGCGGTTCTGCCGGACCAGGTTGTAGAAATAGGCGAAGCCGGAATAGAAGTTGATGCCTTCCAGGATCGAGGACTGGATCAACGAGCGCAGCAGCGTCTCGGCGGTCTTCTCGCGCATGAAGTCGTCGTACGACGCCATGATCGGCGCATTGCGCTTGAGGATCGTCGGGTGGGTGCGGGCGATCTCGAACACGCGGTTCTGGTTCTGCAGGTCGGTGATCGAGGCCAGCACGTAGCTGTAGCTCTCGTTGTGGATCACTTCCTGCTGGCCGATGATCGCCGCATTGGCATGCGCGGCCGGGTCGGTGATGTACTCGGCGACGTTGTAGATGAAGCGCGTCTGCGGCGAGTCCAGCGTGGCCAACAGGCCGATGATCGAATCGTAGGCGTTCTTTTCGCGCGCCGACAGCTCGCCGTACTGGCGGGCGTCGATCTTCATGTCGACCTCGTCCGGGATCCAGAAGTTGGTCGAGAGTTCCTTGTAGGCGCGGTAGAACGACGGGTACGGAATGTCGTTCCAGTTGAGGATGCCCGAGGTCTGGCCGTTGATGATGCCGGTCGAACGGTTCGGGTTGCGCGGCTCAAGGATCTTGATGCGGTCGAGCGGTGTTGCGGACATGGTTTTTACTCGTGTTTCAGGCGTCGCGCGTACAAACAGAGACGACGGCGCAACAAATCAATCTGGAGGAAAGCCCCCTGAGTCAGGGGGGCGCGCCGAAGGCGCGGGGGTGTGGGAGCTGGTGAAGCAGGGTCCACGGTTCGCTTTGCGAACCGTGGAAGCGAAGCGCGAATGCGCTTCGCTACTGAATGCGCTTAGCTACTGCACCACTCGCACTCGCTGATGTCGATGTCGTTGGAACGCACGTAGTACGTGGTCTTCAGACCTTCGCGCCAGGCGGTCATGTGCAGATCCAGCAGGGTGCTGGCGCGAATGGTGCTCGGCACGTAGAAGTTGAAGCTGATCGCCTGGTCGACGTGGCGCTGGCGGCGGGCGTTCTGCCGCACCGACGCGAACTGGTCGACCTTGTAGGCGCCCTTCTCGTAGTACGGCCAGGTCTCCAGCGACAGACCGGGCGCGGCGACCGGACGGCGGTAATCCTTCTTTTCTTCGTAGTAGAAGGCGCTGTAGATCGGGTCGATCGAGGCGGTGGAGCCGGCGATCTGCGCGGTGCTCATGTTCGGGGCGACCGCCAGCATCCAGGCGTTGCGCACACCGTTGACCGACACCTGCGCCGACAGCTCCAGCCACTGCGGGCTGTTGTAGTCGCGCGCACGGAAGTACTCGCCGGTGTGCCAGTCGCTGCCGCGGAACACGCTATAGGTGCCCTTCTCCTTGGCCAACTCCATGCTCGCCTTGACGGTCAGGTAGTTGATGCGCTCGTACAGCTCGTCGCTATAGCTCTCGGCCTCGGACGAATTCCAGTGGATGGCCTTCTGCGCCAGCAGGTGATGCCAGCCGAAGGTACCCAGGCCGATCGCGCGGTACTTCTGGTTGGTGATCGTCGCCTGCGGCACCGGCAGCTCGTTGAGGTCGATGACGTTGTCGAGCATGCGCACCTGGATCGGGATCAGCCGCTCCAGCACGTCGGCGCCCAGCAGGTCGGCCTGCTCGGCCTGCACGGTGATCGCCCGGCCCAGGTTGATCGAGGACAGGTTGCAGACCACGAAATCGCCGGCCTTCTTGGTGGTGACGATCTGATTGCCGCTGATGATCTCCTGCATCATGCGCGTGGGGCTCATGTTCTGCAGGATCTCGGTGCACAGGTTGGACGAATAGACCATGCCCTCGTGCTTGTTCGGGTTCTTCCGGTTGACTTCGTCGCGGTAGAACATGAACGGATTGCCGGTCTCCAGCTGGCTGACCATGATCCGCTTGAAGATGTCGATCGCCTTGACGGTCTTGCGGCCGATGCGCTCGTCGGCCACCACTTCCTCGTACTTGCGGCGGAAGCTGGCATTGGCATCGCCCTTCTTCTCGTCGAAGAAGTCCTGCAGGTACCAGCCCTTGACCCGCTTCACTTCATGAGGATCGAACAGATACCAGTCGCCGCGACGCTCGACCGCTTCCATGAAGATGTCCGGGATGCACACCGAGGTGAACACGTCGTGCGCGCGCAGGCGCTGGTCGCCGTTGTTCAGACGCAGGTCCAGGAACGATTCGATATCGCGGTGCCAGATGTCCAGGTAGACCGCGATGGCGCCCTTGCGCTGGCCCAGCTGGTCCACCGACACGGCGGTGTTGTTGAGCTGCTTGATCCACGGCACCACGCCGCCGGACGAATTGCTCACGCCACGGATCGCCGAGCCGGACGAACGCACATAGCCCAGGTAGGCGCCGACGCCGCCGCCGTGCTTGGACACGCGCGCCACGTCGGTGTTGGAGTCGTAGATGCCCTGCAGGCTGTCGTCGACGGTATCGATGAAGCACGAGGACAACTGGCCGCCAACCTTGCCGGCGTTGGCCAGGGTCGGGGTGGCGACGGTCATGTACAGGTTGGACAGCGCCCAGTAGGCCTCGCCGACCAGCTGCATGCGGCGCTCGCGCGGCTTCTCGTCCTGCATCAGGTACAGCGCGATGGTCAGCCAGCGCTCCTGCGGCAGCTCGAACACGCCGCGCGAGCTATCGGTCGCCAGGTAACGGGTGGCCAGCAGGTAGAGGCCGTTGTAGGCGAACAAGGTGTCGCGCTCGGGCTCGATCATGCGGCCGGCTTCCTGCAGCTCGTCCTTGGAGTAGGAGCGCAGGATGTCGTTGGAATAGACGTTGCGGTCGGCCAGGCTCTCCTGCAGGCCGACAAAGGAGCCGTACTTCTGGCTGGCGTCGTAGAAGCGGTTGCGGCTGGCGCGCTTGTACAGGCGGCGCAGGTAGATGCGCGCGGCGAAGAATTCCCATTCCGGCGCGGTCAGGTCCACGCGCGCCTCGGCCTCGCGGATCAGCAGGTCGACCAGGTCGTCGGCGTTGACGCTGTCCTTGCGCTCGATGAAACCGAACACGCTGCGCTTGTAGTCGGCGATGTCCAGCTGCGGGAATTCGGCATGGATCGCGTCGATGGCGCGTTCCAGGCGGGCATGGTCGAACGGGATCCGGCGGTTGCCGGCCTCCTTGGTGATCCAGGTGGCGACGTTCTGCTCTTCGAGGGTCTGTGCGTGCATTGCGATGGCTTGGCGGGGCGGCGGCACGATGTCCGACGGATCGGCCGGATCCACGACGGTGGAAACGGGTGCGCTGACGGGGGCGGGAACGCTGGTGGGCGCGGGGATACCGGCGGCGGCCGCGGCGGCAAGGGTGTCGTTGGTGGTCATGCGTCCTCCATGCGTAGGCACACGGACCCGCTGGGGAGCGGGCTGCCGCCATGGGACCTGCGGTGGCGCTGGCGGGGCAGGACGCCCGACACGCAGACAAGGGCCTGCGGCGGCATCGACAACACCTACCGGTCCATCCGGAAATTCCACGGCCGCCATCACGCGGTGTGCTGTCGCGTGATGGTCGGTGGCGACACGCTGCCGTCGCCGGGCCAGCTGCGACCACGGCGGGAAGCCGGGGCGCGGACAGGTCAGGGAGACGGAGCCGCGGGTGAAGCGGCGTTTGCGCATCACCCCACGTCCATTGTGTGCCGCTTGGGGGCGGTCACCACCGAACCCCAAGATAGTGGGGTGCCCCCAGGGGGTCAACACCAAATGTGCTGGAATTGTCACAAGCCTTGCGGCACAAAGGCCTGCTCTGACGAGCGGTCGTGACGCGTCGGGGGAGGACAAATCCGACTGCGCAGGTCAAGTCAGGACGCCCCTGAACCGGCTGATCGTACTCACTTGGCGTCCACATCAGACGTGGTATCCGTCACGCATTTTTCCGCCATGCCGGAACCGCTGACGCGCCGGGCGAAGCGGCGGCGCCGGCCCGACCGACGGCTCAGATCTCGCTCGGGCCGAGCTGGTGGCGTTTGCGGTAGCGGATCGACGACCACACCGAGGCGGCGATGAAGGCCACCCCGATCAGGCCGGTCAGCACCTCCGGGACGTGGTAGACCGTGCCCACCAACATGATGATCGCCAGCACGCCGATGGCGTAATGGGCGCCATGCTCGAGGAACACGAACTCGTCCAGGGTCCCCTTGTGGACCAGGTAGACGGTCATCGAGCGCACGAACATCGCCCCGATCGCCAGGCCCAGCATGATGATCACCACGTCGCGGGTGATGGCGAAGGCGCCGATCACCCCGTCGAACGAGAACGAGGCGTCCAGCACCTCCAGGTACAGGAAGGCGGCAATGCCCGAGCGCTTGGCCGGGCCCAGCGCGCCGCCACCGGCGCCGTCCTCGGCGTCGTCCTCACCCGCCTCGAACAAGGCATCCACGCTGCCGACCAGCAGGTACAGCAGGATGCCGCCCAGGCCGGCGAACAGCACGCTCTGGAAGACCGCCTCGGGCAGGAAAAACTTGGTGCCCAGCAGCACGCCAATGGCCACGATCACCGACATCGCATCGGCCTTGCCCAGCTTGCCGACCAGCCGCTCCACCGGCCCCAGCCAGTGCAGCTTGCGCTCCTGGTCGAACAGGAAGTTCAGGAACACCAGCAGCAGGAACATGCCACCGAACGCCGCGATGGACGGGTAGTTGTCAGTCAGCACCTGGCTGTAGCGGTCCGGCTGCTGCAGCGCCATCTGCACCACCGGCACCAGGCCCATGCCGGTGGCCACCGACACGATCACGATCGGGAACACCAACCGCATGCCGAACACCGCGATCAGGATGCCCACGGTGAGGAACAATTTCTGCCAGAACGCATTCATGTGCTTGAGCACGCCGGCGTTGACCACCGCGTTGTCGAACGACAACGACACTTCCAGCACGCTCAGCACCAGGCACAGCCACACGGCCTGCCAGACCCCCATCGCCGAATTGTGCCCCCACCAAGCCGCCAGCCCCAGGCAGACCGCGGTGACCACGAACGACACTCTGAAATCGCGAAACATTGACACTCCCAGGGGAACCGCAACGGCAGCCGCTGCAGCCGTGGCCAGGCCACGCGACGCTGGCGTGCGATGGAGGATGCGGACCGCGGCGTGAGGCAGCTCAGGCCGGGCGTTGTGCCTCCATTATAGGGAGTGTCACCGCCATCAGGGTCGAATCGTCCGGGTCCGGGCGGACGTCGAAGCCCAGACTGCGACACATGGCCAGCATTGTGCGGTTCTCGCGCAGCACCTGGCCCTCGACCAGCTTCAGCCCCAACCAGCGCGCGTACTCGATCATGATGCGCATCAGCTGCCAGCCGATGCCATGCCCCTTCAGGTCCGAGCGGATCAGGATGCCGTACTCGCCGCGCGCGTAATCGGCGTCGGCATGCAGGCGCACGGCACCGAGCATGTCCCCGCCACGCGGGTCGATCGCCACCAGCGCGATCGAGCGCGCGTAGTCCAGCTGGGTCAGGCGGGCGATGAACTCGTGACTGAAATGCTTGACCGACTGGAAGAAGCGCAGCCGCAGGTCCTCGTCGGTGACGCGGGCGAAGAAGGCGCGGAACAGCGCATCGTCCTCCGGCCGCACCGGGCGCACGAAGGCGTGGGCACCGTCGCCCAGCGCGATGCGTCGCTCCCATTCCTTGGGATACGGGAAGATCGCAAAGCGCGGATGGCCGCGGCCCTTGTGCAACTTGCGCGAGGGCGCCACCACCACGCGCGCGTCCAGCGCAATGACGCCATCGCGATCGGCCAGCAGCGGATTGATGTCCAGTTCGGCGATTTCGGGAATGTCGGCCGCCAACTGCGCCAGCTTGACCAGCACCAGCGCCACCGCGCGCTCGTCGGCCGCCGGCACGTCGCGGTAGCCCTTGAGCAGGCGCGAGACGCGCGTGCGCCCGATCAGTTCGTGGGCCAGCCGCAGATCCAGCGGCGGCAGCGCCAGTTCGCGGTCGTTGATCACCTCCACCGCGGTGCCGCCGCGCCCGAACACGATCGCCGGGCCGAACACCGGATCGTCGGCGATGCCGGCGATCAGTTCGCGCGCCTTGGGCCGCAGCATGGTGGGCTGCACGATCACCCCGTCGATGACCGCCTGCGGATGGGCCGCGCGCGCGCGCGCCAGGATGCCGGCCGCCGCTTCACGCACCGCCGCCACGCTGGACAGGTTCAGCCGCACGCCATCGACCGCGGACTTGTGCACGATGTCGGCCGACGACACCTTCAAGGTGACCGTGCGCCCCTCGGCCAACACCGGATCGGCCAGCAGCGCCGCCTCGTTGGCGGTGGCGGCCACCTGCACCGGCACCACCGGAATGCCGTAGGCCGCCAGCAGCCGATTGGCCGCCGTCGGATCGAGGAAGCGTCGCCCGGAAGCCAGTGCATCGTCGACCACCGCACGCGCACTGGCGACATCGACGACGAAATCCTCCGGCAGGCTGGGCGGGGTTTCCATCAGCGCGGCCTGCGCCTCGCGATAGCGCACCAGATGGGTAAAGCCGCGCACCGCATCGGACTCGGTCGCATAGGTCGGCACGCGTGCGGCGTTGAGGGTGGCGATGGCGGCGTCGTCCTGGCCCAGCCAGACGGCGAACACCGGCTTGTCGCGCTGATAACGCCCGCGCTGGGTCAGTGCGCGCGTCAATGCGCTGGCCGCATCGGCCGAGGAGGTGAACGCGGTGGGCACGTTGACCACCAGCAGCGCATCGTTTTCCGGATCGTCGAGCAAGGCATCGATGGCCGCCGCATAGCGCTCGCCATCGGCGTCGACGACGATATCCACCGGATTGCAGCGCGACCAGCCCTGCGGCAGCGATTGATCCAGCCGTTCCAGCGTCTTGTCCGACAAGTCGGCCAGGCTGCCGCCGCGCAACACCAATTGATCCACCGCCAACCGCCCGACCCCGCCGCCGTTGCTGAGGATGGCCAGCCGTCGGCCGGGAAAACTGCCCAGCCGGCCCAGGGTTTCGGCGGCGGCGAACAATTCGTCCAGCGCACCCACCCGCAGCAGGCCGGCACGCGCGAACGCCGCACCGTAGACCGCATCGGAGCCGGCCAGCGCCTGCGCATGGGTCTCGGCATTGGGGTCGATGCGGAACTGACGCCCGGACTTGACCACCACCACCGGCTTGGCGCGCGCGGCCGCACGGGCGGCCGACATGAACTTGCGCGCATCGTCGATGCGCTCGACATACAGCAGGATCGCGCGGGTACGGTAATCGGTGGCGAAGTAATCCAGCAGATCGCCGAAATCCACGTCCAGCGTGTCGCCCAGCGACACCACGGCCGAAAACCCGACCGACCGCGCCACGCCCCACTCCACCAGCGCGGCGGCAATCGCGCTGGATTCGGAAATCAGCGCCAGATCGCCCGCTTGCGGGCAATGCGCGGCGATGCTGGCATTGAGCCGCGCATGCGGGGCGATCACGCCCAGGCAATGCGGGCCAAGGATGCGCATGCCGCGCGTGCGCGCGGCCGCCTCCACGCGTGCCGCCGGCGACCCCGGGCCGCTGCCCAGCCCGGCGGTGAGGATGATCGCCGCCGCCACCCCACGCCGCGCCGCCAGCGCGACGATGCGCGGCACGATACGGGCCGGGGCGGTGATCACCACCAGGTCCGGCACCCACGGCAGATCGGTCAGCCGCGCCACCGTGCGCACGCCGTCGATCTCGCGATAGCGCGGGCTGACCCAGCCGATCTGCCCGGCAAAGTTGGCCGCGCGCAGGTTGCGCACCACCGCCCGCCCGGCGGAGCGCTCGCGCGGGCTGCCGCCCACCACGGCCACGTTGGCGGGACGGAAGACCTGTTGCAGGTGATAGGTACTCATCGAGCGGGGGACGCGAATGCCATCGCCCTACGGTACACGCACCGGCGTGCGAAGGGATGTACGAGCATCCGTACTGGGCTATCTGTTGGCCGGCCACCACGTGCGGTCATCCTGCCACGGTCAGGCAAGCGCAGCGTGCCGATGCAGCGTGTCACCCACTCGCATCGCCACCGTGTCCACCTCGCCTGCTGGCGCCCGCTTGTCGCTAGCGCGCCTTGGCATCGGACGATGTCGAGGTCGCTGTGCGGCAACGCTCCGAGCCGTAGGCGACCGCATAGGACTCCTCGTAGCACGTACGCAGGCCATCGACGACATCCAGGTTCGGCGGCCAGCGCATGCTGATTTCCGGCCGTCCGCTCTCGGCCGGCCAGACGATGACGCCATCCTTCAACGGTGGCATGCCCTCGCCTGCTGGATACGGGACCGCGGCAAGCCGCGCGCGTGCAGCCTGCAGACCGGCACGGTCGCGTTTGAGGAACGCGATCGTCGCATCGACGTACGGATTCCAACCGGCAAGATCTTGCTCAGCGGGCTTGCGGGCCTGGTCGAACAGCGCGATCGCCTGCGCCGACTGCCCGGCCTGTGCACGCATCTGGCCCTCGTGCCACGTCACGATGCCGCCGGTGATCGCATGCGCCTGGCGATAGTCGCGCAGCAGCTCGGCCGCCGCCAGCGCACAGCCTGGGCGGTCGGCGACAACACGCCAGCCGCCCTGCATGTCCTGGTCGAAGGCGTTTTCGTCCAGCGCCAGCATCGCCGCATGGTCGTAGCTGCAGTCTGCCGTTTGGGGCGGTTCGGCCCTGCCGAGTTGCGGCACTGCGATGACCCACCACCCGATCCATCCCATGCGACACAGTGCGCTGCAACGCATCGCCCGCTCCTTGTCCGTCCGGTGAGCGGACGCTACAACAGCGTGCCGCTCAGGATCAACGCGGCGATGCTGAAATAGATCACCAGTCCGGTGACATCGACCAAGGTCGCCACGAACGGCGCCGACGCGCTGGCCGGATCGAAGCCCAGCCGCTGCAGCACGAACGGCAGCATCGAGCCAGACAGCGAACCGAAGGTGACGATGCCGATCAGTGCCGCGCCGATGGTCAGCGCCACCATCTGCCAATGCGGGCCGTAGTCGTACAGCCCGGCGGTCTGCCAGATGGCGATGCGCACGATCGCCAGCACGCCCAGGATCGATCCCAGCGTGATGCCGGTAGGCAGTTCCCGCAACGCGACCTTCCACCAGTCGCGCAGGCGCAGCTCGCGCAGGGCCAGCGAACGGATCAGCAACGAGGTGGCCTGCGAGCCGGAGTTGCCGCCGGAGCTCATGATCAACGGAATGAACAAGGTCAGCACCACCGCCTTGGACAGCTCGTCCTCGAAATGCTGCATGGCGCTGGCGGTCAGCATTTCGCCCAGGAACAGCACGCTCAGCCAGCCGGCGCGCTTCTTGATCATCTGGCCGAATCCGATCTGCATGTACGGCTTGTCCAGCGCCTCCATGCCGCCGAACTTGTGCACGTCCTCGGTCGACTCGGCGATCAAGGCATCGAGCACATCGTCGACAGTGACGATGCCCAGCACGTGGCCGCTGACGTCCACCACCGGGATCGCCAACAGGTCGTGGCGACGGATCAACCGGGCCACCTCTTCCTGGTCCAGCGCCGGGTCCACCGTCACCGGCGGGTTGACCTGGGCCACGTCCAGGATCGGCGCTTCCGGCGCACCGGTGATCAGCCGGCGCATGGTCACCACCTGCTGCAGCACGCGGGTGTGCGGGTCCAGCAGGTAGATGGCGTAGACCGTCTCGCGGCTGCGCTCGACCTCGCGGATATGCTGCAGGGTGCGGCCGACCGTCCAATCGGATGGCACGGCGACGAACTCGGTGGTCATCAACGCGCCGGCGGTGTTGGGCGGGTAGCGCATCAGCGCCTGGATCGACAGCCGCGCCTCGGCACTGAGCAACCACAGCAGCGGCTGGCGCTGATCGGCATCCAGGCCATGGAAGATGTCGGTAGCGCGGTCGTCGGCCATCTGCCCCAGCAGGGAGGCGGCCTGCTCGGCCGGCAGCAGCGCGATCAGCGCGCTGGCATCGCGCAGCTCGGGTTGTTCGAGCAGCTTGACCGAACGCGCCGGCGGCAGTGCCGACAGCATCTGCGCAGCAGTCTCGCGGTCGAGCGTATTGAGGTATTCCACCGCATCGGCCGTGTTGAGATCGGCTAGGTCGGCGAGCAGGGCATCGACGCCTTCGGCAAGGCGCAGGGTCTGGTTGTACATGGGGTTCGCCTGGTGACGACCGTCGTCGATGACAGCCGGCGAACCTGAAGCCTCAGGCGGTCGTCAGCTGGGTCATCGACCCGGGTCTAGAGTGACTGTCGCTGGACATGGGAAAGGCTCCGAAAGGTGCGGCCGCCGGGCTTGCCGACGGTGCGGGGCGCAGTCTGCGCGCCTGCAGAGCCCGGGTCAATCCCCAGCCCGCCAGGCCCAGCCAGCCGCCGGTCAGGCAGGGAGCCGGGCCGGAACCAACCAGACTCCGTGGGCTCCTCAGCGGATATCGAGGAGCAAGGCCAACATGCCGATGCACCGGCGTGCGATGAAAAAGCCCGGGCAATGCTCCCCGCTCCGAAAACCGCCTGGGTCATCGCCGGCAACGGGCTTGCCGGATGCGTTTAGGGATCGTATTTCCAGATGCAGAAAGTCGAAAAGGCACTGCATCGAGACAAGGTGCTTGGCTGCGCTAGCACCAAGGGAGACGGCAATGGGCGAACGCAGCGACGACGCAAAGACGCTGCCGGTCTCTCCAACCGTGCCCGCGCCCGATCGCGCCGGCGTGCACCGTGCCGCCGGCGCTGATGGCGTGATCCCTGATCCACCCGCGCAAGGTCGACTCCGCTTGCCTGCCCGGGATGGCGCGGGGTCACCGACATCGCAGCGGTCTGGCCGCGCGGTCATAATGCGGCGCTCAGCGGAGAGTTCGCATGCATAGCGGCGGTTTGGAATTGGCGCTGGTGCTGATGCTGGCGGCCATCGTGGCCGTGCCGGTGTTCAAGCGCTTCGGGCTGGGCGCGGTGCTGGCCTACCTGTTCGCCGGCGTGGTGCTCGGCCCGAGCGGCGTCGGCGTGGTACAGGATGCCGAGCGCATCGGCAACGCGGCCGAGATCGGCGTGGTGATGCTGTTGTTCGTGATCGGGCTGGAACTGTCGCCGGCACGGCTGACGGTGATGCGCCGCTCGGTGTTCGGCGCCGGCGCCAGCCAGGTGGTGCTGACGGCCGTGATCCTGGGCGCACTGCTGATGCTCGGCGAGGTCGGCTGGAAGAGCGCGCTGATCGTCGGCGTGGCGCTGGCGCTGTCTTCGACCGCCGTGGGCCTGCAACTGCTGGCAGAACGCAAGGCGCTGGGCAGCGATTACGGCCGGCTGGCGTTTGCGATCCTGCTGTTCCAGGACCTGATCGCCATCCCGCTGCTGGCCGCCATTCCTTTGTTGGGCGGCAGCAAGAACGCCACGCTGGAATGGCAGGATGTCGCCAAGGCGATGGCTGCGCTGACCATCGTCATCCTGTGCGGGCGCTTTGTATTGCGCCATCTGTTCAACGTGGTGGCGCGCACGCGCATGCCGGAGGTGTTCACCGCCAGCGCCCTGCTGGTGGTGCTGGGCACCGCCTGGATCATGCAGGAGGCCGGCCTCAGCGCCAGCCTGGGGGCGTTCCTGGCCGGCGTATTGCTGGCCGACTCGGAATTCCGCCACGAACTCGAATCGCAGATCGAACCCTTCGAAGGACTGCTGCTCGGGTTGTTCTTCATTTCGGTCGGCATGGGCATCGACCTGCACCGGGTCGCCGCCGAGCCGTGGCTGATCGCCGCTGGCGTGGCCATCCTGCTGCTGGTGAAGTTCTCGCTGTTGGTGGGCATCGGCGCCTTGGCGAAGTTACCGTTGCGCAGCTGCCTGATGCTGGGCAGCGTGCTGTGGCTGGGCGGCGAATTCGCCTTTGTGGTGTTCAACGAAGCCGACCGGGTCGGCCTGCTGAGTGCCGCCGACCACGATCGGCTGATCGCCATCGTCGGTGTGTCGATGGCCCTGACCCCGCTTGTGCTGCTAGGCATGCAGCGGCTCCTGGCCGGCACGCTGCGTGCCGCCAAGCCCGCCAACGAGCGCCCGTTCGATACCATCGATGCGCACACGCCCAAGGTGCTGGTGGCCGGCATGGGGCGCTTCGGTCAGGTGGTGGCGCGCCTGCTCACCGCCCGCCACGTGCCGTTCGTGGCGCTGGAGCACAACCCGGACACGGTGGAAGACCTGCGCCGGTTCGGCAACCAGCTGTATTACGGCGACCCCACTCGCCCGGAATTGCTGCGCGCCGCTGGTGCCGACCGCATCAAGGTCTTCGTCATCGCGCTCGACGACCCGGAGACCAATATCAAGGCGGTGCGCCTGATCCGCCGGCTCTACCCGCAGGCCGCCGTGTTGGCGCGCGCACGCAACCGCCAGCACGCCTGGAAACTGATGGATCTGGGCGCCGAGCCGTTTCGCGAGGTGTTCGCGTCCAGCCTGGAATTGAGCGAGCGCGTGCTGACCTCGCTGGGCTTGAGCCAAACCGCCGCCCGCGATCACGTCAAGCGCTTCCGCCAGCATGACGAGGACCTGCTGCGCCGCCAGCATCTGGTCTACGACGACGAGGCGAAGGTGATCCAGACCTCGCGCGATGCACGCGCGGATCTGATGAACCTGTTCGAGGCCGATATCAAAGCCGACGATGCCGCTGCGCCAGAGCAGGCACCGCCTAGCGTGTCGCAGGATCACTAAGCGCGCGGCGCGACGAGCGCGGATACATCAATGCAGCAGCGGGCTCGCTGCCACGACCGCCGGCCGCGCTGCTGACCGCGACCGACGCAGCGTGCGACAGGCAGTGACGACGCAATCGCATGCGGTTGCACGATCGGGCCGCGACGCTCCTTGCCGCGGGCAAACGCTTCGCTGCCGATGCGTCAGCTGCGTGGCTGACGCGCGGCCGACTTGCGCACCCGCTTGCCAGCAGCGGCGGTGCGTACTGCAGCGGTCTTCTTCGCAGTCGCCTTCTTCGCGCTTGCGGTCTTCTTCGCCGCACGCTTTTGGGTCGCTGTCTTCGCACTCGCACCGGCTGCCTTGGTCGCGGTCGACGTGGCACCGGTGCGGGTGTCGGGCGCGCGCCGCGGCGGCGGCTTGCGGCCAGGCGTCAATGCGCGCCAGGCATGACCGCCATTCATCGCCAACAGCGCGTCGGCAGCGGAGGGACCTGCGCTGCCGGCGGCATAGTTGGGGAAATCGCTGGGCGGCTGCTTCCACGCATCCAGGATCGGCTGCACGATGCGCCAGGCCGCTTCCACCATCGCCGCATCCTGAAACAGCCCGGCTTCACCATTCATGCAGTCCTGCAGCAGGCGTTCGTAGCCCACCGTGTATTCCTTCGGGAACCAGTCGCGGTAGCGGAAGTCCATCCGCACCGGCGCCAACGCGACCTGCGCGCCGGGTCGCTTGACGTCGAACTGCAGCGAGATGCCCTCGTCCGGCTGGATATGCAGCACCAGCCAGTCCGGCCCGTAGCCGCCGACTTCGGTACTGCGGAACGGCGCCAACGGCGCCGGCTTGAAGCGGATCGCGATCTCGGTGGTGCGCTCGCGCAAGCGCTTGCCGGTGCGTAGATAGAACGGCACGCCTGCCCAGCGCCAGGTATCGACCTGCAGCTTCATGGCCACGTAGGTTTCGGTATCGGAGTCTTCCGGGACCGTGTCCTCTTCCCGATAGCCCGGCACTGCGCTGCGATTGACAGCGCCGGACGCGTACTGACCACGGACCACGTCCTCGGGGGTGAGCGGACGTACCGCTTCGATCACCTCGGCGCGGCGGCGATGCATGGCTTCGGTGGTGAACGCCGCCGGCGGCTCCATCGCGATCATCGCCAGCAGCTGGAACAGGTGATTGGGCACCATATCGCGCAGGCAACCGGTGGGATCATAGAAACGTCCACGCCCTTCCACGCCGATGGTCTCGGCGGCGGTGATCTGCACGTGGTCGATGCGATCGCGGTTCCACACCGGCTCGAACAAGCCATTGGCGAAGCGGAACGCCAGAATGTTCTGCACGGTTTCCTTGCCAAGGAAATGATCGATGCGGAACACCTGATCTTCCTGCAACACGCGCGCCACGGTGGCATTGAGGTGACGTGCGCTCGGCAAGTCGTGGCCGAATGGCTTTTCGACGATCACTCGCCGCCAACCCTCGCCTTCGCGCTGTTTGACCAGTCCGGCTGCCCCCAGATTGAGCAGCGCCGGCTCGAAGAAGCGCGCAGCAGTCGCCAGGTAGAACAGCACATTGCCCTGGGTGCCGTACCGCCCATGCAGGCGCTCCAGCAAGCCGCCCAACTGCTGGTACGCCTTCAGATCGGTGAAGTCGCCGCGCAGGTAATGCATGCGCTCGCGCAGCCAGTCCCAGGTGGCCTCGTCGAAACCATCGGTCTGGAACTCGGCATCGCGGCTACGCAGCAACTCGGTCATCGAGCGGCCCAGCGAGGTACGCCAGGCGCGCTCGCTGATGTCGCCGTGATCCACGCCGACGATGGCGAACTGCTCGCCCAGCGCGCCGGAGCGGCGCAGGTTGTACAGCGCCGGCATCACCAACCGGCGGGTCAGGTCGCCGCGCGCGCCGAACACCACGATGATGCACGGCGGCGTGGTCACTTGCTCACTCATGGATGCGTCTCCTTCTCGCCCATGCGTCCATGCAGGCGCAATGCCGCATTGACCAGGGCCACATGGGAATACCCTTGCGGGAAGTTGCCGAGCATGCGCTTGCCGCGCGGGTCGTATTCTTCGGCCAGCAGGCCGACGTCGTTGCATAGGCCAAGCAGGCGTTCGAGCAGGCTGCGCGCCTCATCGGTACGCCCGAGCAGCGCGTAGTTCTCCACCAGCCAGAAACTGCAGGCCAGGAAGGTGCCTTCGCCAGCCGGCAGGCCGTCGGCCGCATCATCGGCGCGATAGCGTTCCACCAGCCCGTCGACAGTGAGCTCGCGGGCGATCGCATCGGCGGTGGCGGCGATCCGCGGATCCTCCGGCGGCAGGAAGCCGACGATGGGGATCAACAACAACGACGCGTCCAGCCGATCGGAGCCATAGCTCTGCACGAAATGACCGTCTGGATGCACGCCCTGCGCCAACACTTCGCTGCGGATCTGCTCGGCCACCCGGCCCCAGTGTGCACGCTTGTCGGCATCGGCATGGGTGATGCCGTCGCGGCTGCCGCAGTCGAACGCCAGCCAGGCCATCACCTTGGAATGCACAAAGTGGCGACGCTGATCGCGCACTTCCCAGATGCCTTCGTCGGGCTGTTGCCACAGGGTTTCGAGCATCTCCAGGAAATGCTCGAGCAGCGATGCCGAGGTGCCGTCGTCGCCAGAAGGCGGCGCCACGCCCTTCTCGCGCGCGTAGTGGAAGGCACCGATCAGCTCGCCATAGACGTCCAGCTGGAACTGGTCCACCGCGCCATTGCCGATGCGCACCGGGCGCGAGTTTTCATAGCCCGGCAGCCAGTCGGCTTCCCACTCCTGCAGGCGGCGCTCGCCGGCAATGCCATACAGTGCCTGCAATTGATCGGGCGAGCCGGCGACCGCACGCTGCACCCAGTCGCGGAAGGCCGCTGCCTCGTCGTGATAGCCGGCTTGCAGCAAGGCGATCAAGGTGAAGACCGAATCGCGCAGCCAGCAATAGCGGTAGTCCCAATTGCGGGTACCGCCCAGCCACTCCGGCAGCGAGGCGGTGGGTGCGGCGACGATGCCGCCAGTGGGCAGATAACTCAGCCCCTTGAGCACCACCAGCGAGCGCCGTACCTGCTGCGTCCATGGGCCGACATCGGTGCAGCGGCGCGCCCAGCCGTGCCAGAACGCGGTGGTGCGTTGCAGCGCCTGTTCCGGATCGATGGCCGGCGGTACTGGCTGATGCGAAACGCCATGGCTGAGCAGAAACCAGGTGCGCTCACCTTCCTGCAGCGTAAAGTCGGCCTCGGTCCCCAGGTCCTCGCCATGCAGCGCCTGCGGCGAGCGCAGAGCCAATTGGTCGGGGCCGGCAATGGCGCGGATGCCGCCGTCGATGCTGGTGACCCATGGCACGGTACGCCCGTAGTTGAAACGGAAGGTCAGCCGCATGTGCATCGGCACACTGCCTTTGACGCATTGCACGATGCGCACCAGGTGCTGGTGCACTTCGTCGTCGGTGTCATCGGTACTGGCGACCATGAAGTCGATCAGTTCGACGGCGCCGGTCTCGGTGATCAGCCGCGTGCGCAACACCAGGCTGTCGTCTTCGTAGGCGCGCTCACTGCGGAACGGTGTTGCCGGCGCCAGCGCCCAGCGCCCATGTTCGGCAGTGCCAAGCAGGGAAGCGAACACCGCATCGGAATCGAAACGCGGCAGGCACAGCCAGTCGATCGATCCACTCCGGTCCACCAGAGCCGCACTGCGGCAATTGCCGAGCATGGCGTAGTCTTCGATTCGCGAGGCCATCGTGGGCGCCGTGACGGAGGAACCGCCAGTGTGCCAGCGGCGATGTCTGCGCAGCGTAAGCGCGTCATGGCGGGCTGCCATTCAGGCGCGCGCAAGCGCCCGGCTGCGGCTACACTGCCGCTGCGCATGACTTCCGATCCCGCTGCCCCTGCCCTGCGCATCCTGGTCCTGGAGGACGATGCGCTGCTGCGCGACCGCATCCTGGTACCCGGCTTACGCCGCTTCGGTTTCGCTGTCGACGGCTGCGGCACCGGCGCAGAACTGCTGCAGCGACTGCAGCGCGACAGGGCCGACATCGTGGTGCTGGATGTGGGCTTGCCCGATACCGACGGTTTCACCCTCGCCGGCACGCTGCGCCGGCAGTGCGCGCAGCTGGGGATCGTCATGCTGACCAGTCTTGGGCAGACCGAGGACCGCATCCGCGGCTTGACCGGTGGTGCCGATGCCTATCTGTCCAAACCGGTGGAAATCGATCTGCTCGCCGCCACCCTGCACAGCCTGGCGCGCCGCGTCAGCGGTCGCGCGCCGATGGGACCGCCACGCGGACGCTGGCAGATGAGCGAGGACGGGTGGTGCCTGCTGTCGCCGTCTGGCGCTGCCGCGGCGCTGACAGGCAGCGAGCGCCGGCTGTGCCTGCGGCTGCTCGAACAGCCGGGGCTGTTGGTGGCGCGGGAGATGCTGATCGCGGCCCTCACCGATCGCGTCTACGATTTCGACGCGCACCGGCTGGATTCGATGGTGCATCGTCTGCGCAGCAAGGTGCAGCGCCGCTGCGGAACGCCGTTGCCGCTGACCTCCGTCCATGGCCAGGGCTACATCTTCGATCCATCCGCCTAGGGCGTGTCCGCCGCAGTGCGTCCGCCCGTCGCCGTGTCGGCGTGCGGCAGCACGATCCGGAAGCGGGTCCCTGCGCCGACGGCACTGCGCACCTGGATCTGGCCGCCGGCGCGCACGACCAGGTCGCGCACCACCGCCAGACCCAGGCCAGTGCCGCGATCGGCGGGCTTGGTGCTGTAAAACGGCTCGAACACCTGCGCGGCCACCTCGGCCGGCATGCCATCGCCGTCATCGGCGACCTCGATGACAGTGCCGCTTCCGTCGGCGGACACGACGATCTCGAACTGGCCGCGGTCGGCGATCGCATCGCGGCTATTGGACGCCAGGTTCAGCAGCATCAGTTCGAACTGGCTGCGCTCGAAACGGATCGGTGCTGGCGTCGCCGGCAGCACGCAGCGCAACACGATGCGCGCCTCCAGCAACTGCCGCAGCATCGGCTGCAGCGCTTCCACCGCGACCGCCGCGTCGAAACATTCGACGTGTTCGGCATCGCGTCGGCTGAAGCGCAGCAGCCGACGCACGATGGCCATGCCACGCTCGGCCGATTCCTCCACCGCCGCCAGACTGTCTTCCAACTGCGCGATGCGCTGCGCGGCATGGCCAAGTTCGTCATCGTGGCGCGTGGCCGCAAAGCCGGACATCACCGCCAGAATGTTGTTGAAGTCATGCGCCAGGCCGCTGGCCATGCGCTCGGTGATCTCGCGCTTCTGCGCATGAATCAGTTGCGTCTGTGCGCGCTCGCGCTCCTGCATTTCCCGCTGCAGGCGCTGGCCGCGCGCATTGGACTCGCGCAGGCTCTCACGCAGCGCTTCGGTGGTGCGATCCAGCAACAACGCCACCAGCAAATAGCTGAACAACACCGGCAGCACGTTGAAGAATGCCTGCCCCGGCGTGTGGGCAGACGCGCTCAAGGCGTCGTGACCGACACCGACGCCGAGCATCGCCAGCAGGGCGACGAAGCTGATCCAGAGCGCCCGCCGCCCCAGCACCAGCCCGGCCAGGATCAGCACCAGCATCTGTGCCAGTTGGTCCGGCAACTGCTTCTGGAAGCCATGGATCGCGGCATTGACCAGCAACGATCCGAGCATCGCCGCGAGCAGCAGCTGCACGCCACCGCGCAGCGCGCCTTTGCGCACGCGCACGAAGCCAATGGCCGCGCAGGCGCCGATCAGCAAGCTCATGGCCAACGAGATGATCATCCCCGGCGGCACCGGATGGCCGCGCAATTGCGGCCAGGCCAACACCAAGGCGAGCACGATCGTGGCCGGAATGGTCACCGCCAGGAACAGCAACAGCAGCTGGATGACACGCGCATTGCGTCGATCCACCTCGTCCGCCAACGGCGCCCGGCCCAGCCAATTCCAGAACGCATTCGCCATGCCGTCCCGCCCAGCTCCGTTCAGTGAGAATTCGATGATGATCGTGTGAGAACTTGCAGGTGACAAGCCGATGACGGCGCGCCTAAGTTCACATGACGGAACGCGACCGGGGACGACGGCGCGATTCCCTGATCCCCCCTGACCGAGACGGAGGCGCTGCGCGCCACCGGCGGCCGCGCTCGTCCTGTCGTTTCCCCAACCCCGAGATCGCCATGAACGCACGCATTCCCCTGCACCGCACCGGCCGTCATCCCGCTCTCCGCGCTGCTGCCACCGCCCGCTTGCCGCATGTCGTCAACGCGCTGACCCTGGCCTGCACACTGTGCGTGGCAACGACGGCGATGGCGCAGACACCTGCGCCGCCTGCATCCGCGCCCGCAGTCGCCAGCACTGCCAGCGATGCCGGCACGTCCGCGACCAGCAGCGATACCAGCCGATACTTCCAGGCCAGCGGCAGCGACAGCAGCGATGCCGGCGCCTATGCCGATGGCGAGGAAGCGCTGGCCGCCGGCGAAGCCGCCTCGGCGGTCGGCACGGGCGCCATCGCACTCGGCGCCGGTGCGGTCGGCTATGCCAACCATGCGCTGGCGGTGGGCCATAACAGTCTGGCCACCGAGATCTCGACCACTGCCGTCGGCGGTGTGCTCGACCTCGACTTCTCCTACCAGCCCAACGGCGTGGTGATCCTGCAGCAGACCTCGGCGTCCGGCGTCGCAGCGACGGCGCTCGGCGCCGGCGCGCAGGCCAGCGGCAAATACAACGTGGCCGCCGGCGCTGGAGCGATCGCCAGCGACCGCTCCAGCGTGGCCATCGGTGGCATCGTCGATGTGGGCGAGGAAATGAATCCCGGCTTCGGCATGGAAGGCGTGCAGTTGCAGGCCACCCAGGCCACCGGCCCGCTGTCCACGGCGGTGGGCGGCGGCGCGCTGGCCACCGCCTACAGCTCGACCGCGGTGGGCGCGCTGGCCGACGCCAGTGCGAACCGTACTGTCGCAGTGGGCACCACCGCAGTGGCCAACCAATACGCGGCCGTGGCGGTGGGCGCGCAGAGCCAGGCCACCGCCGAATGGGCCACTGCCTTCGGCAATGGCGCACGCGCCTGGGGCACCCACAGCGTGGCCATGGGCCCCAGCGCGTTTGCGCAGAGCGACGACGGCACGGCGGTCGGCCCGGCTGCGCTCGCCCTCGGCGTCGGCTCAACCGCGCTCGGCAACGGCTCCTGGGCCGGCGGTACCCGCAGCCTGGCCCTGGGCGGGGGAATGGTATGGAACGGCAATTTCTTTCTCGACACCCCGGTGCTGTTCTACGACAGCATCGCCATGGGCACTGGTGCCGATGTCTTCGGCGACCACTCGGTGGCGATCGGCCCAGGCGCGCGGGTGGGCAACTCGCAGTTCGTCAACAATCAGCAAACCATCACCAACAACAGCGTGGCGCTGGGCGCCGGTGCGGTCGCCGAACGCGACAACACCGTGTCCATCGGCGCGGCGGGCGCCGAGCGTCAGCTCACCAACCTGGCGGCCGGTACGCTGGACACCGATGCAGTCAACCTGGCGCAGCTGCGCGGCGTGGCTACCGCGTTCGGCGCCGGCAGCGTGGTCGATGCGAACGGCCAACTGATCGGCGGCAACTATCTGGTGCAAGGCGCGCATTACGGCGACCTGGGCGCAGCGATGGGCGCGCTCGATACCGCGCTGACCGGGTTCGGCAATCGTCTGGACAGCCTTGGTGGCGCGGGCGGCATCAGCGTCGGTGGTAGCGGAAGTGCCGCCACCGCGCCCAGTACCGGTGCCGGCACCAATGCGGTGGCCGTCGGCTCCGGCGCCACCGCCAACGGCGAGAACGGCCTGGCGTTGGGCGCGCAATCGCTGGCCTACGGCCCCAACGACACCGCCATCGGCGGTAACGCCACGGTCAAGGCCGACGGCAGCACCGCGGTCGGCGCCAATGCGCGCATCGCCGCGGTGGCGACCAATGCGGTGGCGATCGGCGAGAGCGCCAACGCCTCGGCTGCCTCCGCCACAGCACTTGGCCAGGGCGCCTCGGCCAGCGCCGCCAATGCGGTCGCGCTCGGCCAGGGCTCGGTGGCCGACCGCGCCAATACCGTGTCGGTAGGCAGCACCGGCAACGAACGCCAGATCGCCAACGTCGCCGCCGGCAGTGCCGCGACCGATGCGGCCAACGTGGCGCAACTGCGTGCCGGCGATAGCGCCACCCTGAGCAGCGCCAATGCCTATACCAACACCCGCATCAGTGCGCTGGACGACAGCTTCACTCAGCTGCGCAGCGACACCGAGCGCCGTTTGAACAACATGGACCGGCGCATGGATCGGCTCGGCGCGATGAGCGCGGCGATGCTCAACATGGCGGTCAACGCCGCCGGCACGCAAAGCCCACGCGGGCGAGTATCGCTCGGCGCCGGCTTCCAGGGCGACCAGCAGGCACTGTCGATCGGCTACGCCCGCAAGCTCGGCGCGCGCGCCTCGTTCAGTCTGGGCGGTGCCTTCAGCAGTGGCGAGTCCTCGGCCGGCATCGGCGTCGGCGTGGACCTGTGACGTTGCGGGGCGCCACGCGCGCCGCTTTTTTTTCCTCTCACCTCGTTTCCAGGATCCGCAGATGATCTCTTCCAATACGCTTGCCGCTGCTCTCGCCGCTGTCCTGTGCGCCGCTGGCGCGCAGGCGGCCCCGCCTGCCATCGGTGTGGGCGACGTACACGAGGCAGTGCCGCCATCGGCTGCCGGCCAGGGCCAGCGCTTCATCGTCAAGACCCGCAACAGCAGTTCCCAGGCGCGCAGCCTGTTGGCCAACAGCGTGAACAGTGCGGTGGCGCGCAGCGGCATGCAGCGCGCCAAGCCGGCCAGCGCAGGCCTTCCGGCGCGTGGCGCGATCAGCGCGACGGTGCTGCGCGACATGGCGGTGCCGGGCTGGCACGTGGTGCAGACCTCGCGCCACCTCAGCGACAGCGAGCGCGCGGCCTTCATCGCCGAACTCCAGGCCGATCCCTCGGTGGTGTCGGTCCAGCCAGACCGCCTGTACCAGCGTCTGGACGAGGCCAGCGTGCGCCTGCCGACGGCCACGCTCAGCGCGGCCACCACCACGCCAAATGACCCGGCCTATGCCCGCTTGCAGTGGAACTTCCACGACCCGGTCGGCGGGGTCAACGCCGAGCAGGGCTGGACGCGCTCCACCGGCGCCGGCGTGGTGGTGGCGGTGATCGATACCGGCGTGGTCCAGGACAATCCCGACCTGGCCGCCAACGTGCTGCCGGGCTACGACATGATCACCGACCACCGCGTCTCGCGTCGCGCCAGCGATGGCCGCGTGCCCGGCGGCTACGACCTGGGCGACTGGATGGAGGCCGACTACTGCAACGCGCTGACCGGCTCCGGCAACGCGCCGGAACCGAGCTCGTGGCACGGCAGCCATGTCTCCGGCACCATCGCCCAGGTGACCAACAATGCCTTGGCCACCGCCGGCCTGGCCTTCGATGCCAAGATCGTGCCGGTGCGCGTGCTCGGCTCCTGCGGTGGCTTCGGCAGCGACATCGCCGATGGCATGCTGTGGGCAGCGGGGCTGCCGGTGGACGGGGTGCCAACCAATCCCAACCCCGCCGAAGTGATCAACATGAGTCTGGGCAGCGGCGGCCCCGATAGTTGCCCGCAGCTCTACCAGGACGCGATCGACCAGATCAACGCCAAGGGCAGCATCATCGTGGTGGCCGCCGGCAACTCCAATGCCGACGCCGGTACCTACACCATGTCGTCGTGCCGCGGCGTCATCAGCGTCGGCGCTTCGCGCATCAATGGCGGCCGCGCCAGCTACTCCAACTACGGCACGCGGGTGGACATCGCCGCGCCCGGCGGTGGCGGCGACATCGACGGCAATCCGAACGGCTACATCTTCCAGGTGATCAACGGCGGCACGCAGAGCCCGACCAGCGATTGGCAGATCGGCGGCATGGCCGGCACCTCGATGGCCTCCCCGCACGTGGCCGCGGCGGTGGCGATGGTGCAGAGCGTGGTCACCACTCCGTTCACCTGGATCGGCATGCGCGATCTGCTGCGCGCCAGCGCGCGTCCGTTCCCGGTGGCGATCCCCACCAACACGCCGATCGGCGCCGGCATCCTGGATGTGGACATGTTGCTGCAGATGGCCACCACGCCGCCGTGCCAGCCGTCGGACAGCAGTTGCGTGCCGCCGACCAAGACGCTGACCAACAAGGTCGAGCTGCGCGGCCTCGGCAGCCAGGGCGGCGATGCCTTGTACAGCTTCCAGGCGGCAGCAGGCACGGTGCTCAGCTTCATGACCTTCGGTGGCAACGGCAGCGTGGCGCTGTATGCATCGGCAGGCCAGCTGCCCACCAGCAGCAGCTACGACGCCCGTTCCGTTCGCACTGGCACCACCCAGACGATTCGCATCACTCCGGCCAGCGCCGGCACCTACTACCTGCGCCTGAGCGGGAGCTACACCGGTCTGACGCTGGTGGCGCGGCAGTAAGGCGGCCTGCAGGTGTGGGGAGCGCGCTCCCCACACCTGCCATGGCGTGGTACCGCACTGCGCAACGTTGCATGCCGCCGTCCTCATTGGCGCAAGGGCGCCAAGCGTGAGGCACGCAGGTGAGCAGCAAACCGGCTACGCGGGCGCTGCAGGTGGCGTCGCTCCATCACGACCACCAGGTCGGCGGCCTGCAGCAGTTCTGCACTGAGCGCGACCTCGGCATCGGCCGCCAGCCCGGCCGATTGCGTCTGCACGCCCGGCCAGTCGGCAAACACGTGAATTAAGCCGACACGCGAAGCGGGCTCGGCTTGAATAAATTGCTAGCCGGACGTTCCAGCCTCAATGATGGCAAGAATGTGCTTAGCTCCATATGCGACCAGGAATCCAGTGTTGTACGGGACAGTCATGGCAGTTGGCTCCCCTCTAGCATCCAGAACTTGCTCGTACTCAATGCGGAACTTTGAAACCACCCCTGCTACTCGCAGCTCCTTGCAATTCTGGTGAGAGTAAAAGAACAGCGGACCACCAGAGAAGCCCTCGTTGTTGATTGCATCTATGTGCAGGACCTGCGGATCATGAAGTTGGTAGGCAGAAACTGTCCCCTTCTTGGCGTACGCACAAGGCATGCCGCCCAAAAGATCTCCCACATTGCTCCACAATTTGTAGGGAAAGCCGAGGAAGTGCACGTCCTGCCCAAGGACTAATCCTGCGATAGTGGGAGTTACGGCTAACTCGGCATGGCTAAGTCGCTGTTGTAGCTTGAGCACGGAGATGTCTACCTCGCCCTTTCCATGCCCCACCACTTTGGCCGGTAGCGTGTGCCAACGCTCGCTGTGGAAGATTCGAATTTGTGTATCTGATTTGGACTGATCGAGCAGGTGCCGAGCAGTCACTAAGAATTCCTCTCCGCCAATTTCCAACGTGAATGCCGTACCGTACTGCTCGGCTTTTATGAAGAAGGTACGGAACAAGATGTTGGAAGGAACCATAAGCGGCTAACGCCTAAGTTAAGCCGCGTCACGAAGTGGCGTCGGCTTGAATGAATTGCTAGACGTTCTGCGGCGAGCTAATCGGCCACACAACGGAAAGTGATGTCAACGCGAGGATAGTTGCCGAGCAGGTAGGGAGGCTTTGTCTCTTGGGAGTCGACAACTTGAACTGATTTTCCGTTCTTGCTGCATTGAGCGTATGCCTCTCTCATTGCATCCGATTTCAGGTTGCCAAGTCCAGAGAATCCTGTGGCGGCTTGTTTGGTGATGATGTAAGTGTCCTTGCCGGTTTGGACAACGCCAGAATCCGAGGCGCAAGCGCTTACAGTTAGTGCGACGATACTGGCTAATGCGAGGCTTTTCACGGCGGCTCCCCATTTGTCTGATGAACGTGCAACACGCGTTCGGCCGTCGGGCTGCGCAAGCGATTGCGGCTGCAGACGAACACCACCTGCAGTGGGCCTGCCAGACGCCGGCTCAACGGCCCTCGCGCAGGAAGCGTGCCATCGACGACACTCCCGGCAGCGCCGGCTCGAACTGGCCAGCCACATCGATGAAGCCGCGCATGATGGCGATCTCGCGCGGGGTGCGGTTGAGGGCATCGCGCCGTTCGCCATCGGCACCGGCGCGCAACAAGCGCTGGACCAGCAACGGCAGGCCGTGCAGGGCGGCCAGATGCAAGGGGCCGAAACCGCGCTGATCGGCCACGTCCAGCGAGACGTCCTCGTCCAGCAGACGCTCGCTGCCAGCCAGCACCACCTGCTCGTCGCAGGCCGTGCCCGGCTCGGCACGCGCGCCCAACAGCAACAGCAGCGGACTGACCCGGCCACCGGCCAGGTGATTCGGATCGGCACCGGCCAGCAACAAGGTATCCAGCAAGGCCAGCAAGCGGTTCTTGTCGCGGGCACCGAAGCCGTACAAGGCCGCGCAGTGCAGCGGTGCCAGGCCTTGCGCATCGGTGGCGTGGACATCGGCGCCGGCCGTCAACAGACGCGCGACGATGTCCGGCAGGCCGAGCGCACAGGCCAGCATCAGCACGGTGACGCCCCCCGGCAGGCGATGCTCGATCTGCGCGCCGGCCTGCAGCAGGGCGGCGGCGATCTCGGTCTGGCGCATGCTCACTGCGGCCGACAGCGGGGTGGCGCCGCTGGTGGCGGCATGCTGCGGATCGGCGCCGCGCGCGAGCAGCTGGGTCACCACGGCCAGGTGGCCGCCACCGGCGGCGCGCAGCAGCGCGGTGCAGCCCTGCGCATCGGTGGCGTCGACCGGCAGCCCCAGGTCGATCAGGCGGCGCACCGCATCGCTGTCGCCACTGACCGCCGCCGCCGGCAAATCGGCATCGCGCAAGCTGCGCCGCGGCAGCGGCCAGATGCGCCAGTCCAGCCAGTCGGCCAGGTCGCGGCGCCCGATCGACAACGCCACGCCCAGCGGGGTCTGCCCATCGGCGGCGCGCGCTTCCGGCGAGGCGCCTTGCCGCACCAGCAGTTTGAGCGCGGCCTCGCGGCCGAGCGCAGTGGCCAGGTGCAGGGCCGTCATGCCATGGCTGTCGCGCGCCTCGCGATCCACGCCATGCTCCAGCAACCATTGCTGCAGACGCAGCCAGCCCAGCCGCACCGCCAGCGCCAGCGGCGGATCGCCGGCCGGCGAGGGCGTGAACGGATCGGCGCCGCGCTCGAGCAATTCCAGCGCGACCTGCTCCAGCGCGCGCGAGGCGGCGTCGTGCTGCACGCAGGCACTGAGCAAACGGCTCAGGCCGCCGGCACCGGCGGGCGAGACGCCGTGACGCAGCAACACCTGCAACGACGGGATCGCTTCGACGCCGCGCGAGAGCAGCGCGAACATCGGCACGTCGCCGCAGGCATCGCGCACTTCGGCATCGGCGCCGTGACGCAGCAACCAATCCACCGCTTCCGGATTGAGCGCCAGGTGCGCATCGTGCAGCAGGCCGCCCAATTCCTCCGCCGCGCAGAGTCGCGCCAGCGCGAGCAGGCCATCGCGCTGACCCAGTTGCAGGCCTTCGCGCAGCAGTACCAGCGGTGGACGGTCCGGCAGGATGGTCGGGCCGGCGCCATCGCCGTGCGCATCGCTGACCGCCACCGGCAACGGGTAGGCCGGATCGAGCAACTGCACCACGGCCCAACGTCCTGCCTCGGCAGCCACGTCCACCGCGCGGCGCCCCTGCGCATCGACGCGATCTGCCGGTACCTCCAGTTCCAACAGGCGGCGGATCAGTGCCGGCGACACACCTTCTGCCGCGCAGGCCAGCATCACCGCATCGCGGCCTTCGCCATCGACCGCCTGCACATCGACCTTGCGCGCGACCAGGCGCTCCAGCACCGCGCTGCGGGCCTGGCGGGCAGCATCCAGCCAGGGCGTACGACCGAGCAGATCGCGCGCCTCCAGGTTGGCGCCCGCCGCCAGCAGCGCCTCGACGATATCGCCATGCCCGGCCAGCGCCGCCTCATGCAGCGCGCTACGGCGCTGACGGTCGCGTGCATCCACGCGGGCCTTGTGCTTGAGCAGCAGCTGCACACCGGCCGGGTCGTCCTCTTCGGTCCCGGCCGCGGCCAGCAGCACCGGCGCACCGCCGGCCGGTTCGGACTGCGCACCGCGTTCCAGCAGGAATTTCGCCATGCGCCAGTTGCCGACCTGGCAGGCGATCGCCAGCGGCGAGTGGCCCTCGTGATTGAGGGCGTCCAGTTCGGCAGCGGCATCGCGCAGCAGCGCTGCCACGCCCGGATCGGAACTGCGCACGGCATGGTGCAAGGGGGTATTGCCCTCGTTGTCGCTGGCACGCGGGTCGGCACCATTGGCCAACAAGGTCATCACCGCGTCGGGGCGGCCATGCCAGCTGTCGCGGGTGGCCGCCAGCAAGGGCGTCATGCCGCGATGCGGCTGATTGACGTCGACCCGGCGCACGATCAATTCGCGTAGCAGCCGCAGGTCCGGCAGCACCGCCGCCAGCGCCGGCAGACTGCGCTGATCGCGCCAGTCCGGCGCCGGCAGCGCGTGCGGGTCGGCGCCGGCTTCCAGCAGCTGCAGGGCACGGTCGACACGGCCGCCGCGTGCAGCTTCATACAACTCAGGCACCAGCCGATGCTGGGCCACCGGCTCCAGCGGGCCGGGCTCGGCGGCGGCTTCGGAAAAGAAATCGGCCGCCTGGCGCGGCATCGGTGCCTCGCTGCGCGCCGGCACGGCCATGCGCTGCAGCAGCAGGTGGGCCAGCGGCGACAGGCAGGCCGTGGCTGCCGCCACCCCCCAGCGTGCCGCAGGCGACAGGCCCGCCGGCCAGGCCAGCGCAACCCCCAGCAGGCAGACCACCAGCACCAGTGCTGCGGCCAGCAGGCCGCGCCAGGCGTGTAGCTCCTGGCTGGCCAGCGCATGCCAGCTGTGCGACAGCGTTGCGCCCTCGCGCTCCAGCTCGCCCCACAGCGGCCAGGTGCGCCACAGGCCCAGCAGCGCCGCGCTCAACGCCACGCTCACCGCCAGCGCAGCGGCCAGGCTGCCGCTGTCGCGCAAGGCGGTCAGCGGCCAGCTGATCAGCGCGGCCAACGCCAGCAGGCCCACGCCCCAGATGGTCAGCAACGGCGGCAGCGCCTGCATCAAGGCGCGCGGCGTAGCCGGCACCGGCCGGGTGCCGCGTGCCCACGACACCGCCAGCGCGAAGGCCGGCTGTGCCAACCACAGCGCCAGTGCGGCGACCACACCGCCGACACCGCCGCCCAGCAAGCTCAACACCAGACCGGCGGCCGCGGCCATGGCCACGACGCGCTGGCGTGCGCCACGCGCCGCCTCAGTCATGGTCGCACTCGCCCGGTACCACGACCGTCTTGGGCAACTGCAGGTAGAAACCCTGCGCACGCAGTTGGGTGCGCACCTGCTCCACGTCGGCCTGCGCCAGCCGCCGCTCCGGCGTCAACGCCACCTCGAGCACGAACGCCAACGGCGCCAGCTGCGTCTGCACGGCGGCGGGAAGCACGGAAAAATCATCACGCGTGGCGAGGTAGACGAAGCTGTCCTGTTTGCGTTGGCTTTTGTAGACGTAGGCGTGCATGCGCGCGTGGTCGCGCTCGAAGAGCGGTATGTCGCTGGATTGTGGCCCAATTGCGCCGCGCGCGGAAGCGCGGCTGCGGTGCAAAAGTCCTGTCGCGTCAGCGACATGACCGTCATGTTCAGCTGCGCCGACGACCGGAGCGACGGCGCCCGTCGATATACTGCGGTGACTTTTCACCAGCCAGACCCTCGTGAGCTCAGCGCCGCATCCGTCCCCGATGGCCCCGATCGCCATCACTGCCTACACCTCCACCACCGCCCTCGGCCACGGCCTGGCCGCGCAAGCCAGCGCGCTGGAGGCCCGCCGCAGCGGCTTGCGCCGCAACGATTTCGGACCGCAACCGCTGGACTGTTGGATCGGCCGGGTGGAGGGTGTGGAAGCGGTGGTGCTGCCCGATCATCTGCAACCGTGGGACTCCCGCAACAACCGGCTGGCCTGGTTGGCCTTGCAGCAGGATGGCCTGGCCGATGCCGTGCACGCGCTGGCCAGCCGCCACGGCGCCGAGCGCGTGGCGGTGGTGATCGGCACATCCACCTCCAGTGTCGGCGCCAGTGAGGAGGCGTATACGCGTTTGGTCGAAGACGCCGAAGGCGCGCGCTTTCCTGACGATCTGCAACGCGCGATCGTGCACACCCCGCATTCGCCGGGCGACTTCGTCCAGCATGCGACCGGCCTGCGCGGGCCATGCATCACCGTGGCCACCGCCTGTTCCTCCAGCGCCAAGGTGTTCGCCCAGGCCGCGCGACTGATTGCCGCCGGTGTGGTCGACGCCGCGCTGGTCGGCGGCGTGGATACCTTGTGCGGCAGCGTGCTGTTCGGCTTCAACGCCTTGCAGGTGGTGGCACCCGGCCCCTGCCAGCCGTTCGACGCCCGCCGCGTCGGCCTGAGCCTGGGCGAGGCCGGCGGCTTCGCCGTGCTGGAGCGCACCGCCGATGCACCGAAGGCAGCGGCGTGGCTGTTCGGCTATGGCGAGTCCAGCGATGCCCACCACATGTCTGCGCCGCATCCGCAAGGCCTGGGCGCGCAACTGGCGATGCGCGGCGCGCTGGCCCGCGCCGGCGTGGACGCTGCCGAGGTCGGTTACCTCAATCTGCACGGCACCGCGACCCCGGCCAACGACAGTATCGAGGCGGCGGCGGTGGCGGCGCTGTTTCCGGCCACGCTGCATGCCAGCTCGACCAAGGCCTGGACCGGACACACGCTGGGCGCGGCCGGCATCGTGGAATCGGTGATCGCACTGCTGGCGCTACGCGACGGCCTGCTGCCCGGCACGCTCAACAGCAGCCAACCCGACCCGGCCTGCGGCCCGCAGATCCGTTTCGACAATGCCCATTCCCGGATTCGCTACGCAATGAACAATTCCTTTGGCTTCGGCGGCAACAACTGCTCGCTGCTGTTCGGGCAGGCGCGCTGATGCTGGCCGCCACTCTCGACGGCATCGGCTTCTGGGCGCCGGGCGTTCCCAACTGGCAGGCCGCGCGCGCGGTCGCCGATGGCGCCGCGCTGCAGGAGACCCCGGCGCGTCCGGCGCCGCAGCTGCTGGCCGCCAATGAACGCCGGCGTGCGCCCGATACGGTGGCGGTGGCGCTGGAGGCGGCGTTGGCCGCCTGCCAGGACGCCGGCCGCGACCCGGCCAGCCTGCCGTCGGTGTTCACCTCCACCCACGGCGACCTGGCCATTACCGATTACATGTGCACCACCCTGGCCAGCGATCCACTGGCGATCTCGCCGACCAAGTTCCACAACTCGGTGCACAACGCCGCGGCCGGCTATTGGACCATCGGCGCAGCGGCGATGACGCCGGCCACTGCGCTCAGCGCCGGGCCTGCCAGCTTCGCGCAAGGGTTGCTGGAAGCGGTGATGCAACTGGACGCCGGTGCCGAGGCGGTGCTGCTGGTCGCCTACGATGCCCGCTCGGTCGGACCATTGGGTCGGGTCGCACCCAGCCAGGGGCTGCTCGGCGCCGCGCTGGTGTTGAGCCGCCCCGACCAGGCCGGACGGCCGCAGCTGCAGCTGCAGCTGGCCGATGGCGCGCCTGCCGCCGCCGGACCGCTGCAGCAGCATTTCGCCAGCAACGCGATGGCGCCGATGCTGCCGCTGTTCGATGCGCTGGCCGTTGGCGGCCGCCAGGCCACGCTGTACGCCGGACCGGCGCGGGTGCTGCAGGTGGAGCTGCGCGCATGAGCCGGCAACCGCTGACCGCCGACAACACCGCCATCCTGGTGCCGGCATTGAATGAAGTGCTGCGCATCCGTGAAGTGGTGACCGATGCATTGGCCCACTGCCCGCACGTGATCGTGATCGACGACGGTTCCGACGACGGCACTGCCGACTGCATCGCCGACCTGCCGGTGCGGCTGATTCGTCACCCGCAGCGCCGCGGCAAGGGCGCGGCGCTGCGCAGCGGTTTTGCCGAAGCCCAGCGACTGGGCGCACGTGCGGTGATGACGATGGATGGCGACGGCCAGCACAAGGCCTCGGACTTCCCGCGCCTGCTGGCGGCTGCCAATCGCCACCCCGGTTGCGTGATCGTCGGTGCCCGCATGCGCAAGCGCGCCACCCAACCCACCATCCGCCGCATCGGCAACGACTTTGGCGACTGGGGTATCGCCTGGGCATGCGGCTTCCGGCTGGTCGACAGCCAGAGCGGACAACGGTTGTATCCGGCGGCGGTCTATACCTTGCCCGACGTGCCCGGCGAAGGCTTCGTGTTCGAAGCACAGCTGCTGATCTCGGCCGCACGCCAGGCCGGCGCGCGGGTGGTGGCCGTGCCGATCGAAACCCGTTATGCGGGCACCGCACCGGGCACCTTCCGCAAGAGTCACTTCCGCCTGGTGCGCGACCTGTGGAATATCACCTCGCACGTGGTCAAGCAGGTCTGGGCCTACGGCGATGTCTGGCGCGAATACCGCCGCGTGCGTGCCAACCCGGTGATCGTTGACGATCCGGATGGCGAATTTGCTACTGTGCCGAAGACCCCACGGAGCGACCCATCCACATGAATGTGCAGCGCGCAGATGTCGTGATCACCGGTGGTGGCCTGGCCGGCCTGAGCCTGGCGCTACAGCTGAAGCAACGCGACCCTGCGCTGGCGATCACCGTGCTGGAGCGGCGTGCGCATCCGGTGCGCGAGGCGGCCTTCAAGGTCGGCGAGTCCACCGTCGAGATCGGTGCGCATTACTTCGCCGAGGTGCTGGGTCTGCGCGAGCACCTGGAAGCCGAGCAGATTCGCAAGTTCGGCTTCCGCTTCTTTTTCTCCGACCAGCGCCACGATATCGATCGTTGCACCGAGGTCGGCGTCAGCCAGATCCTGCCTACGCCGTCGTGGCAGATCGACCGTGGCCGCTTCGAAAACTTCCTCGGCGAGCGCGCCCGCGCGCAGGGGATCGCCTTCCTCGATGGCTGCAGCGTCAAGGGCGTGGACCTGGCCGACGATGAGGCCGACCATGCCGTGCGTTACGAACGCGCTGGCGAACCGAGCACGCTGCGCACCCGCTGGGTGGTGGATGCCAGCGGCCGCGCCGGCCTGCTCAAGCGCAAGCTGGGCCTGGCGCAAGACAACGCCCACGATGCCAATGCGGTGTGGTGGCGCGTGGAAGGCCTGATCGATCCCAATGGCTGGTCGCAGGACAGCGGCTGGCTACAGCGCTGCACGCCGCCGGATCGGTGGCGCTCGACCAATCACATGTGCGGACCGGGCTACTGGTTCTGGTTGATCCCGCTGTCCTCGGGCGCGCATTCGCTGGGCATCGTCTGCGATGCGGCGATGCACCCGCTGGAGCGCATGAACACCCACGACAAGGCGATGACCTGGTTGCGCAAGCACCAGCCGCAGGTCGCCGCCACGCTCGACTCGGCCGAGCATCGGCTGCAGGACTTCCTGTTCCTGCGCAACTTTTCCTATGGATGCAAGCAGGTGTTCTCGCCGCAGCGCTGGGCACTGACCGGCGAAGCGGGGGTATTCCTGGACCCGTTCTATTCGCCTGGCAGCGACTTCATCGCCATCTCCAACACCTATATCTGCGAATTGATCGGCCGCGACCGTGCCGGCAAATCGCTCAGCCCCTACGTCGAGCTGTACCAGCAACTGTATTTCTCGTTTTACGAGAACACCTTGAGCCTGTACCAGGATCAATACCCGCTGTTCGGCGATGCGCAGGTGATGCCGATCAAGGTGATCTGGGACTACACCTACTACTGGTCGCTGCTGGCGCCATTGTTCTGCAGCGGGCGGATCGCCGATCTCGGCCTGCTGGCCCGTGCCAAGACCGATTTCCTGTTCGCCCGCGACATGAACCAGGCGATGCAACAGGTGCTGCGCGACTGGGGCGAGCGCAATCGCGCCCAGGCCATGCCGCCAGCCGACGGCCGCCTGCTCGACCAGTACTTGATCGACTGGTTCAACGCCCTCAACGGCGCCTTGCAAGACACCCTCGACGACGAAGCCTTTGCCGCCCGCCTGCACAGCAATATCGCCCGCATGGCGGTATTGGCGCGGGAGATCCTGCACAAGGCGCGACAACGCCATCCGCATCTGGCCGACCATGGACTGGACGCACTGACCGCCAACGCCGTCGGCGACCCGGTGCTCACCGCACCATGGTATGCAGACGCGGCCTGAGTCACCCACGGCGCGGTGCCGCAAGCGCCGCGCTCGTCGAGACTGTGGTTCGGGGCCACCCCGGTAGTTGCGCTGAGCTCTGACACGTCCCGCCATCGCCTGCCTCCAAGCCCAACGGTTCGCGCCTGCCGCCACCGGCGAGCACTTCGCTCGCCAAGTCATCGCTTCGCAGCTTTCAGTCGGCCATCACTGTATGCAGCCCGGCCTGGCGTGACACTCCATCACGCGCTGCCTGTCGCACTCCACGTGCGATAGCCCCCTCCTCAGCGCAATGGGCGCCGATCACCGTCGCCCTTCCCTCGCCTGGCGCGCCCGCAGGGTGTTGCGCACGGGCGTGCGCTGCAATCGCTTCCGGCCCACCGTCGGATTGGAGGATCACGTGAAGAAGGCCTACCTGTTGGTGTTGCCAGCCGCGCTGGCGTGCCTGGCCGTACCGCTCTACCTGCCGGCGCAAGCCACGTCCGGCAAGGGCGCGGCAGTCCCGGCGAAAATGCCGCAGAGCTGCGACGCGCTGGCGGCCAAGCTTGCCTATGCCGATACCACCTTCAGCGCGGTCACCACCGTCGCCGCCGGCAGTTTGCACAGCGGCGCACGCGCGATCGGCGAGCACTGCCAGATCGTCGGCAAGATGCACCAGCGCACCAGTGCGGTGGACCAGCAGACCTATGCGATCAACTTCGAGATGCGCCTGCCCAAGGCCTGGAATGGGCGCTTCTTCTACCAGGCCAATGGCGGCCTGGACGGCAGCGTGGTCACCGCGACCGGCGGCATCGGGGGCGGCGGCGAGCAGAACAGCGCACTGGGCATGGGGTTTGCGGTGATCAGTTCCGACGCCGGCCACGACGGCGATCAGAATCCCTTGTTCGGCCTGGATCCCCAGGCGCGCCTGGACTACGGCTATCGCGCGGTGCAGGCGCTGACGCCGATGGCCAAGCAGGTCATCGCCATCGCCTACGGCAAGGGACCCGATACCAGCTACTTCGGCGGCTGTTCCAATGGCGGCCGCCACGCGATGGTGGCCGCCGCGCGCGATGCCGCCGACTATGACGGCATCCTGGCCGGCGACCCCGGCTTTCATCTTCCCAAGGCTGCACTGGCCGCAATGGCGACGGCGCAGCAATTGGCCGCGCTCACCGACGGCCACGATGTCGCCAGCGGCCTGACGGCCGCCGAACGCCGTCTGGTCGGCGATGCCATCCTCGCGCGCTGCGATGCCCTGGATGGGGTGAAGGACAGCATGGTGCAGGACGTGGCGACCTGCCAGAGCCGTTTCGATCTGGGCCGCGACGTGCCGACCTGCGGCAGCGCCGGCCGCACCGGCAGCTGCCTGACCGCAGCGCAAAAACAAGCCATCGGTGCCATCTATGCCGGCGCGCGTGACGGTGCCGGCGGGGCGGTGTACGCCAGTTTTCCCTACGACCCGGGTGTGGCCAGCGGCGATTGGGCCAACTGGCGGCAGTCGGCATCGCTGACCCTGGTACCGGCATCGGTGGCGTTCGAGTTCATGACCCCGCCCGCCGATCGCAGCGCCGAGCAGGATCTGGCCGGCTATGCGCTTGGCTTCAATTTCGCCCGCGACGCGGCGAAGATCTTTGCCACCTCCGGTGTCTACACCACCTCCGCGTGGGACTACATGACACCGCCGCACGAGACCGATCTCTCGGCGCTGAAAGCACGCGGCGGCAAGCTGCTGATCTACCACGGCACCGGCGATGCGATCTTTTCCTTCGACGATACCGCGGCCTGGTATACGCAGCTGACGATCGCCAACGATGGCAAGGCCAGCGATTTCGCCCGGCTGTTCCCGGTGCCAGGCATGAGTCATTGCGCCGGTGGGCCGGCAACCGATCAATTCGACGCATTGACGCCGTTGATCGCGTGGGTGGAACAAGGCCAGGCACCGGCAGCGATCACCGCCGCTGCGCGCAGCGACAACGGCGAGGTGCCCAGCCAATGGGGCAAGGGACGGACGCGGCCGTTATGTCCGTATCCGCAGGTGGCGCGCTATGTCGGCGGCAATGTCGACAGCGCTGCCAGCTTCAGTTGCCGCTGAGCATGGGCGGCGTGGTGCTCAGCCCATGCCGCCGTTGACGCCGATGACCTGGCCGTTGATGTAACCGGCAGCGTCCGAGCACAGAAACGCCACCAGCGCGGCGACCTCCTCCGGCTTGCCGGTACGCCCGGCTGGTACCAGTTGCTTGATCGCCTCGGGCGGAAAACTCTCGCCGACCATTTCGCCGTCGATCACGCCGGGCGCGACGACGTTGACCGCGATGCCGCGGCTGGCCATCTCGCGCGCCAGGGATTTGCTGGCGCCGTGCAGCGCGGCCTTGGCAGCGGTGTAATTGGTCTGGCCACGATTGCCCAGCACGGCCGCCACCGACGACACGCTGACGATGCGTCCCCAGCGCGCGCGCGCCATCGGCAGCAACAGTGGCTGGGTGACATTGAAGAAGCCGTGCAGCGACACATCGATGACGCGATGCCACTGCTCGGCGCTCATGCCCGCCATCGGCGCGTCGTCATGGATGCCGGCGTTGTTCACCACGATATGGATGGGACCTGCTTCCAGCAGGTGCGCCAGCGCCGCACCGCTGTCCTGGCCATCGGTCACATCGAATGTCACCGACTCGGCGCTGCCGCCACTGGCGGCGATCGCCGCGACCACCTCATCGGCGCGCGCGCGATTGCGGTTGGCATGGACGATGACATGATGGCCCTGCGCGGCCAACTGACGGCAGATCGCACCGCCGAGGTCGCCACTGCCGCCAGTGACCAGGGCGCGTCGTGCAACTGAGTTCATAGCCACGGACCGTCGTGAGCAGAGAGGGAGCGCTATCGTAGAGCAAGCGGTCCGCCGACAGACAGCCGGATCGTACGTTCGTCCCGATAGGCCTGGCGCAATCGGGCATCGCTACAGCGGCGGCACCATCGACCGGCTGTCTGCGCATCGCGCACACCGCGTGGTGATGCGAACCCGCTGATGGCAACGAGGCCGCAGGCAGCGCCCTGAGCGCAGACCTCAGGCGGCGCCCAGCATCACCGTCGCCCGGCCTTCGGCCAGCAGTTGCTCGCCATGCTGCAGACGGAAACTGTATTGCTGGCTATCCTCGCCCTGCATCAGCACCTGCGCCTGGCAGGCGATGGCATCGGGCAACTGCTCCAGATCGGCCACATGCAGCTCCACGCCACGCAACGCCACCAGCATGCCCGGACGTACCGGCTTGCCCGATGCGCGGCCCAGCAAGCCGCCGTGCACTGCCATCGCCTGTGCGCCGTATTCGCAGAGATGCACGGCACGCAGGCGCCCGTCGGCGCGCAGCGGATGCGCCGCGCTGCGATGCGCGTGACTGCGCAGCACGATGTGCTGCGCGTCCCACGCCACCACCTCTTCCCACAGGCACATGCTGCCCTGATGGGGAATCAGGCTGGAGATCTCGTCACGTCCCAGCATGCGGCTCCTCGATCGCCATGCGTTGCTGCGCCGGTTCGCGCGACACCAGCAACGCCAGAATGAAATTGAACAGCACGCCCAGCGCCACCGTGCTGCCTATTGCGCGCAACACCGGGATACTGGATGCGGCCAACAGCGCGAACACCAGCAAGGTCATCAGACTGCAGACGATCAGCGCATGCAAGGTGCGGATCTGATCGGCGTGATCGTCGCCGGCATGATCGAAGAACAACGCGTAGTCCAGCCCCAGCCCGGCCGCCAGGATCAATGCGATCAGGTGGAAGAGGTTCAACTCCACCCCGGCACCTCGCAGGATGGCCAGGATCAGCACGGTGGTCAGCGCCATCGGCAGCAGCACGCGCACGATCCGTCGCCATTGTCGCAACGCGATCGCCACGGTCAGCGCCAGCAGCACGGCCGCGATGGCCAAGGCGCCCAGCACGCGCCCGCGATACGCGGCCACCAACGATTCGGAGGCATCCTTCAGGTCCAGCAGATGGGCATCGCTGCCCTGCAGCGCAGCGGCCACCGCCGCCGGATCGCGCAGCGCGGTCAACGACACCAGCGCGGTGCTGCGGCCTTCGCGGCCGAGCAGCAGGCCGCCGACCGGGGTCGCCAGCGGCGTCCCGGCCAGCGCGGCCGGCGTCAGTGGCGGTGCCTGCCGTGCGGCCTGCAGATCGTGCAGGAACGGCTCGAAGACATCGCTGCGGAACGGCGTGGTCGCTACCGCGGCCTCGGTCAGCGCGCGCGCCTGCGCCGCATCCGGCAGTCGCGCCTGGCGGGCGCGCTGGGTCTGTGCGCTGGGCAGATACCGGGCGGCCATGTCGTAGCCGCCCAGCGCGCCGCTGCGCACCAGCGCATCCAGACGCGGACGCAGGCGCTCGCTGGCTTGCAGCGCGGCCTCGTCGGAGCCGGCGCTCAGCGCCAGCACGTAACGCACATCCGGCGCGCCGAGCTCCTGACGCAGGTGCATGTCCTGCGCCAGCGCCTTCGGCGGCACCGGCGTCAGCTTGGATAGATCGTTCTGCCAGAACGGTCCCGGCGCCCACACGATCACCGCCCCGCCGACCAGGGCGATCGCCAGCAGGCTCAGCCGCGGTCGTGGCAACCGCGCGATGCCTCGCCACGCCGCGGCCAGCACGCGCGAATCGGCATAGTCGCGCGGCGACGGATCGATCAATGCCGGCAGCAGCCAGCGCGTGGTGACCGCCGCGGTCGCCAGCCCGGCGATGGTGAACACCGCCAGCTGGCGCAGGCCATCGACGCCGGAGAACAGGAAGGTGACATAGGCAATGCAGGTCGACACCACGCCGGTGGCCAGCGTCGGCCACAGATGGCGCGCATTGGCGCGCGGATCCAGGCCCGGACGCTGATGACTGAAGAGATGGATCGGATAGTCCTGCACCACGCCGATCAGGGTGAAACCGAAGGCCACGGTGATGCCATGCACGCCTTCGAACAGCAGTGCCACTGCACCGAGACCGGCCAGGCCGGCGCTCGCCAACGGCAGCACGCCCAGTACCGGAATCTTCCAGCTGCGGTAGGCCACCAGCAGCAACAGCACCAGGCCCACCGTATCCAAGGTGCCGATCCATTGCGCCTCGCCCTGCGTCCGCGCGGTGATCTCCACCGCGAACGCGCCCGGGCCGGTCAGCGTCAACCGGGTGGCGGTGCCCTTGCTGATCTTGGCGAAGGCGGCCTGCACGGCATCGTAAGCCAGCTGCTGGCCGGTGGGATCGAAGCCCGCCGCACGCGTCTGGGCGATCAGCAGCGCCGAATCGCCGGCATGGTCGAACCACACCTCATCGATGGTCTGTGGCGCGGTGGCCGGCTGTAGCGTCTCGGCCAGGTGCAGCACTTCAAGCGTGGGATCGCGCGGCAGCAAGGGCTCGACCATTGCGGCCGCGGGCGAGCCCAGATCCTGCACGCGCGCCTGCAAGGCGGCCTGCAGGCTGGCGGCGTCCAGTGGCTGGCGGTCGAAACTGTCGCTGAGCAGATAGCGATAGGGCAGCAACCGCGCGGGAATGGCCTCCAAGCCGGCGCTAGCGCCATTGCCGACCAGCTCAAACACCGCTGGCTGCGCCGCCAGCGCCTGCCGCAGCGCCTGCGATTGCGCGGCCAGCGTCGCTGGATCGGCATGGGACAGCGACATCAGCAGCAGGCGCGAGCCCGGGCCTTCGCCGAGCTCTTCGATCAGCAACTTCTGCGCGGGCGTGCGTGGGGCGGGCATGAACTTGCGCAGATCGCCGGTGACCTGCAGCGCCTGGCTCAGCCAGAACCCGGCCGCGACCAGCAAGGCCAACCACAGCAAGGCCAGGCCGATGCGGCGATTGGCCGTCAGCTCAAACGCCATGGCAAGGCCTCGGCCTGTCCATGCAAGCCGCCGCGGTGATGTGCGCGGCCTCCGGCGGTGCGGGTGCGTGCTTGCGGGGAGTGGACATGCAGTCGCGTGAAAGGCTGGCACCCTGCAGCGCTCGGTTCAGCCAGCAAGCGCCAGCGGCCTGCCAAGCGCCCCAGGACCGTGCCAGGACACGCGTTGTCGGCAGCATGGTGGATCGTCCCGCGACCGCAGGTGCAACGCGCGTGGCGCGGCTCACGCGCCGGTGCCGTGGCACAGCGCCGTCAGTGCCGCCGCATCGGTCACCGTGGCGGCGGCGTGCGCCGCACCCGCCAACAGCGTGCGCTGGACATCGCCCTTGGCCGGCTGGCTTTCGATGCAGCGCAGCTCGCCGTCCTGGCCAAACAGGCGCAACTCGCGCACCTGCCGCGCCACGGCCGCGTCGATCGGTTGCAGGGTGAGCTGCCAGGCCTGCGGCCGGCCTTGTCCACTCACGCGATAGTGCTGCTCGAGCAAGGCGCGATCGCCAGCCAAGAGCGCACCGAAGCCGGACTTGAGCCCGGCCAGCTCGGGAACGCGCGTCAACGAGAACCGCCGCGGTGGCTTGCCCTCGCGCTCCAGCACGCCTTGGTCGCCCTGCAACGTAGTAGTCTCGTGGTAGGGCGAGGTGACCTCGCGCACCAGCGTCTGTGCATCCGGGCGACGGTACTGGCCCTGTACGCGCAGCGGCGTCTTCAGCAAGGCCGAGCCGCGCAGTTCGACGAACTCGGTGCTGACCGGCGTCGGGCGCGCCAGGCGCTGCAGCACCTGGCCCACGTCCAGGGTCTCAGGCGGTGCGGCGCATAGCGGTGCGGCGCTGAACAGCAGTATCAGCATCCACGGCAGGGTGCGGCGCATCGGCATGATGGGTGTTCCAGAAATCGTAGAAGTTGAACCAGTTGTACGGCGCATAGCGGGTGTAATGCTCCAGCCTGGCGGCGTAATCGCGCATGAGCACGGCCAGCACCGGCGCACGCTGGCGCCGCGGCAGGTCCAGCCCTTCGCTGAAGGTCTCGAAGGCCAGCTCGTAGTGGTTGCCACCCCGATACAGACCGAACGCCAGCACCACCGGCACCTTGAGCGCGGCGGCGATCAGCCAGGGCGAGGTCGGGAACGTGGCGTTGCGGCCGAGGAACATCGCCGGCAGCGCCGGATCCTCCGGCCGCGGCCGGTCGATCAACAAGGCGACCAGCGCACCAGCGTCAGTGGCCTCCTTGATCGCCATGACGATCGAGGTCGCGTCCATGCCGGCGTCGATGATATTGGCAGCCAACTGCGGATTGAGCGCGCCCAGCAGCTCGGTCATCGCGCGGTTGTGCGACTTGTCCAGCACCACCTTGACCTGCACGTCCGGCCGCTCGGTGGCCAGCACGCGCAGCGCATCGAAGCTACCAAGGTGCGAACCGAAGATCAGCACACCGCGACCGCGATCCATCTGCGCATGCAACTGATCCAGCCCGGTGATGTCCACGCGAAAGCGCTGCATCTGTCCGCTGAGCATGTAGACCCGATCCAGGATCGTCGCAGCGAAGGTGTGGATATGGCGCGCCACCTCGCGCAGCCGTGCAGGACGCCCGAACACGCGGCTCAGGTAGTGGCGCGAGGCGTTGCGTTCGGGCCCGCGCACCAGCAGGAAATACAGCGTGATCGGATACAACAGCGCGCGACCGAGCGCGCGCCCGCCATGACGGGCGATGCCGCGGATCAGCCACAGCGCGAAGCGGCCGCCGCCCTCGGGCCGCTGTTTCCAATGACCGCTCATGGCGCCGCCTCGGCGACCAACTCGCCACTGACCAGCAAGGCCTCGCCCCGCTGCACGCGGAAGCGCCAACGCGGGCCGTCGCCGTCCAGTGTCACCGTGGCGGTCTGCCCGGGGAGCAAGGGCTGTACGAACTTCACCTGCGGCAACCGCACGGGCGCGCGCGCGCCATGCCGTGCCTCGATGGCCTGCAGCACGTGATCGAGCACGACCACGCCAGGCACGATCGGCTGCCCCGGAAAATGTCCGGGCAGGCAGGGATGGTCATGTGGGACAAGGAACTCCATCGGCGGCGACTCAGATTCTCGGTTGAAGCATGGCAGCAATCGTGCGGTGGGCCTGTTCGGCCAACTGTTGGCGATCCGGCGCCTGTGGCCCGGTCACCGGGATCGGCGCACCGATCCGCAAACGGATGGTGCCCGGCCGCACGCGAAACAGGCCATCCACCGGCAAGACCTTGCCGCACCCATCCACCGCGATCGGCACCACCGCGACCCCGGCATCGATAGCGGCCTGCAGTAGCCCGGCCTTGAATGGCAACAGCGCACCACTGCGGCTACGCGTGCCCTCCGGGAACAGGCACAGGTGGTGACCGTCACGCAGCAACGCTGCCGCCTGCCGCCGTACCAGCGCCCCGGCGCGACGGCTGTCGCGATCCAGGAACAGCATGCCGGTGGCGCGCGCGTACCAATTGACGAACGGCACCTGCAGCATTTCCTCCTTGAGCAGGAAGCGCAGCGGCACCGGCAAGGCCCTGAACAACGCACAGATGTCGATGATCGATTGGTGGTTGCTGACGAACAGGTAGGTCTGCGACCAATCCAATCGTTCGCGTCCCTCCACCACCAGCTGGGCACCGGCACCGCGCAGCAACAGCGGCGCCCACAGCCAACGCGCCATCGCGAGCGCCCGCGCAGTGTTGCCGGTGGCAGCCACCAACAGCGCCAGCGAGATGCCAACGACGGTCACCAACAAGGTGAACGCCAATTGCACCCCGTTGAACACGGCCCACGCCAGGCGCGACGGCATCCTTGCCAGCGACATCTTTTTCTTGTCCCCAAAAATATGCACGAACGTCGGCGCCCCCGGCCACGCGCTCAGCGCAGCAACTCGCGCCAGAACCCTGGCCCAAGCTGTGCCATCTGGCGCAGGAAGTCTGGCAGGTTACGATACGGACGCTGCGGAAACCAGCGCCCGCGCAGCAGGTACTCGCCGACAAAGAAGCCGCCGACCACGCCGTAGGCCAGCAGATTGGCGAACAGGGATGCATTGGCATCGCTGATCGGCCACGGGGAGGCTAGGCCCAATTGCGCCAGCACGCCGCTCGGCTGTGCACACAGGCCCAGCACCAGATTGAGCACGGTCAGGCCTGCCAGCAACAATGCCCAGGCAGCGGTGAGTCGACGCGTGTAGCGGTATTGGGCGGGACTGATCGGCATCTCGGCACGCCGGTACAGGCCTTCGACGATGCGAGTGATCAGGGGTGTACGGCCGGCGCGCAGACTGCGGGCGAAGAACCAGGCGATCCAGCCGGTGAACACCACCGGCGGCGCGGCCAGCAGCAGCATGGCGTGCGGCGAACGCCACAGACTGCCCAGCCCGACGATGAGCAGCGCCGCCAGCAGCCAGGCCCACGCCCGGCGCGCGGCCAGCGGCTCGATCAGCACCATGCCCACCAGCAGGCCGCCGGCGATGACGGCCAGTTCCGGCCGATGGCTGGCGTTGGCCCAATGCGCCAATGGCGAGTACGCCAGCGCCAGCAACACCCCCACGCCGAACACCCATGGCGCCGCCTCGGTGGGCGACGCGGGCAGCGCCTCAGACGGTCTTGTTGGCTTGGACATGGTCCGTCAGCGCCCGCAACGAGGCGAAGATGCGCCGGTTTTCGTCGTTATCCGAGCGCAGCTGGAAGCCGTAGCGCTTGCTGATCGCCAGCGCCAATTCCAGCGCATCGATCGAATCCAGTCCCAGTCCGGTGTTGAACAGCGGCGCCTCCGGGTCGATGTCGGCAGGCTGGACGTCTTCCAGGTTCAGGCTTTCGACCAGGAGTTCGGCCAGTTCACGTTCGGCAGCGGTTTGCGAGGACATCCAGAGAGCTTCCAGGCTAGAGACAAAAAACGGGTTCAGGGACGATCGCCCGGCGGCGCCGATGACGGCAAGCGCAGCGGCGGCGTTCGGCTTGGCAGTGTACGTGGCGCCAGCGCCAATTCCGAGCCGCACACACACCGGTCCAGCACGCAGTGGCCAGGAATCAAGGGTTTTGCAGGGCATCAGCGGCCGTCGCAGGTGTCCGGGCCGCCGGTCAGGCTATCATGCCTGTCTGACGCTCGCTCGCCGCAGGTTCGCTCCAGGATGACTTCCGCCGCTGCACGCCCCGCTCCGACCGCCCTGCCGGTCGCCGGGCCGGAAACCGGACATGAATGTCCAGATATCTTGATCGTCGGCGGCGGCCCTGCCGGCTGCACCGCTGCGATCCTGCTGGCCCAACAAGGCTGGCAGGTCACGCTGCTGGAAAAGGAGCAACATCCGCGCTTCCACATCGGCGAATCGCTGTTGCCGATGAACATGCCCATCCTGGAACGGCTGGGGGTGCTGGAGGCAGTGCGCGAGATCGGCGTGCTCAAGCGCGGTGCCGACTTCCCCAATGATAGCGGCGGCTACAACACGTTTCGGTTCTCGCGGGCGCTGGACGCCAAGGCCGACTTCGCGTTTCAGGTTCCGCGTGCGCAATTCGACCAGGTGTTGTTCGCGCGCGCGCGCGCCGTCGGGGTGGATGCGCGCGAACAGGTCAAGGTCGAGTCGGTGGACTTCGACGGCGCACAGCCGGTGCTGCAGGCACGCGGCCCGGATGGACTGCGGTCGTTCCGGCCACGCTATCTGCTCGACGCCAGCGGTCGCGATACCTTCCTCGGCAACCGCCTCAAGCTCAAACAGGCCAACCGCCAACATCAGTCGGCCGCGCTGTTCAGCCATTTTCGCGGCGTCACCCGTCGCCCGGGCGAGGACGCCGGCAACATCAGCATCTACCGCCACGCACACGGCTGGATGTGGCTGATCCCACTGCCGGATGACGTGACCAGCGTCGGTGCGGTCTGCTATCCGGAATACATGAAGACCCGCAAGGGTGATAGCGAGGCCTTTCTGATGCGCACGCTCGCGTTCAACCCCGAGCTGAGCGCGCGCATGCGCGATGTCGAGCGCGTGGCGCCGGTGCATGCCACCGGCAACTACGCCTACGCGTGCACGCGCATGGCCGGGCCGCGCTGGCTGATGCTGGGCGACGCCTACGCCTTCGTCGACCCGATGTTTTCCTCCGGCGTGTTCCTGGCCATGCACGGCGCCGAACGTGGCGCCGCCATGGTCGCTGCGGCACTGCGCGCACCGCAGCAGGAAGCCCGCCTGCAACGCGCCCTGCAGCGCGAACTGACCCGCGGCATCGATGAGTTCAAATGGTTCATCTACCGCTTCACCTCGCCAACGATGCGCACCCTGTTCGCGCAGCCGCAGAACACCTTGCAGATGGAAGAAGCGGTGGTGGCGATGCTGGCCGGCGATGTCTTCGACAGCCCGCGGGTTCGCCTGCGGCTACGCGCGTTCCGCGCCATCTATGCCTTGACCGCGCTGTCGATGCTGCCGCGCGCCTGGCAGTCCTGGCGCCAACGCCGGCGTCAGGCGCGCACCGGTTTCGACGGCGACACCTTGCAACGAGAGATTCCATGACCGCATCCCAGGCCCTTCCCGCGCAACCGCTGCGCCACCCCTGGCTGCAGGTGGATTACGTCGAACAGACCGACCCGCGTGCGCTGCTCGACGATGCGCACGTGCTGGCCGTGTTCGGCTTCGGCAACGCGGCCCCGCGCCTGGACGATCCACGCTACCTGCGCGTCCCCTTGCAGCCGTATGAGGCCGAAGTGCTGGAGGTGTGGCGCACTGCCGCACCGGTTCGCAGCGGCCGCGATGGCGACATCGCCTGGGCCAGCGATGGACGGCTGCAGTTCGGGGTGATCGAGATCGACGAGCAGGATGGCGAGATCGAAGTGGCCGCCGCCAAGGCCTATGCCGCGATCACCGCCTTCGTGTCCGCCAGTCAGACTCCGCGCCTGCTGCGCATCTGGAACTATCTGGATGCGATCACCCTGGGCAGCGGCGACCGTGAACGCTATCGGCAATTCTGCGTCGGCCGCGCGCGCGGACTGGGTGCGTTCGACAACAACCAGCTGCCGGCCGCCACGGCGGTGGGGCGCTGCGATGACGAGCGGGTGATCCAGATCTACTGGCTGGCCGCCGCCGATGCCGGCACGCCGCTGGAGAATCCGCGCCAGGTCAGCGCCTACAACTATCCGCGCCAATACGGGCCGCAGCCGCCGAGCTTCGCGCGCGCGATGCTGCCGCCGCCCGGTGGCGACATGCCGCTGCTGCTATCGGGCACGGCTGCCGTGGTCGGGCATGCGTCGATGCATACCGGGCAGTTGCTGGCGCAGTTGGACGAGACCTTCGCCAACTTCGATGCGTTGCTCGACGTGGCGCGTCGGCATGCACCGACGCTACCGGCGCAGTTCGGGGCCGGCACCCGCCTGAAGGTCTATGTGCGCGAGTACGCGGACCTGTCGCGCGTGGCGCAGGCGCTGGACGCACGGTTCGGCGCGGCGGTACCGCGCTTGCTGCTGCACGCGGTGATCTGCCGCGACGAGCTGGCAGTGGAGATCGACGGCGTCCACGGCTGAGGCCGCCGGCGCCGTTCAACCCTCGAGCAGCCCCAACACCTGATCACGCGGCAGCTTGCCGGTCTCGTTGCGCGGCAGCACCGCCAGCTTGCGCAGCCGCCGCGGCAGGAAGACCGGATCGATGCTGGCACGCAGCGCTTGCAGGATCTGCGCCTCTTCCAGCGTCGGTGCCACCACCAGCGCGGCGATGCGTCCCACTGCCTGTCCCGCCTCCGGTGCCAGCTGCACGATCACGCCATCGAGCACGCCCGGTACCGCCAACAGCCGGCGGGTGAGTTCGGCCAGCGAGGCGCGCTTGCCGGCGATCTCGAGCAGATCGGCCTGGCGCCCGCGGACCTGGAAACACCCGTCGTCATCGACGTCCATGATGTCGGCCAGCAGCACCGGGGCCGCCAGATGCGGCGCATGCACCAGCGTTCCGTTGGCCTGGGTCTCCAGTCGCACGCCGGGCAGCGGCGTCCAGGCTGCCTCCACCGCGGTACGGCGCACCGCGAACACGCAGGTTTCGGTGGAGCCGAACATCTCGCGCACCTGCCCACCGAAGCGTGCCTCGGCCGCAGCGGCGATCTCCGGCGCCAGCGGCGCGGTGGCCGAGACGATGCCGGCCAGCGGCGGCAATGACACACCGGACTCCACCAGTGCCCGCAGGTGCACCGGTGTGGTGACCAGCAAACGCGGTGCCGGCACCTCGGCCAGCGCGCGCGCCACGTCTTCGGGAAAGAACGGCCGGCCGGCGTGCACCGCCAGCGGCGTCACCATCGGCAACAGCACCGACAGCTCCATGCCGTACATGTGTTGCGGCGGCACCGTCGCCACCACTGTCGGCACCGCCTCGGCCTGGCTCCACAGGCTCTGCAACGCCACCAGATCCTGCCGCGTGCTGGTCAGGAAGCTGCCCCAGGTCTTGGGATTGGGTTGCGGGCTGCCGGTGCTGCCGGAGGTGAAACCGATCGCCACCAAGGCGTCGTCTGCCAGATCGGGCACCCCGCCCTCGCCTTGCGGTAATTGCTCGGGCAATTGCCAATAGCGCGGCGGCGCCAGGGCCAGCGCCTGGTCGCCCAGGCAATAGGCGTCGGGGTAACGCGCCTGGACGTCGCCCACCACCGCCGGCGCGCGCGACGACGGCAGCAAGGACACCTGGCCGCGCACTGCGCAGGCGTAGAACGCCACCATGAAGTGATAGCGGTCTTCGCACAGGTTCACCGCATGGCGGCCTTCGGGCAGGCACTGCGCCAGCCCGTGCACATGCGCGATGAATGTCGCCAGATCGATCCGCACCCCGTCGCGCCAGGCCAGCGGACGGCTGGGCGCGCCGACGGCCAGCGGGTGGAACACAGGGGAGGCAAGCGGGCTGGACATGGTGAGGATGCGTGCAAAAGCGCGCTAGCTTGGCCGCGCTGCCGAGCGCTGGCAAGTCGCTTTCGTCGGAAAGTCGGGCGCGCAGGCGCCGGCCGCACCGCCGTGGGCGCGACCGCCCGATGGCGGCGCAGGGCCTCGTCCGGTGTGATCGTTCGGTGTCGGCGGCACTGCGCCGCTGCAGTGCCGCTGCCTTCGTCTGGATGCCTGCGCATCGATCAGGGTGGACCACCTGCGCAGCGGCGCGACCGATCGCGACGCGGGTCAGCACGCGACCACCCATCGCTTGGGCTCGCTTGTCGCGCTTTGCGCACGCTGGCGGTCGCCACCCAGCACGCGCGGCCATGACCTGTGGCCCAGCCCTGCTGCGCAAGTGAGCTGCTAGGCTTGCCCGCTCTCCTTCGCAGCCTGCCGTCACCAATGCCCAGACTGTTGTCGCTGTCTCTCCTGCTGCTGGCCACGGTGGCCCATGCACAGACCACCGCCCCGCTCACCATCGAACAGGTGATGGCCGATCCGGACTGGATCGGTCCGTCGGTGGACCAGGCCTGGTGGCAATGGGATGGCAAACAGGTGCAATACCTGCTCAAGCGCGCAGGCAGCCCGGTCCGCGACACCTATCGGCAGGCGCTTGGCGGTACGGCCGCCGCGCCGGTCGCCGATGCCGCGCGCGCCGACCTGGATGCCGCCAACCCGCGCTATGACGCCAAGCGCCAGCGCATGCTGTTCGCCCGCAATGGCGATATCTTCCTGCGCGATCTGCGCTCGGGGGCCCTGACCCAGCTCACCCGCAGCAACGAGATCGAATCGCGGCCGCAGTTCGCCAGCGATGGCGGCGCCATCTGGCGCGCCGGCAACGCGTGGTATCACTGGCGCGCCGACCGTGGCACCACCCAGGTGGCCGTGGTGAAGGCCGAACGGGATCCGAAGGCGGCCCCGAAGTCCGATGCCCTGCGCGATCAGCAACTGGCCACGCTGGCCACGCTGCGTCGCGATCGCGAACAACGCGATGCCCTGCGCACGCAGGAAGATGCCTGGCGTCGCGCCGATCCCAGTCGTGCGCCGGCGCCGGTCTATCTCGGCGATGAGGTGGAGATCGTCGATAGCGCGCTGTCGCCGGATGGCCGCCACCTTCTGGTGGTCACCCAGGCCAAGGGTGCCGACGAGGGCCAGAGCGGCAAGATGCCCAAGTACGTCACCGAGTCCGGCTACGAGGAATTCCAGGAAGTGCGCACGCGGGTGGGACGCACCGCACCGGCGCCGCATGCGCTGTGGCTGGTCGACGTGGTGGCGGGCAGCGCCAAGCCGTTGAGCTTCGACGCCTTGCCCGGCATCGGCAACGACCCGCTGGCGGCACTGCGCAAGGCGGCCAAGCGCGACCCGCTCAAGGGCAATCGCCCGGTGCGGGTGGAAAGCGACGGCGATGCCACCGGCCCGGCCGTGCAATGGAGCGAGGATGGCCGCAATGTGGCGGTGGAAATCCGCGCCATCGACAACAAGGATCGCTGGATCGCCACCGTCGATCTGGACAACGCGCGCCTGCAGCCGCGCCACCGGCTCAGCGATGGCGCCTGGATCAACTGGAACTTCAACGACTTCGGTTGGTTGCCGGACAACCGCACGCTGTGGCTGTTGTCGGAGGAATCGGGCTATTCGCAGTTGTACACGCTGGAAGGCAATGGCAAGCCACGCCAGCGCACACGCGGTCGCTGGGAAGTCTCCGCGCCGGTGCCGGCGGCCGATGGCCGCAGCATGTTCTTCCTGTGCAATCGGCAATGGCCGGGCGACTACGAGGTCTGCAAGCTGGACCTGGACAGCGATGCGGTCAGCGAAGTGACCGCGCTGGACGGGGTGGAAGACTTCAGCCTCTCGCCGGACGGCCAGCAGGTGTTGGTGCGCTATTCCGGCAGCTACCTGCCGCCACAGCTGGCGGTGGTGCCGGCCGCCGGTGGCCAGGCCAGCGTGCTGACCGATACCCGCACCCCCGCCTTCAAGGCGCAGCCGTGGATCGCCCCGCAGTACGTGCAAGTGCCCTCCAAGCACGGTGCCGGCACCATCTGGGGCAAGTATTACGGGCCTACGCATCCCGAGCCGGGCAAGCAGTATCCGATCGTGATGTTCGTGCACGGCGCCGGTTACCTGCAGAACGTCTCGGCGCGCTACACGCCCTACTTCCGCGAGCAGATGTTCCACAACCTGCTGGTGCAGCAGGGCTACATCGTGCTGGACCTGGATTACCGCGCCTCGGAGGGCTACGGCCGCGACTGGCGCACGGCGATCTATCGCAACATGGGGCATCCGGAGCTGGAGGATTATCTGGACGGCCTGGACTGGTTGGTGGCGCAGAAGCAGGGCGACCGCAGCCGCGCCGGCATCTATGGCGGCTCCTACGGCGGCTTCATGACCTACATGGCGCTGTTCCGCAGCCCCGGCACCTTCAAGGCCGGTGCGGCGCTGCGTCCGGTCGGCGACTGGATGCAGTACAACCACGAGTACACCTCCAACATCCTCAACACCCCGGAGCTGGATCCGGAGGCCTACAAGACCTCTTCGCCGATCACCTATGCCGATGGACTGCGCGATCACCTGCTGATCGCCCACGGCATGGTCGACGACAACGTGTTCTTCAAGGATTCGGTCGACATGACGCAGAAGCTGATCGAGTTGCACAAGGACAACTGGTCGGTGGCACCGTATCCGCTGGAACGCCACAGTTTCACCCGCGCCGATTCCTGGCTGGACGAGTACAAGCGCATCCTCCAGCTGTTCAACACGCAGGTGAAGCCATAACCGCCAGCGCCGGCCAGCGCCGTTGTCGCCGGGTGCGCAGGTGATGGTGCCTGCCGCGACGGGGACGCGTGGCCAGGCCGGCATGGTGACGCCGCTGGCGTGGATCTCGCTGCTGCTGGCCGCGCTGGGCGTGCTCAGCAACCTGGGCCAGGTCGCGCTGCTGGTGCTGATGCCCGCTGGCGACCTGCTGCCGCTGCCGCCTGGCATGCAGCTACCGGCGAGCTGGCAGGGGTTGTTCGACCACGCCATGGCACTGTCGGTGCTCGGTGTGGTGCTGTCGGCGCTGTTCGGCTGGCTCAGCTGGGCGCTGCTGCAGCGACGCGAATGGGCGCGCATCGGCTTCGTGATCGTGCTGGTGCTCAGCGGCCTGCTCAATTTCGCCGGGCTGGCGCTGATCGGACCACTGTTCGATGGCGTGCAGGCCCTGCTGCCGGCCGCTGCGCTGCAGGGGCCGGAGGGGCCGGAGCTGCTGCAGCGGTTGCAAGCCACGCGCCAGGCCGCATTGCTGCTGACCGGGCTGGGTGCACTGGCGATCGCCTGCGTGCATGGCGCGTTGGCCTGGCGGCTGTGCACGCCGGCCGTGCGCGCCGAGTTCCACGCCACCCGCACCGATTGACGCAGCCGCGGCCTGGGCGTGCGCTGCATACCTGGTCTCGCGCACCCTAGTCCGCGTCGCAGCCACCGCAAAGCGCATAACACGCTCTAGAATCGGGGCATGAACGAATTCGAGCGTGTACGCGATTATCTGACCGGCCTGCAGGACCGTATCTGCGCCGCCGTGGAAACCATCGACGGGCGCGCGCGCTTCGCCGAAGACCTGTGGCAGCGCGCCGAGGGCGGCGGCGGGCGCACCCGTATCCTGCGCGACGGTGCGGTCTTCGAACAGGCTGGCATCGGCTTCTCCGATGTTTCCGGTGCGCGGCTGCCGCCATCGGCCAGCGCCCATCGCCCCGAACTCGCCGGTGCCACCTGGCGCGCCTGCGGGGTGTCACTGGTGTTCCATCCGCACAACCCGTACATCCCGACCACCCACATGAACGTGCGCTACTTCCGCGCCGAGCGCGATGGGGAGATGGTGGCGGCGTGGTTTGGCGGTGGTTTCGACCTGACGCCGTTCTATCCGATCGACGAAGACGTGCTGCACTGGCACCGCACGGCACAGACCTTGTGCGCGCCGTTCGGCGAGGAACGCTATGCCGCCCATAAGCGCTGGTGCGACGAGTACTTCGTCCTGCGCCATCGCAACGAAACGCGCGGCGTGGGCGGGCTGTTCTTCGACGACCTTGGCCAGGACTTCGAACGCGACTTCGCCTACCAGCGCGCGGTCGGCGACGGCTTCCTGGAGGCCTATCTCCCGATCGTGGCGCGGCGCAAGGACACGCCCTACGGCGAGCGCGAACGCGAGTTCCAGCTCTATCGGCGCGGGCGCTATGTCGAATTCAACCTGGTCTACGATCGCGGCACGCTGTTCGGGTTGCAGAGCGGCGGGCGCGCGGAAAGCATCCTGATGAGCCTGCCGCCGCGGGTGCGCTGGGAATACGGCTTTACGCCTGCAGCGGGCAGCGACGAAGCGCGCCTGGCCGACTATCTGGTTCCGCGCGACTGGCTGGGATAAGAGCGGCGAACCAAACGACTGCCTAGCCGTCAGAAGGGCGCGGCCGCTGCTCGGATCCTCATGTACGAGCCGTACACTGCGATTCCTGTGCGCCGTCCACGCCCATCGGACAGCTGTTGGCGACGTTTTGTTGGCGGCTCTAAGTCGCGCTGCGCCGCCTCCGCTTGTTGCCGCGCAGCGTGAGGCGACAGCGCGACATGCGATCACGTGGCCGCACGCCTGATGACAGGCCAGCATCCGGCCGTGTGCGCGCCGGCGAGATTGGCAACGCAGGCAGCCTGCCTGCGACAGGCATTGTGCTCCGGCGGGCAGGTGACCGCGGCCAGTGAACCGCGTTCTTCGCGCACCGGCACCGACCGCCCAGGCGCTCCCACGCGCCAAGCAGACGGCACGTGCCCCAACCACTGCTGAAGCCAGCCGAAGCACCGCATTCCGGGTCGCAGCCGGAAAGGAGGACGAAAGGTCGCCCCTCTACCGTGCTCCCCATCCTGTGCTGCCGTCGGTTCTTCGAATGTCTTCTTCTTCTGCGTTGTCGTGGAGCGTCCTGTGCGATTTCGACGGGACCATTGGCCTGCAGGATGTCATCGACACCTTGCTCGAACGCTTCGGCCTACCCGGGTGGCAGGCGCTGGAGGCGCAATGGCAGGCAGGCCTGATCGGCTCGGGCGAATGCATGCGCGGCCAGGTCGCCCTGCTGGACATGAGCGCGGAGCAATTGGAAGCGCATCTGGCCACCTTGCAGATCGACCCGGCCTTTCCGCGCTTTGCCGCGGCAGTGGCCGCACGCGGTCTGCCCTTGCAGGTGGTCAGCGACGGGCTGGACCAGCCGATCCGGGTGATGCTCTCGCGCCACCGCCTGGAGCACCTGCCGATCGCCGCCAACCGCTTGTGCAGCACGGCGCAGCCACGGCAATGGCTGCTGCAGTCGCCGTATCAGGCCAAGGACTGCGGCGCCGGCACCTGCAAGTGCGCACAGATCCGCCAGGCGCGCGAACGCCCGCAGCAACGCGTCCTGCTGATTGGCGATGGCGCCTCGGATTTCTGCGGCGCGGCGCGCGCCGACTACGTGTTCGCCAAGCGCCGGTTGATCGACCACTGCCGGCTGCGTGGCATCCCGCACAGCCCCATCGCCGACTTCACCGAAGCACTGGCGCTGCTGCCCGCCCTGCTCGACGGCGACCTCGCCCTCGAATCAATGGCGCGCAGCGAACCGGCCCTGCTGTGCAGCTAAGCACCCCCTCTTCTTCCGCCTTTACCCGATCAACGGATCCTGCGATGAACCTGATGCGTAATCCCGAACTGGCGCTCGACGCCGACGCCCAATTGCTCGCCGACGAAGCCCGCTACAGCTCCTTCGGCGATACCGTGCACTACGTCGATCCGCCGAAGATCTTCCATCGCTGCGCGGGAAGCTACATGTTCGATGCGGCCGAAGTGCCATATCTGGATCTGCAGATGTGGTATTCGGCCTGCAACTTCGGCTATGCCAACCAGCGCTTGAACAACGCTCTCAAGCATCAGATCGACACCTTGCCGCAGGTCGCCAGCCAGTATCTGCACCCGACCCGCATCCAGCTGGCCAAGACCATCGCGCAGGACGTCAAGGGCAAGTTCGGACTGGATGGGCGCGTGCACTTCAATGTCGGTGGCGCGCAGGCCATCGAGGATTCGCTGAAGCTGGTGCGCAATGCGCGCAACGGCAAGAGCCTGATGTTCGCCTTCGAAGGCGGCTATCACGGCCGTACGCTGGGCGCATCGTCGATCACGTCCAGCTACCGCTATCGCCGTCGTTTCGGCCACTTCGGCGAGCGCGCGATGTTCATCCCGTTCCCGTATCCGTTCCGCCGCCCCAAGGGCATGACTGCTGAGGAATATTCGGATCACTGCGTGCACCAGTTCGCGCGCCTGTTCGAAACCGAATACAACGGCGTCTGGGATCCCAAGGTCGGCCAGGCCGAATACGCAGCCTTCTATGTCGAGCCGATCCAGGGCACCGGCGGCTACGTGATCCCGCCGCCGAACTTCTTCCGCGATCTGAAGAAGGTGCTGGACAAGTACGGCATCTTGATGGTGGTCGACGAGATCCAGATGGGATTCTGGCGCACCGGCAAGCTGTGGTCGATCGAGCACTTCGGCGTGACCCCGGACGTGCTGGTGTTCGGCAAGGCGCTGACCAACGGCCTCAATCCGCTCTCGGGCCTGTGGGCGCGCGAGGAGCTGATCAATCCGACCGTCTTCCCGCCCGGCTCGACCCACTCCACTTTCAACTCCAATCCGCTGGGCACCTCGCTGGGACTGGAAGTGATCCGCATGGGCTACGAGATGGACTACGAGCGCACCGTGCCGTTGAAGGGCGCACATTTCCTTGCCGGCCTGCGCGATCTGCAGAAGCGCCACCCGGAAATCGGCGACGTCGACGGCCTGGGCCTGGCGTTGCGCGCGGAGATCTGCGAGGCCGACGGTTTCACCCCCAACAAGGCGCTGCTCGATCGCATGGTCGACATCGGCCTGGCCGGCGAGTTGCGTCATCAAGGCAAGCCGATCGGTTTGGTGCTGGACGTCGGCGGTTGGTACAAGAACGTCATCACCCTGGCGCCGTCGCTGGACATCACCCATGAAGAGATCGATCTGGCGATCTCCCTGCTGGATCAACTGCTGAGCAAAGCCAAGGCCGGCTGAGGCGAAGTCACTCCCCGGAGGCCGCATGCATTACTGCACCCAACTCGAACCCGAGGCGCTGTTGCGCGGCTTCATCGATTGTCCTCCGCTCGGCTTCCAGGCCGAGCGGCTGGACAGCGGACTGCCACTGTTTCGTACCCGCCTGGATCTGCTGACCACTGCCGATCAAGCACTGCGTGACCGTGTGGCCGGGTTGCCGGGCTATCGGTATTGGCAACGGTGGCTGCGCTGGCAGGCCTGCTTCATCGGTTCCACCGTCACCGAATACGCACCGCTGCCGCTGACCGGCAGCGTCGACGCGTTGGCCGAGGAGGTGCTGGCCCAGGCCCATCGCGCACCGCTGCTGATCGTCAAGGATCTGCCCAGTGGTTCGCCCTTGCTCGACCCGCAGGGTAACCAGCGCGCAGAGGCATTCGCACAGGCCCTGGTCGAACGTGGCTTCGTGCTGATGCAAGGCATGTCGCTGGCGTGGGTGCCGATCGACTTCAGCGAAGAAAGCCAGTACCTGGCCCGGTTGTCTTCGGGAAGACGCCGCAACATCCGCCGCAAGCTGCGCTCGCGCGCCGACCTGCGCGTGGAACGCCTGCCGACTGGTGCGGCGTGTTTCCAGGACGACGCCGTGTGCGCGCAATTCTATGCGCTCTACCGCAATGTCTATGCGCAGAGCCAGATCCATTTCGATCTGCTCGAAGAGCGATTCCTGTCCACGCTCCTGCGCGATGCCGGCAGTGGCGGCTGCGTGTTCGCCTACTACCATGCCGATGCGCTGATCGGCTGGAACCTGTGCTACGAACACGCCGGCATGCTGGTGGACAAGTACATCGGGTTTGCCTATCCGCAGGCGCGCGAACACAACCTGTACGCCGTGAGCTGGATGCACAACCTGGAGTACGCACGTCGCAACAACCTCAGCCACTACGTGGCAGGCTGGAGCGACTCGCAGATCAAACGCGAACTCGGCGCACATCTCAGCCCGACACGGCATGCGGTGTACCCACGCAATGCCTTGTTGCGCATGTTGTTGCGACAGCATGCGCACCGTTTCGAGCACGAGGCCGAGGACATGCGCCATGCGGGGGCGCTGGGATGAGCCCGGCCCTGGTCCTGGACCTGGACGGCTCCAACGGTCAGCCACCGGGCGGCCGTGTGGTCGCGCTGCAGCACTGGCAGGAGAGGATCCGCTTCGGCTGCAGCCATGCCACGCTGCGGCAATTCGTCCAGGAATTGCAACCGGCGCTCGCCGATTCGCACGGCACCGTCCTGCTGGGGAGCGGCGATTTCCATCATCTGAGCTGGCCATTGATCCAACGGGTGGCCGAACGCAGCGCCCGCCCACTACAAGTGGTCGTACTGGACAATCATCCGGACAATATGCGCTATCCCTTCGGCGTGCACTGCGGCTCATGGGTGCGGCAGGTCGCAGCCTTGCCGCAGGTCGCGCGCGTGCACATGGTCGGGCTGTGTTCGTCCGATGCCGGCAGTGCGCATTGCTGGGAGCAGTACCTGACGCCACTGCGTCAGGGGCGGCTGCACTACTGGTGCCTGGGCGTGGACACGCGCTGGGCACGGCTGCTCGGCTGCGCCGATGCGGTGCATGGGTTCGACGAGGTCCATGCCTTGCTCACTGCCTTCGCCGCACGTGCCGATGCTCAGCTGCCGGTGTACCTGTCCATCGACAAGGACGTCTTCGCCGAGCACGTGGCGCGTACCAACTGGGACCAGGGGCGCTTCGATATGGCGGCGATGCACCAGTTCCTGGAAGCGCTCAAGGGTCCGCTGATCGGCAGCGACATCACCGGCGAGATCTCGCATTACCGCTACCGCAGCTGGTTCAAACGGCTGCTGTCTGCGCTCGATGGGCAACAACCGCCGGAGCTGCCGCAGCTGCGGTTCTGGCAGGCCGGCCAACACGCGCTCAATCGGCGCTTGCTGGGCCTGCTCGACACCTATCCACGCCTGGCCATCTAGTCACCATCGCAGTGCTTATGCTCGCGCTGCAATGACGCGACGACCCGGCCCTCAGACGCGGTGGGACAGCACGTCGGCCAGTACCTGGCGGATGCGTGCGCGCCGCGGCGCATCCAGCCAGGCGCTGTTGCCGAGCGTCAATGTGCACTCGGCCAACGCACGCGCCTGTGGCACCGACGTGTCGGGAACGCAGTCGCGCAGATAGGCGTAGTCCGGCAAGGCATGGATGAACATCCGGCTGGCGCCGACTCCCTGCGTCCACAGCGCGTCCAGCACTGCATCGCGACACTGGCGATCGGGCAGGCGCAACCACAACACCGGCCATGTTCCCCGTTCCCCAGGGCGATCGCCAAACACCTCCAGTCCTGGCAGCGCCGTCAGTTCGCTGCGCCATTCCAGCGCGCGCGCGCGCGCGGCGACCTGGAAGTCGGCCAATCGAATGGCAGCGTTGGCTCCCACCGCGCGCCTCCATGGGCCTAACCGGTGCAACGGAATCTGCGCATCGAAACGATCGCCGATCGCCGCCTCCGGGTCGCCACGTCGGAGTGCGCGACGCAGCGGCAAACCGTAGGCCAGCCGCAGCGCCATCGGCCGATACAGCAGCGTCATCCCCAGCAGCTCGAGGCTGCGCCGCAGCTCCCACAGCAGCCGCCACGGCACCTGCGCAGCCTCGCGCGCCAACAGCGCGCGCAGCTCGGGATCGGCACTGACCAGCACGCCGCCTTCGTACAGCGACAGTCCCTTACCGACCGCCAGGCTGAAGAAGCCGATGTCGCCCTGCAGTCCGGCACTGGTACCGCCCAGCCGTGCACCCAACGCCTGCGCGGCGTCTTCGATGACCCACGCACCGCAGGCGTGCGCGACGGCGCTGGCGCTGGCCACATCCGTCAACCGGCCGCCCAGATGCGTGGGCACCACCGCCAACGTGCGTGGACCGCAGACGGCACGCAGCGCTGCGGTGTCCATGTCGAAATGCCCTTCGCGCAGATCGCACAGGCGCAGTTGCAGACCGGCTGCACGCACCGCCAGCGCGACGAGGGGGCAGGTATAGGCCGGCACCACGACTTCGTCGCGACGCGGCGCCAGGCGCTGCAGCGCGCGCAATGACAACAGGAACGCGGCGGTCCCCGAACAGGTGAGTAGCGGATCGGGCAAGTCGTACAGCGCATGCAGCCGGTCTTCCAGGCGCGTCCGGCGCGGCAGCAGATCGCCTAGCCGCAACGGAAGGCCGGCTGTGGGCGGTAGTTCGTCAGCCCACATCGGCCAGCCGGGATTCGGCACGTGCCAGGCAGGCCACTCCGGCCAGGATCAATGTCGCACCCAGCACATGCACCGCCGTCAGCGGCTCGCCCAGCAGCCAGGCCGACAACACCAGCACGCTGACCACCTCCAGATGCGAGGCGGCAAAGGCCGGGCCAATCGGCGCCTCTTCCAGCAAGGTCATCCAGGTAAAGAACGCACCGACATAACCGAGCACGGCACCGTAGAGAAACGGCTGGGCGAACAAGCGCTGCAACCAGGAGAGACTGAAGTCCAGCGGCAAGGCGCGATCGCCGGCGAGTTTGAAGCACAGCTGCGCCAGGCTGTCGAAGCACAACAGCAACGGAAAGCCGATCAGATACAGCCGCCTCATCCGCCCGCCCCTACGATGGCCACGCCCAGGCCAATCAGACTCATGCCCGCCACGCGGAGCGGCGTCAGACGTTCGCCAAACAGCAGCCGGCCGGCCAGCATCAGCGCCAGGATATTGATCGAGCCGAGCAACACGCCCTGCGACAGCGGCACCAGCGAGAGGAACGCGATCCAGGCAAGGAACTCGACGACATAGCAGGCCAGTCCGGTCCACAACCACGGCCGCGCGAAACGTGTGCGCCAACGCGTCAGCAGGTCGCCTGCGATGGGTTCGAAGGCGGCCTGCTTGAATGCCAATTGTCCCAACGTATCGACCACCACCGTCACGGCCCAGAGTGCCGCCGCCGCCGGCGTCATGAGGTTTGCAGCGCCGGCTGCTGCCACGCGGCGGCCGCTTGCGACTGCAGCTCGCCGTTGGCCACACGCTCGAAGAAACTGACGCTGGCAGAGGTCAACAAGCCGCGTTGCCGGTCAAGCGTCAGCATGTGGTAGCTGTCCTCCATCAGCAGGAATTCGGTCTTGCCGGAAACACCGTCCAGCACCATCTGCGCATTGCGCAGACTGGCCACGTCGTCTTCGGAGGCATGCGCGACCAGACACGGGGCGTGCACCTTCCGCAGCCGCCGGCGGACCCGCGACGACAGCTCGCGCAACTCGGCCAGCGAATGCCAGGGATTGCCGGGCAGGCCAGCGACACTGCTGTCCCCGCTCTGCATTGCGCTGGCGATGCGCGCGCGCAGGCGCTCATCGCGCAAGCCGTATGGTGGTTCTTCCAGGAACATCCGGCGACGGCCGATACCAAATAGCTTGAACGCCGGCAGCAGGAACGACAGATGCCGTGTCCAGGGGATGTTCCAGCCATCGTAACGGAAGGTGGCACCGTAAACGCCGACGCCAGCGATCAACTCCGGCCGTTCGATCGCCAACTCCAGCGCCAACAGCGCGCCCATCGACAATCCCGCGACGAACACCTGGTCCACCTGCTTGGCCAAGGCTTCGGCGGCGTCGACGACGCTGCCGTACCAGTCGCGCCAGCCGGTGGCGAGCAGGTCGTCCATGTCGCCGCAGTGGCCGGCCAGTTGCACGCCATGCACGGTGAAGCCGGCGCGGTGCAAGCCCACGCCCAGCCGACGCATTTCCGCTGGCGTTCCGGTCAACCCGTGGACCAGCAGCACGCCACAACCGCCGCCAGCAAGAAAGAATTCATTGGGACGCATCATCAACCTGCCCTCCTGTCAGGGGCGCACGATGCCATCGAAGGTTTTCCTGAAGCTTTCGTTGCCCGCTGCCGACGCCACGGCAGCGGTGCCGTTCAGTGCGCACTCACTGCTGCGGCGAGGGGAAGTGGACTTCCACACGCAGGCCACCACGGGCGCCGCGGCAGAACCCCACCCGCGCGTTGTGGCGATTGGCCACCCCTTGCACGATCGCCAGACCCAGCCCGGACCCATCGCCGCGCACGCCCGGCACGCGAAAGAAGCGCTCGCCCAAGCGGCTCAACAGCGCGTCCGGCACACCGGGGCCGTCGTCTTCCACGCTCAGCACCACCGCACCGGCCACTGCCGCCAGGCCGACGGTGACGCTGCAGCCGCGACCGGCGTAGCGCAGTGCGTTGTCGATCAAGTTGTCCAGCAACTCCTGCAATGCCAGCGGGTCGCCGAACACCACCAGCGCGGCGTCCTCGCTGTCGGCCTGATAGCCCAGGTCCACATCGGCGGCCAGCGCCTCGGGCACACGTGCGGATACCGCCTCGGGAATCAGCCGATACAGCAGCACCGGCAGCAAGACCTCGTCGCGATGGTGCGGGGACTGCGCGCGACTCAACGCCAGCAGCTGGCTGGCCGCACGTGCCGCACGCGCGGTCAATTGCTGGATCTGCAACAGGGCCGCGCGGGTCTGCTCCGGATCGGCGCTCATTGCACGTTCGGCATGCAGTTGCAGGCCTGCCAACGGCGTGCGCAGCTGATGGGCGGCATCGGCGATGAACCGCTCATGCAGCTGCACGGTGTCGCGGACGCGCGCGAACAAGGCGTCCAGGGTGCGTGTGAGCGGCAGGATCTCCTGCGGTACGTCCGGTCCGGTCACCGGGGCCAGCGCCTGTTCGCGTGCAGCCAGCCGTGCATTCAATGGGCGCAGCACCCCCAAGCCGTGGTTGACTCCAAGCCACACCAGGGCCATCACGGCGGCGATCAACACGGCCTGCACCGGCAAGGTCAGCCACAGCACATTGCGTGCGCTGCGCTCGCGGTCGACCAGCGACTCGGCAACGGTCACCGTCAGCACATCGCCAGCGTCGAACGGGGACGGCATCGCCACCGAGGCCGCGCGCAGTCGACGGATGCCGTCGTTAGCCGAGTACGGCACCGGCCGTTTGCCCAGCGCCGGATGCCGCAATCCATGCAGACCGGTATCGCCGTAGCGCCACCCGCGGCGACGGCTGAACACGGCGAAATAATTGGGACCGTCGGGGTCGTAGCGGAGCAGGAACTGCGCCTGCGCCGACAAGCTGCGCCGCTCCGGCAGCTGCTGCAGCAGCGCGGTCAGCGCATGCAGGTCGCCCACCAGGTTTTCGTCATGTGCGCGATTGGCATAACCCAACGCCATGCGATAGGTCACCGCGGCATCGATCGCCAGCAACACCAGCATCGGCACCGCCAGGAACAGCAGCAGGCGGCGACGCAGGCTTGGCCGCGCTTGGGCTCCCTCAGCCCTCATCGTCGCCGTCCTGGCGCTCCTGCAGCAGATAGCCCAGCCCGCGGATCGTGCGTATCCCCACCCCGCTGCCGTGCAGTTTGCGGCGCAGGCGATACATTGCGATATCCAGGCCGTTGTCGCTGATGTCCTCGTCCCATCCGCACAAGGCTTCCACCAGCTGGGCGCGGTTGGTCACCCGACCGGCCCGCGTGGCCAACGCACCGAGCAGCCCGTATTCGCGTGCAGTCAGTTCCAGCGCCACGGTATCGATCCAGGCGCGGCGGCCGGTCAGGTCCAGCCGCAGGCGACCCAGGCGCAGCTCCGGCGTGCCGTGGCTGATGGCGCGGCGCAACACCGAGCGCACGCGCGCCTGGAACTCCTCCAAGGCGAATGGCTTGACCAGATAGTCGTCGGCGCCCAGATCCAGCACCTGCACGCGCTCCTGCAAGGCTTCCCGCGCGCTGATGACCAGCACGGGGGTGGTGGCGCCGCGCTCGCGCAGGCGTTGCAGCACGCGCGCGCCGTCCATGTCGCCCAGCAGGCCCAGGTCCAGGACCAGCAGCTGATAGTCGGTGTCGCGCAGTGCCGCGTCTGCCTGGTTGCCATTGTCGACGTGGTCGACCACGTGTCCTTGCTGGCGCAGGGCACCCACCACGGCGTCGGCGATCGATGGCTCGTCCTCGGCGATCAGCACCCGCATCGTGATGCTCGGGCGGGGGTCGCTACAGAAAAAGCGGCAGTGCGGCGGTAGCTGAATGGGCGCAGTGGCATGGCGAGCGGATCTGAACTGACTCGAGCGGCACCATACTTCACTCCTGCGTCACGCTGCATGCCGTGGTGCGAAATTGTTTCGTGCCGCACACGCAATGCTGCGTTGCATTAACCTTGATTACATTCCCAACCGGCCAAGACAGGGCGATCAGCGGACCGATCTGGAGTGATCGCGACATTGATGAATATCCAGATGAATACCAAGCAGCCGGATACCAGCGCACAGTCGGCGCAGCGACGCGCATGCGATCGCGGACGTTGATTTTCACGCAGCAAATAAAAAGCCCCGCGGACCAGGGGGAGGTCGGCGGGGCCAGGGGAACGGAAACTTGGGGAGGAGTTTCCGCTCCGAGATCTGCTCCAGGGGATGGGAGAGATCTGCCGACAGGCGTTGCGCCCGTCGAGGGATATAACACCATTTTCTACATTGATGGTTCGTGAAGAGAACCGTTAAGAAATTGTAGAATTTAGGGCATATTCATTCCATAAGCGCGCAGCGTGGCGCGATTATGTTGCCATCGCGCATTCAGGATATGCCCATTTACTTATTGCGTCAGTGCGCTTGATCCCAGTTGTCGCCGACACCCGAATCCACGACCAACGGCACGCGCAGCGTGGCAGCCGCGGCCATGCGCGCGGTGACCTCGGCGAGCAAGGTGTCGACGAACGCTGCGTCGGCCTCGAATACCAATTCATCGTGCACCTGCAGGATCATGAGCGCCCGCTCGGCATGCGCGGCGATCCAGTCGTCCACGCTGACCATGGCGCGCTTGATGATGTCCGCGGCGGTGCCCTGCATCGGCGCGTTGATCGCGGCGCGCTCGGCGCCGGCGCGCTGGCCCTGGCTGCCGGCATTGATGAAATCCAGATACAGCCGACGACCGAACACCGTCTCCACATAGCCCTTGTCGCGGGCCTGCTGCCGGGTGGACTCCATGAAGTCGCGGACGCCTGGATAGCGACTGAAGTACAGCGCGATGTAGTCCTGCGCCTCGCCGCGGCCGATGCCGAGCTGGCGCGCCAGGCCAAAGGCGCTCATGCCATACATCAGGCCGAAGTTGATCGCCTTGGCGGCGCGGCGTTCGTCGCTGCTGACCGCCTCGATGCTGCGGCCGAAGACTTCGGCGGCGGTGGCGCGGTGCACGTCGGCGCCGGATTCGAAGGCGCCGACCAGGCCGGGGTCGCCAGACAGGTGGGCCATGATGCGCAGCTCGATCTGCGAGTAGTCGCAGGCGATCAGCTTGCGTCCGGGCGGGGCGACGAAGGCGCGGCGGATGCGGCGGCCATCCTCGGTGCGGATCGGGATGTTCTGCAGGTTCGGATCGGAGGAAGACAGCCGCCCGGTGGCGGCGCCGGCCTGGTGGTAGCTGGTGTGCACACGCCCGGACTGCGGGTGGATCATCTCCGGCAGTTTGTCGGTGTAGGTGCTGCGCAGCTTGGCCAAGCCGCGGTATTCCAGGATCACCCGCGGCAGTTCGTGCTGATCGGCGATGGCCTCCAGCGCCTCCTCGTTGGTCGACGGTTGGCCCTTCGGCGTCTTGACCACTGCCGGCAGCTTGAGCTCGTCGAACAGCAAGGCCTGCAACTGCTTGGGCGAGTCCAGGTTGAAGCTGCGGCCAGCCAGCTCGGTGGCCTTCTGCTGGGCGGCGAGCATGCGCTTGGACAGGTCCGCGCTCTGCCGGCGCAGTTCCTCGGCGTCCACCCGCACGCCATTGGCTTCGATGCGCTCCAGCACCCCGACCAGCGGCATTTCGATCTGGCGGTAGACCTGCTCCAGCCCGGGTTCGGCGGCCAGGCGCGTGCTCAGCACCTGGTGCAGACGCAGGGTGATGTCGGCGTCCTCGGCGGCATAGCGGGTGGCGTCCTCCAGGCTGACCTGGGCGAACGGGATCTGCTTGGCGCCCTTGCCGCAGACGTCTTCATACTTGACGGTGTCGTAGCCGAGATAGCGCTTGGCCAGGCTGTCCATGTCGTGGCGGGCGCTGCCGGAGTTGAGCACGAAGCTCTCCAGCAAGGTGTCGTCGGCATAGCCGGCCACCGCCACCCCATGCCGGCGCAGCACGTGCAGGTCGTACTTGCCATGCTGGCCGAGCTTGCGCAGCGCCGGGTCGGCCAACAGCGGACCCAGCTGCGCCAGCACTTGCTCGCGCGATAGCTGGGCTGGCGCGCCGGGGTAGTCGTGGCCCAGCGGCACATAGGCCGCCTGGCCGGGCACGGCAGCCACGCTCAGGCCGATCAGATTGGCCTGCAAGGCATCCAGGCTGTCGGTTTCGGTGTCCAGGGCGAATTGACCGGCCACACGCAGGCGGGCGATCCAGTCATCGAGCTGGGCCTGGGTCAGCACGGTGTCGTACTGCCCGGGTGCGGCCAGCGCCGGATCCAGATCGGCCGGCGCAGCAACGGGCGCTGAGACGAAGCCGGTGCCGCGCGCACGGCCGGGCTCGGTACGGGCATTGGCCACCGCCGCTGGCGCGGCGCCAGCCTCGCCGGCGCCACCGCCCAGCTCGCGCAGCGCCTGGGTGAAGCCGTAGCGGGCGTAGAGCGCCGCCAGCGCCTCACTGTTGGGCTCGCGCAGGTCCAGCGCGCGCGGGCCACTGGCCAGCACCACATCGGTCTTGATGGTGACCAATTCGCGGTTCAGCGGCAGCCGCGGCAGCGCCGCTCGCAAGTTGTCGCCGATCTTGCCCTTGATCTTGTCGGCATTGGCGATCACGCCATCGAGCGAATCGTATTCGGCCAGCCATTTGGCCGCGGTCTTGGGGCCGCACTTGTCCACGCCCGGCACGTTGTCGACGGTGTCGCCCATCAAGGCCAGCAGGTCGACGATCTGATTGGGGCGCACGCCGAACTTGGCGATCACCGCCTCGTCCGAGTCCATCCGGCTGCCGCTCATGGTGTTGACCAGCTCCACCCCTGGACGCACCAACTGGGCGAAGTCCTTGTCGCCGGTGGAGATGGTGACCTGCAAGCCATCTGCGGCGCCCTGCAGCGCCAGCGTGCCGATCACATCGTCCGCTTCCACGCCATCGATGCGCAGGATATCGATGCCCAACGCATGCACGATGTCGCACATCGGCTGCACCTGCGCGCGCAGGTCGTCGGGCATCGGGGGGCGGTTGGCCTTGTAGTCGGCATACAAGTCATCGCGAAATGTCTTGCCAGGCGCGTCCACCACGAACGCGACATAGGCCGGGCGCTCCTTCAGGGTGGCACGCAGCATGTTGACCACGCCGAACAACGCACCGGTGGGCTCGCCCTGGGCATTGGTCAGCGGCGGAAGCGCGTGGAACGCGCGATACAGGTAACTGGACCCGTCGATCAGGACTAATCTGCTCATCGGGCGATTCTACGCTGCACGCTCCAGCCACACTGCACGGCGCATACTGGGCGGCGACCACGAACGGATCACGACGATGAAACCAGCCATGCTTTTGTTGCCGCTGCTGCTGCTCGGCGGCTGCGCCACCACCGGCCGTCCCGCAACCGCCGACAGCGACCTGCCGCCGGACCTGCGCGGCGCCGAGGTCACCACCAAGACCATGGCCAATGGCGACAAGATCGACGAGTTCCGCGTCAACGGCCAGCTGAGCATGGTGCGCGTCACCCCGTCGCGTGGCGCGCCGTACTTCCTCTACGACCGCGACCACGACGGCCACACCGATGCCGAGCGTGACAAGGTCAACAAGGTCTACTGGAACCTCTACAGCTGGTGAGGCTCAGCCCTCCTCCAGTGGCCCGGTGACCCGCTGCAGCTCGTCGATGCCGGCCGGCGCCAGTTCCTTCATCAGCGCCAGGAAGTCGCAACCCACCAGGCGCTGCGCGCGCCGCAACAGCATCGGCACCGGGCTGGATGGCTCGTGGCGGGCGTAGTAGGCGCAGATCTCCTCCAGCCGCCGCCGTACATCGTCTGGCCCAGCGATGGCGCCGGCCGGCCGCGCCGGCGTGCTGGCGGCCGCAACGCCGTCCTCCGCCACCACGGTGGCAGGTTCCTCGGCCGTGCCCTGGCGCGCCTGCCACTGCGGCAGCAGCCAGCGCTCCAGTTCGCGCAGATCGGCCAGCAGCGGGCGCAGGTCTGGCGCGGCGGTGCCGACCCGCTCGGACAGCAACGCATCGATGGCGCGGGCGTGGCCCAGCGCAGCGCTGATCGCTTGTACCGAGGCCGTCAGCAGGTCCAGCTCGCAGTCCAGGCAGCAGGCCTCGATCTCGGCCAGGCTGGGTGGGGCCTGATCGTCGCTCGGTTTGAGACTGCCGTTGGCCAGCCGTAGATCGCGCAGGCTGAAACGGCCCAGGCGCGGCGAATGCACCACCACCGTGCCGCGCAAGGCGCCCAGCAACCCCAGCGGATCGCCCAGCCCCGCCAGCGCGTTGATGCGAGCGGTGGGGTCGTCGTCGTCGTCCGCGTCCAGCTGCGGGTGCAGCGCGCCCCAGTGCCGCTCCAGCAAGCCGTGGATCAACGCCAGCGCTTCGGCCCAGCCAGGCAGGCCGCGGAGCCGTCCCCAGGCGGCGCCGAGCCGGCTGGCCACGCGCAGGTCGCGGGTTCGTCGGCTCAGCTCCAGCGCCAGCGTCTGCACCGCCTCCCAATCGGGCTCTTCGGCGGCAATCACCGCCTCGCCCAGCGTGCGCTCGGTGCGCACCGTGGACAGCCGCTCCAGGCGCAGGAAGTCGGCGTCGTACTCCAGGTCCGGGCCAGCCGGGGCCTGCGCGTCCAGCGCGTCCAGCAAGGTGTCCAGCGAACTGTCGTCATGCATCGCACAGGCTCCACTCAGGGACCGCCGCGTGCGCGGCGGTGAGGATTACGGGGGGCTACAGCCCGCGTCCGGGTCGCCGGCATCGCAGGCCGGTTGCTGGTCGGCGGGCAGGCGTAGACCTGGCTGGACCAGACCGAAGGCGCGGTACGGGGTGCCACTGGCCGACAGGTCCACGAACGCCACGGTGCGGCTGGCCGAACTCTGCGCACGGCCAGCGAAGGCCGAGGCCGGCACGTTGAAGCCGGAGGCACCGGCCAGGTCGAGCAGAGGGCCGTCGGCGGCGGTGGCATTGAAATACGCCGGCGGCGCGCCGATCGCCGCCACGGTCTGGGTGCCGGTGCCGGTCACATACAGCGGATTCTGCTGGGTGCCGATCTGCCCGGTGGCGGCAAAGGTGCCGGTGCCGTTGCGCAGCGGCGCGCGGCCATCCTGGAACAGATTGCCGCGGACCGACAGGAACATCGCGCTGTTGCCGGCATCCACGCTGTAGCTGCTGCCATTGGCCAGCACCAGCAACAGGTCGCCGCCGTTGGTGAAGCTGAAACCGTTGCTGGCGACGAAGTCGCCCAGGCGGACGACGCGGTTGTCGATGAAGCCAGCGGCATCGCCCAGCGCCACCGGACCACCGGCACGACCGCCGAGCAGGCCGGCAGTGATCGAACTGCCTGCGCGCTGGCGGATACCGGCGACGGCCTGCAGCCAGCTGGTGGCGCCGCTGAGCTGACCGCTCAGCTGCAATTGGCCACCGCTGCTCAGGCGCAGCGAGGGGCCGCCGTCGACGCGGCCGCTGACCAACAGCGTGCGGTTGCTGAACAGGTCCAGCCCCTGCGCGCTGAAGTCGCCGAGTCCATCGATGGCGTTGCCGCTGCTGGTGAGCACGACTGCCCCGGCGGCGTTGCCGCTGAGCTGACCGGCGCGCAGGCTGCCGGCGCTCTGGGTGATCGCCCCGCCGCTGCGCAAGGCCACGCTGGCGCCGGCGACATCGTGACCAAGCACGATGCCGGTGCCGCCGCGCAAGGCGATGTCGTTGGCGCTGAGCGTGCCAGCGGTGGTGAGCTGGCCACCGGCCTGCAGCCGCAGGGCATCGCTGGCCTGCGCGGTCGCCGCCAGGTCGTTGCGATCGACGATGGCGATGCTGCTGCCGAGCGCTTGCACCGTACCCTGGAAGTCGTTGCCGGCCGCATCCAGCACGATCGCGCCGCTGCCGGCATCGAGCAGGCTGCTGCCGACCACCGTCAACGCGCCCTGCTGGGTGATGTCGCTCGCCAGCGCCACCGGCGCCGCTGTCGCTTGCAAGCGGGCGTTGGTTGCGGCGGCGGCGGCAGTGCCGCTGCGGGCGACCAAGCTGCCGGCGATGCGCCCCTGGCCCAGTTCCAGGCCGGCACCGCTGTCGAGCTGCAGGTTGCCGACCCCCAACGTCCCCAGTGCGAGTGCGTTGCGGTCGCGGATGCGGCTGTCGCCGCCGCGCAGGTCCAGCGCCGCCTGGAAGTCGTTGCCCGCAGCGTCCAGCACGATCGCCGCGCCGGCGCTGTCGACGCTGGCACGGCCAGCGACCGTCAGCGCACCGCTCTGGCTCACGGCGCCGCCGTTACTGGCCGCGGTGAGCGCACCATTGACCAGACCGGTGCCCAGGTTGAGCGCGCCGTTGCTGGTGACTTGCAGGTCGCCGGTCGTCAGCGTTCCCACACTCAGCGCGTTGGCATCGCGCACGCGGGTGGCACCACCGCTGAGGGTCAGTAGACCCTGGAAGTCGTTACCTGCTGCATCCAGCGCGATGGCGCCGTTGCCGGCCGTGACCGTGGTAGCGCCTGCCACCAGCAGGTTCCCGCCGCTCTGGACGATCGCCGCATTGGTGCTGGTCAACGCCAGCGTCTGTGCGGTCACGTCATCGCCCAGGGCAATCCCGCTGCCGCCGGTCAGGCGGACATCGCCGCCGCGCAGCGCACCGGCGCGCAAGATGCCGGCGCTGGCGGTCAGCGCGAGCGCGCCGGTGCCGGCATCGATCTGCGCGCCCGAGAGCGTCAGATCGCCGCCGGCCACCAAGGTCACCGGCGCATTGCTGCCGCTCTGCAGTGCCGCGATAGCCAACGCATTGCGGTCCTGCAGCAGCACGGCATTGCCGGCCAGCGTCAGCGCACCGCCGAAGTCGTTGCCGCCGTCGTTCAACACGATGTCGCCGCGGCCGGCGTTCAGGCGCGTGGCGCCGTTCACCGCCAGCGCGCCGGACTGGGTGATGTCGGCATCGCCGCTGCTGCCGACCAGCACGCCCCGCACGCTGCCACTGCCCAGATCCAGGGCACCGGCACTGCTGGCGGTCAGCGCATCGGTGGAGACGCGGCCCAGGCGCAACGCAGTCGCGGCAATGGTGGTATCGCCGCCGCTGAGGTCCACCGCGCCGGTGAAGCGATTGCCGGCATTGGTCAGCGCGATTGCACCGGTGCCGGCGGCGACGGTGGTCGTGCCGGTTGCTGCGAGCGTGCCGCCGGTCTGCACAATGGCCGCATTGGTGCTGCGCAAGCCCAGCGTGCCCGCTGCCGTGATGTCGTGGCCAAGCGTCAGGCCATCGCGGCCGGTGAGGGCGACGTCCGCGCCGCGCAGGGTGCCGGTGGTGTTCAAGGCACCGCCGTTGGCACTCAGCGTCAGGTCGCCGCTGCCCGTATCCAGCGATTGCGCCGCCATGTTCAGAACGCCACCAGCGGTCAGCGCGATCGAGCCATTGCTGCCGGCAGTCAAGCTGTTGATGGTCAGATCGCCGCTGTCGTTGACGCTGATCCCGGTGCCGGTCAGGCCGATGCCGCCGCCGAAGCGATTGCCTGCACCATTCAGTGCGATGACACCGGTGCCGGCATTGACGGTGGTGGCACCACCGGCGCGCAGCGCGCCGGACGTTTGGTTGATCGCCGCATTGGTGCTGCTCAGCGACAGCGTGCCGCTGGCCGTGACGTCATTGCCCAGCAAGACGCCATCGCGGCCGCTGAGGGCGACGTTTGCACCGCTCAGATTGCCGTTGCTGGTCAGTGCGCCACCGCCCGCACTCAGCGTCAGATTGCCGCTGCTGGCCGTGATGGCTTGTGCCGGTAATTGCAGAGCACCACCGGCGCTGATCGCCGCGTTGCCGTTGCCGGAGGCAGTGAGCGCCGACAGCGTCAGATCGTTGCGATCGATGACGCCGATCGCCGATCCCGTCAGGCTCAGGCTGCTGAAGTCGTTGGAGGCGCCCAGCAACGCGATCGCACCGGTGCCGGCAGCGACGGTGGTCGCGCCGGTTGCTGCGATCGCGCCGCCGGTCTGCACGATGGCCGCATTGGTGCTGCGCAAGGCCAGGGTACCCGCTGCCGTGATGTCGTGGCCAAGCGTCAGGCCATCACGACCGGTGAGGGCGACGTTCGTGCCGCGTAGGGTGCCGGTGGTGTTCAAGGCACCGCCGTTGGCACTCAGCGTCAGGTCGCCGCTGCCCGTATCCAGCGATTGCGCCGCCATGTTCAGGGCGCCACCAGCGGTCAACGCGATCGAGCCGTTGCTGCCGGCAGTCAAGCTGTTGATGGTCAGATCGCCGCTGTCGTTGACGCTGATCCCGGTGCCGGTCAGGCTGATGCCGCCGCCGAAGCGATTGCTTGCACCATTCAGTGCGATGGCGCCGGTGCCGGCATTGACGGTGGTGGCACCACCGGCACGCAGCGCGCCGGACGTCTGGTTGATCGCCGCATTGGTGCTGCTCAGCGACAGCGTACCGCTGGTCGTGACGTCATTGCCCAGCAAGACGCCATCGCGACCGGTGAGCGCGACGTTCGTGCCGCGCAGGGCGCCGGTGGTGTTCAAGGCACCGCCGTTGGCGATCAGCGTCAGGTCGCCACTGCCCGTATCCAGCGCTGGTGCCGCCATGTTCAGGGCGCCACCAGCGGTCAACGCGATCGAGCCGTTGCTGCCGGCAGTCAAGCTGTTGATGGTCAGATCGCCGCTGTCGTTGACGCTGATCCCGGTGCCGGTCAGGCCGATGCCGCCGCCGAAGCGATTGCCTGCACCGTTCAGTGCGATGGCGCCGGTGCCCGCATTGACGGTGGTGGCACCACCCGCACGCAGTGCGCCGGACGTTTGGTTGATCGCCGCATTGGTGCTGCTCAGCGACAGCGTACCGCTGGCCGTGACGTCATTGCCCAGCAAGACGCCATCGCGGCCGCTGAGGGCGACGTTTGCACCGCTCAGATTGCCGTTGCTGGTCAGTGCGCCACCGCCCGCACTCAGCGTCAGATTGCCGCTGCCGGCCGTGATGGCTTGTGCCGGTAATTGCAGAGCACCACCGGCGCTGATCGCCGCGTTGCCGTTGCCGGAGGCAGTGAGCGCCGACAGCGTCAGATCGTTGCGATCGATGACGCCGATCGCCGATCCCGTCAGGCTCAGGCTGCTGAAGTCGTTGGAGGCGCCCAGCAACGCGATCGCACCGGTGCCGGCAGCGACGGTGGTCGTGCCGGTTGCTGCGATCGCGCCGCCGGTCTGCACGATGGCCGCATTGGTGCTGCGCAAGGCCAGCGTGCCTGCTGCGGTGATGTCGTGGCCAAGCGTCAGGCCATCGCGACCGGTGAGCGCGACGTTCGTGCCGCGCAGGGTGCCGGTGGTGTTCAAGGCACCGCCGTTGGCAATCAGCGTGAGATCGCCGCTGCCAGTATCCAGCGATGGTGTCACCACGTTCAGAGCACCGCCAGCGGTCAGTGCAATGGCGCCGTTGGCGCCGTTGGTGAGCGAGGACACAACCAGATCGCCCGCATTGACCACGCTGATGCCGGTGCCGTCCAGTATCATGCCGGCGCGGAAGTCGTTGCTGCCGTGGGTCAGGGTGATGGCGCCGCTGCCGGCCTGGATGTTGCTGTTGCCGACGACGGTCAAGCCTCCCGTCTGTGTGATCGCGCCGTTGTTGCTCAAGGCACCGAAGGCACCGTTCACGGTGCCGCTGCCCAGGTTCAATGCACCGTCACTGACGACCAGCAAAGTGCCGGTGCTCAGCGTACCCAACGTCAGCGCGCCTCTGTCGGTGATCTGCGTCATGTCGCCAGCCACCAGGCTCACCGTTTGCTGGAAATCGTTGCTGCCGGTGTTCAGGGTGATGGCGCCGGTTCCGGCATTGAGGTTGCTGGTGCCGTTGACGGTCAGACCACTGTTGGTGGACTGCGTGATCGCGCCGTTGTTGCTGGTGGCGAGCAATGCACCGCCCACCGTGCCGCTGCCCAGATTCAGCGCACCGATGCTGGTAGCGGTGAGGTCGCCAGTGTCCAGCGTGCCCAAGGTCAGCGCGCCGCCGTCGGTGATACGCGTGGTGCCGCCGGTCAGCGTCACCGCGCCCTGGAAGTCGTTGCCCGCGCCGTCCAGCGTGATGGCGCCGGTCCCGGCATTGACGGTGCTGGTGCCGATCGCAGCGACGCTGCCGGCGGTCTGGGTGATCGCGCTGTTGGTGGTGGTCAACTTCAACGTGCCGGTCGCAGTGACGTCATGCGCCAGCGCAATGCCGCCACTCCCGGTGAGGTCCACGTTCGTCCCGGCCAACGCGGCGCGCGTGCTGAGGCTGCCGCCGCTGGACAGGGTCAGGTTGGCGCTGCCGGTGTTGATCGCCGTGCTCGGCAGGGTCAATGCGCCGGTGGCACTCAACGACAGCGCACTGTTGCTGTCCAGGCTCAACGTGCCGATCGAAAGATTGCCCGCGGCGTTCAACGAGATCCCCCGGCCGGTCGCGCTGACCAGATCGCCAAAGGTGTTGCCGCTGTTGTTCAGCGTGATCGCCCCGGTGCCGGCAGTGAGATTGCTGGTGCCGACGACGGCCAAGGTGCCGCTTCCCGACTGCGTGATCGCGCCGTTGTTGCTGGTGGCGACCAGGGCGCCGTTCACCGTGCCACTGCCCAGATTGAGCGCACCGATGCTGGTAGCGGTGAGGTCGCCAGTACTCAGCGTGCCCAAGGTCAGCGCGCCGCCGTCGGTGATACGCGTGGTGCCACCGGTCAGCGTCACCGCGCCCTGGAAGTCGTTGC
>NZ_NSET01000015.1 GCF_009192945.1 Xanthomonas maliensis | reverse complement strand
GCTCGGAATCCTCATGGACCACTCGTACACTGCGGTTCCTGCGCGCCGTCCGCGCCCACCTGACGACTGCTCGCTACGTTTTGTTAGCCGCTCTTAGTGCTGCGCCATCTCCGCCTCGATCGCCTCGGCACTGCGTGCCAGCGCATCGGTCAGGACGCGATGGCCGTCGGCGGTGATCAGCACATTGTCTTCGGTGCGGATGCCGATGCCGCGCCATTTCGGATCCACGCTGGTGTCGTCGGTCGACACGTACAACCCCGGTTCGATGGTGAACACCATGCCCGGCTCCAGCAGGCGCGACTCGCCGGCCAGGCGGTAGTCGCCGACGTCGTGGACGTCCAAGCCCAGCCAGTGACCGGTCTTGTGGCGATAAAAGCGCTTGTAATGCCCGTCGGCGATATTGCGTTCCAGCGTGCCCTTGAGCAAACCCAGTCGCAACAGACCTTCGGTCAGCGTCTCCACCGCCGCCAGGTGCCCCGCCTCGTAGGGCGTGCCTGGCCGCGCCTGCGCCAGCGCAGCCTCCTGCGCAGCACCCACCAACGCGTGCAGCGCGCGCTGGGCGGCAGTGAAGCGACCATTGATCGGGAACGTCCGGGTGATGTCGGCGGCGTAACCGCGGTATTCGGCCCCGGCATCGATCAGTACCAGCTCGCCATCGCGGCTGCGGGCATTGTTGGCGCGATAGTGCAGCACGCAGGCGTTGCTGCCGGCACCGACGATGCTCGAATATGCCGGCCACGCATCGGACGCGCGGAAGACCTGTTCCACCGCCGCCTGCAGTTCGTACTCGTGCACGCCCGGCCGCGCCAACCGATAGGCGGCACGGTGCGCGCGCACGCTGATATCGGCGGCCTGCTGCATCAAGGCGATTTCGTCGCGCGACTTGAACAACCGCTGCTCGTGCAGCAGATGCCCCAGCTCGAGGAATTCATGCGGCGGCTGGGCGCCATGGCGGACCTGCTCGCGTACGCGCTTGACCCAGCCGATCAGCTTCAGGTCGAAGTCCACGTCGCGCCCGAAGTGGTAGTAGACGCGGCTGCGTCCTTCCAACAGCCCGGGCAGGATGTCGTCGACATCGTCGATCGGGTACGCATCGTCCATGCCGTAGTGCGCGACCGCGCCTTCCTGCCCTTCGCGCGGCCCGTCCCAGGCCTCGCGCTCGACATCGCGCTCGCGGCAGAACAGGATCGCCTCGCCATGGCGGCGGCCAGGCACCAACACCAGCACCGCTTCCGGTTCGGGGAAACCGCTCAGGTACCAGAAGTCCGAATCCTGCCGATACGGGTAATGGGTGTCATGGCTGCGCACCCGCTCGGGTGCCGCCGGCAGGATCAGGATGGCCTGCTCCCCCGCCATCTCCATCAGCTGCTTGCGCCGCCGGGCGTATTCCGCCGCGCCGATCCCGGTCAGCTTCTTCATCAGTTCAGACGCTGCCGGTAGCGCGGCCCCATCACGCAGTCGCCATGCAGCAGCAACACCGCGACCCGCACGAATTCTTCGATCTCGGCCAGCGCGGTATCGTCCTCTTCGGCACTGTCGAAATCCTCGCTGGAGGCCTGCGCCAGCCGCGCCAGATCCTGCAAGGCCTCTTCGCCTTCCTCCGACAGCGCCGGGCGTTGTTGCGCAGCCAGCCCGAAGCCGCCGAGGAAGGCACGGCACCAGTCGAACAGCGCATCGGCACGCGCCGCCACCGCGGCGCCATCCTCGGCCAGCAGCAGTTCGAAGGCGAAGTCACGATCCTCCAGCTGCGCCACCGTCGCCTGGCGCATCCGGTCCAATGCCCCACCCGGGGGCGGCGCGACTTGCGCCCCATCGGCGAGGATCCGTGCCAGCCAATCGTCGCTGTCGGCACCGCCGCCGGCCAGCCAGCCACACAGGCCGCCATGCAGTTCCGCCGCGGAGGAGGCCAGCGCCAGCTGGCGACTTTCGTGTTGCACCGTGCCTACGTCAGGCAAATCCATCAGGGTATCCAGGCTGAGAGCGTAGAGCGCCAGTCGCTGGACCGGCGATGACCGGCAAGTTTAGCAAGCCGACCGTGCCTTGCCTGCCCGGCGCCGTTCCATGACGGGTTCCACGGGCCGCACCAGGGTGCCGCAGCGGAGCCGCGGCAGACCGGGCGAACAGCGCCGTCGACCGGCGCGCAAGCCTGCTTGACCGCTGCGCGGGCCGGCCCCTATCGTGCGCGCATGGACAATGCCGCCGCCCTCGCTCAACTCCGCGCACTCGCCGCCCGCGTGGATGCGCTGGTCGAGCGCAGCCAGCGCCTGAGCGAGGAAAACCGCAGCCTGCGCCATCAGCAGGAACAGTTGATCAGCGAGCGTTCGCAGCTGCTGAGCAAGAACGAACAGGCGCGCTCGCGGGTGGAAGCAATGATCGCGCGATTGAAGTCACTGGAGCAGCACACGTGAGCAGCAACGAGCCGGTCAGCGTCCGCATCCTCGACCGCGAGTACACCATCGGCGTCACTGCCGACGAACGCGAAAGTCTCACTGCAGCTGCGCGCCTGCTGGATCTGCGCATGCGCGAAATCCGTGGCAGCAATCGGATGGCGGCGGTCGACCGGGTCGCCGTGCTGGCGGCGCTCAATCTGGCGCACGAACTGCAGCAGTTGCGCGAGCAGCAAGCGCACTACGATCGCGAGCTCAACAGCACGCTGGACACGCTCAATCGCCGCCTGGACAGCGTTTCCGATACACCGCGTTGAAGTGCAATACGCACTGCCATCGCAAACATGAATCTCTTGCCGCATGCAGCCGACGAATGGGCTGGTCATGTGGCGTCAGAGAGCTATACTTCCTCCGCGTTCTCTGCTGTAAACGACAGCGTGTGCAAACATTCGCCTTGTCCCTTAATGACGACCACGGGGGCGCGACGAAGCCGGGTGTGCAAGTCCGCCTTGTAGCGGGAAGCCCGATGGCCTCACAACGTCCCCACTTGAACCTCGGGTTCAAGGTCGTTTCGCACGCATCGTCACCGCGGAGAATGCACGCTGAAACGGCGCCCTCAGGGCGCCGTTTCTTTTTGTGCTTGCGCTGGCGGCGTCGCAGCTGCGCTAGCCGATCGGCACTGGCCTCGCACAGCACAGCATGACGGCGCGTGCCCGCTGCGCTCGACACCGCCAACTTGCAACGTCAGCGTTGGATGCGCCCTCCGGCGAGAGGCCTTCAACCTCACCGGTCTTGCTGCTACCCATCCGATGGCGACGGCCTGCAGCCCCGCACAACCACGACATCCCGCTAGTCAGGCGCTGGCGCTGCACCGACAATGCCGCTTCCATCCTGGATGCTGCCGATGCCCGACGATCGCGATTCCCTGCGCCGACAATTGCGCGCACAACGCCGCGCGCTGCCGGCACCACAGCGATTGGCGGCGGCAGACGCGCTGGCAGAGCGGCTGCTGGCCTTGCCATTCGCGCCGCAGCAGGGCGCAGTGGCAGGCTATTGGGCGATGGATGGCGAGATCGCCCTGCACCGCTGGCAGCTGACCCTGCCGAGCGCCGTGCAGTACTGCCTGCCGGTCCTGGCCGATCGTGTGCTGCGCTTCGCGCCGTGGCGACCTGGCCAACCGCTGGTGAGCAATCGCTACGGCATTCCCGAACCGGATGTCGCGCTGTCCGAGACGCTGGCGGCCGAAGCGCTGACGTTGGTGGTGACGCCACTGACCGGGTTCGATGACGACTGCCGGCGGCTGGGCATGGGGGGCGGCTGGTATGATCGCAGCTTCGCGTTTCGGCATCGCCAGGCGCCGCCGCCCTGGCTGGTCGGCGTCGGCTTTGCCATGCAGCAGCTGCCCCGCGTGCCCTGCGACCATTGGGACGTAGCGGTGGATGCGATCTGCACCGAAGACGCCACCTTTCTCAATAGCGACCCCGTTTCCGCATGACTGCCCGCAAGCGCTACTGGTTGATGAAGTCCGAGCCGGACACCTTCTCCATCGATGACCTGGCCCGGGTTGGTACCGAACCGTGGAACGGGGTGCGCAACTACCAGGCACGCAACTTCATGCGCGACGGCATGCAGGTAGGCGACGGCGTGCTGTTCTACCATTCCAATTGCAAGGTGCCCGGCATCGTCGGTCTCGCCAAGGTCGCCAGCGCCGCCTACCCGGACGACACCCAGTTCGATCCGACATCCGATTACCACGATCCCAGGTCCAGCCGCGAAGACCCGCGCTGGGTGCTGGTGGACGTGGCGTTCGAGCGCAAGCTGGCGCGCACCATCGCGCTGGACGAGATCAAGCAGCACGCCGAGGCGCTGGGCGAAGGGTTTGCGCTGATCGCGCGCGGCAACCGGCTGTCGATCCTGCCGGTGACCGCCGCGCAGTGGAAGCTGCTGCTGGGCCTGGAGTAACCGTGCGCGGTGCGGGACGCATCGCTGCCCGCGCCATCGCCTGACTCACGCTGACCTCTCCCGAATCCCGAACTCCAACCCCGAATCCCGAGCTCAACTATGTCCGACGCAAAACGCCTTGCCGCCGAGAAGGCGATCGACTACGTGGAAGACGGCATGATCGTCGGAGTCGGCACCGGCTCCACGGTCGCCTACTTCATCGATGCGCTGGGCCGCATCGGCCATCGCATCAAGGGCGCGGTCTCCAGCTCCGAACAGAGCACCGCGCGCCTGCGTCAGCACGGCATCGAGGTGCTCGACCTCAACCACACCGGCAACCTGTCGCTGTATGTGGACGGCGCCGACGAGTGCGACCCCAACCGCTGCCTGATCAAGGGCGGCGGCGCAGCGCTGACCCGCGAGAAGATCATCGCCGAGGCCAGCGAACGCTTCATCTGCATCATCGATCCGAGCAAGCAGGTGCCGGTGCTGGGCACGTTCCCGTTGCCGATCGAGGTGATTCCGATGGCGCGCAGCCTGGTCGCGCGGCAGATCCTTGCGCAGACCGGCGGCCAGCCGGTCTGGCGCGATGGCGTGGTGACCGACAACGGCAACATGGTGCTGGACGTACACCATCTGCAAATCACCGACCCGGTGGCACTGGAGCGCAGCCTCAACCAGATCCCCGGCGTGGTCTGCGTTGGCCTGTTCGCCCGCCGCCCGGCCGACGTGGTGATCGTCGGCGGCGAACCGCCGCGCGTGCTGTAGATCGCACAGCTGCATCGACGGTGCGTCGCGGCTGTGACGCACCGGCAGTTGGACCTGCAGGCCATCCGCGCGCCTGCCATCAGCTCTGGCTTTGAGCACGTCCAGGTCGGCTTGCGGACTGCGCACCAGCAGCAAGCAAACGTTGCCGCCATCGCCACATCAGCGACGCTTGCATCACCGCCGCAGCCCGCACGCCGCGCGCGCAGGAACGCTCAGCGCTTGACCAGCGCCTGCACCAGTTCCCCCACCAGCTCACGCTGCTTGGGCGACAGCGTGAGAAAGGCTTCGATGATCTGGCGCTCGCGGACGCCAACGCCGGCCGGCCAGGCCGACCCCGGCTCGGCGACGCGCCGACTGCCGCCGCCATAGCGCAATTGCTGCGGCTCCACGCCGAACAGACTGGCCAGGACCTGCAGGCGATCCTGCTCGGGAATGGCCAACCCGCGCAGCCAGCGCGAGACTGTCTGGAAGGTCACCGACGCCCCGCGGTAACGCGCATTGAACAGCCGGAACAACACCGCCGGACGCGGCTCGTAGCCGGCCGCCCGCATCGCCTCGCTCAATCGTCGGGAAAACTGCTGCCGCTCCTCGCTCATGCCCCGGAACGTTACGGAGCACGTTCAACCATGTTTCACTATTGACGCACAGTGTGATTAACTTATCGCGTTCAATCAACCCATGCTTGTCGCCTGGGCGACAAGACCACCGGCCCGGCCAACGGCATACGGATCTGCCATGGACGCTCGCACCCCGATCTACCGCCCACCACCGCTGGCATTCCTGCACTGCGACTATCGGCAGCGGTACGCGCCCGTGCTGGCGCAGCACCCGGATCGTCCGATCGCCATCGCCGAGCTGTGCCTGTTCCGCTGCTGGTTGGCCAGCAGTGCGTACTGGCAATTGCATGGCACGCGCGATGGCGCAGCCGGCCCAGTGACGTGGCCGTTGCCGCCCGGATGGGCATTGCCACGGCAGGCCGACGGCCAGCCGATCGAACCGTTGCTCGGTGGCGGCTGGCTGGACATGTCCGCAGCCAGCCGCTTCGATCTGTACAGCGCGTTTTTCCTGCTGGGCCGGCACAGCGACGATCCACAGGGATTGCAGGCGGTCTCGCTAGCGCTGGGCTGTCAGTTGTTCGTGCAGCCGCCTGGCAGGCTGCAGGACTGGCTCACTGCCGAGACGCGCAGCGGATTCAGCCAGTTGCTGCGTCTGCTGGCTTGACGTCTCTGCACCGCTTGTCCGAAGGTGCAGCGTCTCTTGCCGCTTGTCCTGCCCATGTATCGTCTTTGTCTTGTCGTGCTTGCCCTGTCGATCCTGCTTGGCGGCTGCGCCAGTCACGGCCGGCCCTGGATCGAGTTGAACGGCACGCGCTATGCGGTGGAGCTGGCACGCAACGACGCCGAGCGCGCACAGGGACTGATGTTCCGCGACGCGCTGGCAGACGACCACGGCATGCTGTTCATCCACGACCGCGAGGAGCCGCTGGCGTACTGGATGAAGAACACCAAGATCGCGCTCGACATCCTGTACTTCGACAACCAGCTGCGCCTGGTGTCGCAGCAGCGCGATGTGCCGCCCTGCTCGGCTGGCGACGCCTGCCCGCCCTATCCGAGCAAGCGGCCTGCGCGCTATGTGCTGGAGCTCAACGCCGGACAGGCCGCCAAGCTGAATCTGCGCGACGGCACCGTCCTCGCCCTCAGTCCGGACATCCCGAAAGCGAAGTGATGACGCTGTTTGCGGCATCTCCTGTCAGGAAGTGCCGGACTTGAACCACGCGCCAGTTGCCGACACTCTTGTTCCATGGTCGATATGCTTCCCCTGCCCAATTGGACGGCGCTCGCCAATCTCGACGACGAGGCGGTGCCGTTGATGTCCACCGCGCTGCTGATCGCGCGCGACGAGTATCCGCAGCTGGATGCCGAGCTGTACGACACGCTGGTGCAGAGCCACGTCGAGCACTTGCGTCGCGAGGTCGACACCATCGACCTGTGGCCGCTGAAAATGGCTGCCGTCAATCGCTATCTGTTCGACGAATTGGGTTACTCGGGCAACCATGACGAGTACTACGACCCGCGCAACAGCTATCTCAACGAAGTATTCGAGCGTCGCCTGGGCAATCCGATCTCGCTGGCGATGGTGCAGATCGAGGTGGCGCGCCGGCTCGGCATCCCACTGTCCGGGGTGTCCTTCCCTGGCCATTTCCTGGTGCGGCTGCCGGTGGACGACGGCGTGCTGGTGATGGATCCCTTCAACGGCGGCCGTCCGCTCGGCGTGGACGAACTGCGCGAGCGTGCACGACCGCATCTGGGCGGAGAGATTCCCGACGATCGCGCGCTGGCGCAGATTCTCGACCCGGCACCGCATCGCGCCATCCTGATCCGGGTGCTGCGCAACCTGCACGGCGTGTACGCCGATGCCGAGCACTGGGACCGCGCCGCCCGCAGCGCCGACCGCATTCTCAAGCTGGTGCCGGATCAACCCGAGGCCTTGCGCGATCGCGGCATGGCCTATCTGCACCTGGGACACCGCAGTGGCGCCCGCCACGATCTGACCCGTTATTTGCTACTCAATCCTGGCGCGCAGGATGCAGGCAGCCTGCACGAACACCTGGTCGAGTTGAACAGCCAGCGCGCTCGGGCGCACTGACTGTGCCAACAGGGAACCGAGAAGTTACCTAGTTGGGAGGCTTACCCTGGGGAGATCTGGGCACCTGATAAGAGGTTATGTATTCGCCATTTGCGCCGTATATAACCACAATATTGTAATTGGCATCACTGTAGACGACCTGCGCACTACAAGGGCAGTTCGCCTGAGCCGTCATCATCCCATTTGACTGCATCATCGCGCTTTGCGAATTAGGCACTATGGGCAGCTGAGATGCCGCGCCCGGCACAAGGGATAACACCGCCAATACGTCATTATTGAGAGCATTGATCTGGACGAACTTAAGTCCGGCTTTTTCGAAAACATACACCTTAAATTTTGGCGACAAACTCAGATTCGCCTTGCCTGCGGGCAAACGCTCGCCCATCCCTTGAATCAGATCCTGCTGGCTGGAAGTGAAACAAAACACCTCGAATGGAATTGCAGAACACAAAAGCAACAGCATTAAGCGCGACGGTAGCCTCAACATAAATTCCTTTTATTATTGAATAATTTTCCAGGGCTACGTCTTATTCCAAGCAGATGCCAATCCTGGAGCGATCGGCGACCGCCACCGGAGAGTACGCTTCAGAAGTTCCAGCTTCAACTCCTACACGCAAAAAACTCAACGAACGATCAAACCCATCACTTTAAATATATTATATATAACCCATCTCTTATTACTTCCTCAGTCGATCTCCACCATCTCGAAATCGTCTTTGGTGACGCCACAATCCGGGCAGGTCCAGCTGTCGGGAACATCTTCCCAGCGCGTGCCCGGCGCGATGCCTTCCTCCGGCAGTCCGTCGGCCTCGTTGTAGAGGAAGCCGCAGACGACGCACATCCAGGTGCGGTAGGTGGTCGTGGAGGTCTCGCTCATCGGATAATCGCGGTCACGCAACGGTGGGACGGCATTGTCCCATCCCGCCCCCGCTTCCGGAAGCGCTGCCATGCCCGACCTGCGCGACGCCCGCGGCGTCTACCTGATCACCCCCGACACGCTGGACACCGACGGCTTGCTGGCGCGCACGCGACCGCTGCTGTCGCACGTGGCGTGCCTGCAGTACCGCAACAAACAGGCCGATCCCGCCACCCGCCTGACACAGGCGCGCCTGTTGCGACAGGCCTGCGCGACGCATGGCGTACCGCTGATCATCAACGACGATGCGCAATTGGCGGCGGAGGTCGACGCCCAGGGCGTTCACCTGGGCGAGGACGATGGCGAGGTGGCCGCCGCGCGCGCACTGCTGGGGCCACAGGCGATCATCGGCGTGTCCTGCTACGACGCGCTGCCACGCGCGCATGCCGCGGCCGCCGCCGGCGCCAGCTACGTGGCCTTTGGCGCCTTCTTCCCGACCACCACCAAGGCCACCACGCGCCGGGCAACGCCTGCGCTGCTGCAACAGGCAGCCACGCTGGGGCTGCCGCGGGTGGCGATCGGCGGCATCGGCCCGGCGCACGTCCCGGCGCTGGTCGCCGCCGGTGCCGAGCTGATTGCCGTGGTCAGCGGCATCTATGCCGCTGCCGATCCGCTGGCCGCATTGCAGGCTTATCACGCGGGCCTTACCGCCTTGCCCGGCGCGTGATGCGCGCTGCTGCGTCAGCGGCGCCAGCGCGGTGCCGCCGCCGCTGCCAGCGCTAGAAATCGTAGCTCAACGTCACCCGGCCCGAGCGCGGCGCCTGGTAGGCAACGGCCTGGTTCCATAGGGGATTGACCGTGTTGTCGGGCAGCTGCGAGAACGGGTAGATGTTGGTGGCCGTCTGCTCGTTGGTGACATTGAACACGTCCAGCCGCAGCGCCAGCTTGCCGTCGGCGAATGCCGGCTTGTAGGTCACGCCGAGGTCGAGTTGGGCGATCCAGCCCAGCCGCCCCTGCGAGCCCGGCGGCGAGGGATCGCCCTGCCCGGTTTGCGGGTTGTAGCAGTAGTGATAGGGCCCACCGGTGATGGCGCTGCCGCCATAGCCGGCCGGATCGCGGCCCGGGTAGGTGTCGCCGTAGTAATTGCCCAGGCAGTTGTGCGGCGCGCCGGAGATCAGGCTGAAGTTGGCCGAGGCGCCCCATTGCGGAGTGAACTGGTAATAGCCGAACAGCTTGAGCTGGTGACGATGGTCGTTGGACTGATCGCCATTGAAGTGCTCCATCAGCGCCGCATGGTCCCAGCTCTGCGTGGTCGAGACCGAGGCCTGGCCCTGGTAGCTCCCCAGCGCACCGCCGGTGCGCCACAGATCCGAGCGCACCTGACCTTCGGTGGTCCCGTAGCTGTGCGACCACACGTAGTTGACCTTGGCGTACCACTGGCCGTCGAACGGGCGCTCCAGGTTGAATTCCAGCGCCGAATAATTGCGCTTGAACTTCGGGAACCCGGCGGCCTGGCGGCTCACCGCGACCTCATGGAACTGGCCGTCGGTGCCGATGACGCCCCAGGTGTTGGTCTGCCCGGGGTTGATCAGCGCTGCACCGGCGACCTTGGAGAAGTCGATGGTCACGCCCTGCGCGGCGGCGGCGTCGATCAACGCGGTATTGGAGACGTCGTAGTTCTGGTCGTCGATGCCGGCATTGAGCCGGCGATGGGTACCGCGCACGCCGAACACCCAGCCGCTGTCCAATTGCTTGGTCAGGCCGAGGATCAGCTCGTCCTGATTTTCGCCTTCGATGTCCTTGACCACCGCCGTGCGCACATCGGCGATGCGGCCGAAGCGCGAGTTGGCCGAGACCGCCGAGCCCAGTTGTTGCGACAGGATCGGGGTGCCGTCGGCATTGATGCCGCTGTAGGTGTAGTAGGTGTCGGTGGTGGTGGCCGGCGTGAACAGGCTCACCGCCGACAACGGCAGACCGAGGTAGTAGCGCCCCAGGTTGCCGAACACTTTCAGGCTGGAATCGCCGTTGACGTCCCAGCTGAAGCCCAGGCGCGGCGCCCAGGCATTGTCGACCCGGATGTAGGGATCGCCGAATGGGGTGTAATTGGTGAACTCATCCTTGCGCAGGCCCAGGCTGAGCAGCAGGTTGTCGGTGACCTGCCACTTGTCTTCGATGTAGTAGGCGCGTTGCTTGGCCTCGTAGGAGTACAGGCTGGTGTTGATATTGCGCACCACGTAGTAGCCACTGCCGCCGTAGACCGGATCGACCAGGCCGGGGCTCGGCGCGCCGACACCGCCGGCCTCGTTGGCGGATTGGCTCACCAAGCCACCGGTGGCCAGCCCGTTGGGATCGTTGGTCTGGCCGTAGGTCCACGCATAGCCCGGGCCGGACAGCACCGAGCCGACGTCGACCCCTTCGGATTTCTGGTTGTCGATGCCGACGTTGAGGGTGTGGTCGCCGAGGCGCCACTCCAGGTTCAGGCGCTGGTTGTCCTTCTTGTACTCGCGATCGGGCGAGCTGACCGAGGTGACCAGCTGATTGCCGATGCGCGGCGTGCCGCCGGTGTAAGCGGGATTCTGCAATGCCGCGCTGTTGATCACCGGCCCATTGCTGGCAGCGTAATTGAACGGGGTCAGTTCGTCCGGCGTGGTCATCTTGCCGTACAGGGCGGTCACCGTCAGGGTATCGCTGAGATAGCCGGTGTATTTGCCGGAGAACAGGGTCGGCCCGGTCTTCCAGTGGGACTCGTTGGTCAGATAGCTGCCACGCTCGCGAGCGAGATAGTCGTAGCCGTAGATGGCGCCGTCGGTCTCGGCCACGTCGCTGGCGCCGGTCAGTTCGATCAGATGGTTGTCGGTGATGTTCCAGTCCACCTTGGCGTACCAGCGCTTTTGCCGGTACGTGTAGTCGGTCAGCCCACCGGTGCGGCCATTGTCCGAATCGCGATTGGAGGCCACCCGCACGCCATCCGAATCCACCTGCTCGGCCGCCAGGAAGAAGAACAGCTTGTCCTGGATGATCGGGCCACCGACGTAGGCACTGTAGGTCGTCTGATTGGCTTCGGCTGCGCTCTGCGGCTGGTACAGGCCATTGGCTGCGCGGGCATAGCGGTAGGCGGCGTTGTTGATGGTGCTGGCCTGGCTGTCCGGCCGCCAGTAGATGTCGCGCTGGTTGGCGCGCAAACCGTTCGGTTCCCAGATCACCGCCGCGCCGAACTTCCACTGGTTGGTGCCGCGCTTGCCGATCTGATTGATCACACCGCCATTTGAGCGGCCGTACTGAGCGCCATAGCCGCCGGTGAAGATTTCCTGCTGATCGATCGCGCCGTAGGGCAGGGTCAATCCACCGAGGTTGTTGCTTGTGGAAGTGGTGTTGAACCCGTTGAGGTAATAGGCGTTCTCGCTGGCGGCCGAGCCGCCGAAGCTGGGCAGCGAGCCGCCGAGCGGGCCGTTGTCGAAGCCACCGCTGTTGACCACCACGCCCGGCGCCAGCAACGCGATCGCCTCGGCGGTGCGCCCCAGCGGCAACTGCGCCAGTTGCTCGGCGGTCACCACGGTGCGGGTATCGACGCTGCTGACGTCGATGGTGGCCAGGCTGGCAGCGCTCACGGTGACGCTGTCCAGGGTTTGCACGCCGCTCCCCGCGGCGCTGGCGGCGAACGAGACGTCGGTGTTGGCGCCAACGGTGATGGCGACGTTCTCGCGTGTCTCCACCACCGCCCCGTCGCGCTTGACGGTGACCTTGTAGGTCCCCAGCGGGAGATTGCCGGCGCTGTAGCGTCCGCGCGCATCCACTGGCACCTCACGGCTGAAGCCGCTGTTGTTCTCCACCAGCACGCTGCTGCCAGCCCCTTCGCCGACGCTGCCGACGATGCTGCCGGTGGTGGATTGCGCCTGCGCGGCGCCCATTGCAACCAGCAACGCCATGGCCAAGGCGCGCCTGTGCGTACGACGATTCATGCTCTCTCCTCGCTCTGAAAACGGTGGATCCATGGGGAGGGCGCCAAGGCGGCACCCTTTCACACTGTGTGAAGGCTGGCCCTAGCGCGCCAATAACCGCAGGCCATGAGCTCATGCCGATCACCCCGACCGGCAGCGGATCGATCTTGCGCAGTCGCCGGCGGCTACCCAGCGCCTGCGACGGGTAGGTCCCCTGGCGACGGGTAGGCGGATGGCGGCCGAAGCCTGACAATGGCGCTGCCGGCCGCGCCGCCCCGACCCCACCTGCCCGCCCCCAAGGACCGCTCATGAACCACACCCGCTCCCACGCCCTGTTCGCCCAGGCGCAGACCCTGCTGCCCGGCGGCGTCAACTCCCCGGTGCGGGCGTTCAAGTCGGTCGGCGGCGAGCCGTTCTTCGTGGCGCGGGCCGATGGGCCCTACCTGTTCGACGTCGACGGCAACCGCTATATCGACTACGTCGGCTCCTGGGGCCCGATGATTGCCGGCCACAACCACCCGGCGGTCCGCGAGGCGGTGGAGCGCGCGATCCGCGACGGCCTGTCGTTCGGCGCGCCCTGCGCCGCCGAGGTCACCATGGCCGAGACGATCACCCGCCTGGTACCGTCCTGCGAGATGGTGCGCATGGTCAACTCCGGCACCGAGGCCACGCTGTCGGCGATCCGCCTGGCGCGCGGGGCCACCGGGCGCAACCGCATCGTCAAGTTCGAAGGGTGCTACCACGGCCACGGCGATTCGTTCCTGGTCAAGGCCGGCAGCGGCATGCTGACCCTGGGCGTGCCGACCTCGCCCGGGGTGCCGGCCGGGCTGAGCGAGCTGACCGCCACGCTCAGCTACAACGACTTCGAGGGCGCCACCGCCCTGTTCGACGAGATCGGTGCCGACATCGCGGCGGTGATCATCGAGCCGGTGGTCGGCAACGCCAACTGCATCCCGCCGCGTGCCGGCTACCTGCAACACCTGCGCACGCTGTGCTCGCGGCACGGCGCGCTGCTGATCTTCGACGAAGTGATGACCGGCTTCCGCGTCGCATTGGGCGGCGCGCAGGCGCACTACGGCGTCACCCCGGATCTGACCACCTTCGGCAAGATCATCGGCGGTGGCATGCCGGTGGGCGCTTATGGCGGTCGCCGCGATCTGATGGAGCAAATCGCCCCGTCCGGCCCGATCTATCAGGCCGGCACCCTGTCGGGCAATCCGGTGGCGATGGCCGCTGGCCTGGCCATGCTGGAGCTGGTGCAGGCACCGGGCTTCCATGCGCGCCTGAGCGAAAGCACCCGCAGCCTCTGCGAAGGTTTGGAAGATGCCGCGCACGCCGCCGGCGTGGCCGTCACGACCACCCAGGTCGGCGGCATGTTCGGGCTGTTCTTCACCGACCAGATCGTCGAGAGCTACGCCCAGGCGACCGCCTGCGACACCACCACCTTCAACCGCTTCTTCCACGCGATGCTGGTGCGTGGAGTCTATCTGGCACCGTCGGCCTACGAGGCCGGCTTCGTCTCCAGCGCGCACGACGACGCCATCATCGAGGCGACCCTGGCCGCGGCGCACGAGGCGTTCGTCGAAGTCACGCGCTGAATACGCGCCAGGCCATAGCGGGCCTTTGCTTTTGTGTTGTCGCTGTCATACCTTCGTCATCGATGCCAATGGATGGGCATGGGTGGGGACCCACGAAGCAACCCGGTACGGACGCTGTCGCCCTTTCGGTGACGCGCCCGTCCGCGTGGTGGCTTCATTGTGTCGCCCAGCGTGTCGGTGGAGACGCGGGCGACGTCCGCTCGCCCCCATCCTCGCCTCATGCCCAAGCCTGTTGCGTTGCTTACTCCGCGCCCGTCGCCGCCGCGCGATACCGGCCTCCCCGATTGGTTGTTCGCCGGCAAGCTGGATCCGCCCCCAGTGGGCGTCGGCGATGTGGTGCGCACTGGTTTGCTGGACGCCTTGGACCGGGCGCAGGCACGGCCACTGACCCTGCTGCTGGCGCCTCCCGGCTTCGGCAAGAGCACGGTGCTGGCGCAATGGCATGCGCAGCTGTCGACGCGCGCGCCAGGCACCGCGGCCTGGCTGTCGCTGGATGAGCAGGACAGCGAACCTACGCGGTTTCTCGGCTATCTGGCGTTGGCGCTGCAACGCGCCGGTGCCGACCCCATCGTGTGCGCACCGGCGCTGCAACACCGCAATGGCGATCCGCGCGATGCGCTGGGCGCGCTGTTGCGGGCCGTGCAGGCGGTACCGCAGCGCATCAGCGTGCTGATCGACGACTACGATCGCGCCAGCCATGCGGCCCTCGACGAGCTGCTGCTGCGGTTGATCACCCATGCAGGAGGGCGCTTGCATCTGCTGCTGTCCACCCGCCGCGTGCCGAGCCTGCCACTGGCACGGCTGGAATTGCACGACCAGCTCACCCGGATCGGCAGCGCGCAGCTGGCCTTGAACGTCGAGGAGGTGCAGGCGTTGCTGGGACCGCAGGTGGCTGCATCGCGGGTGGACGAACTGTGCCGCTACACCGAAGGGTGGCCGGTCGCGCTGCAGCTGGCGCGCCTGTGGCTGGATGGCAGTCCGCAACGCCAGCAGGACATGGCCGCGCGCTTCTCGGGACGTCATGCACAGATCGCCGCGTACCTGACCGAGCAAATCGTCGACGACCTGGATGCAGACAGCCGCGACCTGCTACTGCGCACCAGCATGCTGGAGCGCCTCACTGCCGGGTTGGCCGATGCGGTGCGCCAGCGCGAGGACAGTGGACGTTTGCTGGCCCGGCTGGACCACTTCCATGGCCTGTTGATCCCACTCGATGGCGAGCGCGAATGGTTTCGCTACCACCCGCTGTTCGCCGATTTCCTGCAGCAACTGCTCGAACGCGAACATCCCGGCAGCACCGCGCACTTGCATCAACGTGCCGCACGCTGGTTCGGCGAGCAGCAGCTGCTGGCCGAGGCGGTGCGCCACGCCGCGCACGGCCACTGCCCCGAGCTCGCGGCCAGCTACGTGGCGCGCGCCGGCACCTGGCAGCTGTTGCTGACCCATGGCACTGATCCGGTGCGCGCGCTGCTGCGCCATTTCGACCACCGGACAATCCGCGACACGCCTGCGCTCAATCTCACCCAGGCGCATTTGCATCTGAAGCTAGGCGAGTACAGCCACGCGCGCCTGTTGCTGGAGCGCTTCCGCGACCTGCCCGCGGCGCTACGCGAACCGCTACAACGCGACTACACCGTGGTGGTGGCCTTGCTGCGCGATCGCCTGGACGAGATCTGCAGCAATCCGCATGGGCTGGCGCAGATCGCCGGGCAAGCCGCCGCGCTGGATGCGGACGATCATCTCAGCCGCGGCATGCTGTTGTGCATCTGCGCCAGCACCGCCTTGGCCCAGGGGGCCTTTGCGCTGAGCGAGCGCTATGCGCAGGACGCGCGCGCAGCGATGGCGCGCGGTGGTAGCGCACTGGGAAGCGCACATGCGCTGCTGGTGCTCGGACACAGCCAGTTCTACCGCGGCCGGCTGAGCGAAGCCGCAGCCTGCTATCAACACGCACTCAATGCCAGCCTGCACGCAGCCCCGCCCGATCGCGTGCTGCAGGCCACCGCACACTGCCTGCTGGCACAGTTGCATCACGAACGCGGCCACCACGACGACGCCGCCGATCTATTGCACCCAGCGCTGGACATCCTGGAACAGCACGACGGCGCGGTGGACGTGCTGGCGGCAGGGTACGAAACCGCGCTGGGGCTGGCGCGACTGCGCGACCGCAGCGGTCGCAGCGCGGCCGCCCTGCTCGAACACGTCGAGCAGATCGCCCACGGTCGCAAGCTGACGCGACTGTCGGAACTGACGACCGCCTGGCGGCTGATGCTGTTGCTCGAACACCCAGGCGCGTCTGCCATCGATGCGCTGATTGCACGTACCGGCGGTGAAGCCGCGCTGGCACACACTTTACGCTGCCCGCACCGCTGGCGCGACCGTGCAGCGATGGGCTTTGCGCTGGCACGCTGGCATCGGCTGGCAGGGCGCAGCAATGCGGCCTTGAGCATCCTGGACCAGTTGGAACACGCCTGCCTGGCCAACGACAACCTGTGCCACCTGGCACGCGTGCGTGCGCGCATCGCGCTGGTACTGCAACAACGCGGCGAACTCGACGCGGCCCTGCCCTATCTGTACAGCGCGTTGGAGCATGTGGCGCTGACCCAAAGCTGGCAGGCAATCGCCGAACTGGGACTGCCCGCCAAGGCAATGCTGCGTTCGCTGCGCCAGCACGATGCGCAAACCATGGGGGGCACCACCCGTGCCCTCACCATCCAGGCCTTGCTCGACCGCCTCAGCGACGACGACACACCGGCCCACGCCCTTTTCAGCGAACGCGAGCTGGAAGTGCTGAATCACCTGGCGCGTGGCTATTCCAACAAACGGATTGCGCGCTGTCTGCACCTGTCGGAAAACACCGTCAAGTTCCACCTGAAGAACCTGTATCGCAAACTCGACGCCCGCAGCCGCGCAAGCGCACTGGCACAGGCAGCGCAGCGCGGGCTGTTGCAGGCCGAGCAGATGGGGCCCGACACGCCGCCAGTGCCCTGACGTCGCTTTAGCCCAGCCGCAGCACGGCCGCTGCTGCCAGCCCCTGCGTTGCGTATGCCATCAACCGAAGCGCAACGTGCCCTTCATCATCGCCCAGTGCCCTGGAAACGAGCAGAAGAACGTGTAGGCGTCGCCCTTGCTCAGCTTGCTGGTGGAAAACGTCACCGTGGCGGTCTGGCCACCACCGATGACCTTGGTGGCGGCGATCACCCGCGGATCGCCCTTGGGCAGATAGCTGTCGGCGATGCTCGAGCGCATCCCGGCGTTGGCCACCGGTTGAAAATCGGCGGTCTTGGTCAGCACCCAGTTGTGCCCCATCACCGTGGCGGCGAGCTTGCCGGTATGGGTGAGCGTGACGGTCACCTCGGTGCAATCCGGCGCGATGGCGATCGCGCCCTGGTCAAACTTCATCTGATCGTTGCCGGCGATGGCCACCGCGCAGGTCTTTGCCCATGCCGTCGGCGCCAGCGCCAGCAAGCCGATCACGGCGATTGTCGAAAACTGCTTCAAAACGTACTCCTGAGTAGAAGGATCGAACGATCTGCGTGCTCCTTGCCAGGCTGGCGTGCGCCAGCCCGTCGTGCCGACGTCGGTGCGGCGAGGGTAGCGCCAAGGCACATCGTGCCAACAGCGCGCGTGGCGGTTCAAGCGCAGCTTGCACCGCTAGGCGTCGTGGACGAATGCCGAGATCGGCGTCGGCAGCTCGGCGCTGAAGCGAGGCGATGGCAGTGGGCCGCGCTCGCCGGCCATCACCTGCATGAAGGCCTGCTTGAAGCGGAGCATGTCCTCGGGCGTGCCGACGGTGATGCGCGACCAGGTCGGCCAGATCGGCCAGCTGCGCCCGACAAACACGCCAAAGCTGGCCATTGCCTCCTTGAAGTCGCTCGCCGGCCGCTTCACGTCGACCATGAAGCAATTGCTTTCGGACTCGGTGCAGGCGTAGCCGTGTGCGCGCAGGAACGCGATCACGTCGGTTCGCGTGGCCGCGGTGCGCGTACGCCGCTGCGGAACCAGCGCGGCGTCGCGCAGGCTGGCCAGGCCAGCGGCCACCGCCGTCACCGGCAGGCTGTTGACACTGTAGAACTTCAGCTTGGCCAGCAGGTCGGGCCGCGCCGCCGCATAGCCCAGGCGAATGCCAGCCATGCCGTAGAGCTTGGAGAAGGTTCGCAGCACCACCACATCCTCACCGGCGGCCACCATGTCCACCACGCTCTGGGTACTCCGCGCAAAGTGGATATAGGCTTCGTCCACCACCAGAATGCTGCCCTTGGGCTTATGCGCAAGTGCGTAGTCCAGGTCCTTGCGCGCCGTCACCGAGCCGGTGGGATTATTGGGATTGCAGATGTAGATCACGCCGGCATTCGCATCGGCACGGCACATCGCCTGCACGTCGTGCGAGAAATCCGCCCGTAACGGCACCTTGATCAGCTTGGCACCGTTACGGCCGGCTGCACGCCAGCCGGACTCGTAGGTGGGATCGGCCGTGACCAGCGCCGCGGTCGGCGAGGTGAACGCCAGCATCGTGTAGTCCAGCGGTTCGGTGGAACCGGCATAGGCCATCAAGTGATCGACCGGCAACGTGAGCTCGGTCGCCAGAGCGCGCATCAGCTCCTGCTGCAACTCGCCCAAATAGCGCCCCCCTTGCGGCACGATCTTTGCGATCGCCGCGATCGCGGCCGGACACGGGCCATCGGGAAATTCGTTGGAATCGATCATCACCGACGGCGGTGGCAACGCCGCCGTGCGTTCGGCGGCAACCGCCAGGCTGGGCAGCGCCGCGCCGACGCCGGTCGCACCGGCGAGCCACGCGGAATCGCGCAGGAACCTGCGACGTGAAAGTACGACGTTCATGCTCACCTCCAGCAAAAAAGGGACCGCTCAGGGACGCACGGCAACGACTTCGATCTCCACCCGGTACAGCGGATTGCCTAATGCTGCGATCTGGAACGCCGAACGTGCCGGCAGATTGGGCTGCGCCTTGGTACCGAAATACTGCCGGTAGCCTTCCATGAAGCCATTGAAATCCATCTTCCCCCCCAATGCCGGATCACCCACCAGAAATACCTGCATCTTCACCACATCGCCCATGCCCAGGCCCAAGGCTTCGAGTTGTTGCTTGATCTGCGCCAGCACGCTGAGCGTCTGCGCCTTGGTGTCGCCATAGGCAGCGGGAGAATCCTTGGGCGCACTGGCATCCACCACCGCCGGCACCTTGCCGCTGACGTAGACGGTCGCCTTGCCGGCAGGCACCTCGACGGCGGCAGCAATCGGGAAATCGCTGTTGGGAATCTTGTGCCGGATCACCTCGGCCGCATGGGCAATGGGGACGCTTCCACAACACAGCACGGCAACGGTGGCAGCAACGACGGCAGAACGGAACATGGCGACTCCTTGCAAGAGAGAGGGATCAGTGGCGTAGCAGCTTGACGTCGTCGACAGTGACGGCCTCGGCATGATCGTTGCCGAAATGGGTGCGCACATAGATCACCACGTCGGCGACCTGACGATCGTTGAGCAGGTCAGCGAAGCCGGGCATGCCGGCATGCCCGTCGAGCACCATCATGGTGACGTACGGCGCGGCGGCGAGCTTGGGATTGTCGACCAGCGATGGGTATTCGCCGGCGCCCTGTGCGCCGGTTCCGGCAGGCATGTGACAGCCCTGGCAGATCGCGCGGTAGACCTGCTCCCCGGACGCAGCGGCAACGCCTTTCTGCGCAGACAGCGGGGTGGCATCGGAGCTTTGCGCCTGCGCCGCCGGCAGGGCCGGCGGCAGCAACAGGCCGACGACGGACAGCGCGACAAGTGCAGCCAACACACGGGGGAGCGGAATCATGCACGACCTCCTTGCGCAAGCACCTTGCGATGCAGCCGGCCCACCACATCGTGGGCGGACAGGATCGCGCCCTCCTGCCAAGCAGGGATGTAGGACACGTGTTCACCCGCCAGCGCCAGGCGGCCATCGATCTGGCACAACGGAGCGTAATGCTCCGCGCGCGCCTCTTCGCTCCACATGCCGAAACAGCCATGGGTAAACGGCACCCGATGCCAGCCGACCGCGATGCCGTTTTCGAACTCGCGCGGATACTGCGGATGCAGCTGGCTGCCGTACTCGACCGCCTTGCGGACACGCTGCTCCGGTGGCATCGAGGTGAATTGGTAGGCATCCATGCCCCACATATAGCCACCCAGCAACACGCCCTTGCCTGGGCTGTGATAGCCGGTACTGGGATAACTGATCAGCGTGATCGGCAAGTCGGTATAGCTGATACCGCCGTAGATCGCCTCATCCTCTTCCCAGAACCGGCGTTTGAATTGCAGACCCACCTTGACCGAGGCCGCATAAGGCACTTGGCCGATCGCGCTGGTCATCGCATCGCTTGCGGTGACCGGAATTCGGCTCAGGATCGACAACGGAATCGTGCAGATGCACCAGTCGGCGCGTGCCACCTGCGCGCTGCCTGGTCGGCTGAGGTCCTGCCAGGCGACCCGCACGCCATCGCCATCCTGATCGATGCCGGTGACCTTGGCGTTATAGGTGATGGTACCGCCAAGCTGGCGCGCGAACGCCTTGCCGATTTGGTCCATGCCACCGATCGGCTGGAACATGGTGGTCTGCATTTCGTAGTTATTGCCGGCCGCCAGCGTGGTCCATAGCCGCGAGCGCAACACATCCTGCACGCCGAACGGCTGCGAGAACTCGGGCTTGCCGGATAGCCCACCGCCGGGATAGCGCGCAAAACCCCGGCGCTCGCTGCTTTCCTTGCCCTTGACGTAGCCGAACTGGCGATCGAGCGCCCCCCAGATGCGCAGCGATTCGAGCAGGATCTGCTGGTCTTCGACACTGACCAATGCGTCCAGTGCATGCTGTTGCGTGCACTTTGCCAGTAACTCGGCCACATGCCCCTTGTAGTCGGCATCGATGGCGCGAAAGCGCTGCGGTTTGCCGCCGAAGCCATGCTGGCTGTGCAACAGGGCGTTGTAGTTGACCTGATTGAACGCCTCCAGCGCCACTCCGAACTGCTTGCAGTAGCTCAGCACCGCGCGATGGTGATGCGGGATGCGCCAGGGGCCTGGATTGAGGTAGTGGCCCTGGTCGAACTGGCAGTGCTGGCTGGCACCGCCAAGCTCGGTGTAGCGATCGCCCCCGCGCAGGGTCCAGTTACGACCGCCAGGGCGGGCGTTGTATTCCAGGATCTGCACGCGATAGCCGGCCTTGCGCAGCTCGAAGGCGGCGGTCATGCCAGCCAGACCTGCGCCCAGGATCAGCACCGAGGCGCCCTTGGGATCTCCATCCAGCTGCAGCGGGCCGGTAAAACTGGATTCGGCCGCCATGCCCAGACTGCTCATGGCCTGGTACATCAGCGCGCCGCCGGCGCTGATGCCGATGCGGGCGAGCAGTTGCCGCCGTGTCATCGCCCCGGTGTGATTGCCTTGCATCAACGCATCGTCCTTTCAGTCATGACTCAAAGCGATTGCCTGGCGGCAGCGGGCCATTGCCGGCCACCGCGATCAGAAGCGATACGACAAGCTGGCAAACAGCTGGCGGGGTGCGACCAACTGATACGAGCCGGAACTCTCGTTCGGAAACACCGCACCGATCGCGTCGTCCTTGTCGAACAGGTTGTAGACCGACAATTGCAACCGGCCGCGCGCAAGCGGCCCGCTCTCGCCGCCCTGGTAGCCGATGCTGCCATTGACCAGGAAGGTGGCATCGACGCGTTCGGTGTTACGGGTATCGCCGTAGCGCTTGCCGGTGTACTTGGTATCGAGATTGACGAACAGATGCTCGCCTTCCCACCCGCCATTGAGGCTGACCAGCACCTTGGGTGTATCCGGCACCTGGTTGCCCTTGACCTGCACCAGGCTGCCGCTGACCGGGCCGAAGTAGTTGTCTTGAAAGGTGGAGTCGTTCCAGGTCAGCGAGGCACCCAGGCGCCAGCCCGGCGCTGGCTTCCACATCCCCGACACTTCCACGCCCTCGGTCTGCACGTCGCCGACATTGGCATAGACGGTGGGCGCCACCACCAACGGATCCGGATCGGTCAAGGCGATGATCCGGTGTTCGTAGTCGATACGGTAAGCGGCGACATAACCACTCCAGCGACTGGATTCGGCGCGGATGCCGATGTCGATATTGGTCGACTCTTCCGGCGCGATATCGGGATTGAAGGCGCCCGACGTCAATGCCAATCGCGGCGCGGAGCTGAAATTCTCTGCATAGTTAGCAAACATCTGCACGCCCTCGCCCAACTGCAGACTGGCACCGACCTGTGGCTGGAACCAGTCGCTGTTCTTGATGGTCACATCGCGGCGCACGTCGCGATTGAAGTCGTCCAGGTTGGCGATGCCGTTGTAGTCGCGCTTGACGTCCAGCCCCTTGGCGCCGAACTCCAACGTCAAACGGTCCTCGAGCAGGCGCAGGGTGTCCTTGAGATACAGCTGTTTGACCTCGGTGGAAAAGTGGTTGTCGTAGTAGATGACGATCGGCCGTTCGTACTTGAGCAACGCACCTGTGGCCGGATCCAGGTTGTACAGCGGGCGCACCTGGTCGAAGTCGTAGTGCTCATACCACCCTCCTACCTCCAGCGTGTTGCGCTCGGTCTGCCAGGACACCGCCGTGGTCGCGCCATAGCGGTCGCCGCCCATGATTTCCTCGCGCCGGGTCATGGCGCCGACCCGCACCACAGTGCCGTTGGCATCGACGATCTGCGGATCGTCGATCGCGATATCGGCCCGCCCAGGCGTACCGGCGATGGCCTCGTTGTACAGCGCCGTTGCGGTACTCGGCGGCGTCCCGCCAATTCCGTAACCGTGCTTGTTCTCGTGGTAGCCGGTGAAGCGCACGCCAATCGTGTCGTTGAACAGGAAATCGCCATGCAGGCTCAGTAGCGAATCGCGCCGCCCGTTCTGCCACTCGCTGTAATGCTCGGCATCCACCTCCGGATTGCCGGTGAGGCGTTCGTGCAGTTTCCACGCCACCGATCCATCGGCGTTGTACGACTGCACGTCGTAATCCTTGCGGTTGTTGTAGATCCAGCCGAGGGTCAGGCTGCCGACATCCCAGGACTGCCGAATCTTGGTTTCAAAGTGATCGCTCTTCTGCGTGGCCGGTGGCATGTCCCACACCCCACCCTGCGTGCGCGACGCCGACACATACGCGCTCGGCCCTCCCTCCCACCACTGCGGGGTATCCAGCCGCACGAAGCTGCGCACCAGATCGTCCGAGCCAACGGTCTGAGTGAGGTTGCCGCTCCAACTGTCGCCCCCCTTGGGCGGCAGGCTGGTGTAGCGGATCGCACCGCCCAGCGCGTGATAGGACGGCTGGGTCACATCGCCGGAGCCCGCAGAGACCGTCACGTCCAGCAAGTTCTCGCTGGAAACATAGCGGGTGATCGGCCCACCTTCGCGGGTGTCGAAGGTTTCGATTGGAATGCCATCCAGCGTGACGCCGATCTGATTGGCGGAAAATCCGCGGATGGTCATCGCATCGCCGAATTCGTACAAACCGAACGGATCGGTGGTCTGCACGTTGACGCCAGGCAGGCTGGCCAGCAGCTGTTGCGGCGCCACACCAGGCACCTGTGCCTGGATTTCGTCATTGGAGATCGCTGCCGTGGTGCGGGTCGAGCCAGTGCCCACCACGCTGACTGCATCCAGCGTGCGCGCCTCCTGGGCCAGCAACGGCGCGGTGGGCGTACCCGCCAGTAGCAGAACGGACGACGCTACTACCGGGCGCCTGGCAGCAAAGCTGAGCGCGGCAACGATGGACGTCGCCAGATGGTCGTTTTTCGAGCGTTTGCGCATGCGATCAACCCCTTGGATGGACTGGGCGTGCCAATTCACCGGGGCTCCCAGCCCGGTCGGCACGGCGACTGCGGTACGACGCGACCATAGCCAGCCGCTGCGTCCTGCAGAGCACGACCGGCGGGTAGGCTGCAGATGGGTGGGTAGGTGGCGCGCGCATTCACCTCAGGGACGGCCACGTCTGCCTACCCGTCCGCGCCCGCGCTGCGTTGAAGGACCCGCATCGGCTTGCACGCAAGCGTGTGGATCGACGAGGCTGGCGCATTGCCTTGGAGGCCATTCATGCCGCTTGCCCGTCCTTCGCTATTGCTGCTCGACTTCGATGGCGTGCTGGCGCTTTATTCGCGACCACGCCGCATTGCCGCCCTCGCCGCGGCCACCGGTTGCACACCGGCACGTGTCCACGAGGTCTTGTTCGTCCAGGGATTGGAGCGCAGCTATGACGCTGGCGAGATCGACACCGAAGCATATCTGGCGCGCCTGAGTGCGGCGCTGGGTGCGACGATCGACCGTGCCATGTGGGTGGCCGCGCGTGTCGCGGCGTGTCGCGCCGATGCGGCGGTGGTAGCGCAGGTGCAGGCCGTCTCCACGCATACCGCCATCGGCGTGCTCACCAATAACGGGCCACTGATGGCCGAGGCGATCTCGCAGATCGTGCCTTCGCTGTTTCCGCTGCTCTGCGGGCGGGTGCTGTGCAGCGGTGCGCTAGGTGGCCGCAAGCCGGACGCACAGGTCTATACGCGCGCCCTGGCGCAGTTGCAGGCAGGCGCCGCGCAGACGCTGTTCGTCGACGACGTGTTCGTCAATGTGCGTGGCGCGCGTGCCGCCGGTCTGCATGCAGAGACCATCCGCGATGCGCGTGGATTCCGTCGCGTCCTGAAACGCTACGCACTGGCCTAGAGCGTGTTATGTACGTTGAGCTGAGTGCGAAGCAGTCCAGTGGCGCGTCGAGACAAGGCGTGCGCTGTAGCCCAGGCTGGCCGGCTGAGCAAGGGGCGCAACGCGGTCTGGGCGCGCCACTGGACGCTTCCCGCAGGGTTCGCCGGCATGCCACCGGCAACGCGCGGTGATCGTACTGTTTGGGGTGACCCGTCAGTGCTGCGCCACGTAGGCCGCCAGCGCCAGCCGCAATCGTGCCAGGCCGTCGGACAGCTCGGCGTCGGTGAGGTTCAGTGCTGGCACGAAACGCAGCACGTCCGGCCCGGCCTGCAGCAGCAACAAGCCATGGCCGGCGGCCAGGTCGAGCAAGGTGCCCGCCTGCCCGGCATGCGCTGGTGCCAGCACCGCGCCCAGCATCAGGCCGCGTCCGCGAATCTGCGCGAACAGGCCGAACTCGGCATTGAGCGCCTCCAGACCGGCGCGCAATGCGGCCGATTGACGCTGCACGTTATCGGCGATCTGCGGCGAGGCCAACTTGCGCAAGGCGACACGTGCCACCGCCGCGGCCAGTGGATTGCCGCCGAAGGTCGTGCCATGCGCACCGAACTGCATGGTCTCGGCCACCTTGGGGCCGGCCAGCATCGCGCCGATCGGAAAGCCGCCGCCCAAGGCCTTGGCCAGGGTGACGATGTCCGGCGTCACCTGGTCCTGCCAGTGCGCGAACAGGCTGCCGGTGCGGCCCATGCCGCACTGGATCTCGTCCAGCACCAGCAAGGCGTCGTGGCGGTCGCATAGCGCGCGCACGTGGGCCAGGAACCCCGGCGCGGCCGGCATCACCCCGCCCTCGCCCTGAATCGGCTCCAGCATGACCGCCGCCACGTCACCGTCCGCCATCGCCGCTCCCAGCGCCGCCACATCGTTGAAATCCACGTAGCGGAAACCGCCTGGCAGCGGCTCGTAACCTTCCTGGTATTTCGGCTGGGCAGTGGCGGTCACCGAGGCCAGCGTGCGCCCGTGGAAGCTGCCGCGGAAGGTGACGATGACGCGGCGGTCGACAGCACGCCCCTGCCCGCTGGCCCACTTGCGCACCAGCTTGATGGCCGCTTCATTGGCTTCGGTCCCGGAGTTGCACAGGAACACCTTTTGCGCAAAGCGCGAGGCGACCACCAATTCCTCGGCCAGGCGCAACGGCGGCGCGCTGTAGAACACATTGCTGGTATGCCACAGCTTGCCGCCCTGTTCGACCAAGGCCGCGACCAGATCGGGATCGTTATGGCCGAGCCCGCTGACCGCGATGCCAGCGGACAGATCGAGATACTCGCGCCCCGTCTCGTCCCAGACGCGGCTGCCCTGGCCGCGCTCCAGCACCACCTGGCGCGGGCGATAGACCGGCAGGTAGTAATGCGCCAGGGACAGGGGCGAATCGGCGGCGGTGCTCATGGGCGTGCGTCACGGAAGCGGAGGGAGGCTGTGCATTCTCGCCCATTCGCCGGCCTGCGGCACAATGGAAGGATGCGACCGCTCTCCGATCCCCCGTTGACGCCCGCGACCGAGGGCGGCTGGCGCCGGCACTGGTTCGATGTCATCTACCGGCACGACACCCGCCCCTCGCGCAACTTCGACCTCCTGCTGGTGGTGGCCATCCTGGCCAGCGTGGTGGTGGTCATGCTCGACAGCGTGCCGCGCCTGCACGCGCACTCGGCGAGTTGGCTGGTGCCACTGGAATGGGCCTTCACCGCACTGTTCACGCTGGAATACCTGCTGCGGCTGGCGGTGGTGCGTCGCCCGCTGCACTACACGCTGAGCATCTGGGGCGTGATCGACCTGCTGTCCATCCTGCCCAGTTACCTGTCCTTCTTCGTCCCCGGCGCGCAGACCCTGCTGGTGGTGCGGGTACTGCGTCTGCTGCGGTTGTTCCGCATTCTCAAGCTCACCCGCTATGTGCAGGAGAGCGGCCAGTTGCTGGATGCGCTCTGGCGCAGCCGACGCAAGGTGTTGGTCTTCCTGTTCACCGTGCTGACCATCACCGTGATCGCCGGTGCCAGCATGTACGTGATCGAAGGCCCGCAACACGGCTTCACCAGCATTCCGACCAGCATGTACTGGGCCATTGTCACCATGGCCACGGTCGGCTTCGGCGACCTGGTGCCGCAGACGACGCTCGGCCGCTTCGTGACCTCGGCGCTGATCCTGATCGGCTACAGCATCATCGCCGTGCCCACCGGCATCTATACCGCCGAGCTGGCCAGCAGCCTGCGCCGCGATGCGTCCACGCCAACACCCGGCACAGACCTGCAACGCGATTGCGGCCGGTGTGGGTTACCCGATCATCAGGCCGACGCACGTTACTGCCGCCGCTGCGCCGCGCCGCTCATCGGTTGAGCGGGCGCGCCGCACTCACGGCATCGATCGGCACGCCTGGCCCCGCCACGTCCACGCCGCTGCCGGCGTTGCCAGTGCGCTCAGTCGAGGAACAGATCCGGCAGCAAGGGCTGGCTCGGATCGACTGCATAGCGCTGCAGATCGGTAATGCCTTGCTGCGCCAGCACGTCTTCGTCGAGCAGGAATTGCCCATGGAATCCCGCTGCAGGCCGCGTGAGCAACGCATGTGCGGCGTCGGCGACGATCTCCGGCCGCCGGCAGCGCGCCGCGTCCACGCCTGGCAGCATATTGATCGCTGCGGTGGCGATCACCGTGCGTGGCCACAGCGCGTTGACGGCCACGCCCTGCGGGCCGAACTCGGCTGCCAACCCCAGCGTGACCAGACTCATCCCCATCTTGGCCAGGGTGTACCCGGTATGCGGCCCCCACCACGCCGGGTTCAACGACGGCGGTGGCGCCAGGCTGAGGATGTGTGGATTGGGCGCGCGCAGCAGCTGCGGCAGGCAAGCCTGGGCGCACAGGAAGCTGCCGCGCGCATTGACCTGTTGCATCAGGTCGAAGCGCTTCATCGGCGTGTCCAGCGTGCCGCGCAGCCAGATCGCGCTGGCATTGTTGACCAGGATATCGACGCCGCCGAAGGCGTCGACGGTTGCGGCGACCGCGGCCTGCACCTGCGCCTGCTCGCGGATGTCGCACTTCAGCGCCAACGCCTGTCCGCCCGCCGCGACCACCGCCGCGGCCGCACTGTGAATGGTGCCGGGCAGCTTGGGGTTGGCGACCGCCGACTTGGCGGCGATGGCGACATTGGCGCCATCACGTGCGGCACGCAGCGCGATCGCCAGGCCGATACCGCGCGAGGCGCCGGTGATGAAGAGCGTCTTGCCTCTCAGCGTCATGGGATTGACCGTTCGGGGATTGGCAAACGCTTACAGGTTGGCAAAGGTGCATGCGCGCGAGCGTCAGACCAGCGCAGACGCCATCGGTCACGCTGCAATGCCGACGCCGCACACCTCATGGTTTCGGCCCCTGTCCCTCGTTGTCTTCCCAGTGCAGCACGCGGCGAGTGACGAAGCGATACACCGGCTTGCCGGTGGCGAACCACAGCTCGCGCACCCATGAGCGGCGCCGCAGCACGCGGCGCTCCACCGGCGTCAACGCCTGCGGACAGTACATGCGCTTGTGCTTGAGCAGATGCCGCAGGTCTTCGCGGGCGAGCAGCCGCATCCAGCGCGCGCGCGGAGGTCCGCGCATCGCGAGCTGGAAATCGATCAATCCCGGTGTGCCATCGTCCTGCACCAACCAGTTGGCCTCCTTGGCCAGATCGTTGTGCACCACGCCACGACGATGCAGCTGTTGCAGCAGGCGACGCGCCCCGCGGAAATAGGCCAGATCTCCCCGTGGCGGACGTTGGTACATCGCCGCACCGGCGAGGTAGCTGCGATCCAGCCGACGGCCATCCCAATGCAGCAAGCGCGGGGTATGCGCCAAGCCGTCGAGCTGGCGCAAGGCCAGCGCTTCGCGCCGCGCCAGCCACCATGCCAGCCCACGCAACACCCAGGGCGCCGCCTGCAGGTCGCGACGGACATAGATCGCGTCCGCCTCGCGGACCAGCAGGATGCGTCCGAAGGTATCGGACTTGAGGGGCAAGGCGCCGGCAGGATCGGAACTCATGCCACATTGTAGGCGGACGCGCATCGTAGAGCTTGCTCGCGCCGCAGCACGATGGGGCGTCAACGCATCCTGCAACCGCAGGTGAAGCCAGGCGGCTGCGGTGAGCAGCGTACGGCCAAGCTCAGGCCTGGGCACCTATAATCGCGCCATGGACTCATCATGGATCGACGCCACGCTGGAGTGGATCGGACACCACCCCGCGTTGGCCGGCGTGGTGATTTTTGCCGTCGCATTCTGCGATGCGGTGATCGTGCTGGGCGCGCTGGTGCCTGCATTACCGCTGCTGTTCGCCATCGGCGTGCTGATCGGCCTTGGCCAGATCAATGGCCCGTATGCGGTGGCCTGCGCCACGCTCGGCGCGTTTGTCGGCGACGCGCTCAGCTTCTGGATCGGGCACCGCTGGGGCCATCAACTGCATACCTATTGGCCGTTCCGCCGCTACCCGCAATTGCTGGAGCGCGGCGAACTGTTGTTCCGCCGCAATGCCTTCAAAAGCATCCTGATCGCCCGCTATGTCGGCGCAGTGCGCCCGTTCGTGCCGGCCATCGCCGGCATGGCGGGGATGCCGTTCAAGCGCTACCTCGTGGCCAGCGGCCTGGCCTGCATTTCCTGGGCACTGCTGTTCCTGGTGCCCGGCTGGGTCCTCGGGACGGCCTACGATGCGGTGGCCGCGGTAGCCGGGCGTTTGTTCGTGGTGGTCGGCCTGTTGGCGGCGGTGATCGGTGCCGCCTGGGCGTTGGTGCTGTATTCCTATCGCTGGTCGGCCGGTCACCTGGACGCACTGCTGGCACGCTTGCTCGATTGGTCGCATCGGCACCCGGTGCTGGGCAATTGGTCGGTGAGCGTGTTCGACCCGCGCCGTCGCGAATCGGTGCCGCTGGCGATGATCGCGCTGATGCTGTTGCTGCTGGGTTGGGGCTGGTTCGTGCTGCTGATGGTGGTACTGGCCCACGGCGAACCGCTGCGCATCGACCTGGCGATCCACGACCTGATGCTGGCGCTACGCAACCCGCTGGCCGACTATCCCATGCTGGCGCTGGCCTCGCTGGGCGACTGGCAGGTATTGCTGCCACCGATTGCCGCCGCCATGGGCTACCTGGCCTGGCGCCGGCGCTGGATGGCGGTGAGTCACTGGGTGATCGCCCTGGCGTTCGGGCTGGCGCTGACCGAGCTGCTGGGTGCCACCGTGCACGTGGTACGTCCGCCGGCGGCCAGTCGTGGCTTCGGTTTCCCATCGGTGGCGGTCACGATGGCGACGATCGGCTTCGGCTTCTTCGCGCTGTTGATCGCCCGCGAATTGCCGGGACGTCGACGCGTGTGGCCCTATCTGGTCAGCGGTGCGATCGTCTCGCTGATCGGCTTTGCCCGCCTCTACCTGGGTGCGCACTGGCTGAGCGATGTGGTCGGCGGGATGCTGTTCGGCATCTTCTGGCTGCTGGTGCTGGGGATCGCCTATCGCCGCCGCGCCACCCGTGCGTTCTGGGTCAAGCCGGTGTCCTGGATCTTCTACGGGGTGTTCATGGTCTGCGCGATCAGTCTGGCGCCACGCCACCTGGACGCCAAACTGACCAAATTCGAGCCGCCGCCGCCGCTGCCGATGACGCTGCAGACCCAGGCCTGGTGGAATGGCCAATGGCGCGGCCTGCCGGCGCGTCGCAACGAATTCGATGACGATCAGCGCTGGCCGCTGGATGTGCAACTGGCCGGTCCGCTGGGACCGCTGCAGCGGCAATTGGAGGCACGCGGCTGGCGCGTCCAGCAGCAGGCCGGCTGGGAACAGGCACTGCACCTGCTCGATGTCAGCGATCGTCCCGAGGATGTGCCGATCCTGCCGGCGACCCTGGACACCCAGGTCGAAGCCTTGCTGATGGTGCGTCCGGCCACGCCAGGTCATGTCCATGTGCTGCGACTGTGGCCAGCGGCCGCCCGACTCGAACCCGGCGACCGGCCGCTTTGGGTGGGCAGCACCCAGACCCTGCGCTACAGCCGACATTTCAACCTGGTCGGCCTGTGGTACCCGCTGCGCGGAGTGGACCCGGCATTGACCGCGCTGCGCGAAGCGCTGGGCCCGCTGCCGTATCGGCAGGAACAACGGCGACGCTCGCAGATCCCGGTGATACTGATCGACAGCACCGCCCTGCCCGACCGCGCCGCTGCCACTCCGGCAGCACCGACGGTCGACGCGCCGCCAGCGCCGCAACCTTGATATCAGCGCCGGAGGCGGGTGCGGTGCCAGCCGTCGCCGCGCCGGCACCACGGGCGCTTTCCACCGCATGCACTGGCGTCGCGCACGGGCGAAGCAGATGGCCGCAACTCACGCGCGGATGGCTTCGCTGCGCACACGCCGCGCAGAGACCATCTCGGTTCACCCACAAGGCTCAATGACGGCGAGAGAGCCGTCACCGAGCGACACGCGCATGCGCTCGCATTTTTCGACGGCTGACGCCGGATCACCACAACACCCCATCCACCGGCTGCGCCGGCTCAGGCGCCGGCTCGCCGATGGCCTGCAGCGCATCGATTTCCACCGTGCGGCACATCGCATCCAGTGGCAGGTCGTGGAGACGGTTGGCGAAGGGATCGGCCAACTCGTCACCGATCGCCAGCACGGCCAGGAACATCAATCCGGCGATGGTGGAGCCGACCGGGGTGGCGTACTGCAGCGTCTCCACCAAGCCGATCGGCAACAGCACGCAGAACAGCCGGGTGAACAGGTTGGGATAGAACCGATACTGATACGGCAGCGGCGTATTCTTCAGCCGCTCCATTCCCCCTTGTGCGTTGGCCATGTCGACCAGCACGCGCTCGACGCTGGCTTGCTGGATGCTGTCGATCCAGCCACGGCGCCGCGCTTGTTCGATGTCGCGACCGGTAGTGTCGAGCAGTCCGTTGGCGACATTGCTGCGCGTCATCACCGCTGCGGCCTCGCCAGGATCCACCCGTGACTCCAGCGCCATGGCGATCGGCAGACGCCGTAACTGGCATCGCAAGGTGTTGACGTAGGCGATCTGGCGCAGCGCGATCGCTCGTCCACTCGCGCCACTCTCCGGCGTGTCGAGCAGCGTCGCCGCCAGCCGCACCAGGTTGCGCGAGGCATTGATCATCTGTCCCCACAGCACGCGCCCTTCCCACCAGCGCTGGTAAGTGGAATTTGCGCGAAAGCCCAGGAACAGCGCCAATGCCGAACCAAAGATCGTCAACGGCAGCGCTGGCGCGCGAAACGGCAGCACGTAATAGACGATGGTGATCAACACGTCCCACACGAACAAGACCGCCAGCGTTGGCCACGCCTCGCGAACGATGTCGGCAACGCGCGGCTTCACATCGATGATCAAGGCGTGGCTCCGCAGTGGCTGACAGGATCGGACATGCGCACCGCGGCGCGGCGCCCAGGCGCACTCAAACGTGCCCGAGTCTGCAGTGACGGCGGTGCAAGAGCGGTGAGGAGCCCGATGCGTGGCGCGCTAGAGCGTGTTATGTCCTGTGAGGTGACGCATCTCATCTCAACGTGCGTAACACGCCCTAGGGCATCCATGCCAACAGTTGGTCCAGGCGTCGATGCGGGTCGTCGCGTTGCAGCAGCGATAGGCGCTGCCGCTCGGTCAACGGCAACAGCTCTGCCAGCCGCCACCCCACCCAAGCTGCCTGGTCCAGCAAGGCCGGACCGGCGGACAGGAACTCGCCGCCGACCTGCTCGAGCATGCGTTCGAGCACGGTGGCCAACAACGCGTGCTGCGGACGCAGCTCATCGTCGCTGTCCGGTTCGCACCATTCGACCTCGCCGACCACCAAGCCGTTGTCACGCACGCGCGAGCGCTGCACATGGAACCGCCGCGTACCGCGCAGGCGCAGCACCAGCACGCCATCGGCGCCGACGTCGAAGTCCTCGATCCGCACCTCGGTGCCATAGGCCGCCGGCACCGCTGGTGCGCCGACTTCGTTCCCATCCAGGATCAGGCAGACGCCGAAGCTGGTGCCCTGGCGCCCGCATTCGCGCACCAGGTCCAGGTAGCGCCGTTCGAACACCCGCAAGCCCAGCGCCGCACCCGGCAGCAGCACGCTGTGCAGGGGAAACAACGGCAACGTGCCGGTCGTGGCGTCGTCGTGCATATCGCGCACCGTCAGGCCAACTGCGCCAGGAAGCGGCGCGGCGCGGCGTCGAAGCCGCCATTGGACATGAAGACCACATGGTCGCCTGGACGCGCGAGCTCGCCCAGCGCATGCAGCAACGCATCGACATCACGCACGACCTGCGCCTGGCCACGCACCTGCGCCACGATCGGCGCTGCGTCCCACGCCAGCTCCGGGCGATGCAGGAACACCACCGCGTCGGCATCCTGCAGCGAGGGCGCCAACGCCTGCGCGTGCGCGCCCAAACGCATCGAATTGCTGCGCGGCTCCATCGCCACCAGCACACGCGCATCGCCGACCTTGGCGCGCAGGCCCTGCAAGGTCGTGGCGATCGCGGTGGGATGGTGGGCGAAGTCGTCGTAGACGGTGATGCCATTGCGCTGGCCGAGCACCTCCAGCCGCCGTTTGACGCTCTGGAAGCGTGCCAGCGCCGGCATCACCGTGGCCGGATCCACGTCGATCGCCTGCACCGCCGCAAGCGCTGCCAGGGCGTTGAGGACGTTGTGACGGCCGACCAGAGGCCATTGCACCCGGCCGATCTCGACACCATGGCGCAGCACCGCGAACGCGCTGCCATCGGCAGCGATCAACTGCGCGCTCCAGTCCAATCCAGGATCGAAGCCGAAGCGCTCCACCGGCGTCCAACAGCCCATCGCCAGCACGTCGGCCAGGTGGGCATCCTCGCCATTGACGATCAGCCGCCCTCGCCCCGGCACCGTGCGGACAAGATGGTGGAACTGACGCTGGATCGCCGCCACGTCGGGGAAGATATCGGCGTGGTCGTATTCGAGATTGTTGAGGATGGCGATCAGCGGCCGGTAGTGGACGAACTTGCTGCGCTTGTCGAAAAACGCGGTGTCGTACTCGTCGGCCTCCACCACGAAGGCGCGCCCGTGCCCCACACGCGCCGAGACGCCAAAATCCTCGGCGACGCCGCCGATCAGAAAGCCCGGTGCCTGGCCGGCGGCCTCCAGCAGGTAGCTCAGGATGCTGCTGGTGGTGGTCTTGCCATGCGTGCCGGCCACGGCCAGCACATCGCGCCCCGGCAGCACCCGCTCGGCCAACCACTGCGCCCCGGAGGTGTAACTGCGGCCGGCATCCAGAACGGCCTCGACCGCCGGATTGCCGCGCGAGAGCGCGTTGCCGATGACCACTTCCGCATCGGCGGACACATGCTCGGCTGCATAGCCTTGGGCGAGCGTGATGCCCAGGCGTTCCAGCTGGGTCGACATCGGTGGGTAGATCGCCTGGTCGCTGCCTTCCACCTGCCAGCCCAGTTCGCGTGCGAGGGCGGCAACACCGCCCATGAAGGTCCCGGCGATGCCGAGGATGTGGAGTTTGCTCATGCGCACATTGTCGCCGATCGTCGCAGTTGCTGGGCATTGGCGCCGACGTCGTCACGGCGATGTCGGGGAACACCTACCCCACTGTCGGGAAATTCCCGATATGCGAACTCCATCACATCCATCACCATGCTGAACGCCAGTCGCAGCACCCCTTTGGTCCTACTCCCCAAGAGGCCAAATCCCCAGGGAGCTCATGCTGTCGGAGCTTTGAGCAAGCTCATTACTGGCGTCATTCCGCCCCGGTCGGCCTGTCCGCCCGGGGTTTTTCTTGTCCGGCGTCCGTGACAAGGCCGGGCGGCACGCCCGGCCTCCTTCGCTCAGCGGCCCAGTGCCTGGCTGATACGGTCGAGCACTTCGTCCAGCGTGCCGACGCCGTCCACGCGCGCGAGCTTGCCGCGCTGTTCGTAGAAGCCGATCACCGGAGCGGTGGAATCGGTATAGACCTGCAAGCGCTTGCGGACCGACTCGGGATTGTCGTCTTCGCGTCCCTCGGCCTTGGCGCGACCGGCAATGCGCTCCACCAGCAGTTCGTTGGCGACGTCCAACTGCACCACTGCATCCAGCGGCTGGCCGATCTTCTCCAGCAGCCCGTCCAGCGCATTGGCCTGGGCCACGTTGCGCGGATAGCCGTCGAGGATGAACCCCTTGCCGACATCGGCCTGACCGAGCCGCGACTCCAGCATGCCGAGCAGGATGTCGTCGGACACCAGATCGCCGCGCGCCATCACTTCCTTGGCCTGCAAGCCCAGCGGCGTACCTGCCGCCACCTCGGCGCGCAGCAGGTCGCCGGTGGAAATGTGCGGGATCTGGAACTTGTCTTTGAGCCGTGCCGCCTGGGTGCCCTTGCCCGAACCGGGCGGTCCCAACAGAACCAATCGCATCAGTGGACTCCACTATCGAATAAAAACGCGTTGCGGCTGGCGGCGTTAGACTCGGGCTATCGCTGCCATGGTGACCGCATGGCCTTCCAGCTTACCGCATCCGGGGAATGTCCCTGCAATGTCCCCGTCCCTGTCTCACTCCAAGGAGCCTGTCCCGCTATGACCAAAGGCAACCTGCTATATGCGCAGTCTGGCGGCGTCACCGCCGTCATCAACGCCACCGCCGCTGGTGTGATCAGCGAAGCGCGTGCGCGCAAGGTCAAGGTATTGGCCGCCCGCAATGGCATCCTCGGCGCGCTGCGCGAGGAGCTGATCGACACCAGCAAGGAATCGGCGGCGGCGATCGCCGCGCTAGCGCAGACGCCGGGTGGCGCCTTCGGCTCGTGTCGCTACAAGCTCAAGTCGCTGGAGCAGGACCGCGCCAAGTACGAGCGCTTGCTGGAGGTGCTGCGCGCCCACGACGTGCGCTGGTTCCTTTACAACGGCGGCAACGACTCGGCCGATACGGCCTGGAAGGTCTCGCAGCTGGCCGAGGCCTTCGGCTACCCGCTCCAGTGCATCGGCGTCCCCAAGACCATCGACAACGATCTGGCGGTGACCGACACCTGTCCGGGATTCGGTTCGGCGGCCAAGTACACCGCGGTGTCGGTCCGCGAAGCCGCGCTGGATGTGGCGGCGATGGCCGAGACCTCGACCAAGGTCTTCATCTACGAAGCGATGGGCCGCCATGCCGGCTGGCTGGCCGCGGCGGCGGGCCTGGCCGGGCAAGGCCCGGACGACGCGCCGCAGATCATCCTGCTGCCGGAGCGGGCCTACGACCAGGCCGCGTTCCTGACCAAGGTCAAGCAAGTGGTGGAGAAGGTTGGCTGGTGCGTGGTGGTCGCCAGCGAAGGCATCCAGGACGCACACGGCAAATTCGTCGCCGATGCCGGCGGAGCGACCGACTCGTTTGGCCACGCGCAACTCGGCGGCGTGGCCTCGTATCTCGCAGCGCAGGTCAAACAGGAACTCGGCTACAAGGTGCACTGGACGCTGCCCGATTACCTGCAACGCTCCGCACGCCACCTGGCCTCCAAGACCGACTGGGAACAGGCCCAGGCGGTCGGCAAGGCCGCCGTGCAATACGCCCTCAAGGGCATGAACGCGGTGATCCCGGTGATCGAACGCGTCAGCGACGCTCCCTATCGCTGGAAGATCGTGCCCGCCCCGCTGCACAAGGTGGCCAATCACGAAAAGAAAATGCCACCCAGCTTCCTGCGCAAGGATGGCTTCGGCATCACCGAGCGTGCCCGCCGTTATTTCGCCCCACTGATCAAGGGCGAAGCGCCGCTGGTCTACGGCAACGACGGCCTGCCGAAGTATGTCGGCCTGAAGAACGTCGCAGTGGCGAAGAAGTTGCCGACCTGGGAGGGGTGAGCACCCTCACGCGACATCCCGGCAGTGCATCGCTGCCGGGACGCCAGCGTACTTGGCGGCACCGATCCATACCGACGTTCCCCCGTTGCGCAACCGAGCGTAGTCGCTGAAGTCGACCAATACGCGCTCTTCTGTTCGCTACCGCGAATCCGCCGATTGCGGCGCAAGCGTTCCACTGAGAGAATCGTGCCCGCAAGGATGCCAGGGGCTGCGATCGATGCGGCTCTACGCCCGCTTACGGCGCGCGACAGCCTTCGCAGCCCCCTTTCTGATCAAGGATGTTGACCATGAACGCTCGTCACCTTGGTGCCGCGCTGCTACTTGCAGCCTCGGCCCCCGCGCTTGCCGCAACCTGCGAGGACAGTTTCCAGAAAAAGGGCAACCCCTTTGTTGGAACCACCTTCTCCGCCTCGGTTAGCCACCCAGGCCTGACTGTGCGCAGCGCAATCGGCCAGATGCACGTGATTGCCAAGCAGGCAAAAATGGATGTCCTCAGCGAGGACGCGGACGCTGGCTCAATGTTGATCGAAGAGCCGGAAACCATGACCCACAAGCCGATTCCGATGATCGTATCGGCAAGTGCTGTCGATGGCGTCGGCACGGTCAACCTGCTGGTCAAGGTCAACAAGGGTGCCATTGCGCCTGCCGACAGCGCACGCACCGAAATGTGCAAATTGTTGAATCAGGTCAAGCCCGGCGCAGCAGGCGAGCAATTCGCAAAGAAGACGCTGGACACTGCTCCCGTGGACATCAGCGCCGACAAGCTTGGCTTCCAGCTGCGCAACCAGCACAAGGACAACCCTGCCGCCATCGAGCCGCGTTATGCCAACAAGGTCTATCGCATCACTGGCAAGCTCAATCAAGCCGGCGTATTGAAAAGCGGCGGCACCTATAACGTCGGCTTCGACGTGCTCCAGAGCGACAATCGCTTCGAGACAGTTGCCATCACCTGCGCATTTGCCGCCAACCAGTCCGCCTATGCTCTCGCATTGCGTCCGGGAGAAAAGGTGACGCTGACCGGGGTGGTGGATCGTTACGATCAGATCCTGCAAGTGCTGTGGTTGCGCGATTGCCGCGGCAACTGATTCGGCACCGCAACTCAGCGAGCCCCGGCGCGCCGGGGCTCGTCATCCCGAGGCCAGTTCACCTGTAGATGCAGCAAGGCGCTGACCGCGCGCCTTTTTGTGCCTTGCAACCTGCATGGCCGCGTCGCTTGCCCAGCATGCACTTACGCGACCACGCCATTGAGCTGGGGACGCGTGGACACGTGGGATTCCCCGGCCTAAATGGATATTGGATCCGCGATGATGCGTTGACGATCCCAAAGCAGGCCCAGCCTTGCTTGACGCAGGTTTGGCTGTCGCGACATCGCCATCGCAGCCAGGTCTGCAGGCGATGGCCTGCATCGCCTTAGAGCGTGTTATGCACGTTGAGGTGAGATGCGTTGGCTGTCAGCGGTGCGGAGCGGGTGCTGCGTGGCGCCGGCTTGGCTGGCACCTGGCACCAAGGCAAGCGGCGCGGCGCACGCTCCGTGCCGCTGACGGCCAACCCTACGGGAAGCGCCCTGCGGCGCGCCGATACCGCGTTGCGCGCCTTGCCCAGGCGGCCAGCTTGGGCAAGGCGCACGTCTTGTCTTGACGCGCCACAGGACGCTTCGCCCTCACCTCAGAGTGCATAACACGCTCTAGGGCGTGTTAACACAAC
>NZ_NSET01000141.1 GCF_009192945.1 Xanthomonas maliensis | reverse complement strand
GCTCGGTGATTCCGACCCGTGGCGCGATCATTCCGGCCGCGGTCGGCGTCGACATCGGCTGCGGCATGGCGGCGGTGCGTACCACGCTGCGCGCCAACGACCTGCCCGATGACCTGCGGCAACTGCGCAACAGCATCGAGCGCAGCATCCCGGTCGGCAACGGGCGCGGCGGCGAGCATCACCGCATGCCCGACAGCATCCACACCCGGTTGGTGCAGTCCGGGCTGGCCGCCGGCCTGGAGAAGATCAAGGACAAGCACCGCAGGATCCGCACCGATAAGCTGGACCGCCAGCTGGGTACGCTGGGCGGCGGCAACCACTTCATCGAACTGTGCCTGGACGAGACGGATACGGTGTGGGTGATGCTGCACAGCGGCTCGCGCGGCACCGGCAACCTGATCGGCACCTACTTCATCGAGAGGGCGCGCGAGGAGCTGGCCCGGCGCGTGCTGGGCTTCCACCTGCCGGACAAGGACCTGGCGTTCTTCATGGAAGGCGAGCCGCTGTTCGATGACTACGTTGAGGCGGTGTCGTGGGCGCAGGATTATGCGCGGCAGAACCGCGAGGCGATGATGTCGCGCGTGCTGGCCGAGATGCGCCACCGCCTGCCGAAG
>NZ_NSET01000140.1 GCF_009192945.1 Xanthomonas maliensis | reverse complement strand
TCGGTCAGCCGCTGTCGCCGGTGCTGGCGGTCAGGCTGCAGGAACTGTTCGGGTTGGCCGACAGCCCCCGGGTGGCCGCCGGCCACATTGCGCTCCCCTTGCCCCTGCTCCCGCCCGGTGCCCGCCCGCTGCAGGTCACCCAGAATCTGAAGAGCTTCTGGGCCAACCCCTACCCCGACGTAAAAAAAGAAATGAAGGCCCGCTACCCGAAGCATCCGTGGCCCGACGATCCCTGGACCGCCACTGCCACCCACCGCGCCAAGCCGCGTGGCACCTGAGCTCGCACGCGTGGTTTTCCGAACGGCAGCCAAATCGCCGGGCCTGTGCTGACACCCTTTATACGTCCGACCCCACAGACTGCGGCCACGATACTCAGAAAGGAGCCGCCCCCATGAGCAAGCTGACTGTGATCACCGAACGCGCGCTGGAACGCGCCCTGGAACTGGCAGGCACGGCGGGCGACCACCTGCGCCATGCCGCCTCGAACGCCGGCGACCCGGCCCGTCATGCGGGGAATAGCCTGCGCCACCTTGGCCCGGGCGCCAGCGGCTGGCTCAAGACCGGCGCTGCCCTCGGTGCGGGGCGGGCCGGCAGCAAAGCGGCGA
>NZ_NSET01000014.1 GCF_009192945.1 Xanthomonas maliensis | reverse complement strand
CCCCCCTCCCTCCCATGCGGAACAGACGCCGATGCACAGCATGTACATCTCCATGCTGCGGTTCAAGCGATGTCGGCATAAGCCTGGCCAAAGTCGCCGACGCTTGACCGACGACACCAATCTCCACCGGCTATTACGCCGCTCGAACGCGTCAAACTGCGTCGACTCAGCCATGCCTCCTCACCGCACATGGCTGGGTAGCGGCGCAAACTTTCATCGCAAACGCGAGAACGCCCCGATTCCGGCGATCGCCATGCGCTGGGCGGGTACCGCCGTTTCGGCAAACGACAGTCGCAGGTAGCGGACCTGGCGGACCTCGGGAAAATTCAGCCGCTGGGTCGAGAGCGCATAGGCGATATTGGACAACTCGCCGGCGCCGGCCGGCTGCCAATGTTGACCGTCCTCACTGCTTTCGGCGCGATAGCCTTTCGGTGGTGCCGCGCCGTTCATCACCGTGCGCGATGGGGTGAGGCTGAAGCCAGCGACTTGGCGCAGCGCACCGAGGTCGATGGTCACCTGCACAGGATGGCCCGGCGCGGGAGCGGGCACCACCCAGATCGTGCCGGCATCATCGTCCAGCAACTTCTCTGCCCCCGGTCCACTGGCCTCGACGATGCGCCAACCGGCGGTGGACAGCACGTCCGGCGCGTTCGCCGTCGGCCGCGCGACCGGCACTGGCGCGACGGCACGGAACAGCGCGAATTCGCTGATCGCCGGGCAGACCGGCGCCTCGAGCACGACCAGACGCACCCGGCGCGCGGCGACTGGACGATCGAGCCGAATGACCCGCTGCGCGCCGATGCATTGCGCTTCGGACAACCGCCGCCATTGCCCATCGATCTCGGCTTCGATCGCGAAGCGGGTGACACGCACGCCCAGCGGCAGGTATTCGCGCAGTCGGATCAAATCGAAGCTCTGCACCGCCGACAGTTCCAGCGTCAGCGTCGGCGTGGTGGCGTCATCCGGCGTGGACCAGTAGCTGTCCGGCTGACGGTCGAGTACGCGCGCCGGCTCGAACCCGGGACCGCGCGACGCACTGGCGCTGGCCTTGGCCCCCTTGGCCAGATCGATGGCGAAGCTGGCGCGGATCGCATCGCCGAAGCTCTTCAGCACCGCGACGTCATGGTCGGCGATGCGGCCACGTCGGTCGGGTGGAAGATTGAGGTTCATGTTGGTGCCGCGCGCAACGGAGGTATCGAAATAGCGCACCAGATTCTCTGGGCTGCGCACTTTGCCGTCTTCATCGGCATGGTAGAACCAGCCGGGGCGGATGGACGTGTTGGTTTCGGCCGGCCACCACAGCGCCGCCCCACGCACGCCGGCATTGCCGTTTTCCTGCGTGTAAGGCGCATTTGGCATGGTCGGCCAGCACGGATCGCCGGCCACGCCGTCCTCGTTGCCGACCCAACGGATATCGGCACCGAGCGGGTCGAAGGTGCAGGCCATTGGCTGGTGCTGATGCACGAGCTCGATCATCCGCGGCCAGTTGTAGTAAGCCGGCGCATCGATCTTGCGCGTTTCGCGCGCTCCGCCGTAATAGCCGTCGCCGCCATTGGCACCGTCGAACCAGAACTCGAACAAATCGCCATACCCCGTGCACAGTTCAACGATCTGCTTGCGAAAATAGTCGAGATAACCGGGTCGCCCATAGTCGGCGTGGTTACGATCCCAGGGAGAGAGGTAGATGCCGAAGGCCAGGTCGGCGCGCCGGCACGCCGCGGCCATTTCGCCGACGATGTCGCCGTTGCCGTTCTTGTAGGGAGAATTGCGAATGCAATGCTCGGTCAAGCGGGTCGGCCAGAGGCAAAAGCCATCGTGGTGCTTGGCAGTGAAGATGAGCCCCTTGAGATTGCCGGCTTTGGCAGCGGCGACGATTTGATCGGCGGAGAAATCGCTGGGATCGAATCTGCGCGGATCTTCGTCGCCGTAGCCCCACTCCTTGTCGGTGAAGGTGTTCATCGCAAAATGCACGAAAGCGTATTGCTCCCACCGATGCCACCGTAACTGTCGCGCACTGGGCACCGCGCCCCACGGTGCCGGCCCCTTCTGGCGCGGCGCAGCCGCGATCCGGGCGGCGGTTGCGCTGAAACCCGCGGCGGCGGCAACGACACCAGTGGCAAGAAAGGTACGACGATCGATCATTGACGCCTCCGACTGTATGCAAGCTCGGATCTTAGCGTTTTCCAGCCGCCAAACCGTCCTACCCTAAGCGACGGACGGCCGGCCACGGCGCGAACGCAGTTGGTGAGGACACGGCATGGCACGTGTCGTGCGTGAACTGGACATTCCCAGTCTCCTGGCTGACCCCACTGGACGCACCTGTGGACACAGTGCGACACGCGCAGTTTCCACAGCGGATCGACAGAGGGACGCGCCGGTCCTGCACCTGGCTCGCACCGCGCCCCCCTGTCGTTGCCGGCTGCAACTTCGCGTCTGACCGTGCCGATGGAGGGCCGGCGTGGCAGCAAGCCGCCATCGTGTGCGCGCGCGCTCAGTCGGCCGGTGGCTCGGCAGCGTCCGGCGAGCGTGGAAAATAGGTATTCAGCTTATCCTCCCAGGCCTGGAACTGCTCCAGCGTATGCGCATCCATCGGCCGCGGCGCCGACGCCACGGCCTTCTTCTGCGCCACATAGGCGATGCGCTGCGACGACAGCGCATCCCATGCCTTCCGGAAGCTGACCGGATCGGGATGCGAGACCAGTAGCGCCTCCAGCACCGTGGCCTGCGCCACCCGCGCTGCCAGCAATTCGCTCAAGGCCTCGGTCACCGCCTGCATCCACTCGGCCTGGTGCTGTTCCATCTCTCACCACCACTCGTATCTGACAAGACGGCCACCATACCCGGTGACCGGCGACCTGGGCGTGTAGCCCGCCGGTGTGCCTTCTTTGCCGATCCGAACGCGTCAGCGACCGGCAGCGCACGAGCGCCTGTCATCGCCCGCCGTCGAGCTGGCCACTGCAGAGGCTGAACTCGGCCCTCAGCGCCCCCGCAACCCTCGGCTCCGCGCTGTTGGCGGCCTGAAGCCGCGCAAAAAGCGGGAGATGTTCTGAACCCCTCGCGCTTGTGCGGGTCGAACAAGCCTCTCCACCGGGAACCTTGTTGTGGCAAGTGCTGCACCGACTCATGCCGCACACCAGACCATACTCGGCGCTCCGCTCCAGCCCGGCGTGCTGCGCCACGCCAGGCGTCTGCGCTTGCACAAGAATATGCGTGGCGACAGTTAGCGCGTGTTATGCACTTTGAGATGAGATGCGTTGGCCGTCAGCGGTGCCGAGCGGGGTACTGCATGGCGCCGGCTTGGCTGGCGCCAAGGCCAGCGGCACACGCTCCGTGCCGCTGACGGCCAACTCTCCGTGGAGCCACGATCCGGCACCCGCCGGACCGCCCAAGCTCGAACGCAGCCGCGTCCCGCTCGCTGTTCACAGACAGCGACTTTTAGGACACGGCGGCCAACAACCGTGCCATCCGCGCAAGCCCCAGCTCCAGTTCCGGCAGCGATACCCCGCCCGCCCCCAGGCGAATATGTTGCGGGCACGCATACGCATCTCCGGACATCACAAACGTGTTGTAAGGCGGCGCTAGCAGCGTCCTGCTGAATGCATCAGCGCCGATAGGCACATGCAGGCGCGCAAGTCCAAGCAGCCCGGCTTGCGGCTGCGTCCATGTCAATGCAGGCTGCTCGGCGACAAAGCGATCCAGCAAGGCAACCCGTTCGCGCCCAACCGCACGCGAGTTCGCCACCGCCGCAGCGAAGTGGTTCGGCCTCAGCGCGATCTCGGCCAGCCGTTCGCCGAGCACGTTCATGATCTCGCTAGTGTTCTCACGCAGCACCATCGCCGCATTCAACAGCGCACGGTCGCGCGTCACCATCCAGCCGGTCCGCAACCCCTGCAAACCGAGCAATTTGGACACGCTACCGGTGCTGATGCCACGCTCGTACAACGTTGCGATACGCGGCGTCTCCGGTCCGGTCCACTCCAGGCCGCGATAGACTTCGTCGGACAAAATGTACGCGCCAACCCGGTCAGCGGCGACGAGGATGCGTTGCAGTGTCTGCGCGTCTTCCACACGCCCGGTAGGATTGTTCGGGTTGCACAGGAAGATGAGCTTGGTCTTGGGGGTCACCAGCGATTCGAGCTGTGGGATATCCAGGGCCCATCCGGATGCCTCCGTCCGTGCCACCCGCCGGGGAATCGCACCGATCTGCTCGGCAAGCACCAGAGGCTGTTGCCAGCCCGGCGCGTCGATGACGAACTCATCGCCTGCACTCAACAGCTGCGTCAGCACCAGATAATTTGCCTCCTGGGCACCGGCGGTGATCAGCACATCGTCCACATCGCAGCTCGGGCGATAGCCATATTGCTCAAGCACCCGCTCGCGCAAGGCGGGCAATCCCTGATAGTCCTCGCCTGTCCAGTCCAGCGAAGACGCTGGATCCAGCTCCGACAGGAACTGCCGCAATGGCGGTGAGGGCGCCAACGAATAGGTCACGCACGCCTCGGGCTTCGCTCGATGCGCGGTGAGCCACTGCTCCCAGAAACTGTTCGATGGCACAGGCATAGGTACGGTCCTTATGCCATGACGGCCGGGCAGACGCCCAGACCGAGCGATGCGTCGATAACGGCGCCACGCAAGATGCGCGCCTCATCTCGGCACAGGTAAAAACAGAGTTCGGCGATTTCACGCGGATGGATCAACCGCCCGCCCGGCAGCGAAGCTTCTAGCGCGCGTCTCTGTTCGGACGATAGCGCGTTCAAGGTGCTGGCCTGGAACATCGGCGTATCGGTCGCGCCCGGACAGATAGTGAAGACATCGATTCCGGTACAAGCATAGGTGGCGGCAAGTTGCCTGCCCAGAAACGCCACCGCGGCCTTGCTCATGCCATCGGCGGCACGAAAGCGGGGAAAATGCGTGATACCCCCGTCCACCGAGCTCATGAACACAATCTTGCCCTGACCGCGCGCCTGCATGCCAGGAATCAGGTCTTCGCTCAACCACAATGGCCCGATCGTATTGACGCGGAAAAATGCCTCGTCCTGCTCCTTATGACTTGCGGCTGCGCGCTCCACCGTCTTGGTGCCAACACCTGCGTTATGGATGACGATATCGACTGGCTCGACCAGGGTCTGCATGAAATCCGCGTGGCTATCGCGGTCGCCGACATCCAGAACGCGCGCAGTCACCTGATCGGTGCCGAGTACATCCACGAGCGCGCACGCGCGGCGTCGACTGTCCTCGCCTGGCCGGTAAGTAAAGGTCACCTTGCAACCTGCCCTGGCGAAGATCTTGATCAGCTCGATACCGATCCCGCCCGCGCCGCCGGTGATCACGACATGCCTGTTCTCAAAGTCGGACATGGTCATACCAGTGCTCCTTGGGTCGCCGCACCTTGTGTTGCCGCAACGCACTCGGCCAATGCCTGCCCCAGCTGGACGTACTCGTCCAGCGTGTTGTAGACCTGCGCCGATAGTCGGACCAGATGACCGGAAGGGGGAGACCAATCGGCAATAGCGACATCGATACCATGCACGTCGTACAGCCGATCCTGCAATCCGGCGGCAGTGATCGCCGGGGCCTGGCGATCCATCTGCAATGCGACCATGCTGCCCACCATCGCATCGGGAGCGACACGCCTCAGCGGCAGCGACTGCGCGATGCATGCCGCTGCGCGCACGGCCAATGCATGGTTGCGCAAATAAAGCGCGACCAATCCGCCTGGTAGCAGGCCAGCCAAAAACTGCAGCGCTGCGGGGATGCAAAGCAACGCAGTCTGGTCCGCTGTTCCCTGCCAATCGAACTCAAGATGCAAACGCGCCCTGCGCGTCGTCGTGTCGCCATAGCCGCGACTGATCACCACAGGATGCAGACCACGCTGGCGATCGCGCCGCACGTGCAGGAAGCCTGCACCACGCGGGCTGCACAGCCACTTGTGACAATCCCCCGCGTAGTACGCAGCGCCAATGGCGTGCAGGTCCAGCGCCAGCATGCCCGGCGCATGCGCACCGTCCACCAGCGTATCGACCCCCATCGCGTCCAGCCGCTGCACCAACGCCGCGATCGGGAACACGATGGCGGTCGGGCTGGTGACATGATCCAGCACGGCCAATCGGGTCCGCGCAGTGACACGATCGAGCACGGTGTCGATGACCGCATCGGGACCGCTGACCGGCACCTGCACGGTGGCGACTACAATCACCGCACCAGTGGACTGCGCAATGAAGTCGAGCAGATTGGCACAGGACAGATAGGCGTGATTGGTGGTGAGGATTTCGTCGCCCGGCACGAAGACGAGCGAGCGCAACACGGCGCTCAATGCGCTGGTGACATTGGGCACGAGGACCAGATCCGCCGGACCGGCGCCGACCGCCTCGCACAATGCGTGGCGAGCATCGTCCAGCAGCGCGGGGAGTTCGCGCAGGACAAACGCTGCTGGTTGACGCTCCATGCGCTCGCGGAGCGCTGCCTGTTGCTGCAGGACCACGAGAGGACAGGCACCCAACATGCCGTGATTGAGACAGCGCACGGCGGGATCAAGCGCATAATGCTTTCGAAATGGGCTTGGACGACTGTCCAATCCCCAGGCTGTTTGCTGCATGAAGGGCTCCAGATCATCCAGATAATCAGGCAAGCGGGTGGGCGCAGTGGACGGAACGGTGGCGCGCGATGAGCTGCAGCAACGCGTCCCTGCTGGGCTGTAATGGCGGCGGCATGCACTGCCCGCGCAGCACGCGCACGCGTTCCAGCACATCTGTCTGCGCGAAAATCGCTTCGGGCCTATCGAGCATCCCTGTCCGGCGCGCCAATGCCCGCCAGACCACCGGGTCGTGACGGGCGGCGGCGGCGACATGCTGCAGCGTGATCTCGTCATGCGGCAGAACGTGGGTCGCCGTCCCGGCCCACAGCGCGCCGCGCGCGCGGTCCTGCAGGACACTGTCTTCATGCCACGGCAGCACCCACCGTTGCGCGAGGGAATCGGCCTGCACTGCCAGGCGATACGGGTCGTCCAGACCGTCATGCTGCGCCAGATCGGCAAGTGCGAACGCATGACGCATCGCCAGCGACATGCCGCGGGTATAGGTGGGATTGGTGATGCACAAGGCATCGCCAACAGCGACCACGCCCACGACAACAGGCTGTCCATCCACCACGAAGTGCCGGAAGCGGTTCTCGCATACGGGCCAGCGCAACACGTCCGATACCGGCTCGCAGACGCCAGACTGCAGCCACGCGGCAATGCCGGAGTGCTGCCGCGCCGCAGCGGTGAACAGTGCAGGATCGTCGAAAGCATGCAGCGCCTTGTCGCCCTGCGGCACCATCAAGGTGACCGATGCATAGCCATTGTCCGCAGGACAGACGATGCAGCCGCTTGCGGCGGCATAGCCGCCCGCGGAGAACCCCGCATCGAGTCGAGCCGCCGGCCGACGCAGCAGACGGTACCAGCGGCTATAGTAGGCCAATCCGCAATTCTCAACGATTTCTGCGGGTACGGCTGCGCCGGCCGCGCGCAACCATCTGCAGAGCGCCGAGCCACGACCAAGCGCATCAATGGTCAGGTCGGCACGGATCTCGCCATGGACGGTCTGCACGCCCTGCACTATCGCAATCCCATCACCACCGAGAAGCAGCCCGTCCACCGGGGTCTGCGTCAGCAAGGTGACATTCGGCTCGGCCTGCACGATCGGCCGCAACACTGTTTCGACGAAGGAACGACGCACCGACAACCCGAACAGATCCGGATCGTCGCAGCGCGACGTGGCGGTGGCATCTTGCAACTGTGCGCCGAACGGCATCTCGATGGCCCCTGCGGCGACCAATGCCGTCCACACGTCCATCGCGCGTTCCCGCAACGTTTTTCGCCCGAGCGCAGCGAGCGCGTGCGTATGTCTGGCATGCGGCACCCCCTTGCGCCACCAGTGGTTGACCGACACACCATCGATGGCACCCGTGGAAGGCAGTGTGTCGACCGTGTCCCGCTCGATCAGGGTCACCCTTGCACCACCGCGCGCAAACGCCAGCGCACTCATCAATCCGGCGATACTGCCACCCAGCACCGCAACATGCTTGCCTCTCATCAGGCGAGCTCCTCGTCACGCCGGACGGCACGCAACGACGGCAGGCTGTCTTTACGCAGCAGCAGCGAACGCACCGTCCACAGATCGGAAAACACACGGTACTGCAGTGCGGTCTGATCCAGATACGCAACCCCAGGCGATCCACCGGTGCCGGCCCGATGACCGATGAACCGCTCCACCATCCGCGCATGACGCTGACGCCAGATCAGCATGGCCTGCTCGAGCTCGATCACAGCTTCCAGCAGCTCGCACGGCCAAGCCATCTGCGGCAGCTCACGATAACTTTCAACGAAGATCATCGCCGTACGCACCGCACGACGCTGCAGACGCTCGTACGCAGACGCCTGCGGGTCTTCCTCTGCACGCAGAAAGGCCGCTGCATTTGCATCTTCAAGTGCCAACCGCGAACGTTGCTGCTCGATGGCGCGCGGCGACAGGCCATTATCCTGCGCGATCTTCAGGCGCCAGCGGCTCTCGGCATGCAATGCATCGAGGTAATCCTGCGCGAACCGCTCGGCCGCCCCCGGAGCGGTCGAGCCACCGATCGGCAGACGTACCAACCATGCATACAGGCTCTGCTTGAGGCTGGGGCCACTGGCGATCCGCGCCTCCACACGACGCGCCGAGGCCGAAAGCCCGCCATCCGGCAATCTGAGCGCCTCCTTGAACGAGCAGCCCTGCCCGGTCGCGATACGGTCTGCATCCTCCAGCCCCATTAGTATCTCGATCTCGCGCAGTTGCGCGGACTGAAAGCCGCTAGCAGGAGCCAGGCGTCCGCGGAACTCCAGGAAGTCGCGTGCCGTCATGGTCTCCATCAGCTTGAAATGCAGATTTGCCTGCTCGAAGGCTGCCGTTGCACGCCGCAGCGAACGAATGGCGGCGACGATACGCCTATCTTCGGGCTGCATTTCTTGCAGCAAATCGCGCGTCAACTCGAGTTCGCGCAGAATCAACTTGAACCACAATTCGTAGATCTGGTGAACGACGATGAACAGCGCCTCGTCGTTTCCGATGGCCGCCTCATCGTCGCCCAGCCCTCCCTGCAGCGCCAGCAATTGCTCGACCTTGATGTAATCCCAGTAGTTCATTGCTTTCACGCTGCGCTCCCAGTCATCCGCATGGCGATGTGCCCATAGGCGATTGCTGACGGCCGAGTACAGACAGAGCGATCACGCGGCGGCGCTCTTCTTCAACCGGTCCCACCTGGCAAGATTGGCGAAGGCATTCTTCTGCAAGTCGTTCCAGATCGCAGTCTGTGCGATCGCCGGCTTCACCAGCAATTCCAGCCGGTGCCCATTGGGATCCTGGAAGTACCAGGAACGCGCAAGCTCGGCATGAGATCCGTCACCGGCCACGTCGTGAATCACTGGACCTTCGACCTGAGTGCCATGCGCACGCAATCGGGATGCGATCAGCTCCGCACGCGCCTCGTCGCTCACTTCCAGCGCGAGATGCTGGGCCCAGTCCTCTGCAACCGGCACCATCGCATCGTTGCTGCCCAGGATGTCGAAGAAGCAGATGTAACTGCCGTCTTCCATCTCGAAGAAAATATTGTTATTGAGCGGCCGCACCCCGCTCGACGGCACGTGGTCGATCATGGCTGCAGCAAACTTCAAACCGATAACCTCGGTGTAGAACGCAACGGTCTCGCTGGCATCCCTGCAGCGATACCCTACGTGATGCAGTTTCTTCAACATCGAATTATCGCCTCTGGAATGGGCTTGAAAGACGCGCAAGCATCTGCGCATGGCGGGGCAACCGACTCCGGCCCAGGCTGGGCGACACCACGGCGGCGAGGCGCTCCCATCGATCGACAGTGCCGCTCGAATTCCATCGGCAGCTGAAGTGCAACCACATAACGATCGATGACACCGGCATGCCTGATTGCTGCACAAGCCTCTGGCAGCGCGACGATAAACACCAGATGTTTTTCGTTATCGAAGCAGCGGCATTGCGGATTGAATTTCAATCATCGTCAATGCAACCTTTCTTATGAAATTCGGCATAGCGACGCGCGCGCCGACGATGCGCACGGGCACGGCTGTTACAAAACGATTGCAAAATATTCATTTATTCATAAAAAAGTGGTTCGGCATCCCCCCGTTCCGCCAGTGCTGTGATGGCTGGCAAGCATTCTCGCTTGTTATGCGACTGCTGATCGACTCAGCATCGCGCGTGCGGTCGCCACCACAGAAAGCACCAAAGCGAAATCGCGTTTCGCGGCAGTCGCTTGCGATCGATTCGGCAGACCTGCACCGCTGGCACTGCGAGCGGACCGCTTCGCCGGCCCGGCCTCAGCCAGCCGCGCAGCTCGTCAATCCACTCTCGATGGATATCGCCCCCGATCACGCGCAAGCCACCGTCGATGGGAACGACGCCTATCGCCTGCATCCAGATCCGGAACATCGCCATCGCGCTTTTCGTCCCATGGTTGGGTGGCGCGAGCGTGCCAAGCTCCCTTGGCGTAAAACATAGGCGGCCGCTTTTGCTGGGCGATAGAGGCGACACATTGCGGCGACGACGCGTCCCATTAGGCCCGGAGAGTGAGCCGAGCGCGGTGCTTCACCAGCAGCATCACCTGCGCCCCCTCCCGCCAGCGAACCGCTGAGCGCATCAGTCACCACTCCACCCATGCCTGGTTCCGACCTTCCAAGCAGGGCAGATCGCACGCTGTCATGAGGCTGGGCGCACCCTGTGTAAACCCGTGGCGAGCATCGCGTTGCTGGCTATCGCACACTGCAGCGGCGAAGGCGCGCAGCTTCATCAGCCATCGAACGACGTCCGGAGGTCCGGACGGTACCTGCCGCCCCAAGCCGCCGACCGGGTCCATGAGCGCATGAGTGCAGGCCAGGCGCGTGAACCGACCACAACCACCTTGGCCAGCACCAGGTCGGCGCGTGCCGACCAGCCGGCGAGATTCCAGCATGTGGCGGCTACTCGGCTAAACTTGTCTCCCGCAGGCAGATGCGTCCGTGGCCGCCGCAGCGCCGACATGTGCGGACCGCCATTGCAGCAGCCATTGCACGATTCGCTACCCCATCGTTTTCGCGCCAACTCGCCCCCGATTCTGGAAGACCTTCTTGCAAAGCTCCAACATCAAAGACAGCTCCAAACCCAGCACGGGCGCCGTCGAGCACACGCCCCTGATGAAGCAATTCTTCGCCGCCAAGGCCGACTACCCGGACTTGCTGCTGTTTTTCCGCATGGGCGATTTCTACGAGCTGTTCTACGACGACGCGCGCAAGGCAGCGCGGTTGTTGGATATCACCCTGACGCAACGCGGCAGCTCCGGTGGTGCGCCGATCCCGATGGCCGGGGTGCCGGTGCATGCCTACGAAGGCTATCTGGCGCGGCTGGTAGCGCTGGGCGAGTCGGTGGCGATCTGCGAGCAGATCGGCGACCCGGCGCTGGCCAAGGGCCTGGTCGAGCGCAAGGTGGTGCGCATCGTCACGCCGGGCACCGTCACCGACGAAGCCTTGCTGGACGAACGCCGCGACACCTTGCTGATGGCGATCGCGCGCAGCAAGCAAGGCTACGGCCTGGCCTGGGCGGACCTGGCCGGCGGCCGTTTTCTGGTCAACGAGGTCGATAGCGCCGACGCGCTGGAAGCCGAGCTGGCGCGACTGGAGCCGGCCGAGTTGCTGGTTCCCGACGAAGACAACTGGCCGGAGTTCCTGCGCGGCCGCAGCGGCGTGCGCCGGCGGCCACCGTGGTTGTTCGATGCCGACAGCGGCCGTCGCCAATTGCTGGCCTTCTTCAAACTGCACGATCTCACCGGCTTCGGTATCGACGACAAGCCCTGCGCCACCGCCGCGGCCGGCGCGCTGCTGGGCTATGTCGAGGAAACCCAGAAGCAGCGGCTGCCGCATCTGACCTCGATCGCGATGGAAGTAGCCGGCGAGGCGATTGCAATGAACGCCGCCACCCGCCGCCATCTGGAACTGGATACGCGCGTCGACGGCGATACCCGCAATACCTTGCTCGGCGTGCTGGACAGCACGGTCACGCCCATGGGCGGTCGCCTGCTGCGGCGCTGGCTGCATCGCCCACTGCGGCTGCGCGAGGTGTTGGTGCATCGCCACCACGCGGTCGGCACGCTGATCGATCGCGGCGCCGAGGCCGACCTGCGCGAGGCATTCCGCGCGCTCGGCGATCTGGAGCGCATCCTCACCCGGGTGGCGCTGCGCTCGGCGCGGCCGCGCGACTTCTCGACGCTGCGCGATGGCCTGGGTCTGCTGCCGGCGGTGCGCGCGATCCTGCAGCCGCTGGATTCGCCGCGGCTGGCGACCCTGGCCGCCGAACTGGGCCAGCATGACGAAATGGCGCACCTGCTGGCCTCGGCGATCGCCGAACAGCCGCCGCTCAAGCTCAGCGACGGCGGCGTCATCGCCGCCGACTACGATGCCGAGCTGGACGAACTGCGCCGGCTCAGCACCAATGCCGACCAGTTCCTGGTCGATCTGGAAGCGCGCGAGCGCGCCAGCAGCGGCATCGCCACGCTGAAGGTGGGCTACAACCGCGTGCACGGTTACTACATCGAGATCAGCAAGGGCCAGGCCGACAAGGCACCGGTGCATTACAGCCGGCGCCAGACCCTGACCAATGCCGAGCGCTACATCACCGAAGAACTGAAGAACTTCGAAGATAAGGTGCTGTCGGCGCGCGAGCGCGCGCTGTCGCGCGAAAAGCTGCTCTACGAAGGGCTGCTGGACACCTTGGGCGAACACCTGGAACCGCTCAAGCGCGCCGCCGCCGCACTCAGCGAACTGGATGTACTGGCCGGCTTCGCCGAGCGCGCGCAGGCCTTGGACTGGACCCAGCCAGAGCTGGAGACCGGTGCCTGCTTGCGCATCGAACGCGGCCGTCATCCGGTGGTCGAAGCCGTGCGCGAGCAACCGTTCGAGCCCAACGACCTGGACCTGCATCCAGACCGCCGCATGCTGGTGATCACCGGCCCCAACATGGGCGGTAAATCGACTTATATGCGGCAGAACGCCTTGATCGTGCTGCTGGCGCATATCGGCAGCTACGTACCGGCACGCCGCGCGGTGATCGGCCCGATCGATCGCATCCTCACCCGCATCGGCGCCGGCGACGATCTGGCGCGCGGCCAGTCCACCTTCATGGTGGAAATGGCCGAAACCAGCTACATCCTGCATCACGCCACGCCGCAATCGCTGGTGTTGATGGACGAGATTGGTCGCGGCACGTCGACCTACGACGGCCTGGCGCTGGCCGATGCGGTCGCGCGTCACCTGGCGCACAGCAACCGCTGCTACACGCTGTTCGCCACCCATTATTTCGAGCTGACGGCGCTGGCCGATGAGTCGCATGGCGGCGGGAGCAGCGGCATCGCCAACGTGCATCTGGATGCGGTCGAGCATGGCGAGCGATTGGTCTTCATGCATGCAGTCAAGGACGGCCCGGCCAACCGCAGCTTCGGTCTGCAGGTTGCCGCATTGGCCGGCCTGCCGAAGGCAGCGGTAAACCAGGCACGACGGCGATTGGCGGAATTGGAGCAGCGTGGCGGCGAGACCCATGCCGCGCAGATGGCACCACAGGCATTGGATGCACCGCAGCAGTTCGGGTTGTTCACCGCGCCGACGTCCGCCGCGCAGGAAGCGCTGGCTGCGCTCGATCCGGACGAACTCACACCCAAGCAGGCGTTGGAAGCCCTGTACCGACTCAAATCGCTGCTGTAGCGATCTTGTGCCCGCCGCCGCGTTTACTTGAGCGGCGGTCGGGACTGCAGTTCAACCCTTCGTGGGCTTCCGTGCCCCCAGGGATGGAGCGCATGGACTGCAAGGCCTAGGCGCCAACGCCGGCCGTCGCACGTCGCAGTGTCTCCCGACGCTGCGCGAATGCCGGTAATGCCGGCTGTGCCGCGACGGGTCAATGCAGGGCTGGCACCAGGGAACGCGGCCACCCAGGCATCGATGAAACGCTTGCGCACGCACGGTCGCAAGCGGCCGTGGACTGCTCCCGTGGTGTGCGCAGCTCGCTACCACGTTGCCCCTCATCCATGTGATGGGCACCGTGCAGAACGCGGAGCCCATTGCAGCCACCCGGATCGCCGGGTGGTCATCGTCCCCCAGAAGTCTGCCCTTGCTTGTCGCCGGCCGATGCAACGCATAGGCCACCTTGCCACACGTCATCCTTCCGGCCCCAGCGACGAACGATCTTAACCACACGCTTAAAAGTTATGTTATATCATTTCATTATCACCCCCGAACTGCATTGCCTGTGTTGCAAGCACCCCGCCCACCCAGTCGCGGTAGCGCCCCTACACCGCTCACGCCGTACACCGACCCATTGCTGGTCGGCGCACTCGCCCGGCTGGCCGCGGCGCTGCTGACGGCGTCCTTGTTGTGGCTGGGCTATGCCTGGGTGACGTCTTGAACATGCTGGCCTTGCACGCACTCAGCCTCGGCTACGGCGCTCAGGTCACGCTGCACGACCTGCAGGCGCGCATCGTCCGCGGCAGCCTGACCGCCTTGGTCGGGCCCAACGGTGCCGGCAAGACCACGTTGCTGCGGGCCATTGCTGGCGAGTTAGCGCCGTTGCGCGGACGCATCGAACGCAATGCCGGGCGCGTGTCCTGGCTGCCGCAACGCAGTGCGCTGGACACGCAGTTCCCGATCGACGTGCGCGGCTTCGTCGCCATGGGCCTGTGGCGACGGATCGGCGCCTTGCGCGGGCTGCGCAGCGCCGACAGCGCGCAACTGGATCGGGCGCTGGCGACGCTGGGCCTGTCCACGCTCGCCCGCCAGCCGATCGGCACCTTGTCCGGCGGCCAATTGCAACGCGCCTTGTTCGCGCGGCTCCTGCTGCAGGACGCCGAGCTGATCCTGCTGGACGAGCCGTTCACCGCCATCGACACCCACACCACCGCCGACCTGCTGCGGCTGGTCCACCGCTGGCACCAGGAGGGCCGCACCGTGCTGGCGGTCCTGCACGATCTGGAGATGGTGCGGCAGCATTTCCCGGAGACCTTGCTGATCGCCGGTCGCCTGATCGCGCATGGCCCAACCGCCACTGCGCTGAGCGCGCAAACCTTGGAACAGGCGCGGCTCGCCGCCGACGCGATGAGTGCGGCGTGCGCCACGTCGTCGCCACATGGGGATACGTGGTGATGCTGCCCTGGCAACCGTTTCTGGACTATGTGTTCATGCAGCGGGCGCTGCTGGGCTGCACGGCGATCGCACTCGGTGCCACCCCGATCGGCGTGTTCCTGATCGCGCGGCGCATGAGCCTGATCGGCGATGCAATGGCGCACGCGATCCTGCCGGGTGCGGCGGTGGGTTTCGTGGTGTCCGGCCTGTCGCTGGGCGCCATGACCCTGGGCGGCATCGTCGCCGGCCTGCTGGTGGCGGTGCTGACCGGCGCGGTGTCGCGCGCCACGCGGCTGCAGGAGGATGCTTCGCTGGCAGCGTTCTACCTGATCTCGCTGGCGCTGGGCGTGCTGCTGGTATCGCTGAAGGGGTCCAACGTGGACCTGATGCACGTGTTGTTCGGCAGCGTGCTGGCGCTGGATGACGCCGCCCTGTTCCTGCTGTGCACGATCGCCACGCTGACCTTGAGCGTGCTGGCGTTGCTGTATCGGCCGCTGGTGCTCGAATGCGTGGACCCGCAGTTTCTGCGGACCGTGGGGCGCAGCAGTCTGCTCACCCACCTGCTGTTCCTGGCGCTGGTGGTGCTCAATCTGGTCGCCGGTTTCCAGGCGCTGGGCACGCTGATGGCGGTGGGCATCATGATCCTGCCCGCGGCCGCTGCACGCTTCTGGGCCAGGCGCCTGGCGCCGATGCTGCTGATCGCGCTGGCGGTCGCGTTGCTGGCCTCGGTGATCGGCCTGTGGCTGTCCTATCGCTTCGACCTCCCCTCCGGCCCGACCATCATCCTGGCCGCTGGCAGCGTCTACCTGCTGTCCCTGCTGCTCGGCCCGGAGGACAGCCTGGCCGCCAACGCACGACCACGTCGGCAGCGCACTGCGACCGGAGCACCGCCATGAGCCGCCGCCTGCATCTACTGCTCGGCGTGTGCGTGCTGCTGGCGCTTGTCGCCATCGTCTTGCTGCTGGATCGCCACCAGCCCTCGCCCGCCACGCAGGATGGCCACCGGCTGCGTGTGGTGGCCAGCTTCTCGATCCTGGGCGACCTGGTGCGACAGGTCGGCGGCCAACGCGTCGCCGTGACCACCTTGGTCGGGCCGGAGGGCGATGCCCATGTCTACCAACCCACGCCGGCCGATGCGCGCGCGCTGGGTGGCAGCGACCTGGTCATCGTCAACGGCCTGGGATTCGAGGGATGGCTGGATCGGCTGGTCCACGCCTCCGGCTACCGCGGCAGGATCGTGGTGGCCAGCGACGGGGTGGTGCCGCGCCGGCTCGATGCGGCCAACGCACGCGCCAGCCATGCCCACTCCCCGCTCGACCCGCATGCCTGGCAGAGCGTTCCCAACGTGGAGCGCTACGTCGCCAATATCGCCGCCGCCCTGTCCGCCGCGGATCCGCAAGGCGCATCGGTCTATCGCGCGAACGCCGCCCGCTACACGCTGCAATTGCACGCCCTGCATGCGCAGATCCTGCGCAGCATCGCCGCGCTGCCGCCACACCAGCGCACCATCGTCACCTCGCACGACGCCTTCGGCTATTTCGCTGCGACCTACGGACTGCGCTTCGAAGCGCCGCAGGGCGTGTCCACCGAAGCGGAAGCATCGGCCCACGACGTCGCCGCACTGATTGCGCAGATTCGGCACGACGGCGCGGCGGCGCTATTCGTCGAAGACATCACCGACCCACGACTGCTGCAGCAGATCGCGCACGAAACCAGCATCCGCATCGGCGGCACCTTGTATTCCGATGCGCTTTCGCAGCCCGGCGGGCCGGCAAGCACCTATCTGGACCTGATGCACCACAACCTCACCGCGCTGTTACAGGCGCTCGATCCCGCAAGGAGTTCGTCATGACCACTGCGCAGCTCCCCGTCACCGTGCTGACCGGCTTTCTCGGTGCCGGCAAGACCACGTTATTGAACCGCATCCTCACCGAGCCGCACGGCCATCGCTATGCGGTCATCGTCAACGAGTTCGGCCAGACCGGTATCGATAACGAACTGGTCGTCGATGCCGACGAAGAAATCTTCGAGATGAATAACGGCTGCATTTGCTGCACCGTGCGCGGCGATCTGATCCGCATTCTCGACGGCCTGATGAAACGTCGCGATTTCGATGCGATCCTGATCGAGACCACCGGGCTGGCCGACCCGGCGCCAGTGGCGCAGACCTTCTACGTCGACCCGGACGTGGCGGCCAGGACGCGGCTGGACGCCATCGTCACCGTGGTCGATGCGGTCCATCTGGACACCCATCTGGACGAAGCACACGAAGCCGCCGAACAGATCGCCTTCGCCGACGTCATCCTGCTCAACAAGATCGACCTGGTGCAAGCCGCGAAACTGGAGGGCCTGCAAGCGCGCATCCGCAGCATCAATCCCTATGCGCGCATCCATCACAGCCAGCATGGCGACGTGCCGCTGCAGGCGATCCTGGGCCTGCAGGCCTTCACTCTGGAGCGCGTGCTGGAAATCGAACCGGACTTCCTCGACCCCGACAGTACCCATGAGCACGACGACGCCATTGGGTCGGTGTCCCTGCAGTTGCATACGCCACTGGACCCAGCACGCTTCGAGCGCTGGTTCGGCGACCTGCTGGCCACGCATGGCAACGATGTGCTGCGTTGCAAGGGCATCCTGGATGTGGTCGGCGAACCTAGGCGCTACGTGATCCAGGGCGTGCACATGCTGACCGACGGCAACTTTCTGGATGCCTGGCCCGCCGGGCAGGCGCGTGTTTCCAAACTGGTGTTCATCGGCAGGAACCTGGAGCGCATGCACCTGCGTGAAGGCTTCAGCGCCTGCGCAGCATGACGCGCTCCTCGCCACCGGCTGGGAAACGCTCGGCCCTGACGCTGCATCTCGATGCGGTGCCAGTCGCCGCAATCGCGTGCCAAAACCGTCTCACCACCGCCTGGGGCGATGGCTGTCTGCGCCACTTCGTCCCCGGCCAGCCGCCGAGCTGCCTGCAGGTCCACGCCGGTGCCATCCTTGCGCTGGCCGCAGACAGCGGCGATGGCGATGCCGTGCTCAGCGGTGGCGATGACGGCATGTTCGCGCGCGTGGATACCTTAGGCGCGCAGGTGCTGGCGCGGTTTCCTGGGCAGTGGGTCGAGCATGTCGACGCTGCCGTCGACGGCAGCCGCGCCTGCGCGGTCGCGCGTCGCGTGCATCTGTGGGAACCCGATGGCCGCGTGCACGTGCTCGAGCATCCCTCCAGCGTCGGCGGCATCGCGTTCGATCCTGCGGGGCACCACCTGGCCGTCGCGCATTACGGCGGAATCACGCTCTGGACCCGCGCGTCCGACGGATGGCACGCTTCGCAATTGGCCTGTCGCGGCAGCCACCTGGCCGTGACCTGGTCGCCGGACGGCCGCTTCGTGCTCAGCAGCATGCAGGAAGGTGCCATGCACGGCTGGCGCGTGGCCGATCAGCTGCAGATCCACATCGCCGGTTATGCACGCAAGGTACGGCAATGGTGCTGGCTCGGGGATGCATCATGGCTGGCCAGCGGTGGCAGCAACGCGGCGATCCTGTGGCCGTTCGACACTGCCGACGGACCGATGCAGCGCTCGCCACTGACCTTGTTCGACGACGACGCACAGGCGTTGGTCGGGGCCGTCTGTGCCCTCCCCGCCCCGCCACGCATCCTGGCCGGCAGGAGCGATGGCAGCGTGCTGCTGGGCGATCCGCTCGCGCCGGAGCAGTGGTACACGCTGCGTCAGCCTGGACGCGCGCCGGTCGCGCTGCTCGCTGTGCTGCCCGCGCCGCAGTGGTTGCTGGTCGCACACACCGACGGCGAAGTGCTGTGGCTGCCGCTGCAGCTGCCATGACGCCCGCCATCCGCCCTCCCATCGCCGTGGCCATTGCGGCGATCACGCCAACCATTCGACGTTTGCACATGAACGTTCGCTCCCTCGCGAGCGACGCAACAGCGCGCGTCATTTGCGCCCGCGGGTCTTGCTTGGCGCTGTTTCTGCTGCCACCGCTCGCGGCGACGGCACAGGACACAGGACACCCGCTGCAGACGCTGGACGCGATCGATGTGCGCGCCGTCGCCACCGCTGCCGATCCTGTCCAGCCCACCGCCAGCCGGCTCGCGCTGTCACCGCAACAGACGCCCGCCACGCTCGATACGATCACCGCGCCGGCAATGCAGGCGCGCGGGCTGCAGAGCGTCGAAGCGGCGCTTGCCACGCTGCCGGGCATCACCAGCGGCGGCTCGCCAGGCAATCTGGCCAGCCTGTCGATGCGGGGGTTCACCGGCGACCAGATCACCTGGTTGCACAACGGCCTGTATCTTGGTCCATCGAGCATGACCGCGCGTCCGCAAAACACCTTCAATCTGCAGACAGTGGACGTGCTCAAGGGCCCGGCATCGGTGCTGTATGGGCAGGGCGCGATCGGCGGCGTGGTCAACGTGATCGATAAGCAGCCAGGCGTTTCCGCACCCAGTGTCGATCTGTTGGCCGGCGTTTCGCGTTTCGGCGGCCGTGTGCTCGGTGCCGGCAGCGGCGGTCGCATCAGCGATGTGCTCGCGTATCGCGCCGACCTCAGCCGGCTGTCGTCCGATGGATTCGTCCACGCCGCCGGCTCGGATGTGAGCAACGGCAGCGCCGCAGTGCTGTGGCGGCCGAACGACACCCTGAGCGTGCAGCTGGCGATCGACGCTGGCAACGACCATCCCAGCACCTACTTCGGCACCCCCTTGCTGCCTGCGTCCGTTGCGCGCACACCGTTGCGTGGCGTGCTGCGCAGTGCAGATGGCAGCGTGGTCGATGCCAGCACGCGTTACAGCAACTACAACGTCGCCGACGCAGAAATTTCCTCCCACCACACCTGGCCGCAGGCGACCGTGGTGTGGTCGCCGAACCCGCGCATCACCGTGCGCAGCCTGCTCTTCGCGTTCGACGCCTCGCGGCGCTGGATCAATGCCGAAAGCTATCGCTACGACGCCAGCAACGGCCGACTCGATCGCGACCGCTTCTTCGTCTTCCATCAACAGCATCTGTGGGGCGGCCAGACCAGCGTGAGCGTCGACCAGCCGCTGGAGGGACTGAACAACCGGCTGGTGGTCGGGCTGGATCACAATCAACTGCACTTCGTCCGCGAGCGCGGCTTCCCCCACGGCGACAGCGTCGATCTCACGCTCACCGGGCCAAGCGGCAGTTTTGGCCCACGTCAGCCGCTGCGCAGCCCGACCCGCTGGAACGACACCGCGTTGTTCGTGGAAGATGCGCTGGACTTGGATCGGCAACTGACGCTGGTGCTGGGCGGGCGCTGGGACATCCTGCGGCTGGACCGCCGCAACTTCGACGCCGACGACCAATTCCAGGCCGCCAGCAGCTTCAGCCGGCGCTACCGACCGGACAATCTACGCATCGGACTGGTCTACGCGCTGAGCCCATCGCTGACGCCTTATCTGTCCTATACCACCGGCAGCGACCCACCCGGCTCCAACATCTTGCTGGTCAATGCGGGCGAGGACTTCGGACTGAGCAGCGCGCGCCAGTACGAAGCCGGCATCAAGGTGGCAGGCAGCGACCAGCGCGCCAGCGCGACCCTGGCGCTGTACGACATCCGCCGCGACGACATCCTCACCCTCACCGGGCAGGACGTCGTCAGCAATGTCGGCGTGCAACGTTCCCGAGGGTTGGAGCTGTCGCTATCGGCGCAGCTCGCTGACCATTGGGCAGTCAACGCCAACCTGGCCTACACCGATGCGCGCTACCACGACTTCATCGACCGCAGCAGCGGCATCGATGCCTCCGGCAATCGCCCTGCCAACGTCCCGCGCACGCTCTTCAACGTCGGCACGCAATTGGACGCGGTCGCCAATCTGCCGCTGCAGCTCGGGCTGGACCTGCATGGCGTCGGCACGCGCGCGGGCAATGTTGCCAATACCTTGCAACTGCAGCGGTATCTGCTGACCGACATCTATGCCAACTATCGGCTGACGTCCTCGCTGACGCTCGGCCTGCGGGTGGACAACCTGTTCGACACCGCCTACGTGCAATGGGCCGACGTGTCCTATCCGCGGCAAGTGCTCCTGGGTGAGCCACGCAGTTATGCACTGAGCTTGCGTGCTGCGTTTTGAGCGTCGGCTGTGGGCACGCCTGGCCTGGCTGCACCGCTGGCTGGGGGTGCTGCTCTGCCTGTCCTTCCTGGTCTGGTTCAGCAGCGGCCTGGTGCTGCTGTTCGTCCCCTTCCCCAGCCTGCCCGATACGGATCGCTGGGCAGCCAGCGATCCGGTGATGCTGGCGCAGATCGCGCTGTCGCCGGCCGAGGCCTTGCAGCGCGCCGGCGGCGGTGACGGGTTGCGTCTGCTGTCGATCGCCGGCCAGCCGCGCTATGTCGTTGCGCAAGGCGCGCGACAACGCAGCATCGATGCTGGCAACGGTGCCGTGCTTGGCCTGCTCACGCCGCTGCAGGCGCGCAGCGTGGCGGCACGCTTCGGCCGACGGCCGGTCCGCACCCTGGCAGGCCCGTTGCAGGTGGACCAATGGAGCGTGCATCAACGTCTGGACCCTTGGCGACCGTTCTACCGGGTCGCGCTGGACGATGCCGATGGCACCACGCTGTATGTCTCGGCCCGCACCGGCGAGGTGATGCAACGCACGCGCGCGTCAGAGCGCTGCTGGAACTGGCTGGGCGCCATTCCGCACTGGCTGTATTTCACCGCGCTGCGTCGCCACTTCGGCACCTGGGATAGCAGCGTGTGGTGGCTGGCGTTGTGCGCGCTGATCGGCGCGCTCGCAGGGAGCGTGCTCGGCGTGTATCGCAGCAGCCAGTACCGTCGCCGACACGCGAGCGGATGGTCGCCCTACCGCGGCCTGCTGCGCTGGCATCACGGCCTGGGCCTGGTCGGTACAGTGATCGTGCTCGCCTGGATCTTCAGCGGTTGGTTGTCGATGGACCATGGCCGGCTGTTCTCACGCGGCCAGCCCTCGCAGCCGGCGTTGCAACGCTATGCGGGGATCGACCTGGACGCCGCACTGACTGGCCTGGCTCCGGCAGCGCTGCACGCGCTCGAAGGCAGTGGCGAGATCGGCTTCCATCGCGTCGGCGGCCAACTCTGGGTCAGCGGCCACGGCCAAGCCACTGCGACCACCCTGCAGATTCCAGCCGGCACCGGTGCGGTCCACCTATCGACGCCGGCAGAACGGGTGGCGGCGATCCGTGCTGCCGCCGCACGCGTCTGGCCATTGGCCGCAAGGTCCCGTGCTGCTGCCGACGCGCTGTATCGCCAGGCCGATGCAATTGACGCCGATGCCCTCCGGCTATCGTTGGCAGTGCCCGGCAGCGCGCAACTCTATGTCGATACCACGACCGGCCAACCTTTGCTGGTGCTGGACCGCAGTCGCCAGGCCTATGCCTGGCTGTACTACGCCGTGCATACCACGCGGCTACCGGGGCTGGACGCGCATCCACGCCTGCACATCGCGGTGCAACTCACGCTGCTGGCGATCGGCTGGTGCCTGAGCCTGACCGGCCTGGTGCTGGCGGTCCGCCGCCTGCGACTGCTCGCGCGCCAGCGGCGCCCGCGTCGATCGGCTACACCCCTTCCGAACAGCGCGACGAATGATGGCCAGTGATCAACCAACGGCCATCGATTTCCTCGAACGTAAACAGGAAACGCGCAGGCACCGACGCGCTGACCCCATTACGCTCGAACGTGAATGTGTACAACCCGCCGATCACGACCGTGCCCAGCTTGGCGCTGACCCGTTTCTTCTGCACGGTGATGTCGCAGCTCAGACCATCGGCGGCCAGAAACGAGGTGAAGTAGGCGCGGCGGTCGTCATCGCGACCGCGGATGGCGTCCGAGAGCGTCGGCACCAGGATCGCATCCGGCGCATACAGGGCGAGGACCGCTTCGATATCGCGGCGTCCCACCGTGTCCGCCCACCGCGACAGCATGTTGCTTGCCTCCGCCAGACAATGGGCGGCGGTGCGCCCGGCAGTCGCCGGTGAATGACCGGCGAAGACGCCATCAGCGGTCATAAGAGATCCTGATCATAGGGACAGGCATTTGCAGACCGAACGATTGTTATTTTATAACAAGTACAGGAGGTTCACGACGCGCTGTCTTCTGCATCGCAGCTCAGCCGCTGTCGCCACCACGAGCGCGCACGCCCGGTCGCCGATCACCAGACCGCGACCCATCATCTTGCGCAGCTGTGCGCTCCATCGCGGACGCGGAGCCGGCGTTTGAGGCGAACTAACCAGGTTCGCGCATTCAGTCGACGGCGCAGGTCTGAAAGGGGGTGACGTCTCCATAGCCAACATCTATAGCACCAGTAATATCATTCTAATTCCCCCAATCGAACCGGCCCGTTATGGTGGGCCGACCGAATAGAGGAGCCCGCTACTGTCAGCCGGTCTGTCCCGCATCGCTCGCCGCTCGCGTCCAACCGCCGCACGGCATTCCGAAGGTCCAGCACCAGCCGCCGCTACGCCGATCCTTGCCGTTCATCCCTCCGCGCCACTGCCGTAGTCGCGCTCCCCAGTGCCCAATGCACCCAGGTAAAGACTCATGACGACCGAAGCGAAGTGCCCGTTCAATCACACCACCATCGGTACCGGCACCACCAACAGCGATTGGTGGCCCAAGCAGTTGCGCGTGGATCTGCTCAATCAGCACTCGGCGCGTTCCAATCCGCTCGGTGAGGCGTTCAACTACGCCGAGGCCTTCAAGCAGCTGGACCTGGCCGCGCTCAAGCGCGACCTGCATGCGCTGATGACCGATTCGCAGGAGTGGTGGCCAGCCGACTTCGGCCACTACGGCCCGTTGTTCGTCCGCTTGGCCTGGCACTGCGCCGGCACCTATCGCATCGGTGATGGGCGTGGTGGTGGCGGTCGCGGGCAGCAGCGCTTCGCCCCGCTCAACAGCTGGCCGGACAACGTCAGCCTGGACAAGGCGCGCCGCCTGCTGTGGCCGATCAAGCAGAAGTACGGCCAGGCGATCTCCTGGGCCGATCTGATGATCCTCGTCGGCAACGTCGCGCTGGAGAGCATGGGCTTCAAGACCTTCGGCTTTGCCGGTGGACGCGAGGACACCTGGGAGCCGGACCAGGATGTGTACTGGGGCCGCGAAACCAAGTGGCTGGGCGGCGACGAGCGCTATTCGCGCGGTTCGCCAGGCGTGGACGAGGCGCACGGCGTGCTGGTGAAGGACGACGACAGCGAAGTGCGGCATAGCCGCGATCTGGAAAATCCGCTCGCCGCAGTGCAGATGGGCCTGATCTACGTCAACCCGGAAGGCCCGGACGGCAACCCCGATCCGCTGCTGGCCGCCAAGGACATCCGGGACACCTTCGAACGCATGGCGATGGACGACGAAGAAACCGTCGCGCTGATCGCCGGCGGCCACACCTTCGGCAAGACCCACGGCGCCGCCGATGCCGCACACGTTGGCGCCGAACCGGAAGCCAGCGACCTGGAAAGCCAGGGGCTGGGATGGCACAACAGCTACCGCACCGGCAAGGGCGCCGACACCATTACCAGCGGCCTGGAAGTGACCTGGACCACCACCCCGGCGCGCTGGAGCAACGACTTCTTCGACCACCTGTTCAAGTTCGAGTGGGAGCTGACCAAGAGCCCGGCCGGCGCCCACCAATGGGTCGCCAAGAATGCCGACGCCATCGTTCCCGATGCGCACGACGCATCGAAGAAGCATCGTCCGACCATGCTGACCACCGATCTGGCGCTGCGCTTCGATCCTGCGTATGAGGCGATCTCGCGCCGCTTCCACCAGCATCCGGAGCAGTTCGCCGATGCCTTTGCGCGCGCGTGGTTCAAGCTCACGCACCGCGACATGGGCCCGCGCGCGCGCTATCTCGGCCCCGACGTGCCGGCCGAGGTGTTGGTTTGGCAGGATCCGCTGCCGGACGTCGACCATCCGTTGATCGATGCCCACGACGCCGCCGCACTGAAGCAGGCCATCGTGGCCTCAGGGCTGAGCGTGTCGCAGCTGGTCTCCACCGCCTGGGCCTCGGCCTCCACTTTCCGCGGTTCGGACAAGCGCGGCGGCGCCAACGGCGCGCGCATCCGTCTGGCACCGCAGAAGGATTGGCAGGTCAACCAACCCGCGCAGTTGGCCCAGGTGTTGAGCACGCTGGAGCGCATCCAGGCCGACTTCAATGCCGCGCAGTCCGGTAGCAAGAAGGTGTCGCTGGCCGACCTGATCGTGCTCGCCGGCAACGCTGCGGTGGAGCACGCCGCGCAGGCCGCCGGTCATCGCGTGACGGTGCCGTTCGCACCGGGCCGCACCGATGCTTCACAGGAACAGACCGATGTCGCATCGTTCGCGGTGCTGGAACCGGTGGCCGACGGCTTCCGTAATTTCGCCAAGCGTCGTTACGCCGTGCCTGCCGAGGCGCTGCTGATCGACCGGGCGCAGTTGCTGACCCTGACCGCGCCCGAGCTGACCGTGCTGGTCGGCGGCTTGCGCGTTCTCGGTGCCAACACCGACCAGGCAGAACATGGCGTATTCACCGACCGGCCCGGCGTGCTGAGCAACGACTTCTTCGCCAACCTGCTGGACATGCGGACCGAGTGGAAGGCGACGTCCGAGTCCAAGGAACTGTTCGAAGGGCGCGATCGCGCGAGCGGCGAACGCCGCTGGACCGGCACCCGTGCGGACCTGGTGTTCGGCTCCAACTCGGTGCTGCGCGCGGTGGCCGAGGTCTATGCCAGCGCCGATGCCGAGGCGAAGTTCGTCGAAGACTTCGTCGCCGCCTGGACCAAGGTGATGCAGTTGGACCGTTTCGACCTGGCCTGAGTTGGCCGCGACGTCGCCCTAACCGCCCTGCCCTGGCGACGCCGGGGCAGGCGTGACTGGGATGGCCGCAGGTTCGATGGATGAGCGTCGATGAAGGACGCACAGGCATCAGCGATTGCAGGTGCGCTCGCGTCGGCCGAGCCAGCGGGCCACCGACGCCCTGCAACGCCATCCATCGCATCACGCCCTCCGACACCGGTGTGTCGTCCCCGATGGCACACGTCGCTGGGCGCACGACTGCCTTTGCTGGGGAATGCACCCGCCTAGGTTGACCCGGATGGTCGACAGCGCAGCACAACGCTAGAGCGCGTCGATATCGCCCAATGCATTGATCAGGCGCCGCGCGCGCTTGTCCGGTTTGCCCTCTGGCGGGCGATAACCCGTCCGCTCGGCCGCACGCTGCTGTCGCCATTGCGCCCGCGCTGCGCGCGAGTCCTCGCTTTCGCTATACAACGTCTGCGCCACTGGCGCCGGGCCGCGGACATCGCTCAAGGCCACCACGGTGATCTCGAAGATCTCGCCACCGCGATCGATCCGCAGCTGCTCCCCGCTGCGAAGGGTCCGCGCAGGCTTGGGCCGCTGGCCAGCCACGTCCACTTTGCCGGTTTCCACCGCCTGCTTGGCCAGGCTGCGGGTCTTGAAGAAACGCGCAGCCCATAACCAGACATCCAGCCGCACCGCCGCGGTTTGTACTGCCGATTCACTCATTGCGTTTATGGAAATCCACCTGCATGGGTTGTTCGTTCTTACGCGTGTTGTTCCACTCTAGCGTTTGCTCCGGGTGGCAGCGCTGTTGCCGCTGGCTGGCGAGCAGGCCATCGGCACGTGCCGGAACCGCGCCGCTGTCGTCACCGACCAAGCATTCCGGTCGATCGCCAGGCCGCACCGTTGCAGCGTCCAGTGACGCATCGCTGGCACAGCCGGCCAGGCCCAGCACCATGCCAGCCAACAGCACGCCGAGACCAAGTTGCAGGTGGTGACGTGAACGCAGCATTGCAAGCTCCTTGTGCAGAAAGAAGGGGATCCGCCTGACCGATGGGACGGCCCGCGACCTGGCGGTGATACCGCACTCAGGCGATCCGCGCCACTGGGCAGCGGCCCGGATGTCCACCTCGGCAACACGTGCGGGTGCTAGTGTGCGGGCTCCTCTGCCCTTGCACGCATGCAATGCCCAAGCCCGCCGTGCTCACCGACGGCCCGATCGGCCGCCAACTGCTGCTGTTCGCGCTTCCCATCCTGGGCGGCAACATCGCGCAATCGCTGAACGGGTCGGTCAACGCCATCTGGATCGGCCGCTATCTCGGCGAGACTGCCCTGACGGCGGCAGCCAATGCCAACAGCATCATGTTTTTTCTGATCGGCTCGGTCTTCGGCATCGGCATGGCGGCGACCATCCTGATCGGCCAGGCCATGGGACGCGGCGACATCGCCCAGGCGCGTCGCGTCATGGGCACCAGTGCCAGCTTCTTCATCGGCATCTCGGTGCTGATTGCCGCCAGCGGTTGGTGGCTGGCGCGTCACCTGCTGGCGGCCATGGGGACGCCAGCCGCGTCGCTGCCACTGGCCGAGGCCTACATGCGGGTCATTTTCCTGGCAATGCCCTTGCTGTACGCATTCGCCTTTCTGTCGGCGGCACTGCGTGGCACCGGCGATGCGCGTACGCCGTTCCGCTTCCTGCTGCTGTCGGTCGTGCTGGATATCGGGCTCAATCCCGTCTTGCTGTTCGGGCTGGGACCCTTTCCGCGACTCGGGATCGCCGGCGCTGCCTGGGCCACGCTGATCGCACAGGGCGTGGCGCTGGCCGGGCTATTGCTCTATCTGCGACACAAGCGCCACCTCCTGTGGCTGGGCCGCGAGGACGCCCGCCTGTTTCGACTGGACTTGTCCATCCTGCGCGCCCTGATCGTCAAGGGCGTACCGATGGGGCTGCAGATGGTGCTGATCTCCTTGGCGATGATCGCCATGCTGTCGCTGGTCAATGGCTTCGGCACCGACACCACGGCCGCCTATGGCGCCGCCATGCAGTTGTGGACCTACGTGCAGATGCCGGCGATGGCGATCGGCGCTGCCTGCTCGTCGATGGCGGCGCAGAACGTCGGTGCCGGCCTGTGGGACCGCGTGGCTGCGACCGCGCGCACCGGCATCGCCGCCAACTTCCTGATGACCGGCCTGCTGATCGCCCCTTTGATCCTGTTCGACCGGTGGACGCTGGCACTGTTCCTGCCGGTGGACAGCCCAACCTTGGCCATCGCCCGCCACCTCAACCACATCGCAGTGTGGTCGTTCCTGTTGTTCGGCGTCAGCTTCGTGATCTCCGGCGTGGTCCGCGCCACCGGCGCGGTGACTCCGCCGCTGCTGATCCTGGCCTTCGCGCTCTGGGGCGTGCGCGTGCCGCTGGCCAACCTGTTGCTGCCGCATTTGGGCGCGGACGCGGTGTGGTGGAGCTTCCCGATCAGTTCCAGCTGCTCGATGCTGCTATCACTGGCGTATTACCGTTGGGGCGGCTGGCGCAAGGCGCGCATGCTGGCCACGCCCACGACGCCGTCCGCACTGGCCGCCGCCGAAGTGACCGCACATCCGGCCTCGCCGGTTGCCGACACTGCACCGGTTGCCGCCCCCTCGCCGCCACGGCCACACTGAGCGTTCGCCGACATGTCGTTGCGTTGCGCACGCGCAAACGCAAACGCAAACGGCCGCCCGAAGGCGGCCGTCTGGCAGTCGGCAGGATGCCTGCCGGCAGATTACTCGGCCTTGGCAGCAGCCTGGCGAGCGGCCTTGGCCTGCGCAGCAGCGGCCAGATCTTCCTTGATGCGGGCGGCCTTGCCTTCCAGGCCACGCAGGTAGTACAGCTTGCCGGCGCGGACCTTACCGCGGCGCTTGACTTCGACCGAGTCGATCGTGGCGCTGTGGGTCTGGAACACGCGCTCGACGCCGTAGCCGTGCGAGATCTTGCGCACGGTGAACGAGGAGTTCAGGCCGGCGTTCTTGGTGCCGATCACCACGCCTTCGTAGGCCTGCACGCGCTCACGGTTACCTTCCTTCACCTTGACGTTCACCACGACGGTGTCGCCCTGGTTGAACTCCGGCAGCTGGCGCTGGATCTGGGCGGCTTCGAAGTCAGCCAGGATGGTCTTGTTGAGTTTGCTCATGGTGGGCACCGCGTGTCTGGTGATATTTGGACCGGCAGTCGCCGCACGGCGATTGCTCGAGGTTCGTGAGAGGGCCAGACGCAAGGCTGGCCAGCAAGCCGCATATTGTACCCCAATCGATTCCGCAAGAGCTAGGGGTGGGCTCTTATTTCTTGTCACCGCCGGCGTGTTCCTCGCGAAAGGCAGCCAGCAGGCGTCGATCGGCCGCTGCCAGCCCTGCCTCGTCGAGCAGGTCCGGACGTCGCAGCCAGGTCCGGCCTAGCGATTGCTGGCGACGCCAGCGCGCAATGGCCGCATGGTTGCCCGAGCGCAGCACCTCCGGCACCTCCCCCCAGGGATGGCTGGCCGGGTGGCTGTAATGCGGGCAGTCGAGCAATCCCTGCTCGCCCTCGAAACTGTCCTGCGCGGCGGATTCGGCGTCGTTCAACACCCCGTCCTGCAGGCGCGCCACCACATCCACCAGCACCGCTGCGCCGAGTTCACCGCCGGACAGCACGTAGTCGCCGATGGACACCTCCATGTCGACCGCATGCGACAGGAAGCGTTCGTCCACGCCTTCGTAGCGACCGCACATCAGGATCATGCGCGGCAACTGCGCCAGTTCGCGCCCCAGCGCCTGCGTGAGCGGACGTCCCTGCGGACTGAGATAGATCACCGGCGCCGGCTGCGGATCGGCCGCACGCACCGTCTCCAGGCAAGCCCGCAGCGGCTCGATCAGCATCACCATGCCCGGGCCGCCACCGAACGGACGATCGTCGACCCGCCGATAATTGCCCTGCGCATGGTCGCGCGGATTCCAACCGTTCAATGCCAGCAGGCCGCGCTCCTGCGCCCGCCCGACCACGCCGAACGCCGCGCATTGCGCGATGAACTCGGGGAACAGGCTGATGACGTCGATGCGCATGCATTGCACTCCGGGCCTGGCAGGCCAACGGCGGAAGGCTCCTCTGCATCACGCGCCCGGCGGGCGCGCGTGACTAGAAATCCGGATCCCAGTCCACCACGATCAGATTGGCAGCGAAGTCCACCGACTTGACGAAATCCGGCAGCACGAACGGCACCAGCCGTTCGCGATCGCCACGCACCACCATCACGTCGTTGGAGCCGGTCGAGAACAGATGCGACACCGTGCCCAACGGCACGCCATCGACGGTCTGCACTTGCAGCTCCTCCAGATCGACCCAGTAGTACTCGTCGTCCTTCGGCGGCGGCAAGGCGCTGCGCGGCACGTAGATCTCGATTCCGCGCATCGCCTCGACGGTGTCGCGGTCGCTCACGTCCGGGAACGTCGCCACCAGGTGCTTGCCCTGATCGCGGCCGCGCGCACCGGTGAGCGTGGACTCCTGTCCCGACGGCGTCCGCAGGATCCATGGCTGGTAGCGGAAGATCGCCGTCCGCGGTTCGGTCCACGACTCGATCTTGAGCTCGCCGCGAATACCAAAAGCGCCGACAACCCTGCCCAGCAGGATGCGGCGCTCGGTCTGCTTCATCTGCGTCTACTTGGGCCAAGCCTTAAGGCTCGGCCCTCCGGGATCAGGCCGCAGCGGCCTGGGACTTGGCCACTTCCCGATACAGGTTGCGCACCTTGTCGGTCAGCTGGGCGCCATTGCCGACCCAATGGTCGACGCGGGCCAGGTCCAGCACGACGCGGGGCTCAGAGCCCTGGGCAACCGGGTTGTAGTAACCCACGCGCTCGATGTTGCGGCCGTCGCGCGCGCTACGCACGTCGGTCACGATGATGTGGTAGAACGGACGCTTCTTGGCGCCGCCGCGGGTCAGTCGGATCTTGACCATGGTGTGATGTCCTGTATTGCCCAGTCGCCAGAGTGGCGCGGTAAGCCGGCGATTATAGCGGGCCGCGTCCGCGAAGCCAAGCCACCCCGCCAGCCCTGCGACTGACCGCTCAGATCCGTTGCCAGGGCTGGGTTTGCAGCGCCTGGGCCACGACCTCCAGCCGTGCCGCCCGGTCAGGCCAGCGCTGCCGGTCGATGGCGACGATCGCCTGCTGGCCACGGGCATTGCAGGCAAAGGCCCCATCGAAGGACGCCAGGTCCGCGATCGAGACCGGGACTGCCTCCTGCTCGATGCCCAGCGCTGCCAGCCCGGCCTGCAGCAAGCGCTGCTGGGTCCCCTGCAGCACTGGCCCCTGCGGCCAGACCACTCGGCCCTGGCGCCACAGGCCCAGATTCCAGAACGTGCCCTCCAGCAGCTGGCCGGCGGCATCGACGAGCACCGCGTCGTCGTGGCCGCTTGCCAGCGCCTGCCGACGCAATTGCCACTGCGCGAAGATGCCGACGTGCTTGAGCTGCGGCGTACTGCGCTGATGCAGTGCCGATTGCAGGCGCAAGCCAGCGGCCGGCATGTCCGCCGCCGGCGAGACGGCGATCAGCACCTCTGGCGCGGCCGCTGGTTCGCCACTACGCGGGTCGGGCATCGGCCCGGCGATGGTGATGCGCAGGCCGGCGTCGCTACTGCCGAAGCACGTCAGCGCATCGCACATCTGCTGCCGCAGCATCGCCACGTCCAGTACCGCGCCGAACAACACCTGGTTCCCTTGGCGCAGGCGCTGCAAATGCAGGTCCAGGCCGCGCACGGCGCCATCGCGCACCTGCAGCGTGGTGAAGTGGCCGTAGTTGAACAAGGCGGCGTTGGCGAGTTGCTGCGCCGTCGCCCGTTCGCCATTGCACAGCATCAGCGGCATAGCAGCGCCTGCGCCTGCGTCCACCACTGCGTCACCACCTCGGCCGCCGGTTGCGCTGGCGCCAGCCAGGCCGACTGCCCAGCCCAGGCCTGCATCGCCTGCAAGCGGTTGTCGCGCAGCGCCGCCTGCCGCAATGGCACAGTGAGGGCGCGCTGCACCGGATATGGCGCTGGCGGTGGCGCGCCTGCTGCCGCAGCCGCTCGCACATAAGGCGTCGCCAAGGCGCGCCCGAGTCGGCCGGAGAACGCGCGGGTCGGCCAGGTCTGCTCCGGCTCCGCGACCGCCAAAGCATCGGCCCAGGCCGTCGGCAACGCGGCTTCCGGGGTGCGCAACAACCCGCTGCCGATCTGCACCGCACTGGCCCCCAGCGCCAAGGCCGCGGCAATACCGCGCCCATCGGCGATGCCACCGGCAGCGATGATGGGCACTGCCAGCCGATCGGCCAGGCGCGGCAGCAAGGCGAACAGCCCGCTCATCTGCCACTCGGCCTGCGCGGCATCGAAGGCGCCGCGGTGACCGCCGGCCTCCGCTCCCTGCGCGACCACCGCGTCGGCACCGGCGGCCTGCGCGGCCAACGCTTCCTCCAGGGTCGTCGCACACGCGAACCAGGCGATGCCGGCGGCCTTGAGCCGCTGTACCTCCGCGGGACGAAACAGCCCCATGATCGAGGACGCGACTGCCGGCTGCGCGTGGAGCAATGCGTCGAACTGCGCATCGAAGTCCACCGGCACGGCATCGCCAGCGGTCGCTGGAACCGCAGGACCCCATTGGCCAAGAAAGGCGCGCAGCCGCGCCTCTGCGTCGGCATCGCGCGTCGGCGCCGGATCGGGAATCCACAGATTGATCTGCGCCGGCCCGGCACTCGCACTGCGGAAGCCCTGCATCCAGGCCACGATGTCCTGCGGTTGCGACAGCACCGCCCCCATCGCCCCCATTCCGCCAGCGGACGCGACGGCGACCGACAGGGGCACCGGGCAGGCACCGGCCATCGGGCTGAGCAGGATCGGCAGGCGCAGGCCAAAACGCTGCTGGAAGGCCGCCGCACGCGTCATGGGATCCATCGTGTCCATCCACCGAGCACTGAGAAAGCCGCATCGTACCCGTCTGCCGATGCGGGCAGTGACGCAAGCGCATCGCTGAAACGCCCCGCATGCGCGCGATGTCGATGACGCGCACCATGCACCACCACAGATCGTCACTGCAGCATTGATCCTGCAGACGCCTGCATGGCCCGATTGCAGCCGGGTCGCAGATGGATCGCTGCAACGCAGACACCACCGCACTGCGCGCCGCTACGTCGCCATTCGAGCGTCCATAGCACAGCCTAGGATTGGCTGCGTCCGGCCGGGGAGCAGGACGCAGCGCGCGGCGGCTCAGCGGAACGGCATGCCGCGGCCGCCCATGGCGCCCATCATGCCCTTCATGTTGCGCATCAAGCCCTTCATGCCGCCACCGGCCAGCTTGCCCATCATCTTTTCCATCTGCTGATACTGCTTCATCAGCTTGTTGACGTCCGACGGCTGCATGCCGGAGCCGCGCGCGATGCGCGCCCGCCGCGAACCGTTGAGCAAGGCTGGATTGCGCCGCTCCTTCTTCGTCATCGAATTGATGATGGCGATCATGCGCGGCACTTCCTTGCCGGTGACCTGTTGCTTGACGTTGTCCGGGATCTGGCCCATGCCCGGCAGCTTGTCCATCAGCCCATGGATGCCGCCCATGTTCTGCATCTGCTCGAGCTGTTCCTTCATGTCGTTGAGGTCGAACTTCTTGCCTTTGGCGACCTTGGCAGCAAGTTTGGCGGCCTTTTCCTGATCGACGCTGTGCTCGACCTGCTCCACCAGCGACAGCACGTCGCCCATGTCCAGGATGCGGCTGGCGACGCGATCGGGATGGAACACGTCCAGGCCGTCGGTCTTTTCGCCGGTACCGACGAACTTGATCGGCTTGCCGGTGATATAGCGCACGCTCAGTGCCGCGCCGCCACGCGCATCGCCGTCGGTCTTGGTCAGCACAACGCCAGTGAGCGGCAGCGCCTCGCCGAAGGCCTTGGCGGTGTTGGCCGCGTCCTGGCCGGTCATGGCATCGACCACGAACAGGGTTTCGGTCGGATTGACCGCCGCGTGCAGCGCCTTGATCTCGTCCATCATCGCCTGATCGATCGCCAGGCGGCCGGCGGTATCGACCAGCAACACGTCGACGAAGGACTTCTTCGCATCGGAGATGGCCGCGCGCACGATGTCCACCGGCTGCTGCGAGGCCTCCGACGGGAAGAACAGCACGCCGACCTGCTCGGCCAAGGTCTTGAGCTGCTCGATCGCGGCCGGGCGGTAGACGTCGGCCGAGACCACCATGACCTTCTTCTTGCGCTTTTCCTTCAGGTGCTTGGCCAGCTTGCCGACCGTGGTGGTCTTGCCGGCGCCTTGCAGGCCGGCCATCAGCACGATGGCGGGCGCCGGCACATTGAGGTTCAGGTCGCTGGCGGCAGCGCCCATCACCGCAGTCAGCTCGTCGCGCACCACCTTGATCAGCGCCTGACCCGGGGTCAACGACTTCAGCACCTCCTGGCCGACCGCGCGCACCTTGATCCGCTCGATCAGGGCCTGCACCACCGGCAGGGCGACGTCGGCCTCCAGCAAGGCGATCCGGACCTCGCGCGTGGCCTCGCGGATGTTCTCCTCGGTCAGGCGGCCGCGGCCGCGCAGCCGCTCCATGGTGCCGGAGAGACGTTGGGTAAGGGACTCGAACATGCGCAGGGAACCGCAAAGGGAAACGGATGCCGATTATAGCGGCAGGCCACGCGCCCGGTCGGCGAGGCCCACCCCGCTGCGTCGGGCAGCACTGCGGGCGGTGCCGCGGTGTGCGAAACTCATACGATGACAATCGTTCTCATCGCCCTGGCCTTGTATCTGCTGGCAGCCGTCCTGCTGACCCGTGCCGTGTTGCGCGATGGCAACCAAGCGCCCGTGCACTGGCTGGTGCCGGCACTGGCGGCGGTGGCCCTGCATGCCGGTTACCACGTGCTGGTGGCGCTGCGCACGGCCGGCGGGCCGGACATGCACTTCTTTGCCGCCCTGTCGCTGAGCGGACTGGGCATGGCCGGGCTCACCGCGGTGTTTGGCGGGCGCGGGCGCACTGCGGCGGTCGGCGTAGTGGTCTTCCCGCTGTCGGCGCTGCTGCTGGTCTGCTACCACGGCTATGGCCACGAACCCAGCCCGAACCTGGACTGGCGGCTGGAACTGCATGCCTGGCTGGCGTTGCTGGCCTATGCCACGCTCGGCATCGCCGCGCTGCTGGCGATCATGCTGTGGCTGCAGGAACGCGCTCTGCGCAGGCGCGACTTCCATGGCTGGCTGCGCGCGCTGCCGCCGTTGACCGAGCTGGAGACCTTGCTGTTCCGCACGATCACCGTGGGCTTCGTGCTGTTGAGCCTGACCCTGCTGACCGGCTTGTTGTTCGTGCAGGACTTCCTGGCACAACGCCTGCTGCAGAAGACCGTGCTCAGCATTCTGTCGTGGATTGTCTTCGGCGCGTTGCTGATCGGCCGTTGGCGTAATGGCTGGCGCGGCACCAAGGCGGTGCACTGGACGCTGACGGCGATGGCGCTGCTGGTATTGTCGTTCTTCGGCAGCAAGTTCGTCATCGAACTGGTGATGGGCGCACGCGACTGAGCGCGCGCAGCCCTGGCGCCGCTGCCGGCTGCCCGCCACTGCGTGACGCCGTCCTGCCGCTGACCCACGCTGCGGCATCGACCGTCCGGCTCAGGCCGTGAATCAGCGATCCAGTGCGGCGCGCACGCTCTCCCACGATTGATCCGGGCCGGGAACGGCGAACCGATAGTGGATATGCCGCCGCTGGACCTCGCCCGGGCGCAGGATGGCTGGCGGGAAGTGCGGGTGGTTCGGCGCATCTGGATAGTCCTGCGGCTCCAGGCACACACCGCGCCCCAGGCCGGGATGGTGATCATCCAGATGCTGGCCCTCGTACACCTGCACGGCCGGCACGTCGCCATATATCCGCATCGCCACGCCGCTGCGTGGGGAGTAGAGCTCGGCCACGCAGTCGGCATCGGCAGCCAGCAACAGGCACTGGTCGTAGCCCTTGGCCTGACGCAATTGCGGATGCGTCGGATCGGCACGCGTGGCCAGCGCCGCAGGCTGACGGAAGTCGAACGGCGAACCTGCCACTGCGGCGATGTCGCCGGTGGGGATCATGTCCGCGCTGACCGGCAGATAGCGATCGGCCGGCACCCGCAGCACCTGTTCGGCCGCCGGCACGTGCGGATCGCCGGACAGATTGAAATACGGGTGGTGGGTGAGGTTGAGCGCGGTGGGCGCATCGCAGCGGGCTTCGTAGTCCAGGTGCAGGCTATGTCCGTCCAGGCGGAAGCGTGCCTGTACCTGCAAATTGCCGGGATATCCCTCCTCGCCATCGGGCGAGTCGTAGCCAAGCACGACTTCCGCTGGCGCCTGATCGAGCAAGCGCCACAGTCGGCGACCGAATCCACGCAGCCCTCCATGCAACTGGTTCGGCCCTTCGTTGGCAACCAAGCGATGGGTGACGCCATCGAGCGTGTAGCGGGCTCCGGCGATGCGGTTGCCGAAGCGGCCGACCAAAATGTTGAGACTGTCGCCATCGGCGAGATAGGCCTGCAGATCCGGCAAGCTCAATACCAGCGGCACCGGCCCGCGCGCGGTCTGCAGACGCAACCCATGCAAGATGCCGCCGTAGGTGAGCACGTCCGCTTCCAGCCCGGTGCTGCTGCGCAACGTCATTGCGTAGACCTGCTCTCCTTCCGGCAACCGCCCAAACTCACGCAGCATGGATCGCTCCTCGACAGGCAAACGCCGAGCATAGCGGGGAAGCCGCGCTTGCAACCATGCCCTTGCGCACATCCTGCAGCGCCCGCGCAGGGCGCCGACCGATTCACCTGCTGCAGCCGTGGTCGCCAGCATCGCGCACGCTGGTATCGCAACCGCCAGCCGCACTAAGCTGATGGACGCGCATCTCGCTGCGCAACGATTCCCCCGCCCCTCCTTCGGAGTCCGACCATGCCGTGGAAGACGCTGTTGGCCGCACCGTGCGTGCGTGCCCGTTTGTTGCCATGTCTATTGCTCGCCTGCCTGGGCCTCACCCTGACGACAGCCACGGCCGCAGAGGTGCAGGTGGAAGGCACACTGCACGCCGATCAGCCCGGCGCGCAGGTCTCGCGCCAACTGTTCGGCCAGTTTGCCGAGCACCTGGGCACCGGCATCTACGGCGGCGTCTGGGTGGGCCCGGACTCGCCGATCCCCAACACCCGCGGCTATCGCAATGACGTCGTGGCTGCACTCCGCGCGATCGCAGTGCCCAACATCCGCTGGCCGGGCGGGTGCTTCGCCGACGAATACCACTGGCGCGACGGCGTTGGTCAGCCTGCCGATCGTCCGGTCAGCGTCAACACGCACTGGGGCGGCGTGGAAGAACCCAATAGCTTCGGCACCCATGAGTTCATGGACTTCACCGAATTGCTCGGCACCCAGGCCTACGTGGCGGGCAATGTCGGCGATGCAGCGCCGGAGGAACTGGCGCAGTGGGTGGAATACATGACCGCACCGACGCGCTCGAGCCTGGCCGAATTGCGCCGCCGCAATGGCCGCCAAGCACCGTGGAAGGTGCCGTATGTCGGCGTCGGCAACGAGTTGTGGGGATGCGGCGGCAACATGCGTGCCGAATACGCCGCCGATGTGTTCCGCCGCTACCAGACCTTCGTCAAAGCGCCGGCCGACCAGAAGATCCTCAAGATCGCACCCGGACCCAGCGACGACGACTACCACTGGACCGAAGTGATGATGCGCGAAGCCACCAAGTTCATGGATGGGCTGAGCATGCATTACTACACCATTCCCGGTGGCTGGCCGCCGCGCGCCTCCTCGACCACGTTCGACGAAGCCGCGTGGATCCAGACGTTGTCGCGCACGCTGATGATGGATGAGCTGATCACCAAGCACAGCGCGATCATGGACAAATACGACCCGGCCAAGAAAGTGGCCTTGGTCGTCGACGAATGGGGCACCTGGTACGCGCCCTTGCCAGGCACCAATCCCGGCTTCCTGCAGCAGCAGAACAGCCTGCGCGACGCGCTGGTAGCGTCCCTCAACCTCGACATCTTCAGCCAGCACGCCGAGCGGGTGCGCATGGCCAACATCGCGCAAATGATCAACGTGCTACAGGCGATGATCCTCACCGATGGCGCCAAGATGGTGCTGACGCCGACCTATCACGTCTTCGCACTCTACAAGCCGTACCAGGATGCCACCCATCTGCCCCTGCAGCTGGAGTCGCCACGTTATCGACATGGCGAGTACGACGTGCCGGCAGTGCACGGCTCGGCCGTCAAGGCCAAGGATGGCCACGTGTACGTGGCCTTGACCAATCTGGATGCCACCCAGCCAGCGACAGTGAACGTGCAGATCGATGGCATGTCGGTGCAAGGCGTGGAGGGACAGATCCTCACTGCTGCGGCGATCACCAGCATCAATACCTATGCACAGCCTCATACGGTGGAACCGGCGGTGTTCGACGGTGCGCGTATCCAGGGCAAGCGGCTGCGCGTCGCCCTGCCCGCGCATGCGGTGGTCATGCTCAAGTTGCGCTGAGCTGCACCGATGACCAGGGCGTTCGCGCCCTGGTCTGGCCGCTCGGGGCGGGGATTCCGATGCTCAATCGCAGCAGATAGCAGTACGACGCGTCGGCGGCGCACTGGCCGCCCGAAACGTGCCAGTGGCTACGCGTGTCCGGTCCAACCCCGCGCTGGTAGCAAGCTCGAACAGGGTTCAACGCGCGAGAGGGATATCGCAGCGACCGGCCAGCGCCAGCGATACCGCGATCATGCACGGAATCTCACGTGCCGCGCCGCAGTTGATCGTTGTGCTTCAAGGCGAGCACATGCACGCGTTGGCACGACCATGATGGACGCAACATCGTCACGCTCGGCGCTTGTGTTGCCAACGTCCACAAGCGACCGCTGCCGCAGAGCATCGTCCAGCCCAACACCCAGCGATGCTGCTGCCACGCAGCATCGTCGCCCTGCTTCTGCGACCGGCGTCATGACATCAATGGATTATTCCGGAATGAAGCACACGGAACGGCGATGCGATGACGAATTGCTTTGACCTCGATTGCGCCACTGCGCAGCGTCGCACTCCCGTGGCCACCTGGCCGCACCGGAGAGACGCACCATGCGCACTACTCGCAACACCCTTGTGCAGTTCGCTGTCGTGCTTGGATTGATTCTTGCGCACGGCGCACCTTCCGTGCAGGCGCAGACGCTGGTGTGGCAGGACAACTTCGATGGACCAACCATCGACGCCAGCAAATGGACGTACGACGTGGGCAATGGCTGCCAACTCGGCCTATGCGGCTGGGGAAATGGCGAAATGCAGTACTACACCAGCCGCCCGGAAAACGCGCGCATCGAAAATGGCCGCCTGGTGATCGAAGCCAGACGGGAAACCTTTGGGGACATGCCATTCACGTCGGCCCGACTGAAGACCGAAGGCCGCATGCACTTCAAGTACGGCACGCTGGAGGCGCGCATCAAGACGCCGGTGGTCGGTAACGGCTTGTGGCCAGCCTACTGGATGCTGGGCACGATCGGCGTCTGGCCCGGGCGTGGCGAGATCGACTTGATGGAAGCCGGCATGGCGGCAGCGATCGCCAACGGCACCGCCAACCGCCGCATCGGCGCAGCGGTACACTGGGACTACAACGGCGCACAGGCCGACTACGACACCAGTTACACCCATCCGGTGGACCTGCATAACGACTTCCACGTCTACCGCATGACCTGGGATCCGCAGTTCATCCGCGTTGCCATCGACGGCACACAGTATTTCCAGTTCGCCATCTCCAACATCGAAGGCGCGTCACTGCACGAATTCCATCAGCAGTACTACTTGCTGCTCAACCTCGCCGTGGGCGGCACCTTCCCGGGCATCAACACGCCTGCCGGCATTACCGCACCACTGCCGGGCAAGCTGGAGATCGACTACATCCGGCTCTACCAGAACCCGGGGTCCGAGCTATACATCGGCGCGCAACACGCCATGCCGCCTGGCCGCTTCGGCGTGTTCACCGAGCAGAATGACACCAGCGGACGCTTACGCTTTGGCGAGGATGCCGAGTTGTATGTATGGAACAACCTGACGCCGACCGCGCAACCACCGTTCGAAGGTAGTCACGTCATGGCATTCCGCGCCAACGCCGGCGCGTGGTATGGCCTGGGCATCCAGACCGACCATCGCAATATGGCCGCCTACAGTGGCGGCACGCTGAACTTCCATATGAAGACCACGACGCCGTCCACGTTCAAGATCGGCATCAACACCAGCTTTGGCGATAGCTGGGTGGACTTCGTCAACGGTGGCAATCAGTACGGACTGGTCCGCGACGGTGGCTGGCACCAGGTGAGCATTCCGCTGAGCGCGTTCTACGATCTGGATCTGCAGTCGGTCAAGCAGATGTTCATGCTGGTGACAGATCCGCCGGCCGCGCCGGTGGAAATCGCCATCGACAAGGTCTACTACCAAAGCCGTTGAACGCGGCCGCGCAGCAGCCGGCGCACTCAGACGCTGGCTGCTGCCTCGCCCTTGAGCATGGCGATCAACTGCCGCAACCGATAGGGCTTGGGCAGGAAGTCCACCTGCTCGGGCAATGGCGGCAACTGCGCCTTGGCGAAGCCCGAGGCCAGGATGATGCGTGCCTGCGGCAGCAGTTGGCTGACCTGCTCGCTCAGTTCGATGCCCGACATGCCGTTGGGCATGCGGATGTCGCTGAACACCACATCGTAGGGGCCATGCTCGCGCAGCATGCGCAAGGCGCTATGGCCATCGTCGGCGGTGTCGACGGTGATACCGACATCGCGCAGGGCCTCGCCGATCAGTTCGCGCAATTCGTGCTGGTCCTCGACCATCAGCAGGCGCAGGGTATCAGTCATGCTCGGCCTCCTCGACAGCCGGAAGTAAAAGGGTCACGGTGGTGCCGCGGCCTGGCGCGGTCTGCAGATCGACAAAACCGCCGGATTGGGATGCAAAGCCCACCACCTGGCTCAGGCCCAGTCCCGAACCCTTGCCGACATCCTTGGTGGTGAAAAACGGTTCGCTGGCGCGCTGGGCCACATGCGGGGGCATGCCCGGGCCATCGTCGTGCACGCTGATGCCAATATACGTGCGGTGCGGATCCGCGCTCGCGCCGGCCGCCGCGCCATGTCGTTGGCAGGTGCTCAACACTACGTTGCCGTCGCCCATCATGGCATCGCAGCTGTTGAAAACCAGATTGAGCAACGCCGCCTCCAGTTGTCCAGGGTCCACCCGAATGTCAGGCAGGGCATCGGCCAGTTGCAGCGTCAATGCCACCCTGGCTGGGCAGGCGCGCTGCATCAGCTCCAACGACCGCCCTACCAGCGCATTGGCAGCGTGCCGCTCGGGTGCCAGCTGCTGACCGCGCGCAAAGGCCAGCAACTGGCGCGTCAGCAAGGCGCCACGATCGACCGCGACCTGCGCCGCATCGATCAGCATGCGGGTGCGCGCATCACCATCGGAGCGCAGCGCAATCAGATCCAGGCTGGTGACCATGACGGTCAGCAAGTTGTTGAAGTCGTGCGCCACGCCCAGGGTGAACCTGCCCAGCGCCTCATTCTTCTGTGCGAGCAGCAGTGCCTGCTGCGCATGCTCCAGCAGCTGTTCGGCCTGATAGCGCTCGCTGATATCGCGGATCACCTCGGCGAAGCCGACCACCACCCCATGCTCGCGCACCGGTTCGATCACCACGCTGGCACGGAAACGGGTGCCGTCCTTGCGCTGCCGCCAGATATCGCCAACGAAGCGGCCGTCGTGTAATGCGGTCTCCAGGGCCCGCATCGGCACGCCCTGTTCGCGTTCCTCCGGGGGATACAGCCGCGCCACAGGCAGGCCGAGCACTTCTTCGGCGCGATAACCGGTGATGCGCTCGCCGCCCGGATTCCAGCTGCACAGATGACCGGCGGTATCGAGCATGTAGATCCCGTGGTCGGACACGCTCTGCACCAGCAGCTGGCACTGCCGGCTGTCGTGGGAAAGCGGCCCATTCAGGTCGATGGCCGTGCCCGCATCCATCACATCCAAAATCCCCGGAAAGCGCGCGACATTAGTGATCATTGTGTGAAAGTCGCGTGCAAGCCGCCACGGCTGCAAACGTCAATTTTCCGGCGATTTGCATGCGAAAGTTATCGGCTACCATGACCGGCCTTTTGCACGGATCTCTCGCCTCATGCAGCCCCGCCCCATGCTACGCGACCGCTGGATCTGGGCGATCGCGGGGAGCCTGATGACTGCCACCTTGGCAGCGGAACTGGTCACGCCGCTGGGCTATGCCGTGTGGTTGACGTACTTCGTCGCCGTCGGCGTCACCGTGTTCCAGAGCCGCCCGCAAGCGCCGTTGGTCGCCGGGGTGATGTCGTGCGTGCTGTTGGCGATCGGCTTCCAGCTGGCCCCGCCCAGCACCAATTCCAGTTTCTCTTCGATCAACCGCACCATCGGCGGCATCTCGTTCCTGGCGATGGCATTGGTGGTGATGCAGGCGATCCGTGCGCGCCGCCAGGCCGAGCTGGCGCTGTGGCTGCAGCGCGCAGAAAACAGCGTGGAAGCCAGCCTGCGTGGCGACCAGAGCCCGGAAGGGCTGGCCGATGCCGCTGTACGCGCACTGTGCGAGGTCCTCGATGCGCATGTCGGCGCGCTCTACCGGGTGGATGGCGATCGCCTGCGCCTGACCGGCGGCACGTCGTTGCCCAGCGACCTGCCGCGCGAGCTGCCGATCCATGCCGGTCAGTTGGGCGAAACGCTGCAGCAAGCCACGGTGCGTCGCGTCGTCGGCGTGGATGCCGGCCATCTGCAGATCGCCTCGGCGCTCGGGCGGACCGACTGCGGCGAGCTCTGGCTGGCACCGATCACCGTCGATGGCCGCATCACCGGCATCGTCGAAATGGGACGGGTCGCCCCGCGCGATGCAAGCGACGCACGCGCGGGCGAATTGCTGGCACGTTGCAGCGAAAATATTGGGGTGGCCCTGCGCACCGCGCTGCTGCGCGACCAGTTGGTCACCTTGCTGGAAGAGACCCAGCGCCAGAGCGAGGAACTGCAGACCCAGCAGGAGGAACTGCGGGTGGCCAACGAGGAACTGGAAGAACAGAGCCGCAGCCTGCAGCAATCGCAGGCCGATCTGGAGCAGCAGCAAGCCGAGCTCGAGCAGACCAATGTGCAACTGGAAGAGCGCACGCAGGCGCTGGAAGCGCAAAAGCAGGCCCTGTTGGTTGCGCAGGCGCAGCTGGTCCGCAACAGCAACGAGTTGTCGGCCGCCTCGCGCTACAAATCCGAGTTCCTGGCCAACATGTCGCATGAACTGCGCACCCCGCTCAACAGCGCGCTGATCCTGGCCAAACTGCTGGTCGACAACAAGGAAGGCACGCTGAGCGCCGAGCAAGTGAAGTATGCGCAGGCGATCCATTCGTCCAACAACGACCTGCTGGCCTTGATCAACGACATTCTCGACCTATCGCGGATCGAGGCCGGCCATGTGGAACTGGCCGACGACACCGTGGCGACCACCACGGTGTTGCAGCGCCTGCGCGAGACGTTCGAGCCGTTGACGCGGCAGAAGGGGCTGGAGCTGGACATCTCAGCGACCGCCGATGCGCCGGACAACCTGGTGGTGGACAGCCAACGACTGCAACAGATCCTCAAGAACCTGCTGGCCAACGCGATCAAGTTCACCGAGCACGGCAAGGTGAGCCTGACGGTGCGTACGCCGCATGCCGGACGCGTGCGCTTCGAGGTCTGCGATACCGGCATCGGCATTGCGCGCGAGCAACGCGAGATCATCTTCGAGGCATTCCGGCAGGCCGATGGCAGCACACGCCGGCGCTACGGCGGCACCGGTCTGGGACTGTCGATCTCGCGCGACCTCGCCTTGCGCATGGGCGGCTCGATCGAGGTCGACAGCGAACCGGGCCGCGGCAGCTGCTTCGCGCTCGACCTGCCCATCGACGGCGCCCCGACCGAGACCGAAACCGTCTCTCCCGCCATCCCGACGCCAGCGCCGATACCTGCCGCGCGCGCGCCAGTAGCGCTGCCCTCCTTGCAGGCAACCGCGCCGGTGGCGATCGCTCCGAGCGCAGTCCCAGCCGTGCGCGCCGACGATGATCGCGACCAACGCAAGCGTCCAGGCCGCCTGATCCTCGCCGTCGAGGACGAGGCACGCTTCGCACAGGCACTGGTCGATGTCGCGCATGAACTGGATTTCGATTGCGTGGTCGCGCCCAATGCCGAAGAGGCGCTGGCGCTGGCGGCCGAACTGCGCCCCAGCGGCATCCTGCTGGACATCGGCCTGCCCGACGCCTCCGGCCTGAGTGTGCTGGAACGGCTCAAGCGCGACCCCGCCACGCGCCACATTCCGGTCCACGTAGTGTCGGCACTGGAGCGTAGCCAGGTGGCGCTGGAGCTGGGCGCGGTGGGCTATCTGATCAAGCCTGCCACGCGCGAACTGCTGGTCGGCGCGATCCGCCAGCTGGAAGAGACCAACGCGCGCGCACTGCGTCGCCTGCTGATCGTCGAGGACGACAGCGCGCTGCGCGCCAACCTGGAACTGCTGCTGGCGCGCGATCAACTGGAGATCGTCGCCGTGGGCAGCATCGCCGAGGCGATGGAGCAATTGGGCAGCTCGACCTTCGACTGCATGGTCACCGACCTGGCCCTGCCCGATGGCAGCGGATACGACCTGCTAGAGCGCATGGCCGGCAACGACGCGGTGGCCTTCCCCCCAGTCATCGTCTACACCGGCCGCGCGCTCACCCGCGACGAGGAGCAGCGCCTGCGCCGCTACTCCAAGAGCATCATCATCAAGGGCGTGCGCTCGCCCGAGCGTCTGCTCGACGAGGTGACGCTGTTCCTGCACAGCGTCGAAGCCTCGCTGCCCAGCGACCAGCAACGCCTGCTGCGCGAAGCGCGGCGGCGCGACGCGGTGCTGGACGGCGCCACCGTGCTGTTGGCCGAGGACGACGTGCGCAATATCTTTGCCCTGTCCAGCGTGCTGGAACCGCTGGGAGTGACGCTGGAGATCGCCCGCAACGGCCGCGAAGCCCTGCAGCGCCTGGCCGAGCGCGAGGTGGACCTGGTGCTGATGGACATCATGATGCCGGAGATGGATGGCCTGACCGCGATGCGCGAGATCCGTGCTCAGCGTCAGTGGCAGGATCTACCGATCATTGCGCTGACCGCCAAGGCCATGGCCGACGATCGCGAACACTGCCTGGAAGCGGGCGCCAACGACTACATCGCCAAGCCCATCGACGTGGACAAGCTGGTGTCGCTGTGCCGGGTCTGGTGCTCGCGGCAATGACACCGGGCGAGCTGTTCGATCTGGAGCTGCGGGTGCTGCTGGAGGCGATCTACCAGCGCTACCACTACGACTTCCGCGACTATGCGGTGTCGTCGTTGCGTCGGCGCATGCGCCATGCGATGGCGCGCTTCGATTGCACGCGCGTGGCCGACCTGCAGCACCGGCTGCTGCACGAGCCGGACGCCTTCGCACAGGCGATGCAATTCTTCACCGTGCAGGTCTCGGAGATGTTCCGCGACCCGCCCTACTTCCGCGTGCTGCGCGAACATGCGGTCCCGGTGCTGCGCACTTACCCGTCGATCAAGGTCTGGGTCGCTGGCTGCAGCACTGGCGAGGAAGTCTGGTCGCTGGCCATCCTGCTGCACGAGGAGGACCTGCTGGAGAAAGCGGTGATCTACGCCACCGACATCAATCCCGAAGCGCTGGCCACCGCAGAAGCCGGCGCCTACGGCATCGACCGCATCGCCCAGTTCAGTCGCAACTACCTCGATGCCGGCGGCCGCGGCTCGCTGTCGGATTACTACACCACTGCCTACGATGGTGCGGTGTTCGACCGCCGCCTCAAACGCAATATCGTCTTCGCCGACCACAGTCTGGCCACCGACACCGTGTTCTCCGAGGTCCATCTGGTGTCCTGCCGCAATGTGCTGATCTACTTCAAACGTGCGCTGCAGGATCGCGCGGTCGGCCTGTTTCGCGACGCACTGGTCCACCGCGGCTTCCTCGGGCTGGGTAGCAAGGAGTCGCTGCAATTCGGCGCACATGCGCAGGCCTTCGAAACCTGTGTGCGCGAACAGCGGCTGTACCGGAAGGCCGCATGAGCGAGCGCACGCCATCTCATGCACTGCCGCAGGCCATCGTCATCGGCGCGTCTGCCGGTGGCGTCAAGGCCTTGCAGGCGCTGCTATCCAGTCTGCCGGCCCAGCTGCCGATGGCAGTGCTGGTGGTGCTGCATCTGCCGCGCGACCGTCCCAGCCAGATCGCCGAGCTGCTCGATGCACGCTGCGCGCTGCCGGTCCGCGAAGCCGAGGACAAACAGCCACTGTTGCCTGGCACGGTGACCATTGCGCCACCCGACTACCACCTGCTGGTGGAAGATCGCAGCAGCCTCGCCTTGTCGATGGATCCGCCGATCGTATTTTCCCGCCCGGCGATCGATCCGCTGTTCGAATCGGCCGCCGATGTGTTCGGCCAGCGCTTGCTCGCCATCCTGCTCACCGGTGCCAGCAGCGACGGCAGTGCCGGGGTGGCCGCGGTGCGCCACGCCGGCGGCACCGCCTGGATCCAGCGTCCCGACGATGCCGATGCCCCCTTGATGCCCGCCTCTGCCCTCGCCCACGCCGGCGCCGACGCGGTGTTGACCCTGCAGGCGATCTGCAGCCGACTGGAAGCCTTCCATCCATGAACCTCACCGCGACCGGCCTCGCTCCCCACACCGACGATGCTGCCAAGATCCTGATCGTCGACGACGTGCCGCAGAACCTGGTGGCCATGGAGGCCCTGCTCAGCCGCGAAGGCATCCAGGTGCTGTGCGCCAGTTCCGGCGCGCAAGCGTTGGAATTGCTACTCGACCACGAGGTCGCGCTGGCGCTGCTGGACGTGCACATGCCGGAGATGGACGGCTTCTCGCTGGCCGAATTGATGCGCGGCTCACAACGCAGCCGCCATGTCCCGATCATTTTCCTCACCGCCTCGCCGAACGATCCGATGCGCGCGTTCCAGGGTTACGAAAGCGGCGCGGTCGATTTCCTGCACAAGCCGATCGAGCCACAGGTGATCCTGGGCAAGGTCAATGTCTTCATCGAGTTGTATCGGCAACGCCGTCTGCTCAAGGCGCGCAACGCGTCGCTGGAACATGCGCTCAAGCTCAACGAGACGATGATGGCCGTGCTGACCCACGACCTGCGCACGCCGCTGTCGGTGATCCTGCTGTGCGCCGACAAGCTCGGCATGGACGTGGATCCGAACAGCCCAGCGGCGCACACCCTGGACCACCTGGAAAACAGCGCACGGCGTATGGCGCGAATGGTCGAGCAATTGCTGGACTTTTCGCGGTTGCGTACCGATGGACTGCCGATGCAGTTCGGCCCCTGCGATTTCGGCCAGGTCGTGCACAGCGTGGTCGGCGAAGTGGCGCAGGCCAACCCGCATACGCCGATCCAACTGCAGACCGACGGCAACCTGGACGGTGATGGCGATGGCGATCGCCTGGCGCAGGTGGTCTCCAACCTGGTTGGCAATGCGGTATTGCACGGCGACCGCAAGCCGGTCCACGTCCACCTGGACGGAACCGAGAAGGACACGCTACGGCTATCCGTGCGCAATGCCGGCTATATTCCGGACAACCTGATGCCGCGCCTGTTCGAACCGTTCAAGGCCAGTTTCCACGCCAGCCAGGGGCTCGGGTTGGGGCTGTTCATCGCCGACCAGTTCGTCAAGGCACATGGCGGCACCCTGCAGGCGCGCAACGAGGACGGCGATGTCGTGTTCGAGGCCAGACTGCGCCGGCATAACCTGGCGGCCTAAATCGCGCAGGCCGACGCGCGCGGCGGCGCGAGGTAAGCTGCTGGACGGCAACGGCGCGCATGAGTAGCGAGCCCATCCGTTGGCGATCATTCGATCGCGATCGTTGTCGTGCACATTCTTTGCAACCCATGTCGATTTCCGCACGGTGCGTTCGTCGTCACCGACAAACGCACGCCGTGCGTCCACCCGAGGAGGCTGCCATGTCGTATGTCGATGGATTTGTGATTGCCGTGCCCACCGCCAACAAGGCGCAATTCCTTGCGCATGCCCGCGAGGGCGATGCGCTGATCGTGCAATACGGGGCGTTGCGGGTGGTGGAGTGCTGGGGCGATGACGTGCCGCAGGGACAGCAGACCGACTTCATGCGTGCCGTCCAGGCCGGACCGGACGAGACCGTGGTGTTCTCCTGGATCGAATGGCCGGACAAGGCCACCCGCGATGCCGGCATGCAAAAGATGATGGACGACCCCCGCATGGACCAGGAAAACAACCCCATGCCCTTCGATGGCAAGCGAATGATCTTCGGTGGCTTCGTCCCGCTGCTGACCTTGCCGGGCTGATCGCTCCGGCAGCGTCGACCAACGATCAACCAAGCAGCCGAGACTGCCTCCCGCCGCATCGATCGACGCGGCAGAGCGTTCCAAGGTCGGTGATCGAGACGCCGCTGCATCGCGACGTGCCTCCCAGGCACAGGACGCCGGCAAGATCGGCGCCACTGCGCTTGCGCCAGCGGCGCGTGCCCCCATGTTGACGATCAGCGCAGCCGGCCATCGCCTGCGCGCGTGAAGCCCATCGTCCAGGAGATCGCTGCATGACCGACGCCCCCCTGTTGGTGGCCTGCCCCGCCTGCGCGGCAATCAATCGCCTGGCGCCTGCACGCTTGCACGATGCGCCCAACTGCGGCCAATGCCATGCCGCCCTGTTTCAGCGCGCGCCGGTGGTCCTGACCGACGCCGATTTCGACAAGCATGCGGTGCGCAGCGATCTGCCGCTGGTGGTGGATTTCTGGGCACCCTGGTGCGGCCCCTGCCGGACCATGGCGCCGCAGTTCGCCGCTGCTGCCGCCAGCCTCGAGCCACAGGTGCGGCTGGGCAAGGTCGACACCGACCAATACCCGATCCTGGGCAACCGCTTCGGCATCCGCAGCATTCCCACCCTGCTGGTCATCCGCAACGGCCGCGAACTCGGCCGTCACTCCGGTGCGGTCGGCACCGCGCAGATCGTTGCATGGGTCCGCGCGGTACTGGGCTCGGGATAGTCCCGCCGCGACCGGTCCGCCTCCGCCGCAGTAGCCACTGCAGCGGAGACGGATGGCAGTCTTACTGCCAGTTGACGTTGAGCGACACGCCGACGATGCGCGGCTCGTTGTACACCGCTGCCATATAGTTCTCGATCACGCCCTTGACGTTCTTCTCATTGGTGATGTTGCGCGCGAAGGCCGCCACTTCCCAGGCGCCGTAGCCCCCGGTGTAACCGAGCTTGAGGCCGCCCTCGAAGTTGCCGTTGGAGCGGAATTCGGTCGAGTCGTACAGCACGAAACTGGTTTCGCCCTGCTTGTTCCAGTCGGTGGACACGAAGAAGGCGCCGTCGTTACCCATCGGGATGTCGTAGCGCGCGGCCAGGTTGAGGTTGTACTTGGGCGCGTTCGGCAAAGGGTTGCCGTCGATCTGCGCAAAGGTGTTGGCGCCGACGCGGATGGTGGGATCGTTGACCGTGCACACCACCACGCCATTGAGGCCGCAGACCTGCGCATAGACGCGATCGTCGCGAATTTCGCTGTGCAACAGGCTCAGGCCGGCGGTCAGCGACAGATTGGAGACCGGGCGCCAATCCAGATCGGCTTCCAGGCCGTACGCCTTGGCCTTGTCGGCATTGAACAGCACGCCGTTGCCGTTGGAGTCGTTGCCGTTGAGCTGGATATCGTCGACGGTGTAAGTGAAGCCGCTGACATTCAGGCGCAGACGGTTCTCGAACAGGCTGCTCTTGATGCCGGCTTCCCAGGACAGGATGGTTTCCGAATCGGCAGTGGTGAAATCGGAGTTGAACACCGCACTACGGCCCTGGATGGTCGGGCCGCGGAAGCCGCGCGCCACGCGCGCATACACGCTCAGCCGGGGATCGATTTCATACATCGCGCTCAGATCCCAACTCGGCTGGGTATCGGACATGCGCACATCCCGACGGCCGCGGTAGGTCACCACGCCGGCCGCGGTATCGGCGGTTTTCAGCAGGCGCGTTTCCTTGCTGTCCTTGGTCTGGCGGATGCCAGCCGTCAGCGTCAGCGCATCGGTCGCCTTGTAGCTGAGCTGACCGAAGCCGGCCCACGAGGTATTGCTGTTGCGCAGGCGTACCCAGTTGTTCGGATTGCGCGCGGCCGTCTGCAGGAAGTAGGCGCGCTGATAGAAATCAGTGGTATCGCGGCCATCGAAGTAGAACGCGCCCACTTGCCACTGCAGGGCTGCCTCGCCCTCGCTGGCCAGGCGCAACTCCTGCGTATATTGGCCCAGGTCGCGGATCTGGCCCATCGACTCGCCGTAGCCGTTCGGCACGCCATTGACCGGGAAATTCGCCGCCGCGCCACCATCGGTGTCGCCGCGGCTATAGCCAGAGGTGGTCTCGTAGGCGCTGATCGAGGTCAACGAGACGCCACCGAAGTCGTAGACCGCCTTGATCGAACCGCCATCGGTGCGATAGGCCTGCGGATTGTCTTGCGCTTCGTCGTAGGCCACACGGTCGCGCGGCACGTCCACCTTGTCGCTGCCCCGCTGCACTGCGTTGCGCAGGAACAACGTCGAGGTGCCGTCGTAATCGCGGGTATGCGCCGAGGCCAGCAGCGAGAACGCATCATTGGGCTTGAGCAGCAACTGCAGGCGCGCGTTGCGGTCGTTATAGCCGCCCATCGCATTCTTGCGTGGGGTCCGCGTGCCATCGTCGCTGGGGCCAGCAAAGGTGTTGTCCACCCAGTCGTCGCGGTGCTGGTACAAGGTGGAGATACGGAAGGACAGCACATCGTTGATCGGGCCGCCAAAGCCACCGTCCAGCGAGATGGTGTTGTAGCTGCCGTAGCTGGCGTTGACGCGGCCGGTATAGGTGTCGCTGGGCTTGACGCTATCGAACTTGACGATGCCGGCGGTGGTGTTGCGGCCGAACAAGGTTCCCTGCGGGCCACGCAGCACTTCGACCTGATCCAGGTCGTAGACCGGGTTGGACTTCAGCACCACATGTTCCAGCACCACATCGTCCTGGATGATGGACACCGGTTGCGATGCGCCCAGGTAGAAATCGATGTTGCCCAGGCCACGGATGTAGAACCGCGGAAAGATGCGGCCGGTGGTGGTTTCGGCATAGAAGCTGGGCACCCGACCGGACAGGGCCAGCAGGGTGTCGTCGCCGCCGGCGGTGTACTCGCGCAGCGCCTCGCCCTGCATCACGCCAACCGACACCGGCACTTCCTGCAGGTTCTGCTCGCGGCGCTCTGCGGTCACGGTGACGGTATCCAGCGCGGTCGGGCTGCCCTCGGCCGGCGCCTGCTGGGCCGCGGCACTGGCCGCCAGCGACGTCAGCAACAGCCCGGCGCAGGCGCGCGCCAGCGGCGTATGGCGCGCGCCCGCACGAAGGCGTGCGGAGAGCTGGCACAGGCCGGAGACGGAGGTAGGAGCAGCGAGCGAGTACAGCGACATGCAGTCGAATCCTTGAAGTAGTGCGCGCAGTGGGTCCGTCCGGCATGCGCAAGCCTTAGGAGGCGCGGTCGTCGCGCCGCGCGCACGATATGTCAGGAATGTTGCCGTGGCATGGCAGTCGTAGTCTGCAGTCAGCTGCGCACGCACGGATACGGGCGCGCGCAACCGTGACCACATTGGTCGCGCACGAGGCAGCGGCGGCGACCGCGTACTGTCGCGCCGGTGGGCCGCCGAGGCTGCGCGTTCAGTGGTGGCGGGAACCTGCGTTATCCAGCATCTGCCCGACGGTATTCAACAAGTCGTGCAGACTGAAAGGCTTGGGCAACAGCGCCATGCCCTCGGCCAGGAACTCCTGGCGGATGGCCGCGTTTTCGGCGTAGCCGGTGATGAACAGGATGGGCAAGGCGGGATACATCGCCCGTGCGAGATCGGCCATGTCGCGCCCGTTCATGCCGGGCAAGCCGACATCGGACACGATCAGATCGAACCCCGTGTCATCGCGCAGGTGCGCCAGCGCCGCATCGGCGGTGTCGGCCTCGATCACCTGATAACCGGCATCGCCGAGCACCTCGCTGACCATCATGCGGACGACATCGGTATCGTCCACCAACAAGATGCGCTCGGATCGCTGCCGCGCAGGTTGCGCGGCCGCTGCCGGCGGTAGCTCGACAGCCGTCAGCCCGCGCGGCAGCAACAACGCCACCGTGGTCCCTTGGCCAAGCGTGCTTTTGATGCGGGCAATGCCACCGGACTGGCGCGCGAACCCGTAGGTCATCGACAACCCCAGACCTGTCCCTTCGCCGATTGGTTTGGTGGTGAAGAACGGTTCGAAGACCTGGTCGAGAATCGCCGGCTCGATCCCGCTGCCATCGTCGATCACGTTCAGCGCCACGTAGTCGCCATCGTCCAGCTCCGGGTCGTCGCGCACCTGCAGCGCCTCGCTCCGAATGCAGATCGTGCCACGTCCCTTGAGCGCGTCGCGGGCATTGATCACCAGATTGAGCACCACGTTCTCGAACTGGTTGGCATCGGCGATCGCAACGAACGGCTGCTGCGACACGTCCAGCTTCAGCACGATGTTCTCGCTGATCGAACGGCGTAGCATGTCCTCCAGCGAGCGCACGCGGGCATTGACGTCGAAGGGTTGCGCATCCAGCGACTGCTTGCGCGCGAAGGCCAGCATGCGTTGGGTCAGGGCCGCGGCGCGGTGGGCCGAGCCGGTGGCGATCTCGGCTAGGCGGGGCACCCGCTCGATGCGGTCGGAGGCCACCGCCAGCTGGATCATGTCCAGGCCGGAGATGATGCTGGTCAACAGGTTGTTGAAGTCGTGCGCGATGCCGCCGGTGAGTTTGCCCAGTGCCTCCATCTTCTGCGCCTGCAGCAACTGGATCTCGGTGCGTCGTCGCTCGGCGATCTGATGCGCCAACTCGGACGTCGCGGTATCCAGCTCCTGTTGTTGTTCGCGCTCGCGTAGCCGTTGCTCGGTCACATCCTCCACGATCAGCAAGCCCAGGTCCGGCTCGCGATACGGCGACAGCCGCCACTCGGTCTCGCGGACCACGCCATGGCGCTCCACCTGCAAGATACCGGTCCAGCGTTCGCGGCGCGCCAGCGCGGCGCGCAGCTCCGCCACCACCTCCTGCTGCCCGACACCGATCAATGCCTCGGCCGGGCTAGCGTCGCCAAGCAGGCGCTGGAACGCCGTATTGGCATCTTGCGGTTGCAAATTGGCATCGACCACCGCGATCGGCACCCGCACATGCTCGAAGATCTCGCGAAAGCGCGCCTCGCTGACCCGCAGAGCTTCCTCGGCGTGACGCGCGCGCAGCAAGGTCCGTAGCGTGGCCACCAGGACGTTGGGGTCCACTGGATGGATCAGATAGGCATCGGCGCCGGCATCCAGGCCGGTGATCATGTCGCCAGTGGCGATCGAGGCGGCAGAGACGTGCACCACCGGCAACAACGCGGTGCGCGGCTCGGCACGTAGCGTACGGACCAGGTCGAATCCACTCATGTCCGGTAGATTGACGTCCAGCACCACGGCTGCGAACGCTGTCGCCTGCAGCCGTAACAGCCCATCGCCGCCGGTGCCTGCTTCCTCGACCAGGAACTGATGATGTTCGAGCACACGACGCACCGAATAACGCGTCACTGCGTTGTCGTCGACCACCAGAATGCGCTGCTTACTGCCCAAATGCGTCCTCCGCTGCCAGCGTCAACGGCAGCACCACGAAAAACTCCGATCCCTGGCCGACGATGCTGTTGAGGCCGACTCGACCGCCCAGCAACTCGGCGAAGCGCTTGCAGATCGACAATCCCAGCCCGGTGCCGGTCAAGCGTTTCTGCAGCGGCGAATCCACCTGTATAAAATCCTCGAACAAGGTCTCGTGAAGTTCCGGCGCGATGCCGATCCCGGTGTCCTGCACGCTGAAGCGGACGTGGCCGGCATCCTCCAGTTGCGCATACACCCGCACCTGGCCCTGTGGGGTGAATTTGAGCGCGTTGGAAATGAAGTTGCGCAGGATCTGCGCCAGCTTCTTGTCGTCGGTATAGAGCATCGGCAACGGCGGCGGATCTTCAAACACCAAGGTGGTGGTACCGATGTCGGTCAGCGGACGGAACATGCCGCGCAAGGCGGAAAACAGATCCATCAGATCGAACCACGCCGGCGAAATGGTGATGCGACCGGCTTCGATCTTGGCCAGATCCAGCAGGTCGTCGACCATCTCGGTCAACTCGCGCGCCGAGGCGCTGACGAAGCGCACCTGACGCGCCTGTTCCTCGTTCAACGGCCCATCCATGCCGTCTTCAAGCAGGCGGGTAATGCTGAGGATCGAGCTGAGCGGGGTGCGGAACTCGTGACTCATGTACGACAGGAAACGACTCTTGAGCTCGGACACCGCGCGCAGTTGCTCGGCCTGCTGGTCGAGCTCGGCATACAGCGCCAGCACGCCCTGATTGGTTTCCTCCAGCTCTTCGCGCAACGCCTGGTTGTGCTCGCGCAGCGCTGCCAACTCGGCCGACTCGCCCGCGCCCGGATCGTGGCTTGCAGTCATTGCAGGTCTCCCAGCCGCATGACAAAGACGCCGCAGTCATCGCGGCCACGTTGATGATCGCGCAATAGCACGGCTGCGATGATGCGCGGATGGCGGGCAAGCAGGCCGGCGTGATCGCGCAGGTTCCAGCGCGACTGCAAGCCGTCGCTGTGCAGCACAAGCAGGCGCCCCCGCGCATCCCGCAGGTCGCCGGCGACCGTCTTGCGGAACTGCACCCCGACGATCCCCGGATGCGACATCAGGCTGCGTACGCCCTCGCCATCGCACAAGGCCGCGGTGATGTTACCCACCCCTGCAAAGCGCAGTTGGCCGCTGTCGGCATCGAAGCAACCGACAGCGACCGCGCCGCCGCGGGTGCCGGACATGCTGGCGTGCAGCCGCGTCAGCCGTTCGCCTGGCTCACCGCTGGCGAGCGCTGCCGCCTGCACGCCAGCGTCCGCCGCTGCAGCCGCTGCGGGGCCGTGTCCCAAGCCATCGATCATGGTCGCGGTCACTTGCGTGCCGACGATTTGCAGATGCCAGGCGTCGCCGCACTCCAGCTCATGTTGCAACGGAATGCGCAGGGCGCCATAGGGCAAGTCCCTGCCAGCGCCGTTGCCAGCGCCGTTGGCGGCATACATCCTCGCCAGCACTACCGCGCCGGCGGCATCGGAATACGCATCCAGCACGTCGGCCTGGCGCTGGACCGTGCCCAGCCCGATGCCCGGCGTGGTGCCGGTGGAATAGCCATCGGCCAGGCAACGGGCCAGGTCGAATCCGGGCCCGGCATCGATCGTGCAGACCTCGACCCCCACGCCCTCTCGACCGGCGGTCAGCGCGAGCTGGACATGGCCGCCACCGCCGTGGGTGAGCACGTTGGTCGACAGCTCGGTGGCCACCAACGCGACGCGGCCGCAATCGTCCTCGTCGAAACCATTGCCTTGCGCCAGCGCCAGCGCGTGCCGACGGACCTGGCCGACCTGGGTGGTTTCCTCCACGCGGATGACCTGGGTGACCGCGCCGGCGAAACTCACTTCCATTTGGTGATCGTGATCCGCGTGCCGCGACCGGCCGCGCTATCGAGCACGAATTCGTCCACCAGCCGGCGGCTACCCGACAACCCCAGGCCGAGCCCGTTGCCGGAGGTCCAGCCATCGGTCAATGCCAGATCGAGATCGGGGATGCCCGGTCCTTCGTCGCGGAAGGTCAACTGCACGCCCTTGCGCGCGCCGCTTTCCACGAGCGCCCACTCCATGTCCCCGCCGCCGCCATAGATCACCGCGTTGCGCGCCAACTCGCTGGCGGCGGTGACCAGCTTGGTCTGGTCGACCAGGCGCAATCCGCACTGCACGACCAACTTGCGCACGGTCTGCCGCGCCAGAACGACGTCCTGTTCGCTGCGGACCGGCTGCGATCCCGAAATAGCACTCATCACGCCTCGCGTTCGGGTTGTTGCAGCAGGCGCATGCCGCGTTCGACGTCCAACGCCGTGCGGACCGAGGGTAAGGTCAGACCGAGCTCCACCAGGGTGATCGCCACTGCCGGCTGCATGCCGACCACCACCGTGCGCGCCCCCATGACCGCGGCGAGGCCGGAGATCGTACTGATCATGCGGCCGATGAAGGAATCGACGATGTCCAGCGCCGAAATATCGATCAACACGCCACGCGCCGAGGTTGCCGCGATCTTGTCGGCCAGGTCCTCCTGCAGCGTCAGCGCCAGCTGGTCATGCATATCCACCTGGATGGTCACCAGCAGCAACTGGCCCATGCGCAAGATCGGGATGCGTTCCATCTCATTGCGCCTTGCCGACCGTCACGCCGGTCCGCTTGAGCGCCAACGCCAGCGCATCGGCGAGATTGGCCTTGGTGACGATGCCCTGCAGGTCCAATCCCAGATGCACGATGGTCTGGGCGATCTGCGGACGCACGCCGCTGATGATGGCGTCGGCGCCCATCAGGCGGATCGCGGTCACCGTCTTGAGCAGGTGCTGAGCCACCAGGGTATCGACGGTCGGCACGCCGGTGATATCGATGATGGCGATCTCCGAGCCAGTATCGACGATCCGCTGCAGCAAGGATTCCATCACCACCTGGGTGCGCTGCGAATCCAGCGTACCGATCATCGGCAAGGCCAGCACGCCATCCCACAGCTTCACGACGGGCGTGGACAGCTCCAGCATTTCTTCCTGCTGACGGACAATGATGTCCTCGCGGGTCTTCTGGAACGCCTTGACGGTCTGCAGGCCCAACTGATCCAGCAGCTCCGACAAGGCCCACAGCTGATGGCCGAGCGCTTCGGGGGCGCTGGCGTATTCGCGCTGCACCAGATCGAACAGCGGCCGCTTCAGCGAGAAGATGAAGTTGGCGGTTTCCTGTGAGTCGAACCCGCGCATGGCGCGGTCGCGTGACAGCTGTTCGAGGAAACGCCGCGCTTCGCTCCACTCGGCACTGTCAAGGCTGCCGCCACCATCCTTGAGCGACGCGGCCAGCAGGCGCAGGAACTCTGCCCCCTGGCTCTGAAGCTCCTGCCGCGACAGGCGGGCATCGTTCGCATTGGACTCCAGCCAAACCGCCAACAACGCGTCTTCCTGGCCCCGAATCGCATCGATCGTGCGCTGTTGCAATGCCACCATGGATCACCTGCCTCAAGAAGAAGAGCGAGAAGCGGCGGGCTGGACTGCGCCTGACTGGCCGCGGCGTCCCCCTACGCCGAGGCGCAGCAGAGTAAAGCAATTCAGAACCGCCAACCAGCGGCCATATGGTCGCGATCGGCAACCGCCCAGTCCCGGCTTGCCAGCTGTGGGCCGCGACGACCGTGAACCGGGCCACGGGCCGACAACGGCAGCGCGGAAACTAGCGCCAGCGCCTTACGCTTCACGGGTAGCGCGCCCCGCTCGCCTATGCGCTCGGCGACCGGCCCAAGCCAGTCGCGACCTGCGGTTGCGGCCGGTGGCGCACGCCATGCGCCGCCGGCACGCCGGGGCGTCTACCCCATCGTGCCTGACTTCAGGGATGGTCGGCAGCGTAAGAGTCCAGTGTCGAGTCCACACCCCCGTCCGGAATCTCGCAATCTCCGCGCCACCCGCAGAATCGCTACGCTGACACGGCGGCAGCTGGGTCGACCGCCTGGAATGATCGGCGGTCGCACGACATCCTGGCGCTGGCTGCCGATGAGTAACGACGTCCTTGCAGATGATCGGCAGCCGCTGGTGCCGGCACGGTCCAATGCCTGATCAAGCCCGCGCTGCAACATCGCGGCGCGTGTTTGCCCAACGCGCGGTTGTCGGCAGCCTGCCTGGCCTCATGCCGCAAGCTGCGGCGCGACCGTGCCATCCTGGTCATCAGGTCAGCGGCCATGCTCACCACCACAGCTGCCGGAAAGCACACGGCCTGCGGCTAGGCAAAGCGCCCCAACCGGGTGCTTGCTGCGTAAACTCACGCGGTATTGGCGGCAGCAACCCGCCGCGAGCATCGCCGGCAGGCCGCAACCGACCGGCCGCCCCACAGGGGCCACCGGCCGGTGCCTCCCCCCAGCGCTCAGCGCTGCAGGGTTTCCATCGGTGCCTCATTGAAGTGCTGCCGGTAGCCCTTGGCCAGTGCCGAACGACTGCCTACGCCCCAGCGGCTGGCGGCCTGCAGCACGCTGCCGCAACCACCATCGGCCAACAGCTCATCGCGAATGCCCTGCATGCGATAGCGGCGCAGGACCTGGGTCGGCGACAACCCGGTCGCCGACTTGAACGCCTGCTGCAACGCACGTCCGGTCACGCCGATCTGCGCCGCCACCTCATTGATCGACAGATCGGAGCGATGCGCATTGGCGATCATGTAAGCGTAGGCACGCCGATACTTGGCCGGCAGGCGTGCGGAAATATCGTCGCTGACGTTGGCCGGTGCTTCGCCCTCCAGCAGGCGCGGCGCCTGGACTTCACTGCGCAGGCATTGCACCGCACCCAACGCATAGCGGTTGTACAGCAACAGCGCCTGCTCGGTACGACCCAATGCCTGGCTGATCTTGGCCTGGCAATACTCGAACTCCAGATTCCAGCGCGGCGCATGATGGCGACCGGCACCTGCCAGTGCGCGCTCGGCCAGATCGGCCCGGCCGACCGCCAAGGCCGCCAGCGCCAGCTCCACCTGCGTGTCCTGCCGCGCGCACGGCGGGCAACCGGTGGCCGCCGACGGCAACGCATCGATCTGCGCATCGAAGCCGAACGTGTCGCCACCGGCAATGCGCAGTAGATTGCGGACGTGCCGCAAGCGCTGCGCCAGGATCGGCATGCTCTCGGACAGATCGGCGATACAGGCGCGCAGTTCGGCGGGCTCGAACGAGAACGCCGCGTCTTCCTGTCGCAATGCGGCTTGCCAGAACACATGGTCGCTCATGCGCTCGGCGCGACGGATCCGCAACTGGGCGATCAGATCCAGGCGCATCGCGGTCGCCACGCGAATCCAGTCGGTCGCGCCTTGCTCCAGCTCCGCCAACTTCTCGTGTGCACGCTCCAGCGTCTGCAGCGCCAAGGTGCTCTGACCGAGATGGAAATGGGTCAAGGCCTTCCCGAGCAGACTTTCGCCGGCCAAGCAGGCAGGCGTCTCACGATCCATCGCAAGTTGAGCGAAGCAGTTCAACGCCGCACTGAGACGACGCTGGCTCAGCGTCAACCAAGCGGTGTTTCGGCAAGACAACAAGCGCAATTGACGTTGATGCCCGCGTGCGGCCTTCAACGCCAGCCGATAGGCATCCTCCGCCTCTTCCTGATACTCCAACACCAGCAAGGCATCGGCGCTGGCGCCGAGCAGGCGAAGCTCATCGCCGGGATCCTCTGCATCGGCGTGTCCGTCGCGCCGCTGTTGCAGATGTTGAAGGCCTTGCGGCCACGCACCAACCAGCATCCTGCTCGTATAGATGGGAAAACGATCCGCGGCCGAAAGCGCGGAAATCGCTGCAAAGTAGGTGGAAAGGATCATGCCGAACTCTCTCGAAGGGGGAACAAGCAAAAACATCAAAGACGCCGTGATGCACGCGCAACCGATTGTAGGCAGCGGCTGCCATGGAAATTCCCTCTCGACACCACCTAGAAATTCAAAAATCCTCACTCTGGCGAGAAAGTGCGAACTGGGCGCCACGTGCACGCACGGCATTGCTTGCATGTCTGCTGACGTAGGCTTAGGTGCAACCACGCATGTCGCACTGGTCGCACATCTAGGGACTTACCCAGCCGCTTGGCGATGGCGGCAGCTGCCGCAGGAGGGCTGCATGCGCGGCGCAATTTCCATCCTGCCCCTGGATTGTTACCGCTAACGCATCATCTTGGCGAATAAGAATCGAACCACGCCATGACACGAATCGACACAATCTGACGCATATCGACACGAACGCGCATTATTTAAAATTGGTATAGACCTGTCCTGCATATCTAAACCGGACGGTCCACCCAAATAGCCCTTGCTCACACCGGCCTGTAATACGCCTATCCGCAGGGCATCCATGTTATAGCGGTAATAGCTCAGCAGATTTAGATGACCGCGCGCTAAAGCAAGCACGGCAACAGGCATGAAAATAACGCCGTACGATGAAACTTTCGGCCGTTCCAATGGTACATACCAATCAGCTGGTAACCTTCCCTTCCGCAGCCATTCCTTCGCCATGTCCCCGAACACCTCATCGACGGTCTCGTGCCCTCCGGCGTCCTCGCAGCTGCCACGGCCCCGCGCCGCGGCCGCCAACGGGCAGGCTCGCTGATGTACGCGGACGTGCCGCACGAGACGGCGATGGTGCTGACCCGCGACGCACGACTGGCCTCGCAGATCAATGCGAGCCTCGCATCGCTGGCCTGCCGGGTTGGCGTCTATTCCGATGAACTGGAGTTACTGCGCTGCCTGCGCCATTCGACCTGCGACATCCTGATCTTCGACGCGTCCTGCGTCACCGCCAGCGAAAGTTCGTTGCTGGCGTGGCAACGCTGCCATTGCGGCCATCCCACACCGCTGATCGTGCTCGGCCGCTTCGACTGTGCCGATGCGATCATGGCGTGGTATGCGGCCGGCGCGAGCGATGTCATCAGCCTGCCGTTCAATGCGCACGAGTTGCATGTGCGCACCAGCATGGCGATGACACCGCGCATGCCGACGGCCGTCGACGCATCACAGATCGTGGCACTGGGCCCATATCGGTTGGTTCGCGAGGAAAACACCGTCTACCTGCACGACGAACCGATTGTGCTGACCGCACGCGAGTTTTCCATCGCCTGGCTGCTGTTCTCCAATCCAAGCACCTGCTTCCGCCGCTGCCAACTCGCCAAGGCGGTATGGGGCAGCCATACCGAATTCACCGACCGCACCATCGAGCAGCACATCTACAAGCTGCGCAAGAAGCTGCAACTGAGCAATCAGGATGGCCCGGTGCGCATCCGCACCGTTTATTCGCACGGCTACAAGCTGGAACTGGCGAATCCCGATGCAGTCGCACCGGCCCACCCCAGGACGATGGCATTCGGCTGACGCATTGCGTCGCACGGCACCGGATCCGCGCAGCGACCAAATCTCGGCGCTAAAAACGACGACGGCGCCGGGATCAACCGGCGCCGTCGTCGCCATGCTGGTGCAAGACGCTTATTGCTTGGGATCTTCGCCGTAGGCATTCGGCCCCGACGTTCCTTCCAGACACATGAAGACCAGCACGATCAAGCCGCCAACGTAAGGCACCAGGTTGATCAGCCAGAACCAGCCCGACTTGCCCTGATCATGGAAGCGACGCACCTGCACCGCGATGCTGGGGACGATCAGTGCCAGCACAAACAGCATCAGCACCGCAAAGAGCGCCCAAGCCAGCGGGCCCGGCCCCTGCTCACCGCCCATTGCCGCGGCGACGGCAAACAACCCGCCGAGCACGACCATGACGATGAACTGCATCAACGCGAACATCCAGTATTCCTTGCGCCGCGAACGACCGTTGAAGTCGGCATAGCGCTTGAGTGGCAACAACATCCATTCCATTTGCAGTCTCCCATGACTTGCGATTGACGTCGGTGTGATCCGCTGCGCCTGGCAGCGGCGCGCATGGTGACACAGCCGAGCCGTTCAGAAAACGTTTTCGTTTCAGCCCGGTCTGTGTCAGCCCCAAGCCCATGCGAGCGGATGGTTCAGGCCAAGGCCGGCCAACCATCTGCGGCGGCGGCATCGGGTGGAGCCTGCTGGCCGCGCTCCTTCTACTTATAGGGACGGCCACACTTGCGGCCCAGAGGCGGCCCTGGCCCTGCCAAACACGCGCGGCATCCCCTCCCGCCGCAGGGCGACAACGTCAGAGTTAGGGGGGGCGGGAACCAGGCCCCCTCCCACAGCCGAGAATGGCCGAACGGCGCGGCCGCAGGCCGGGCGCTACGGCCATCGAGTCGTTGCGTTGCAGGAAGCGCCGACCATGGAAGGGCTGCGTCCCTCTTCGAGGCAAAGCCATGCGGGTCCCGTCGCCGATAGGGAGCCGTGCTAGCGACCGATCTTGCCGATTCGCTGCGGGGATTCCCCTCGCCGCGTGCACCAGCATTCCGCCGGGATCGCCACCTTGCCGCCGGCGGGACGTGCTGGCAAGTCGCTAGCGGCTACCGGCCGCTCGGCTACGCGTGCCGGATCGGCAGATGCTGGGCCAAACGATGGCGTTTTCCCGCCAATCAACTCCCGCACCCACCTGGGCGCGCCCTTGGGTTCAATCCGCCGCCGCTTCCAAGGCCTGGCTCAGCCGTTCCACCGCCACGATGTCCATCCCCTTGATGCTGGCAGTCTTGGGCGCATTGGCCTTGGGCACGATGGCACGCTTGAAACCATGGGTGGCCGCCTCCTTCAGGCGATCCTCGCCATTGGGTACCGGCCGGATCTCGCCGGACAGACCCACCTCACCGAAGGCGATCGTCTTGTCCGGCAGCGGGCGATCGCGCAACGAGGACAGTACCGCCAGCAGCACCGGCAGGTCGGCGGCGGTCTCCTGCACACGGATGCCACCGACCACGTTGACGAACACGTCCTGGTCGCCGACCACCACCCCACCGTGGCGATGCAGCACTGCCAGCAGCATCGCCAGCCGGTTCTGCTCCAGGCCAACGGCGACGCGCCGGGGATTGGACAGCGGCGAGGCATCGACAAGCGCTTGGACCTCCACCATCAGGGGACGGGTGCCTTCGCGGGTCACCATGACGCAACTGCCGGGCTGGCGCGTACTGCCGCCGGACAGGAAGATCGCCGATGGATTGGAGACTTCCTTCAAGCCCTTTTCGCCCATTGCGAACACGCCCAGCTCGTTGACCGCGCCGAAGCGGTTCTTGAAGGCGCGCAGCAGGCGGAAGCGGCTACCGCTTTCGCCTTCAAAATACAGCACCGCATCGACCATGTGTTCGAGCACGCGCGGCCCGGCGATGCCGCCTTCCTTGGTGACATGGCCGACCAGGAAGACTGCGGTTCCGGTCTCCTTGGCATAGCGGACCAGGCGCGCGGCGCTTTCGCGCACCTGGCTGACCGAACCGGGGGCGGCGGTCAGCGACTCGGTCCACAGCGTCTGCACCGAGTCGGCCACGATCAGCTTGGGCCGCGCCCCGCTGGCATGCTGCAGGATGTGCTCGATCCCGGTTTCGGCCAAGGCATTCAAGCCGTCCAGCGGCAGATCCAGTCGAACGGCGCGGCCGGCGACCTGGGCCAGCGATTCCTCGCCGGTCACGTACAGCACCGGCAGGCTGCCGGCCATGCTCGCCAGCGCCTGCAGCAACAGCGTCGACTTGCCGATGCCGGGATCGCCGCCGATCAGCACCACCGCCCCCTCGACCAGCCCGCCACCCAGCACCCGATCGAATTCGCCGATCCCGGTGGACACGCGCAGCTGCTCGGTCTGCTGCACATCCTTGAGCGCGGTGATGCGCGGCGTCTCCGCCTTACCGGCCCAACCACTGCGCCGCGACGCCGCCGGCGACACCTTGCCGCCAGGGCTGGCGCTTTCGAGCACGATCTCGCTCAGCGCATTCCAGGCGCCGCACTCGGTGCATTGCCCCTGCCACTTGGTGTATTCGGCACCGCATTCGCCGCACACATAGGCCGTCTTCGCCTTCGCCATCGTCTTCTTGCCGTTGCTTCCGAAGCCAAAGCATAGCGGGCGCAGGTCTCAGGTACCGAGACGGTTCAGCGTGGGGGCGGGCAAGCGGCTTAGGCCTTACCCGCAGCGGAGAGTGCTCCCCATAATAGATCGGAAATGTATTCAGCATTGACGATCGACTCATCGCTTTCCATGGCAACAACGTACTGACCATCTCCACCACCGACCATGATGGAAAGGCCATCCACAGAAAAGGAAATCAAGGTTCGATCCCCACCATTCATTCGCCTTACAGCGTCCAGACACTGATCGAGGCTTTCAACATCAAAATCAAAAATCTTTGCAAAAGCGCCTTGGCGCACCTCTTCGATAGCTTTAATCATATTACCCCGCACATGGAGCATTAAATTTCCTGGTGCAAGAAGGAGTATGCACAATGATGGGAGACGACCTCGCTTGCCTAGAAAATCTACGACCTCGATCTCATTATTAACCGTGCTCTGGAGCGAATAAAATGTCATTAGCAAGCATTCCGCACTGACTAGCAGTCTTGATTTCTCACTCCTGAATTTCATTTCCTCACTAAAGCTTTATTCCATCTTCAGCAGTTCTCGTGCCCGTTGCATTTCGTACTCAACCACCTCTTCCTTGCCTTCTAAATCGACAGACAAAGCCTTATGCAAATGAACGTCACCAGCGGAAGCGTCCCCTTCACTGTGCAAGCAATCCCCCAGCACCACCAGCGCCTTTACAAGGCTAACAGGATCACTGGAAGTTTCCGCCTCTGCGATAGCATCTTGCAATTGCTGCTTTGCTGCTTCGAAGTCACCCCTATCCAATAAAAGCAGCGCCTTATTTACTAAATTTTTTGCTCGCATACTCATTTTCTGCACCCATATTTCTTTGCAAAGTTTCTTGAAGACCTAGGAACGTTATGAGCCCTCATCTGCGATCCAATAAACGACTGAAGGTCTCGTCTTGAGAATGAGGGATTAGACGCAAACCAATCTTTCCATTGACGATTCCAGCCATTATCATGCAGAGCAGCATGCGTTGCATGCGGAATTATTGCTATTTGACGATGAATGTAATTTTCGGGATCCTTAACACCTGCAGAACGAAGCTGAGCAATGAAATTTTTGATCTTTCATCATAGCCTGAGGAATAAGGTGATGCTCCCGCATTGATGCAGGACCATATCGTGCCCGCCACTCAGGAGTTGCTCTTGACATACCCCCTGAAGTCTCGCGCAGCAAGTCGTCGTAGGCGAAGCGGTGGTCGTACAAACCGCCGTCGCCCCAGCTGTGGACCACGCGCCACTGCGAGTCGTAGTCATAATAGAACGACAGGCCGACCCGGTCGGTGCGTAAGCTCCCCCGTCAA
>NZ_NSET01000139.1 GCF_009192945.1 Xanthomonas maliensis | reverse complement strand
AGCAAAAGCCGGAATACGAAATAGGAGTCCGTTCCGTGGGCGCGGAGATGTGTAAAAGAAACAGATTGTTATAGATGGAATCCCGCAGCGTGACATGGTGGAATTCAAGTTTGGCTGTCATCGTTCTAGATCCAGAAGGGAAGGCGCAGCTTGGCCTTGTGAAGAAACCAGAATGCCGCGATCCAGCCGATCACCGCCATTACTGTCAACACCACATACGTCACCATACTCGGCGCATGACCGAGCATCGGCGCCCGAATGCCCTCAATAAGATAAGTAAAGGGATTGAATTCCAAAATTACTGAAGAAAACGGCAGCGCCTCCAACCGGTACATCACTGGACTTATCAAGAATAGCATCGGCATCACCGATGACACACCGTACTCAAGATCGCGATAGCGAGCCCCCAGCACACCGAAGACAAAACAAATCCAAAGCATATTGAGCGTCACCAACAAAATCCCTGGAATAAATAGCAATGTGTACCAGGTCACGGGAATATGAAAGAAGACCGCAACAATCAGAAATACGACCAAACTGTGTACGAAGTTGACTATGTATCGCGTGACAACACTCGTCGGATGGACCGAAAGCGGCATCACCACATTACGAATTAGTGGCGCCTGCCGCACAAAGAGGCCGCAGCTCTCGATAAGAACGCCGGATAACATCTGCCAGATGATCAGACCGGCGGTCAACGTCGGAATGAACTTTTGGCGATCGATATTGAGCAGCTGACTCCATAAC
>NZ_NSET01000138.1 GCF_009192945.1 Xanthomonas maliensis | reverse complement strand
GGTCAGCGGCGCGCGGTGGGGATGGCGTGTGCGTGAGCTCGGTCGAACGCGGGACGGGGCGACGACACGGGCAGATCTAACCCTGTTATCCGTTTTCTGCTCCCACACCCGCGAGCGCATCCCACATGCGATGCACCCGGTCTTTTGCTTGATGCGTTACGAAACGAGGCAGGGCAGGGCTTTCAGCCCGAAAACAGCGCGCTGTGCGATGCGCCCTTTATGTTCCAGTCGCGATGGTGGCCATAGCCACGGCGTCGGCCACGGCGGACAGTCCGCCTTGCTGTCCGCCCCCGCAGCTACGGCCTCTTGATGGCGGCTGCTGCACGAAGACGGCGACGATGCCGAAGGCGGCTGCGGATGTCGGTGACGGGTTCGATGGGCCGTGCCTCGGCAACGGCCAGACGCTCGTCATCCATCATGCGACGGAACTCCCGAGCTATCTCGCAAGTGAGCGAGAGCCATGTCAGCTGGTGGGGCTCGATGACGTGATTCTCCGGCGTCACCAAGTTGCCATTCACAAACGAAAAGCCAGCCCACGGGCCGGTTCCAGTCATGCTCTTTCCATCGAACGTGCGCGGCTTCGTCATGGCCGCAGATTACGCGATTCGGTGTAACTCCGGGGATGACGCGTCAATCGCAGCACCCCCCGCTTCGCAGGGGCGCAGCGGCTAAGCGACGCGTCGTGGCTCGAAATAGAGGGGTGTGCCGACAGCCCAATCAGGGACCGACACAGGGACGGCCTCCAAGACGCGATAGAGGGGCACCACGTTGGAGACTTCCTTCGGCATCAGCGTGGCGATATCAACGCCGTGCGGAAGCAATTTCGAGCGCAACCGGTAGAAGCTCGGACGGCTCATCGTCTCGCGCAAATCGTTGCCTGCTGCCCAAGCCAGATACGCGTTGTGCTGGCCCGTGGTGAGCGACGCGATGACGTCTTCCGGCAATGTGCGTGCGGTGGTCATGGTCATGCTTCCCAGTCGGTCTCGGAGTAACACCGAGGCGTCAAATGGTACACCGTCCACGTCTTTCCAAGCGGCCACCTGATCGAGGGCCATGCGCTTCAACTCCATGCTGCGGATGGTCAGCTCGGCGCGCAGTGTGCGGTCAGCCCACGCGACCGCGTGGGGCAGGTTGAGGATGGCATCTTGGCCATGGCCACGGGCGTGAATCTCCTGACCCTTGCTGTAGAGCTTGAGCGACCAGCGGCGGCTGTGCTGACCGAAATACAGGGTCGAACCCTTGACCAGCTGGCCGCGGCCACGGTGCGACAAGTGGGCGGTCTGCTCGGCGGCGCGAAGCCACGCCAGAACTTCTCCACGGCTTTGCAGGTGAAACGACTGGGTGACGTCAACGCGAGTGATCTGCACATCCCCTACAGACCACGCCAGCCGATCGAGGTCAGTGGGGGCGAGAGAGAGAACCCCGACCAAGTGCTCCATGGTGGCCATCACCAAGCCCGGAACATCGTCCGCTCCCCACAGGTTGTGGCCCTGGAAGAACTTCACCGGGTTGCCGCTGATCTCCAGGTGCGTGCAGGGGTCAACACTGCGCTGCACGGTGCGGACGGTGAGACCGCTGGAGAACGAACCCGTCACCGTTTGCCGCTTTGAGCTCATCCACCCGACGTCGCCCGAAGCGCCGACGGAGAGCTCTTTTCCCGCATCGATGCGCGCGGGATGAGCG
>NZ_NSET01000137.1 GCF_009192945.1 Xanthomonas maliensis | reverse complement strand
CGCCGCGCTGGCGCAGCGTCCGCGCGGCATCGTCGCCAATCCCAATTGCTCGACCATGCAGATGCTGGTCGCGCTGGCGCCCTTGCACCGCCGCTATGGCATCGAGCGCATCAACGTCGCCACCTACCAGTCGGTCTCCGGCGGCGGTCGCTCGGCGATGGAGGAACTGGGCAAGCAGACAGGCGAGCTGCTGAGCTTTCAGGACATCGACCCGCAACGCTTCCCGGTGCAGATCGCCTTCAACCTGATCCCGCACATCGACGACTTCCAGGACAACGGCTACACCAAGGAAGAGATGAAGCTGGTGTGGGAAACCCGCAAGATCCTTGGCGACGACAGCATCCAGGTCAATCCGACCGCCGTGCGCGTGCCGGTGTTTTACGGGCATTCGGAAGCGGTGGCGATCGAAACGCGCGAGAAGATCACCGTCGAGGCGGCGCGTGCGCTGCTGGCGGCCTCGCCTGGCGTGGAAGTAGTCGACGAGCGCAAGCCCGGCGGCTATCCGACCCCGGTGACGCATGCGTCCGGCAAGGACCCGGTGTTCGTTGGCCGCATCCGCGAGGATCTCTCGCATCCGCGCGGACTGAATCTGTGGATCGTCGCCGACAACATTCGCAAGGGCGCGGCACTCAATGCCGTGCAGCTGGCCGAACTGGTCGCCCAGGAAGGGTGAGTGGCAGCTGGTTTCAAGCGCGCAGCGCCCGCGAGGGCG
>NZ_NSET01000136.1 GCF_009192945.1 Xanthomonas maliensis | reverse complement strand
CCCGGCGTATTGACCAGGATCATCAGCAGGATGGTCGCACCACGCAGCACGTCCAGCGACAGGAAGCGCGTACGCGAAGCGGCGCTGGCAGCTGCCGGAATCGTCATGGCGCGGCCTTGTCGAGCAGACCAAGCAGCGCCCTGCTGGCGGCCGGCACATCCACCGGACCACCGGCGGGCGGAACCCCGGGCCGCCGCCCCCCGGCCTGCTCCCCTTGCCGCCGTGCGCGCATGGGCTGCGCCCCGTCCGTCCGGGGGGCGGCCGCCGCGTCGCGGCGCAGGGCCTGCAGGGACTGCTGCCCCCGCGGCAAGTAATAGCCCGCGCTCATACCCTTCCCGGCCTTGGAGCCAGAGTCTGGCAGAATTCCCCCCCCCCCCCCCCCGGGGAGGGGGGGGGGGGGGGGGGGGGCGGCGCCGGGGGCCGCCCCCCCCCCCCCCCCCCCGGGGGCCCCCTCCCCCCCCCCGGGGGAAAGGGCCCCCGCCCCCCAAAGACGCACCGCCCCTGCCCAGGCCGCTCGCAGTCCCCCCCCCCCCCCCCGGGGGGGGGGGGGGGGGGG
>NZ_NSET01000135.1 GCF_009192945.1 Xanthomonas maliensis | reverse complement strand
AACATCAACGCGTCAGGTACTGGTTGATGAGGTTCTCGTAGGCTTCCTGGCGACCGCTGCGCTGGCTCGGCTCGCCGTTGCTGCTGGCATGCGAGACCAAGTCCTCCAGCGTGCTGCGGCCGCTTTCGAAGGCCTGGCCGGCGCCGCTGTCGAAGCTGGCGTAGCGCTCGCTGCGCCACTGCTCCCACGGCGAGGACGTCAGCAGCGCATGGGCCACTTCCAGCCCGCGCGCGAAGGCGTCCATGCCGCCGATATGGGCCAGGAACAGATCCTGCGGATCGGACGACTCGCGCCGCACCTTGGCGTCGAAGTTCAGCCCGCCCGGCGCCAACCCGCCCTGCCGCAGCACCACCAGCATCGCGCCGACGGTGTCGTACAGGTCGGTCGGGAACTGGTCGGTATCCCAGCCGTTCTGCGGATTGCCGCGGTTGGCATCGATGCTGCCCAGCAGGCCCGCATCGCTGGCCACCTGCAGATCGTGCTCGAAGCTGTGGCCCGACAGGGTGGCGTGATTGGCCTCGATGTTGAGCTTGAAGTCCCGATCCAGGCCATGCTGGCGCAGGAAGCCGACCACCGTGGCGCTATCGAAGTCGTATTGATGCTTCATCGGCTCCATGGGCTTGGGCTCGATCAGGAAATTGCCCTTGAAACCGATGCTGCGGCCGTAGTCGCGCGCCAGGGTGAGGAAGCGCGCCATATGGTCCTGCTCGCGCTTCATCTGGGTGTTGTGCAGGCAGGCATAGCCCTCGCGGCCGCCCCAGAACACGTAGTTCTCGCCGCCCAGCGCGACGGTGGCATCGATCGCCGCCTTGACCTGCACGGCCGCGCGCGCCACCACGTTGAAGTCCGGATTGGTCGAGGCACCGTTCATGTAGCGCGGATGCGAGAACAGGTTGGCCGTGCCCCACAGCAGCTTGATGCCGGTGTCGGCCTGGCGCTGCTTGGCGATGGCCACCATGTGCGCCAGGTTCTTCTGGTAGGTGCCGATGTCGTCGGCATCCGGCGCCAGGTCGACGTCGTGGAAGCAGTAGTACGGCACGCCCAGCTTGGTGAAGAACTCGAATGCGGCATCGGCCTTGGCCTCGGCACGGCCGAGCGCCTCGCTGCCGGCATCCCACGGATAGGCGCGCGTGCCCGGGCCGAACGGATCGGCGCCATTGCCGCAGAAGCTGTGCCAGTACGCCACTGCAAAACGCAGGTGCTCGGCCATCGTCTTCTCGCCGATGCGCTTGTTGGCATCGTAGACCTTGAAGGCCAGCGGGTTGTCCGAGTCGCGGCCTTCGAAGCCGATCTTGCCGATGCCGGGGAAGTATTCCTT
>NZ_NSET01000134.1 GCF_009192945.1 Xanthomonas maliensis | reverse complement strand
CCGCTGTCTTCCTTGGCGATCTCCAGCACTGGCCGCTGTTCCTTGTAGGCGCGCTTGGCGATCGCCGCAGCTTTCTCGTAGCCGATGATGGGATTGAGCGCGGTGACCAGGATCGGATTGCGGTCCAGGGCTTCGCGCACGCGCTCCTGGCGCACCTTCAGTCCAGCGATGGCGCTATCGGCCAGCAGCCGCGCCACGTTGCCCAGCAAGGTGATCGCATCGAGCAGGTTGTAAGCGATCAGCGGCAAGGCGACGTTCAACTGGAAATTGCCGGTCTGCCCAGCCACCGTGATCGCGGTGTGGTGGCCGATCACCTGCGCGCATGCCATCACCGTGGCCTCGGGGATCACTGGATTGACCTTGCCCGGCATGATGGAACTGCCTGGCTGGAGCGCAGGCAATTCGATCTCGCCCAGCCCTGCCAAGGGTCCGGCATTCATCCAGCGCAAATCGTTGGCGATCTTGATCAAGGCCACCGCCAACGCATTGAGCTGGCCGGACAGTTCAACCGCGTCGTCCTGCGCCGCCAGGCCTTCGAACTTGTTGTCGGCGC
>NZ_NSET01000133.1 GCF_009192945.1 Xanthomonas maliensis | reverse complement strand
CGGCCAGGTCGATGTCCTGCGCGATCGGCTCGAACGAACGCGCCACGTCCATGCCGATGGCGTAGCTGACGTTATCGCGAGAACTCTTTTCCGACGATGCATTCAAAACCGACTTCTCCTTGCTGGCCGCTGCGGCCGGTTCTTGCGACATCGCAGGCATCGCTGCCGACATTGCCACCATCAGTAGCGACGCCGCCGCGCCGCGCATTCCCATCTTCATTCGCTGCACTTCCCAAAAAGTGAAAGACACGCCGCCGGCGTCGAACGCGCATTGTCGCATGCGCGCACGACATTGCCAGCGCCGTTGCTAGCGCGCAGGCGCCTTGAGTTCGCGTTCGATCGCGGCCACCAGCGTCGGATCGTCCGGGGTGACCTTGCTGGGGAACTGCGCGACGACCTGCCCGTTGCGTCCGATCAGATACTTGTGGAAGTTCCAACCGGGCGCCACGCCAGTGGCCTGGGTCAGCCGCTGGTACAGCGGGGTCGCCTCCGCACCCAGCACGTGCACCTTCTCGAACATCGGGAACTTGACCCCGTAGGTCAGCGTGCAGAACTCCTGGATCTGGTTTTCCGAGCCGGGCTCCTGGCCCTTGAAGT
>NZ_NSET01000132.1 GCF_009192945.1 Xanthomonas maliensis | reverse complement strand
CACGCATCGCCTGTCGCTGCGCATCGTCTAGCGCGACCGACTTGCCGTCGATACTGAGCGCGCCGTCGGCAGAAATCGTGGCCGGTGGCAGGTTGTCGCGGCGAATGGTCATGCTCTTGCCATTGAAAATGACGCCGCTGCCATTCATCTGCACGGTCGGTTTGGGCTCAGCCGCGTTGCTGGAGCCGTTCTTGTCGTTGCAGCCCACCAGCAACACGGCCAGCAGGGCGATGGAATGAGTGACCTTCATGATGAGCCCCTTTGGTCTACTGACGTCTTGGTCAATCGTCGAGCGGCAGCCGGGTGGCGCCGCTGATGTCGCGTGCATCGATATCGGCGCTGCCGCGACGCGCCACGCTGAAGTCGCCGCGCACCTTGCGCACATCCAGGTCGCCGGAGCCGATCGCATCGACCGCGACATTGCCCTGTACATCGGCAATTTCGACATCGCCTGCGCCGATACTGCCGATCCTTACGCCCTTGGCGACGTTGCGCAGCTTCACCGCGCCCGAGCCGACCTTGCCGATCTCCACCGCACCGCGAACCTGATGCGCCTTCAGGTCGCCCGAGCCCAC
>NZ_NSET01000131.1 GCF_009192945.1 Xanthomonas maliensis | reverse complement strand
GCAGCGGCAGCACGATCGCCATCCTGATCAGCAGCGATGTGCTGGATTCGGACATCAAGATGATGTTCGATCATGAGCATTTCAGCCGCTACGCCGCCAACCACGCCAATCCGACCCTGTACGCACGCCGCTATGTGGCCGGCGCCAAGCCCGGGGTGCAGGAAGGCAATGAGGGTGCGGCGCGCGAGGCGACGCTCGATGTGGAAATGGCGCTTGGGGGCGCGCCCGGCGCACACGTGCTGCTGTACGTGATCCCCGACCTCAGCGATGAATCGATCCTGGCCGGCTACCGGCAGATCGTGCAGGACAACGAAGCGGACGTGGTCAGCTCCTCGTTTGGCGGCTGCGAGCTGTACTACACCGCTGCTTATAACGGTGGTACCGACTACACCTCGCTGTTGCGCCCATACGACGACATCTTCAAGCAAGGCAATGCGCAGGGCATCACCTTCGTTGCGTCCAGCGGCGATAGCGCCGGCCTGTCATGTGCCGATACGCAATATGTGCTCGAGAAAAAGGATGGTCGCTACGTACCCGGCGTTGTACACCCTGCCGCCGAC
>NZ_NSET01000130.1 GCF_009192945.1 Xanthomonas maliensis | reverse complement strand
TCGGCTCCAGCCCCGGCTCGTAGATCGGCACCACGCCGCGATTGAGCCGGTCGATCTTGTCCTGGTCGATGTCCACGCAGATCACCTGGTGGCCGACTTCAGCCAGGCAGGTGCCGGTGACAAGCCCGACATAGCCGGTACCGAAGATCGCAACGCGCATGGGAGTCGACGCTTCCGGTCGATCTCAGGGCAGGATGCCCAGCAGCTCGACGTCGAAGGTCAAGGTCGCGTCCGGTCCGATCGGACCACCCTGGGTTCCGTTCGGGCCATAGGCCAGATTGGACGGAATCCAGAAGCGGTACTTCGAGCCCACCGGCATCAGTGCCAGGCCTTCAGTCCACCCCGGAATCACCTGGCCCAGACCGAACTCGGCCGGCTGGCCACGCTGGTAGGAGCTGTCGAACACCTGCCCGTCGAGCAGCTTGCCTTCGTAGTTCACCCGCACGGTATTGGTCGGCATCGGGCGCTCGCCGCTACCCTGGCGCAGCACCATGTACTGCAGGCCCTGTCTCTTATCCCCCTCT
>NZ_NSET01000013.1 GCF_009192945.1 Xanthomonas maliensis | reverse complement strand
CACTTTGCCAGCGTCAAGGAACAGAGTGGCATCCAGGCCGGCGATGGGGGTTTTGATATCCGCGTGGGCGGCAATACCGACCTGAAGGGAGCGGTGATCGCCAGTACCCAGGCGGCGGTGGACGCTGGCGCCAACCGCCTGCAGACCGGCACGCTGACGGTGAGCGACATCACCAATACCAACAACTACAAAGCCACCGGCATCAGCCTCTCGGGCGGTTATGCCGCCGGCGGCAGCGATGGCAAGGACGGAGCCAAGACCGAAACCCAGACGCCACCAACCACCAACAATGGCAGCAACTGGTCCTGGCAGAACCAGGGCAGCGGCGTGCAAGGCGCAAGTGCGGGGTTTTCCAGCAAGAGCGGCAGTAGCACCTCGACCACGGCCAGCGGCATCAGCGGCGGCACGGTGGTGATTACCGACCAGGCCGGCCAGCAGGCCAAGACCGGCCAAAGCGTCAGCGACGTGCTGGCGGCATTGAACCGCGACGTCCACACCGGCGACAGCGCCAACGGCCTGGTGAAGGGCTGGGATGGGCAAAAGCTGCAACAGCAGGTCAGCGCCGGTGCCGAGATCACCGCGACGTTTGGGCAGCAGGCGAGCAAGTTCGTGGGTGATTACGCCACCACCAAGGCCAATCAATTGCGCCTGCAAGGCAACGAGGAAGAAGCGGCCAAATGGGATGAAGGCGGCGAATATCGCGTGGCTGCGCACACGGCGGTGGGCCTATTGGGGGGAGGCGTGCAAGGCGCTCTGGGGTCGGCGACTGCCGCCACCGCAGCACCGATGCTCAACGAGCTGACCAAGAACCTACCCGATGGCGTACGGGAAGCAGTGGGAGCAGGCCTTGCAGCGGGACTGGGTGCCGTCACTGGCGGCGGAGCAGGTGCGGCGACGGCGTTTAATGCCGACACCAATAACCGGCAGTTGCATCCATCCGAGGTGAAGTTCTTAAAGAGTGATGAAGTCGTCGAAAAATATATCGACTACATGGCGGAGAATGGCCTCGTTCTCACTGAAGAAGAAGCGCGCCTTCGGCTAAATCGATTTGCCGCTTCAAAAGAAGACGAGAACTGGGCCGCGTTGAATGGCACAGATACGCTAACAAATGCCTTCCTCATCAATGAGTCGGAAGGGCGCTATTACACTGATTCGATGGGTGATCGTCATTCATTCTTTCAGAGCACTGATAAGGAAAGGAAGGATCCTACCGTCAATCTCAATGCACTTTACGGTGCTAGATTCGATGCATCGATAAAGAACTATATTGAGGACATTCGTAGCCCTGACCATGCGCCAACGCAAAGAAACAGGGAACTTCAATTCTTAGGAACTAACCGCGGTTACGAAGCCGCCGACAAGGAGGCTAGCGTATCGGGCGACCTTATGTCTATCGGCAAAGGAATGCTTCTGGGAATAGGATCAATTGCCTTCAGTGGATACAGCGACCAAATTGGACCTTTTGATGAGCTAGCCCTTAAAAATAACTACCAACTTCTGCTAAAAGATCAGGGGCGCTGGGCAGAAGCTGGCTATGTCGAGGGAATGGATTGGGCAACGACACAGCGCCTAATGTGGTCAGGCATCGCCGTTGGAGAAGCGGGAGGCCTGGTTGGAAGCCAAATCACAAATATCATTCGTAATTCGATAAAAAATGCAAGCGTAGAGAGTGGAGCTTTCGCGACGAGACTGTCAGCAGCTTCCGCTGATGCAGATAGTGAGGCTGGAGTTGGTCGAGCGAGAGGCGGGACATTGCTTGGCGAACCTGAGGCTCCACCAGCTAATGCGCCGGCAGACCAGGTGCGTTCAATTGATCGCCAGAATGAGGCAGCGAGAAAGCTTGCTGAGGCAGGTTATGATGTTGAACAACTTCCAAACGATAAAAAAATCAGGCGAACCCGGATTTAAGATTGAATGGTGAACTGGCTGATGTTTATTCCCCAAAGACAAGTAGTGCAATTTCTGCAATAAAGACGATTACAGAAAAAGTGAAGAAGCAAGCAGATGTGATCGTCGTAAATCTCGCCGACTCCCCTTTGACAATCGATCAGTTAGATGTGGCTTTAAAATCAAATCCGGTAGGGGGGCTAAAAAAAATTTACATCATGAAAGATCACCAATTTAAGATAACTGAGTTCTGACATGACAATCACGATGATCCTTGAGATGGAATGCAGTTTTGCGCCGGAAGATATAAAGTCAATATTAGATGAGATGGAGGAAATTTATCATTCTGAGGACCAAATGATATTTGGAAATTTTAAAAAATCCAACTCTCGTTTCATTTTTAGCGAAAATGAAAAGCCAGAGCCTATAGTTACTGAAGGGGTGAACTTTGGGTGGTTAGTGGGAATTACCGGAAGTTTTCATTGTAGGGCAAGTTCGCTGGATGAAGGTCGCCAAGATATAGAAAATTTCATGAGATTGGTTGATGGAAGAAAGATAGGTAATTTTATACTTTCGTTTCAGTATGAAGAGATATATGTCATTAGAAATGAAGGGCCAATGAAGATATTAAAATATTGGTAAGTTGATTCTGTCAAACCAAGGGGGCCGACTCAAGTTCCAAGTGCAGCACTTTTACACTGGGGTCTGTCAAACCAACTGGATCTGTCAAACGAACTGTGTAAACCGTATGTGTCACAGCGCCTGCAGCGGCACGCGCTCTTCGCCGAACATCACCTGGAAGCTCTGCAGTGCCGGCTTCCAATGATGGATCGATTTTCAGTTCTTCGACGCTTCGCTGATCGCCAGAAACAGCGGCTTCAGTGCCGACTCATCGTTCGGGGAAATCCGCCGATTGCGCGTGTATTTGCGCATGACCATGTTCAGCGATTCACTCGCGTTAGTCGTGTAGATCACCCTGCGGATCTTCGGCAAGAACTCGAAGAACGGAAGGATGGTGTTCCAGTTTCCGCGCCACAGCCGCACCACCGCTTTGTACTTCTCGCCCCAGTCCGCTTCAAAGGCGTCCAGTTCTCGCGCCGCTTCTTCGGCCATGGCCGAGGTATACAGGCGGCGCAGACGTGGGACTAACGCTTTGCTGTCCTTGGCTGACACGTAGCGTAGGCTGGCTCGCACCAGGCGCATGATGCACAACTGCGTCAGCGTTTTGGGGAACACCGCGTTGACCGCTTCGAATTTGAAAGGCCAGAAGCAATGAGGCCGTCTGAAATCTCTCGCTAGGACGACTGACCTGCCGCCGCCCGAGCGGCCACTGGCCGACGCGTTGGCCACCGGTTGCATCCGTCGCCCCAAGTCCCCGGCCGCTACCTCGCCAATGCGGCCGGCACGGCACGTACCAGTTGCGCTTGTTTGATTTTCGTCAATTCGGCCGACACGCGGTATTCGCAAGCGCGATGGTTGACTGTTGGTCTATGACCGTTGCGGAGTCGCGCATGAGTGCAGTCACGATGGACAGGACCGGCCAGCCGCCGGCCTGGGCAGGAGTGGGCCGAGGCGGGCAGGGGCGTACGGGCGCGGCTGTCAGGGCCTGTACGCAAGCCGACGCGGACGCGTCGCACTCCGGCGGCTGAGGACGCATCATGCGGATTTGTAGAGTCGACGAGGTGGGTGCGCCGGGGCACGGCGGCTTGGAGCAGCGCTGTGTGGCGGCGTGCGAGGCCGGCTGCGATTACGTGTTGCTGGCCGCGCCCTTCGAGCGGGATGGCGAAGGGCGATTGATCGAGCCGGTCACCGCGCCCGGGGATGCGCAGGCGGAACGTCTGCGCGTGTGCGTGGAGGCGGCGCGACGTGCTGGCGTTCGCTTGTTGCTGGATCTGCGCTTGGATGAGATCGGTGGTAGCAGCGATGTGGTACGCGAGAACCCGCAGTGGTTCCGTGCGCGCACGTCGGCGCTGCCCGATCCGCGCCAAGCGCGTGCCACGCCGGACGTGGCGGAGGCGCGCTTTGCCTATGCGCAGGAAGGCGCGGCGCTGGTCGAATGGTGGAGTACGCGCCTGCTGGCGTGGGCGCAGCTCGGCGTCGGCGGTTTTCGCTTCCTGCAGCCGCAGCGGATCCCGGCGGCACGTTGGCGCGAGTTGATCGGCCGCGTGCACGCGCAGGCACCGGAGTTGGTGTTGGCGGCCTGGACACCCGGCCTGGGTGGGGAGGCCTTGCAGCAGCTGGCCGGTGCCGGCTTCGATGCGGCGTTTTCGTCACTGGCCTGGTGGGACGGACGCGGCAGTTGGTTCTTCGACGAGGACGCGGCGCTACGTGCATTGGCCGACCAGGTGGTGGCCGTGATGGGTGCAGCGGACGGCAACGATGGGCGCGCCGCGCTGCAGTGGCCGCTGGCGCTTGCGCTTGGTGGCGCCTGGTTGCTGGAGGAGGCGCAGCTGTCGCAGCTCCCCGCCTCGGCAAAAGCGGTCAGCGGCTTGCCACCGCGCAACGCGGGCATGCGCCTGCGGCCGCTGCTGCAGGAAGCCACTGGGTTGAGTGCACTGGCGATCGAGCCCCTGGGGGGGCTGCCCTCGCTGCTGCTGCTCAATGGCGATTCCCATCACGTGGTGCCGGTACCGGCACCGGAGTTGTTGCGCTTGCTGGGCGATGCGGAAGCCTTGGTCGCCGAGGACGGACGCACGCTGTCAGGCGCGAGTCTGGATGTGCTGGACCCAGGCGAGGTGCGCGTCTACCGCAGCGTGCCGGCACGGCATGTGCTGACGGTGCCGCGGATGCGGCCGCGGGCACAGACGGCGGCCGCCTGGCCAAGGGTGTGCATCGAGGCGGTGACGCCATCGGTGGACAACGGCCGCTTCCCGGTCAAGCGCAGCGTCGGCGAGCGGGTGTGCGTGGAGGCCGACGCGTTCTGCGATGGCCATGACCGCATCGCGGTGGCGGTGCTGTGGCGCCCGGCCGATGCCAAGGCCTGGTCCAGTGCGCCGATGCGTGCGCTGGGCAATGATCGCTGGCGAGCCGAGTTCCCGCTCGATCGCATCGGGACATTCGAATTCCGGGTGGAGGCCTGGCGCGATGTGTTCGCCACCCTGCACGCCGATCTGGAGAAGAAGCGGGCCGCCGGCAGCGTGTTGCCGGTCGATGTGCAGGAGGCGGTGGCGGTGGTGCGCGCGGCCAGTGCGCGCAGCGAGGGTGCCTTGGCCACCGAGCTGCAGGCGATCGTAGCGCGCCTGGAGGCGCAGGCCGATCCGTTGGCCCAGCTGGCGATCGTGCTCGAGCCGGAGACCGCGCAGCGAATGGCGCAGGCCGACGACAAGCCCTTCCGCGCCGAAACCGCGGTGACCTATCGGGTCGAGGCCGAGCGGCGCGCGGCGCATTTCGCCAGTTGGTACGAGCTGTTCCCGCGCTCGCAAAGTGGCGATGGCCAGCGCCATGGCACCTTCGACGATGTGATCGGCAAGCTGGCGCATATCCGCGCCATGCAGTTCGACGTGTTGTACATGCCGCCGATCCATCCGATCGGCTTGAAGAACCGCAAGGGCCGCAACAATGCGGTCAGTGCAGTGGCCGGCGAGCCCGGCAGTCCGTATGCGATCGGTGCCGCCGATGGTGGCCATACGGAGGTGCATGCCGAGCTCGGCGGGCTGGACGGCTTTCGTCGGCTGATCCAGGCCGCCCGCGCGCATGGTTTGGAAGTGGCGCTGGACTTCGCGATCCAGTGCGCGCCCGACCATCCGTGGTTGCGCGATCACAAGGACTGGTTCACCTGGCGCGCCGATGGGTCGATTCCGTATGCGGAAAACCCGCCGAAGAAGTACCAGGACATCGTCAATGTCGACTTCTATGCCAGCGGTGCGGTTCCCGACCTGTGGAATACCTTGCGCGACGCGGTGCTGTTCTGGGTCAACGAAGGCGTGACGCTGTTCCGGGTCGACAACCCGCATACCAAGCCGTTCCCGTTCTGGGAATGGCTGATCGCCGATGTCCGTGGCCGGCGCCCGGATGTGGTGTTCCTGTCGGAAGCCTTTACGCGGCCGAAGATGATGTACCGCCTGGCCAAATGCGGCTTCTCGCAGTCCTACACCTATTTCACCTGGCGCAACCACAAGCACGAGTTGCAGGAGTACCTGGAAGAACTCAACCAGGGCACCCCGCGCGAATGCTTCCGCCCGCACTTCTTCGTCAACACCCCGGATATCAATCCGCTGTTCCTGCAGACCAGCGGCCGCAACGGGCACCTGATCCGCGCCGCCTTGGCGACCACCTTGTCCGGCCTGTGGGGCATGTACCAGGGCTTCGAGCTGTGCGAGGCCACGCCGCTGCCAGGCAAGGAGGAATACCTGGATTCGGAGAAATACCAGTTGCGCGCATGGCCGGAGCGCGCACCGGGCGACATCGTCGATGAGATCACCCGCCTCAACCAGCTGCGCCGGCTGCATCCGGAACTGCAGTCGCATCTGGGCACGCGCTTCTACCAGGCCCACAACGACCAGGTACTGTACTTCGGCAAGTTCCTGGACGACGCGCACTTGGCGCGCAGCCGCAGCATGCTGCTGGTGGCGATCAATCTGGATCCGCACGCGGCGCAGGGCGCCGATGTGGAAATCCCGCTGTGGGAGTTGGGTCTGCCCGACCACGCGACGGTGACGGTGGACGATCTATGGGATGGCCATCGCTTCCACTGGCACGGCAAGCATCAACACCTCCACCTCGAGGCCAGCCGGCCATTCGCCTTGTGGCGCCTCCGCGCAGGAGATCACGCATGAATGCTGTTCCCTCGTTGCAGGCCGATGCCGAGCAGTCTGCGGTGGTGCCGGATCAGCGCTGGTACAAGGACGCGATCATCTACCAGGTCCACGTCAAGTCGTTCTTCGACTCCAACGACGATGGCATCGGCGATTTCCCGGGACTGATCTCCAAGCTGGACTACATTGCCGAGCTGGGTGTCGATACCATCTGGTTGCTGCCGTTCTATCCCAGCCCGCGCCGCGACGATGGCTACGACATCGCCGAGTACATGGCGGTGCACCCGGACTACGGCAGCATCGCCGACTTCGAGCGCCTGGTCGAACAGGCGCATGCGCGCGGCATCCGCATCGTCACCGAGCTGGTGATCAACCACACCTCCGACCAGCATCCCTGGTTCCAGCGCGCGCGCGAAGCGCCCGCTGGTTCGCCCGAACGCGCCTTCTATGTGTGGTCCGATACCGACCAGGAATACGCCGGCACCCGCATCATCTTCTGCGACACCGAAAAGTCCAACTGGACCTGGGATCCGGTGGCCGGGCAATACTTCTGGCATCGCTTCTATTCGCACCAGCCGGATCTGAACTTCGACAACCCGGCGGTGCTGGAGGCGGTGCTGGAGGTGATGCGCTTCTGGCTGGATCGCGGCGTCGATGGCCTGCGGCTGGATGCGGTGCCCTATCTGGTCGAACGCCCGGGCACGTCCAACGAGAACCTGCCGGAAACCCACGCCATCCTGCGCAAGATCCGCGCGACCCTGGATGCCGAATACCCCGACCGCATGCTGTTGGCCGAGGCCAATATGTGGCCGGAAGACACCCAGCAATACTTCGGCGCCAACGCCGACGAATGCCATATGGCGTTCCACTTCCCGCTGATGCCGCGCATGTACATGGCGATCGCGCGCGAAGACCGCTTCCCGATCACCGACATCATGCGGCAGACGCCGGAGATCCCCGATTCCTGCCAATGGGCGATCTTCCTGCGCAACCACGACGAACTGACGCTGGAGATGGTCACCGATTCCGAGCGCGACTATCTATGGCAGACCTACGCCGCCGATCGTCGGGCGCGCATCAACCTCGGCATCCGTCGCCGGTTGGCGCCGTTGCTGGAGCGCGACCGCCGCCGCATCGAGTTGATGACCTCGCTGCTGCTGACCATGCCGGGCACGCCAGTGCTGTATTACGGCGACGAGATCGGCATGGGCGACAACATCCACCTGGGCGACCGCGACGGTGTGCGCACGCCGATGCAGTGGTCGATCGATCGCAATGGCGGCTTCTCGCGCGCTGATCCGGCCGCACTGGTGTTGCCGCCGGTGATGGACCCGCTGTACGGCTTCCAGGCCGTCAACGTGGAAGCGCAGGTGCGCGACCAGCACTCGCTGCTGACCTGGACCCGCCGCGTGCTGAGCGTGCGCAAGCGTTACCAGGCCTTCGGTCGCGGCACGTTGCGGTTCCTGTATCCCGGCAACCGCCGCATGCTGGCCTATCTGCGTTGCTACAACGATGAGACCGTGCTGTGCGTGGCCAACCTGTCGCATACCTTGCAGGCGGTGGAGTTGGACCTGTCCGAGTTCGAAGGCCGGGTGCCGGTGGACATCATCGGCGGCGGCAGCTTTCCGCCGATCGGCCGCTTGACCTACTTGCTGACCGTGCCGCCGTTCGGCTTCTATGCCTTCCAATTGGTCAGCGAAGGCACGCTGCCCGATTGGCATGTGCCCAGTCCGGTACCGTTGCCGGATTACCGGACCCTGGTGCTGCGCGGAGATAGCGACGAAACCCACGCGTTGGCGCCGCACCTGCCCACCCTGGAGAGCGAGGTCCTGCCGGCCTGGCTGGCCGCGCGGCGTTGGTTCTCGGCCAAGGACCAGATCCTGCAACAGGTGCGCATCGCCCGCCGCACGCCGTTGCCGGGCGACGAGCCGATGAGCCTGCTGGAGGTCGAGGTGACCCTGCAGGACGGCCATCTCGAGTGCTACATGTTGCCGATCGGTATCGTCTGGGAGCGCGAGCAACCGAGCACGCTGGCCGAGCAGCTGGCGCTGGCGCGGGTGCGGCGTGGTCGCGAGGTCGGCTACCTGACCGATGCCTTCGCGCTCAAACCCATGGTGCGCGGAGTGATCGCCGCGTTGCGCGAGAACGCGACCCTGGACTTCGACGATGGTGCCGATGCCAGCCAGCGCGGCCAGGTGCGCTTCGAAGCGACCGCGGCGCTGGCCGGGGTCGAGATCCCCGACGATCCGGACGTGCGCTGGCTGTCGGCCGAACAGAGCAACAGCTCGCTGGTGGTCGCCGACAAGGCGGTGTTCAAGCTGCTGCGGCATGTGGCCACCGGCGCCAATCCGGAGATCGAGATCGGCCGCCGGCTCACGGCGATGGGCTATGCCAACGCCGCGCCGCTGCTCGGCAGCATCAGCCGGATCGACGCGCAGGGCACGGTCACCACCATCGCCTTGCTGCAGGGCTTCATCCGCAATCAGGGCGATGCCTGGCGCTGGACGTTGGACCATCTGGCGCGCAGTTTCGACGAATACACCACGGCGCAGACCGATGACGCCCGGCAGGAAGCGATCGCCGGCTACGATGCCTTCGCTGCGGTGGTGGGCAAGCGCCTGGCCGAACTGCACGAAGCGCTGTCGCGGCACACCGACGACGCCGACTTCGCGCCGCAGCGCATCGATCTGCCGGCCGCCAACGACGTGGTCGCAGGCGTCGCGCGCCAGGTCGAGGACATGTGGGCGACCGTGCATGCTCGCCTGGCCGCGGCCGAGGACCCGGCCGAACGCGAGGCGCTGGAGGCGGTACTGGCCGAGCGTCCGCAGCTGGATGCCTTGCTGGCACAGGCTCCGCGCGTGCTGGCCGATTCGCTGCTGACCCGCGTGCATGGCGATTTCCACCTGGGCCAGATCCTGGTGGCGTTCGACGACGTGGTGTTGATCGACTTCGAAGGCGAGCCGGCCAAGCCGCTGGCCGAGCGCCGCGCCAAGGCCAGCCCGTTGCGCGACGTCGCCGGCTTCCTGCGCTCGCTCGATTACGCCAGCGAGGTCTCGGCGCGAGGGGAGGAGGGCACAGCGGCCCGTGCGGGCGTCGGCGTGGACGCCCACCTGGACGATTTCCTGGCGCAATTCCGTCGCCGCTCCACACAAGCCTTCCTGGACGCTTACCATGCCGTCCTCGACGCCAGCGCGCATCCCTGGATCGCGCCGGCGGCATTCAACGCCGCCACCTTGCTGTTCCTGGTGGAAAAGGCCTGTTACGAGGTGCGCTACGAAGCGGCCAATCGTCCGGGCTGGCTGATGGTGCCGATCCACGGCCTGCGACGCATCCTGCAACGCGCACGTGCGGGCGCAGGAGACACATGATGACTGGAGCAATGACCGCAGTGAGCAATCGATGGGACCCCGGCGTGACCCGCGCCTTGACCGAGGCACGTCATGGCGACCCGTTCGCCGTGCTCGGCGCGCATCCAGCCGACGACGGCCGCATCGTGCGGACCTACCAGCCCGGTGCCGATCACGTCAGTGCGGTCCTGGAGGACGGGCAGGCGATCGCCCTGGAGGCCGGCCCGGCGCCCGGACTGTTTGCCGGCACACTGCCGGCCCAGGGGCGCTACCGGTTGCGCATCGGCTGGCCCGGCGGCACGCAGGAGACGGCCGACCCTTACGCGTTCGGCGCGTTGCTGAGCGATTTCGACCTGCACCTGATCAGCGAAGGGCACCACCTGCACCTGGCCGACGCGCTGGGCGCCAACGTGATGGAGATCGACGGCGTGCGCGGCACCCGCTTTGCGGTGTGGGCGCCCAACGCCTCGCGGGTGGCGGTGGTCGGCGACTTCAATAGCTGGGACGCGCGCCGGCATCCGATGCGGCTGCGCCATCAGGCCGGGGTGTGGGAATTGTTCGTACCCGATGTCGGACCCGGAACGCACTACAAGTACGCCATCCGCGGCCCGCATGGCCATGAGTTGCCGGCCAAGGCCGATCCGGTGGCGCGCCGTGCCGAGCTGGCGCCGGGCACCGCCTCGATCGTGGCCGACCCCACGCCATTCCGCTGGAGCGACGACGGCTGGATGGCCACGCGCGCGCGCCGGCAGGGCCACGACGCACCGATGAGCATCTACGAGCTGCATGCCGGCTCCTGGCTGCACGAACACGGCGCACCGTTGGACTGGGATCGGCTGGCCGAACGACTGATTCCCTACGTAGCCGACATGGGCTTTACCCATATCGAATTGCTGCCGGTCAGCGAGCACCCGTTCGGCGGTTCCTGGGGCTACCAGCCGCTGGGACTGTTTGCGCCGACCGCGCGCTTCGGCACCCCGGAAGGATTCGCGCGCTTCGTCGATCGTTGCCATCGCGAGGGCCTGGGCGTGATCGTCGACTGGGTGCCGGCGCACTTCCCGACCGATGCGCACGGGCTGGCGCATTTCGATGGCACCGCGCTGTACGAGCACGCCGACCCGCGCGAAGGCTTCCATCGCGATTGGAACACCTTGATCTACAACCACGGTCGGCGCGAGGTGTCCGGCTTCCTGATCGCCAGCGCGCTGGAATTCCTGCAGCGCTATCACATCGACGGCCTGCGCGTGGATGCGGTGGCGTCGATGCTGTACCGCGACTACAGCCGCAACGCCGGCGAGTGGATCCCCAACATCCACGGCGGCCGCGAAAACTACGAGACCATCGCCTTCCTGCGCCGGCTCAACAGCATGGTGCGCGAGCATGCGCCTGGCGCGGTCACCATCGCCGAGGAATCCACCGCCTGGCCGGGCGTGACCGCCGACGTGGCGCATGGTGGCCTGGGCTTCCACTACAAGTGGAACATGGGCTGGATGCACGACACCTTGCACTACATCGGGCGCGATCCGATCTATCGCCGCTATCACCATGGCGAGCTGACCTTCAGCATGGTCTATGCGTATTCGGAGCGCTTCGTGCTGCCGATCTCTCACGACGAGGTCGTGCATGGCAAGGGCTCGCTGCTGGGGCGCATGCCGGGGGATGAGTGGCAGCGCTTCGCCAACCTGCGGGCCTATCTCGGCTTCATGTTCACCCACCCGGGCCGCAAGTTGCTGTTCATGGGCTGCGAGCTGGGCCAGCCGGACGAATGGAGTCACGATGTGGGCTTGCCCTGGCACTTGCTCGATGCGCCGCGCCATCGCGGCGTGCAGACGCTGGTGCGCGATCTCAATCGCCTGTACGTGCAGTCCCCGGCCTTGCACGTCAACGACGACACCCCGGAAGGGTTCGCGTGGCTGGTCGGCGACGATGCCGGCAACAGCGTGGTGGCCTTCCTGCGCAAGGGCAAGCGCGGCGATGCGCCGGTGCTGGTGGTGATCAATTTCACCCCGACGGTGCAGCACGGCTATCGCATCGGCGTCCCGCAGGGCGGCGTCTGGCGCGAAGTGTTCAACAGCGACGCCGGCATCTACGGCGGCAGCAATCTCGGCAATGGTGGGGCGGTCGCGGCCGACGCGCAGTCCATGCATGGCCATCCGGCCTCGCTGCCGCTGCTGTTGCCGCCGCTGGCTGCCATCGTGTTGACGCCACAAGGGTGACCCGCCTAGCCGTGGCGGGTGGTTTGCCCGCCACGGTGGTCACGCTCGCATGCCGGCGCGCTCGCTGTTGGTCGCCCGGCGCTGCGGTGATCGTCGCCGCCGCGTGTGGACCGTTCCCTCCCGCCAGACCGTTGCGGTCTGCCCGACCATTGCGACTTGCAGGTGCTGGAATGCCACGACGCCAACGCATCGGAGTGCTGTCGGACACCCATGGCCTGCTGCGGCCGGAGGCAGTGGCCGCGCTGTCCGGCTGCGCACAGATCCTGCATGCCGGCGATGTGGGCAAGCCGCAGGTGCTGACCGCTCTGCAGGCGGTGGCGCCGGTACAGGCGATCGCCGGCAACGTGGATGTGCAGCCATGGGCGGCGGATCTACCGCACACCCTGGACCTGATCATCGCCGGTGTGCGGATCCACGTGTTGCATGACCTGAAGACCTTGGCGCGCGATGTAGTGGCCGATGTCATCGTCAGCGGGCATTCGCATCGGCCCGGCGTGGAGACGCGTGACGGCGTGCTGTACGTCAACCCCGGCAGCGCCGGTCCACGCCGCTTTCGTCTGCCGATCAGTCTCGCCATCCTCTGCCTGGGCGACGGACTGCCGCGCGCGCAACTGCAACGGCTGCAACCCGGCTGAGCTGCCGGCACCTGGCGCCAGATGTGCTGCCTCGATGCAAGCGTGCACGGGCGACGACAATCACCGAGGCGACCTGCGCGCCTCATCTGCGTGTGAGTGAGCGAGCGCGGCAGGCAACGACGACGACCTGGCGTGGACGCAGTGGCGCGCATGCTGATGCATCGCACTGCGATTCGGGAGCTCCGTATGAACACGCGTCGTCATTTTCTTTCCGCCGCCGCTGCCGGCACCGCTGCCCTGGCGACTGCACCGTTGATGGCGCAGGCGCCCGCCGCCGGCAGCGTGATGCCCACCCGCGGCAAGGCCAGCTCCGCTGCACTGCCGCGCAACACGCCTGCACCAGGCAGCCGCTTTCGACCCGATGGACGACTGGGATTCGGTGGCGTGGCGGTCGGCAATGGCTTTGCGCCGGCCACCGATGCCCAGAGCGAGCAAGCGCTGGCCGCCGCCTGGGCCTCGGGCGTGCGCTATTTCGATACGTCGCCGTGGTACGGGCTCGGCCTGTCCGAGCGCCGCATCGGCCATCATCTGCACACCCATCCGGCCAGCGATTACGTGCTGTCCACCAAGGTCGGGCGCCTGCTCACCGCCACCGCCACGCCGCCGAAAACGATGTGGCAGCAGCCGTCGCCCTTCGCCTATCGCTACGACTACAGTGCCGCCGGAGTGCGGCGTTCGATCGAAGACAGCCTGCAGCGGCTGGGGGTGTCGCAGATCGACATCGTCTATATCCACGACCTGTCTCCGGAAAACGAAAAAGACCTGGGCATGCCGTGGGAGCAACGCTTTGCCGAAGCGGCCAAAGGCGCGATGCCGGAGCTGACCAAGATGCGCAAGGAAGGGCTGATCAAGGCCTGGGGGTTTGGCGTCAATCGCCCCGAACCGGCCTTGCGCGCGCTCGAGGAGGCCGACCCGGACATCTTCCTGTTGGCCTGTCAGTACTCGCTGCTGGAGCATGCGCAGGCCTTGCACGACACCTTCCCCAAGATCGCTCGCCACGGGGCATCGGTGGTGGTGGGCGCGCCATTGCTGGCCGGCTATCTGGCCGGACGCGAGCGCTATCTCTACGACGGCACCGTGCCCGAGTGGGCGCCGGCCAAGCGACAGACGGCATTGGCCGTCTGCGAACGCCATGGCGTGGATCTGCGCACGGTGTCATTGCAATTCGCCGCTGCGCCGGCAGTGGTGTCGGCGGTGATTCCCGGCGCGCGCACGGCCGAGCAGGCACAGGCCAATGCGGCGTCGATGCGGGTGGCGATCCCGCCGCAGTTGTGGGAGGACCTCAAACGCGAGGGCGTGATCGCCGCGGATGCGCCGGTCCCGACCGCCGCATGAGCCAGGCGGCCGATACGCAGGCTCGGCGCATGCAGCGCAGCCGCCGAGCCTGCGATCCGCGTGGCCGTCAGAACGTACCGCGTTGCAGGAAGGGCACCTGTTGGTACAGCCGTCGCTCGCCACCGCGCGGGTCGTCTGCCAAGCGGCTGTGCGTATCGAACAGCAGCGTCTGCCGCCGTGGCAGCGTGTACGGCGTCCACGATGGAATGCCGCGGTGGTTCGGGTCGCCGTGGCGGGCGAAGGCGATCAGCGCATCGCGCATCTGCGCGGCCATCTGGCGTGCGTCCGCACCGCCGCCGGTGCGCGCACCGGGCTGGTCGATGGTGTCGAACACCAATGGGATATCGAGCGTGTGGAAGGCACCGAACTTACCGCCGTCCAGCGGTGAGCCCCAATCCAGTTGGTAGGCCCAGGTCGGCGCGCCCTGGCGCGCACGCGCTTCGGCTTCTTCGACCGCGCCGCGCCATGAGCGGCCGGCGGTGGTCGCGGCGAAGAACACGTCCGAAGGCGAGTAGTGCGGATACAGTCGGCGATACTCGGCGATCACCTGCTGCGGCAGCAGGTCGACGTATTGCTCGGCTTCCAGCTTGGCCGGCAAGGTGTCCCAGCTCAGCTGGAAGTTGGCCGGATCGTTGCCGAGGAAGGCGCGCGTTTCGTCATGGGTATTGCCGATCACCATCGGAATGTGCGCCGATTGCTGTGGCGCAGTCGGCCAGAATGGATGCACCGGCAGGTTGCGCCCATCCAGCACCGGCCCCAGATACAGCGCACTGCGCTCGATCCGCGACGGATCGCGGACCTGTGCGGCGGCCAGCAGTTGCTCCGCCGGCAACGCACGCAGGCGCGCCAGTTGCCCGGGGCCGATCTCGAGTGCGTCCAGCAGCAACTGTGCGCGTTGGGTGGCCGCACGCGGCCCAGCCGCGGTGACCTGTTGTCCGCTCATGGTCCAGGCGCGATGGAACAGGCCGCGCGCGGCCGGCATCGCCATCAGCGTGGCGATCTTGGCGCCGCCGCCGGATTGACCGAAGACGGTGACATTGCCGGCATCGCCGCCGAATTCGGCCGCGTGCATGCGTACCCACCGCAAGGCTTGGACCAGATCCAGCTGCCCGACGTTGCCCGAGTCGGCCACGCTGGCATCGCCCCATTGCGCCAAGTAGAGATAGCCGAAGACGTTGAGGCGATGATTGACGGTGACCACCACCACATCGCCGTGCTGGCAGAGCCGCACGCCGTCGTAGAGCGGGTCGCTGCCCGAGCCGTTGTTGTAGCCGCCCCCGTGGATGTAGACCAGGATCGGCCGCTTGCCGCCGTCGCGCAGGCCTGGCGTCCAGACGTTGAGAAACAGGCAGTCTTCGCTGGTGGCTTCGGAGGCCTTGGCTTGCGGTGCCGCGGCGCCGACGTCGAGCGCATCGCGGATGCCGTCCCAGCGCGCTTCCGGCAACGCCGCCTGGAAGCGCCGCGGCGCGGTATCGGCGCCGTATGGCAGGCCTTTGAACACGCAGATGCCTTGCTCGCGCAGGCCGCGCACCTTGCCGCTGCGCAGGCGTGCCACCGGCGCGGTGGTGTCGCGGGCCGGTGGCAGCGCAGCCCTGGCCAGCGCCGGCAGCAGGCTGGCGCCGGCGCCCAGCAATCCGGCCTGCAGCACTGCGCGCCGTCGGTGATCGGTCGGATTCATGGCCGTGCCTGCGTGGCGGCGCCCGCCGTGCCCGCCGTGCTCGCCGTGACGTGGGCGATCCACGCCTGCGCCAACTGCGGCCAGGCCGCCAGGGTCAGCCCGGCGATCCGGCTGGTGCCGAAACCATGGCCGCCCTGCGGGAACACGTGCAGCTCGCTGGGCACGCCGGCCTGCAGCAAGGCGTCGTAGAACAGCAGACTGTTGCGCACCGGCACCACGGTGTCGTCCTGGGCATGCAGCAGGAAGGCGGGCGGGGTGCGCGCATCCACCTGCCGCTGCGGCGAGTACAGGCGCTGTTGCGCGGCGCTGGGGGCGTCGCCAAGCAGGCGCTGACGCGAACCGGGGTGGGCATTGGCCGGGTCCATGTCGATCACCGGGTAGATCAGCAGCTGGAAGTCCGGCCGGGCACTCAGCGTGTCGGCCGCATCCACCGCCGGGTAGACTGCGGCGGCGTAGCGGGTGGCCAGGCTGGCGGCGACATGCCCCCCGGCGGAGAACCCCATCACCCCCACGCGGCCGGCATCGATGCCGTAGCGGGCGGCGTTGCTGCGAATCAACCGCAGTGCCCGTTGCGCATCGGCCAGCGGAACGTCTGCCGCGTGCGGATGGCCCTCGCCCGGCAGGCGATAGCGCAGCACGAACAAGGTGATGCCGGCCTGCCCGGCGAAGCTCGGCGCCAGTGCCGCGCCCTCGTTGTCCAGCACGATGCGCTGGTAGCCGCCGCCGGGGATGACCAGCAGCGCGGTCCCATTGGGACGGGGCGGACGATAGACCACCAGGTAGGGCCGACTGATCGACTGGATATAGCGGTCCGGCTTGGTCGGGTCACTGCTGCGTTCGACGATGCGCTGCGGCTGCGGCAGCGCGCTGTCTCCCGGTGCCATCCCGTCGCCCGGCCACAGCGCGATCCGGCTGGCCTGCTCGGGGGCGGTGTCGGCGCTGGGCAGTTCGGTCGCGCCTGTGGCGAGCCCGGGCAGGAACAGGACCAGCAGCAGCCAGGTCCAGTGCCGCTGTACACGGTTGGCCGGCATCGCTGGCGCGCCGGCCTCTGCATTCGTCTGCATCGCCCCTCCCAGGGTCGTCGTTGGACTGGCGGCTTTGCCGCAGTGCACATTGCCAATGACACCGGTTTACCATATACAGCACACCGTGCCACTGTCGATTGGCAGTGCAACAAAGACCTCTATCAGGGAGACGCCCTTGAGCAACGACGCCGCCACTCCGCCCGCGCCTCCGTCCGCGTTGTCCGCCATCGCCCGGCAGTTCGTGGAGGCACGTCGCGCGGGCGCCTCGCTGCCCGACTTTCCCGGTGAGATCCCGGCCGATCTGGTCACCGCTTACCAGGTACAGGACATCGCGATCAGCCAGTGGGACGATCAGGTCGTAGGCTGGAAAGTGGGCTACATCGCCGCCGAGCGGCGCGACCACTCCGGCGACGAGCGCCTGCTTGGGCCGATCTTCGCCCGCAAGCTTTGGAATGCCACCGGTGGTACAACCCAATTCCCGATCTATGTCGGCGGCTTTGGCGCGGTGGAGGCGGAGTTCGTCTTGCGCCTGGATGCCGATGCCCCGGCCGATCGCGAGAGCTTCACCGCCGAGCAGGCGCTGCAGGTGCCGGCGACCCTGTTCATCGGCGTGGAGATCGCCAGCAGCCCGTTGGCCACGATCAACCAGCTCGGGCCACGCGTGGTGATCTCCGACTTCGGCAATAACAACGGCTTGATCCTGGGGCCGGAAATTCCGCAGTGGCAGACCCGCGACGAGGCGGAGCTGACGGTGGAAACCCGGATCGACGGGCAGTTGGTCGGCACCGGTGGCGCCACCACCCTGCCGGGCGGGCTGCGTGCGGCCTACGCATTTGCGCTCAGTCGTTCGGCTCGGCGCGGGCGCCCATTGAAGCGCGGTGATCTCATCGCGACCGGCAATGCCACCGGTATCCACGATATCGCGGTGGGGCAGCAGGCGTTGATCCGCTTCGACGGCATCGGCGACATTTCCTGTACTGCCGTGTCCGCCGGGTGATTCCGGCGCCATGGTGAGCAGACGCTTGGGAGGGCGCATGATCACACGTAGACAGTTCCTCGGCGCCGGTGTCGGTGCCGCCGCCGTGGGCGCCTTGCCGGGCGCCCAGGCGACCACGCCATTGTCCGGCGGCGGCCAGTTGCTGACCGCCACCGACGTGCACGTCAGCGACTATCCCACCGTGGAGGCGGTGCGCTGGTTCGGTAAGCAACTCGAGCAGCGCAGCAATGGCCGCCTGAAGGTGCGCCAATACCATTCCGGCCAGCTCGGTCGCGAGTCGGAGGCGATCGACATGGCGCGCTTTGGCGCCATCGATATCACCCGCGTGTACTCGGGCGCGTTGAACAACACGTTCCCGCTGACCCAGGCCTTGTGCCTGCCGTATGTGTTCGACTCGGTGCCGCATCTGCGCCGCGCCATCGACGGCCACGTCGGCGACAGCATCCTGCGCAGCTTCGAGCAGCGCGATCTGGTCGGCCTGGCCATCTACGACTCGGGCGCGCGCTGCTTCTACAACACCAAGCATCCGCTGCATCACCCCAAGGACCTGCATGGCCTGAAGCTGCGCGTGGCGTCGTCGGACATCTTTCTCAAATTGATGCGCATGCTCGGCGCCAATCCGACGCCGATGTCGCTGGGCGAGACGTTCTCGGCGATGGAAACGCACATGATCGACGGTGCCGAGAACAATATGCGCAGCTTCCAGTCCAGCCGGCATTTCGAGGCCGCGCACTACTGGTCGGAAAGCGAGCATTCCTATGCGCCGGACGTGCTGGTGATGTCGATGCGCAGCTTCCAATCGCTGCGCCCGGACGACCGCGCGCTGGTGGTGGAGTTGGCCAAGCAATCGGTGCCGGTGATGCGGACCTTGTGGGACGCCTCCGAAGCCAGCGCGCGGCAACAAGTGATCGCGCATGGCGTCAAGGTCAATGCGGTCGATATGCCGGCCTTCCGCGCCGCCGCTGCGCCGCTGCTGACCGAGTACCGCAAGCAGCCGGAACTCGAAGCGCTGTACCGCCGCATCCGCGATTTCGCCTAAAGGTGACCCGATGACCGAACCCGAGACCGTCGCCGTCCCGGTCGCGCCCGTGCAGCGCGCGCTGGACCGCGTTTCCGACCTCGCCATTGGCGGGGCTGCGCTGGCCTTGCTTGGCCTGGTGGTCGTGCAAGGCTGGCAGGTATTCACCCGCTACGTGCTCAACGACTCGCCCAGCTGGACCGAGCCGGTCACCTTGCTGCTGCTGAGCACTGCGCTCAGCTTGGGCGCGGCCGCTGGCGTGCACACCAGCCGTCACTTCGGCTTCTATCTGTTGGGCGAGCACGTGCCGCTGGCCGTACGCCGGATCTTCGAAGTGATCCGTCCGCTGGCCATCATCGCCATCGGCATCGTGCTGGCGTGGTGGAGTGCGGTGCTGCTGCTGGATGGACTGGACATCAAGATGGCCGGTGCGCAGATGCCGCAGAGCATCAACTACCTGCCGCTGTCGATCAGCGGTGCGCTGATGGTGGTGTTTGCCGTGTACAAGCTGTGGCGTGTGCTGCGCCCGATCCACGCCGAAGGAGCGCGCTGATGGGCATCGCGATGTTGTTGGGCACCTTCGTGGTGCTGCTGTTGATCGGTGTGCCGGTGGCCTACGCACTGGCCGCGGCCGCCTTGGCCACCTTGCTGTATCTGGACCTGCCGACGGTCGTGCTGGTGCAGCAGATTTCCGCCGGCAGCGGCTCGGCCTCGCTGATCGCCATTCCATTGTTCATCTTTGCCGGTGAGTTGATGCTGCGCGGCGGCATCTCCGAGCGGCTGATCGGCCTGGCGTCGTCGCTGGTGGGCCGTGTGCGTGGCGGTTTGGGCCAGGTCAGCGTGCTGTCCTCGCTGTTCTTCGGTGGTGTCTCCGGCTCGGCGATCGCCGACGTGTCGGCGGTGGGGGGCACGATGATCCCGCAGATGATCAAGCGCGGCTACGACCGCGACTATGCGGTCAACGTGAGCATGACCGCCGCGCTGGTGGCCTTGCTGGTGCCGCCGTCGCATAACCTGATCCTGTTCTCGGCGGCCGCCGGCGGTGGTTTGTCGATCGCCGACCTGTTTGCCGCCGGCATCGTGCCGGCGCTGCTGATGACCGTGGCGATGATGATCACCGGCTATGCGGTAGCGCGTCATCGCGGCTATGGCACCGAAGCCTTCCCAGGTTGGCGGGCGGTGGCATTGCGGCTGCTCGGCGCGCTGCCCGGGCTGGGGCTGGTGGGACTGATCTTCGTCGGCATTCGCGCCGGCATCTTCACCGCGGTGGAGAGCGCGGCCATCGCCGTGGTCTACGCGTTGATCGTCACCGCCTTGCTGTATCGGCAACTGCGCTGGGCGGAGTTCTTCGCCGCGGTGACGCATGCCGCACGCACCACCGGCGTGATCCTGTTCGTGATCGCCACCGCGGCGGTATTCGGTTGGTTGCTGGCCTATCTGCAGGTGCCGGCGGCAGCGGTGAAGTTCCTGCAGGCGATCGCCGACAGCCAGCGCACGGTGTTGCTGATGATCGTGGTGATGCTGCTGCTGCTGGGCATGTTCATGGACCTGGCGCCGAAGATCCTGATCTGCACGCCGATCTTCCTGCCGGTGGTCAAGGCCTACGGTATCGATCCGATTCACTTCGGCCTGGTGATGGTGCTGGCCGGCGGCATCGGCTTGATCACTCCGCCGATCGGCTCGGTCTTGTTCATCGGCACGTCGATTGGGCAGATCACCATTGCCCAGAGCATGCGCACGATCTGGCCATTCTGGCTGGCGGCGCTGTGCGTGCTGTTGATCGTGGCGTTCTTCCCCGAGTTGTCGCTGTGGTTGCCGCACGCGTTGCGTGCATGAGTCATTGACCTGCCGACGGCTGTTCGGCCGCAGTGGCCGCCGCGTCGCTGCGGCCACACCGCCCGGTAGGCGGATGCATGTCGTGCCGAGACGCTAGCCAGCATGCTCGGCGGGACGTGTCGCTCCATCCGTTCCAACGACGGCACTGCCGCCGGTGGCCGCAACGCTCCGCAGCGCGGGGACCAGGAGAGAGAGCATGCGTGTGCAGATCCGCTCATCACGATGGCGTTGGCGCCTTGCCTGCGCGGTGCTGCTGTGGGCCGGGCTGGCCGGCGCGGCCGACTGGCAGCGCGGCATCGAGCATCAGCGCATTGCCGACCAAGGCAACGGCCGCTTTCTCAACCCGGTGCTGGCCGGCGATCATCCCGATCCATCGGTGCTCAAGGACGGCGAGGATTACTACCTCACGCTGTCCTCGTTCGACGCTTATCCGGGACTGCCGATCTGGCACTCGCGCGATCTGGTCAACTGGCAACCGCTCGGTCATGCCATCCAGCAGAATGTCGGGGCGATCTGGGCACCGGACCTGATCAAGCATGGCCAGCGCTACTACATCTATTTTCCCGCCCGCCGGGGCGAGCAGGGCGAACGCAGCAACTTCGTGGTCTGGGCCGACGACATCAACGGGCCGTGGAGCGCGCCGATCGACATCGGCCTGGGGAAGTACATCGACCCCGGCCATGCGGTCGGCGAGGATGGCAAGCGCTATCTGTTCCTCAGCGGCGGCGACTACGTGCAACTGTCCGACGACGGCCTGAAGGTGGTCGGCACGCCCAAGCATGTCTACGACGGCTGGAAATACCCGCAAAGCTGGGACGTGGAGAGCTATGCCCAGGAGGGGCCCAAGATCACCCGTCACAACGGCTGGTACTACATGACCACCGCCGTCGGCGGCACCGCCGGCCCGCCGACCGGGCACATGGTGATCAGCGCGCGCTCGCGTTCGATCCACGGCCCGTGGCAGAACGCGCCGAACAATCCGATCACGCGGACGCAAAGCGCTGACGAGCCGTGGTGGTCGCGTGGCCACGCCACCCTGGTGGAAGGCACCGACGGCCGCTGGTGGATGCTGTATCACGGTTATGAACACGGCTTCTGGACGCTGGGACGACAGGCCTTGCTGGATCCGATCGCATGGACGCCCGACGGCTGGTTCGTCGCCAAGGGCGGCGACCTGGGCAAGCCGCTGAAAAAACCCAGTGGGCAGGCGCTGCCGCACGGCATGGCGTTGTCGGACGATTTCCGCAGCACCACGCTCGGCCCGCAATGGGCGTTCTTCAATCCGGGCCCCGACGAAGCCAAGCGCGTGCAGGTCGGCGATGGCGTGCTGCGCTTGCAGGGCAAGGGCAGCGCACCGCGCGATGCCTCGCCATTGACGGTGATCGCCACCGACCAGGCCTACCAGTTCGACGTGCAGATGACCGTGGCACCGGGTGGGCAGGGCGGGGCCGTGCTGTTCTACAGCGACAGGCTCTACGCCGGGGTGGGCAGCAATGGCGAGCGCTTCGTCCTGCACCGCTATGGCGAAGAACGGCCGAGCACGCTGGCACCCAGCAGCAGCGGCGGCACGCTGTGGCTGCGGGTCACCAATGACCGCCACATCGTCACCATCCACAGCAGTCCCGACGGCAAGGCGTGGACCAAGTATCCGGTGCAAATGGAAGTGTCCGGCTACCACCACAACGTCGCCGGCAAGTTCCTGGCCCTGAAACCGGCGCTGTATGCCGCCGGTCCGGGCCAGGTGGAGTTCCGTCACTTTCGCTACCGCGCGCTGGACTGAGCGCTCTGCCAAGGCGCAACCAGTGCCGACCGTCTCCTCGCAAGGCTGTACGTGAACCGGTATCGGCAGGCCCTGCCGGGCTTGTCGGCCCGCCGGCCGGTAGAATCCCACCAACTCGACTGGTTGACCGCTATGCCCGCCCGCAAGAACGCCGAAGAGGGAATGTCAGGCCTGCCGAAGGGCAAGGTAGCCACCATCAACGACATCGCCCGGTTGTCCGGAGTGTCCAAGAAAACCGTCTCGCGGATCATCAACAACTCGCCGCTGGTGCGGCAGGACACCCGCGAAAAGGTCGAGGCGCTGATGCGCGAGGTCGGCTACGCGCCCGACCCGTTGGCGCGCGGGCTGGCGTTCCGCCGTTCCTTCCTGATCGGCATGGTCTACGACAATCCCACCGCGCAATACATCGTGGATATGCAGTACGGCGCGCTGGACGCCCTGCGCGGCTCCAGTTTCGAGCTGGTGGTGCATCCTTGCGACAGCCGCAGCCCTGGCTATATCGAGGGCGTGCGCCGCTTCGTGCAGGCGCAGAAGCTGCATGGGGTGATCCTGGTGCCGCGCGCGTCCGAGGACCAGGCCCTGGCCGACATGCTGGCCGAGATCGGCTGCCGCTATACCCGCATCGCCGCCGTCACCCTGGACACCATCTCGCAGACGGTGATCACCCACGACCGCGATGGTGCCGCCGAAGCGGCCGACTATCTGCTGTCGTTGGGCCACCGCGACATCGCCCTGGTGACCGGCCCCAGCGCCTATCGCTCCTCGATCGAGCGCACCGCCGGCTTCGTCGATGCCTTGGCCCGGCGCGGCATCGAACTGCCGCCAGAGCGCATCGTCGAGGCCGGCTATACCTTCGAATCCGGCGTGGCGGCGGCGGAAAAGCTGCTGCTGGGCAAGAAGCGGCCCACCGCCATCTTTACCGGTAACGATGAGATGGCTGCCGGTATCTACAAGGTTGCGCTGCGTGCCGGCATCAGCATCCCGCGTCAGCTCTCGGTGATCGGTTACGACGACAGCTCGCTGGCCTCGCGGCTGTGGCCGCCGCTGACCTCGGTGCGCCGGCATACCCGCGACACCGGGCGCACCGCCGCCGCCATGTTGATCCAGCCTGACAATGCGCCGCAGTTGCCCACCGCCAGCGTGCGCCCGCACCTGATCGTGCGCGATTCCTGCCAGCCGCCGGAAGATTGAGCGCGCTGCGGTTGGCGCTGGCTGCCATCCGTCGAGCTGGTTGCGCAGCGCCTGCGGTGCGTCGAGCCACGGCGTGCGCTGTGCACACGCCGTGGCTTCTTTGGCAAGGCGCGCAATGCGGACTTAGCGCTCCCTAGGGCGCGTTGCAAACTGCAGCGAGCGTTCGCGGCGCGGCGTGTCCTGGCGCCCGCCATGTCAGCGCCACCAGCTCCGTACCGCCCTGCATCGCGGACAGCCCGCGCATCTCCCCCAACGCGCACAACTCGCCTTAGACTGGCAGCCGACCATGCGGACACCGCTCCGCCCATTCCCGGCCCGCCCCGTCTCGGCACCGTCCAGGCGGACCCACGTGGCCTGGCAGCGAGGAGTCACCTGATGTCGTCCCTTGTTTCGGCTGGCCCGACCGTTCGTTTCGGCCGCCTGGCCCCGACCGTGCCCGTGTCCGAGATCGCCCGTGCCATCGCGTTCTACACCGAGCAGCTGGGCTTTCGCTGCGTGTTCCAGAACGGCAGCCCGGTCGGCTTCGTCATCCTGAAGAAGGACGCGGCCGAGCTCCACCTGACCCTGCGTGCCGGTCATCGCGGCAGCACCAGCAATGTCGCCCACTTGTTGGTCGACGATGCGGCTGCGCTGCACGCGCGGCTGCAGGCGCAGGGAGTGCGCATCATCAAGGCGATCCGCGACGCCGATTTCGGACTGCGCTGCTTCGTCTTCGCCGATCCGGACGGCAACCGGATCGATGTGGGGCAGGTGTTGGCGTGATGAGGGGGGAGTTCGGGACTCGGGTCCCAAGCCAAGCCAAGGCTCAAAGCTCAAAGCTCAAAGCTCAAAGCTCAACGCTCAACGCTCAACGCTCAACGCTGAGCCCTGAGCCCTGAGCCCTGAGCCCTGAGCCCTGAGCCCTGAGCCCTGAGCCCTGAGCCCTGGGTCCTGGGTCCTGGGTCCTGGGTCCTGGGTCCTGGGTCCTGGGTCCTGGGTCCTGGGTCCTGG
>NZ_NSET01000129.1 GCF_009192945.1 Xanthomonas maliensis | reverse complement strand
ATCATCGATCTGGGCGAGGCGCACGATGGCGATGTGCTGGCACAGCGCTTGACCGCCTCCGACAGCCAGATCCGTTTCGACCTGGAACACGGGCCGCTGATACGCGGTCGCCTGCTGCGCCTGGCCGAGCAGCGGCATCGCCTGGTGGTGACGATGCATCACATCGTCACCGACGGCTGGTCGATCGGCCTGTTGCTGGGCGAACTCGGCGCGCTGTACGCGGCCTTCGTCCAGGGCCAGCCCGATCCGCTGCCGCCGCTGTCGATCCAGTACGCCGACTACGCGCTGTGGCAGCGTCGCTGGCTGGACGGCGCGCTGCTGCAACGCCAACGCGCCTTCTGGGTCGACCATCTGCAGGAGGCACCAGCGCTGCTGGCACTGCCCACCGACCATCCGCGCCCTGCCCTGCAGGACTACCGCGGCGACAGCATCGAGATCGTCATCGATGCTGCGTTGACCAGCGCACTGACGCAACTGAGCCAACGCCACGGCACCACCGTGTTCATGACCCTGCTGGCCGCTTGGGGCGTGCTGCTGGCACGGCTTGCCGGCCAGGACCAGGTGGTCATCGGCACGCCGATCGCCAACCGCACCC
>NZ_NSET01000128.1 GCF_009192945.1 Xanthomonas maliensis | reverse complement strand
GAGGAGCCGTGTGCGCCGTTTGGTCTGATCGATGTGCAGGGCGATGGATCGACGGTGGAGGAAGCGCAGCATGTGCTGCCGGATCGGCTGTCGGTGCTGCTGCGCCGTCAAGCGCGCACGCTGGGCGTGAGTGTGGCCAGCCTGTTCCATCTGGCCTGGGCGCAGGTGGTGGCACGCGCCACCGGTCAAGCATCGGCAGTGTTCGGCACGGTGCTGTTTGGCCGCATGCAGGGCGGTACCGGCGCGGACCGTGCACTGGGCTTGTTCATCAACACCTTGCCGCTGCGGGTCGAGGTGGATGGCGCCGGCGTGGTGGACAGTGTGCGTGTTGTACAGCAGCGTCTGGCGGCGCTGTTGCGGCATGAGCATGCGCCGCTGTCGCTGGCGCAGCAGTGCAGCGGCGTCCCCGCCCCGGCCCCGCTGTTCACCTCGCTGCTCAATTATCGCCACAGTGTCGAGGCAAAGGAGGCTGGCGGATCTGGAAGCTGGGAAGGCATTCAGACACTGTCGGCCCAGGAGCGGACGAATTATCCGCTGACCGTTTCGGTGGATGATTGGGGCACCGGGTTTACCCTGAAGGTGCAGTCGCAGCGTCCACTGGCGCCGGCGCGGATCGCGGCGTTCCTGGAGAAGGCCCTGGAGGGCCTGGCCGAGGCGCTTGTGCATGCGCCCGCCACCGCGGTGAACGCTGTCGATGTCCTGCCGCAGGACGAGTGCGATCAGGTGCTGAGGCAGTGGAACGCCACGGCAGCGGACTATCCGCGCCAAGCCTGTGTGCACGAGTTGTTCGAAGCGCAGGTCGCGCGTGATCCATCGGCGATTGCGGTCGTCCAGGGGGAGGTGTGGCTGTCCTATGGCGTGTTGAACGCACGCGCCAACCGACTGGCGCATCACTTGCGTGCGTTGGGTGTGGGCGCGGACGACCGTGTGGCGATCTGCCTGGAACGCAGCGTCGAGATGGTCGTGGCGGGTGTGTATTCTACACATCTCCGAGCCA
>NZ_NSET01000127.1 GCF_009192945.1 Xanthomonas maliensis | reverse complement strand
GGGCGCGCTGGAAGTCCTGCTCGCCGAGCTGTGGAGCGAGCTACTCGGCGTCGCGCGCATCGGTCGGCACGATGATTTCTTCGCCCTCGGTGGACACTCCTTGCTGGGCATCCGCTTGATCTCGCGTCTGCGCAGCACGCTCGGGCTGGAACTGCCGCTGGCCGCGCTGTTCACCCACCCGCGCCTGGCCGACCTGGCGCGCGCTCTGGACGGTGTGGCCGCCAGCAGCTTGCCGGCCATCGTCCCGGCACCGCGCGATGAGCCGCTGCCGCTGTCCTTTGCCCAGCAACGCCTGTGGTTCCTGGCCAAGCTCGATGCCCAGGCCGACCTGGCCTATCGCATGGGCGGCGGTCTGGAGCTGCAGGGCGAGCTCGATCTGGCTGCACTGCAGCGCGCACTGGATCGCATCGTCGCTCGCCACGAAGCCTTGCGCACCCGCTTCATCGCCGAGCACGACAACGCCATCCAGAGTATCGCCCCGTCCGAAGCCGGCTTCATGCTGGAGATCATCGATCTGGGCGAGGCGCACGATGGCGATGTGCTGGCACAGCGCTTGACCGCCTCCGACAGCCAGATCCGTTTCGACCTGGAACACGGGCCGCTGATACGCGGTCGCCTGCTGCGCCTGGCCGAGCAGCGGCATCGCCTGGTGGTGACGATGCATCACATCGTCACCGACGGCTGGTCGATCGGCCTGTTGCTGGGCGAGGGCC
>NZ_NSET01000126.1 GCF_009192945.1 Xanthomonas maliensis | reverse complement strand
TGTGGGTGCGATTACAGGCCCCCCCACGCGCCCGCCGCGGCGCGGAAAGAGAGGCCGCGCGCCCCCCCGCCCCCCCCCCCACCCGCAAAACCCGCCCCCCCGACCCGCCACTACGCGCACGTTGACTGCCCCGGCCACGCCGACTACGTCAAGAACATGATCACCGGTGCGGCGCAGATGGACGGCGCGATCCTGGTGTGCTCGGCCGCGGACGGCCCGATGCCGCAGACCCGCGAGCACATCCTGCTGTCGCGTCAGGTCGGCGTGCCGCACATCGTGGTGTTCCTGAACAAGGCCGACATGGTCGACGACGCCGAGCTGCTCGAGCTGGTGGAGATGGAAGTCCGCGAACTGCTGAGCAAGTACGAGTTCCCGGGCGACGACACCCCGATCATCCACGGCTCGGCCCGTCTGGCGCTGGAAGGCGACCAGAGCGAGATCGGCGTGCCGGCGATCCTGAAGCTGGTCGATGCGCTGGATTCGTTCATCCCCGAGCCGACCCGTGACGTGGATCGTCCGTTCCTGATGCCGGTCGAAGACGTGTTCTCGATCTCCGGTCGCGGCACCGTGGTGACCGGTCGTATCGAGCGCGGCATCATCAAGGTGGGCGACGAAATCGAAATCGTCGGCATCCGTGACACCCAGAAGACCACCGTCACCGGCGTGGAAATGTTCCGCAAGCTGCTGGACCAGGGTCAGGCAGGCGATAACGCAGGTCTGCTGCTGCGCGGCACCAAGCGTGACGACGTCGAGCGCGGCCAGGTGCTGTGCAAGCCGGGTTCGATCAAGCCGCACACCGAGTTCGAGGCCGAGGTGTACGTGCTGTCGAAGGATGAGGGCGGCCGTCACACCCCGTTCTTCAAGGGCTACCGTCCGCAGTTCTACTTCCGT
>NZ_NSET01000125.1 GCF_009192945.1 Xanthomonas maliensis | reverse complement strand
TCCAGCGCACGTCTCGCGAGCGTTGCCAGCCTGGTCGGCACGGCCGCATCGGGCGCGGCAATGGCCATCGGACAGGCGCCGGCCTTTGCGATGGGGGCGACCTATCTGGCGATGGCGGACTCCATCGCGCTGGCAATGGAAAACGCCGTCGCCAGCCAACAACGCGGACAGGTGCTCGCCGGTGCCGCACTCACCCAGATCCTTGCTTTGATCATCCAGAAGGGAGCGAGTTCGCCATGATCGACGACAGTACCGTGAACAGCCAGATCGTCGACGCCGTCAGCAGCGTCGTGACGCTGACCACCGGCCAGGCGCCGGCGCATGCGCTCGGCATGCTCGATGCGGTAATGCTGGAGACGTTGGGCATGGCGATGCACAACGCCGTCAACCGGCAGCAGGGCGCCGGCATGATCAATGCAGCTGCCATCACCGCGGCTTGCGCCAAGATGATCTCGGCGCCGTTTCCGGCTACCCCACCGCCACCGCCCGCCCCTCCGGGACCCACGCCGACCGTGGCGCCGTTGCCTGGCCCACCGCCGGCGCCTGCTCCCCCGGCGGCGCTGATCGCCGCCGCCGCCGC
>NZ_NSET01000124.1 GCF_009192945.1 Xanthomonas maliensis | reverse complement strand
GTCCAGCGCGTCGAGCAGCAGGACGCGGGCGCGTTGCAAGGCACGGCTGGCCGGCAGTTGCTGCTGCAGCTGGCTGTCGGTGAGCACCACGCGTGCGCGGGCGTCGTCGAGCATGAAGGCCAGCCGCTCGGTGGGATGATCCGGATCGAGCGGGACATAGGCGCCGCCGGCCTTGAGCACGGCGAGCAGGGCGATCAAGCGCTCGGCGCCGCGCGGCAGGTAGAGGGCGACACGGGTCTCCGGGCGCACGCCGACGGCGATCAGGCGATGGGCCAGGCGATTGGCGCGGCGATCCAGTTCGGCGTAACTGAGCTGGAGCTGTGCGTCTGACAATGCCATCGCGTCGGGCGTGCGTCGGCATTGCGCGTCTAACAGTGGATGCAGCAGTGGCGTGCCTGGCCACGGTGCGTGGCTGCGGTTGAAGTGGTGTAGCAGTTGGGTGCGTTGCTCGTGATCCAGTAACGGCAGCGCGTTGACCGCGCAGTTCGCATCCTTGGCCATGGCCTGCAATAGGCCGTCCCACATCCGTGTCCAGCGCAGCACCGTGGCGCGGTCGAACAAGCTGCTGGCATAGATGACCGATCCGCGCAGGCCAGTGTCGGTTTCGCTGATCGACCACCAGAGATCGACCTGGGCGGACACCGGCCCCGTCGGCACTGCGGCGATCTCCAGTCCGGGCAGCGCCAGCTGCGCATCCGGCGTGTTCTGCATGGCGAAAACCGCTTGATACAGCGGTGCATGCGCAGTGTTGCGTACCGGGTTGAGCGCATCGATGACGTGTTCGAAGGGAAGGTCCTGATGGGCCTGTGCGGCGAGCGCGGTGGCACGGACCTGGGTCAGCAATGCGGCGACGCTGGGGTTGGCGCGCAAGTCGATATGCAGCGCCTGGGTATTGAGCAACAAGCCGATCAACGGCTCCAGTTCGCTACGGTTGCGATTGGCAATCGGTGTGCCGATCACCACCCGATCCTGGCCGGCCACTCGCGAGAGTAGTACCGACCAGGCGGCCAGCAAGGTCATGAACAAGGTCGCGCCATGGTGCTGACCTAATCTCGCCAGAGCGCGGGTCGTGTCGTGATCGATCGTAAATTCCAGCGCTTCGCCGCGGTAGTCCTGCCTGGCCGGGCGGGGTCGGTCGGTCGGCAGTTGCAATAACGGTGGCGCATCACGCAGATGCTCCTGCCAGAAACGCCGTTGCTGTTGCAGCTCATCTTGGCCGAGTGCGCGGCGCTGCCAGACGGCTACGTCGGCGTACTGCAACGTCAAGGGTGGCAGCGGATCCGGTCGGCCTTCGACCAGGCAGCTGTAGAGCGCAACGCATTCCCGGACCAGGATGGCGAGAGACCAACCATCGGCAACGAGATGGTGCAGGGTCAGCAGCAGCACATGCTCCTGCGCGCCGAGGCGCAGCAGGCGGCCGCGTGCCAACGGACCCTGCGCCAGATGAAATGCGTCGCTTGCCTCGTGTTGTGCCTGTACCCTCAGCGCGGCCTCCGCGTCGGCATGCTGCGACAGATCCAAATGCAGCAGCGAGAACCCAACGTCCGCCGGAGCGATTCGTTGCGCTGCGCTGTCGTCCATGGCAACGAAGTACGTGCGCAGCGCCTCATGCCGGGCCACGATTCGATCCAACGCCTGCTGCAAGGCACCCACGTCGAGCTTGCCGCGCAGACGCAGGCCGACCGGGATATGACAGGCGAGGTTGGCACGTTCGTCCAATTGAGCGAGAAACCATAGCCGTTGCTGGGCGAACGACAGCGGCAGCGGCTGGCTGCGATCGGCCGGCTCGATGGCAGGTAAATCGCTGTTCGCTGCGG
>NZ_NSET01000123.1 GCF_009192945.1 Xanthomonas maliensis | reverse complement strand
CGCACCGATGCGTGCTGCCACCGAAGCCAAGTGCAACGAGCGTAGCGCGGCAATGACGGACAAGGACGAAGCACCTAACTTACCGCAACCAGCAACGGTGATGAGACGCCCGGAGCCGACCGCCTGCATGCAAGCTGGCCGCCCGAGGCCGGGCCAACCAACTGATTTGCTCGACCACTGCCTAACACCTGAATGACGCCGCGCCGCGAAGCGGCGTAGGCTTGCACGTATTGTTAGCCCTCAGCAATCGACCCCAGCGGCAGGTACACATCCGTGATCATCTCGTGCTCCTGGACGTTGGGGCCGACATTGACGTAGTGGAAGAACATGGGGAACGCCCCGGCCACCTCGCCACCGCCAGGAAGCCAAACCCGGCCGAGGTATTCGGCCGTCGTGTTGCGACGCCGCGAGCCGAGGTGCCGAGCCACCGCACACCGCAGGCGGGGAATGACTTTGGCTACGACGCCTTCCTCATTGGGCGCAACGGGGCCCTCGTAGGACACGCAGAAGTCCACCCGGTGTTCACTTGGCGCAACCCGGGTGGGGTCGGTGTAGTGGATGCCGAAGGTGCGCGCCTGCTGGGGCGAAACGCCATTGCGAACACGCCATTGGATCAGGCGTTTGGAAGTCTCGTATTCGAGCGCTGGCGGGCCGTGATGTTCGATCGCGGCCACGTTCGTTTCAGGGAACTCGACGATCCGAACGTCCATGATGCTCCTTATGAGGCCTAATGCCTGAGTAAGCCGTGCCGCGAAGCGGCATCGGCTTGAATGAATAGTTAGGACGCTGCCTATTCACCTTGCCCTCTCATGTTGGTGATCTCAACTATCTCCGTGACAGTAAGGACATGTTTGCAGCGACCAAGCCCGCCATAGCTGCCTTTGGGACCAAGCTTGCCGCGTAGGACAACGTGGGATGTACCCCATGGTCTACTCGCATCCTTCGCGGGAAGTTCAGCTTTTTGCATAGATATGCCGTTGAGGCACCAA
>NZ_NSET01000122.1 GCF_009192945.1 Xanthomonas maliensis | reverse complement strand
GCCGGCCGATCGGTACGCGGCCGTTCGGTGCGAGTGCACCGTCGCTGGTGGCGTCGTACACGACGCAGCCGACCACGGTTTCGGTGGGGCCGTATTCGTTGATCAAGCGGGTGTTCGGTGCGAGCGCTTGCCAACGCGCCAAGGTCGCGGCCGACAGGGCTTCGCCGCCAATCACCATCACCTTCGGGCTGATGGGTTCTGGATGGTCCGCAAGTTGCTGGCCCAACACTTCGAGATGTGCCGGCGTCAGTTTGACCAGACCCAGCGGGGTGGCATCGCACAGACGCTGGCGCAACGCATCCAGCGTGTCGTGGTCTGGCAACAGTTCGACGTTGGCGCCGCATAGCAGCGGCGCCAGCAGACTGGTCAGCGTGGCATCGAAGGCGAGCGAGGAAGACACCACTGCGCTGGGGAAGGGGCGATAGGTGTCTATGGCCCATTGCAGGTAATGCGTGGCGCCTGCATGGGTGAGCAAGGTGCCCTTGGGCTGGCCGGTGGAGCCGGAGGTGTAGATGACGTAGGCGAGGTTGTCCGGACACAGGCCGGGGACCGTCGGTGCGCCTGGGTCATGCGCAATAGCATCAGCATCCAGATCCGTATCCAACGTGAGCACGCTGACGCGCAGCATGGCGCAACTTGCCTGGAGATTGTCCTGCAGTGCTTGGCCGCTGAGCACCACACGCGGTCGGCTGTCTTCCAGCAGGAAGGCCAGGCGTGCGCTGGGTAGCGTCGGATCGAGCGGCAGATACGCCGCGCCGGCCTTGAGCGTGGCGAGCAGGGCCACGACCTGCTCGATGCCACGTGGCAGGTACAGGGCCACCCGGCTTTCCGGACCCACGCCCAGCGTGCGTAGGCGATGGGCCAGCCGGTTGGCGCGTGCGTCCAGTTGCCGGTAGCTCAGTTGCACGCTGTCCGCGCGCAGGGCCACGGCTTGCGGCGTGCGCCGCACCTGCTCTTCGAACAGGTGATGGATGCAGTGCGCCGGGATGGGCGCGGCGTCGGTGGCCGTGAAGCGCTGCAACTGGGCGCGTTGATCCACCGGCAGCAGCGGCAAGCGATGGACCGCCGCCCTGTCGTCGGCCGCCAGCGCTGTCAGCACCTGGACGAACTGGGCCAGCTGACGTTCGATGGTGCCGCGGTCGAACAAGGCGGTGGCGTAGGCCAGGCGGCCGAGGATGCGGTCGTCGACCAGGCCCATGAACAGTTCCAGGTCGAACTTGGCATCGTGCCGATCGGTCTGGATGGGCCGCAGGCGGATGCCGGGCAGGGTCAGCTCGGTTGCGGCGTTGTTCTGCCAGGTCAGCATCGCCTGGAAAACCGGATGATGGCTGAGGCTGCGCGCAGGGTTGAGCGCTTCGATCACCTGCTCGAACGGCACGTCCTGATGGTCCTGCACGGCCAGGGCGGTGCTGCGCACCTGCGCCAGCAGCGCGCTGACGGACGGGTTGCCGCGCAGATCGATGCGTAGCGCCTGAGTATTGACGAAGAAGCCGATCAAGCCTTCGAGTTCGCTGCGGGTGCGGTTGGCCGCTGGTGCGCCGATGACGACCTGGTCCTGGCCCGACAGTCGCGCCAGCAGCACGCTCCAGGCCGCCAGCACGGTCATGAACACGGTAGTGCCGTGACGCTGACTGAGCGCCGCCAGCGCCGAGGTCAGCGCGGCATCGAGTACGAATTCGACGCTGTCGCCGCTGTAATCCTGCAGCGGTGGACGCGGGCGATCGGTCGGCAGTTCCAGCAATGCCGGGGCGCCGTGCAGGTGGTCGCGCCAGAAGTCGAGCTGGCGTTGCAGCACCGGGCCTTGCAGCCAGCGACGCTGCCACAGGGTGTAGTCGGCGTACTGGATGGACAGCGGCGGCAGCGGATCGGGCTGGCCCTGGGCGAAGGCGGCGTAGAGCGTGCTCAGCTCGCTGACCAGCAGACCCATGGACCAGCCATCGGACACGATATGGTGCATGGTCACCAGCAGACGATGTTCTTCGTCGGCCAGGCGTAGCAGACGCCCTCGGATCAGCGGTCCACGAGTGAGGTCGAAGGACGTTTGTGCTTCGAGTTCGGTGTGGAGTTGCGCGTCGGTGACAGGGTTCTGCGCATGGCGCAGGTCAATGCACCCCAACGCAAAGCCAACCTCGGGGGATGCGATGACCTGGGTGGCGCCCTCGTCGTTGGCGACAAAGCAGGTACGCAAGGCTTCGTGGCGCGCGATGATGCGATCCAGCGCCCGCTGCAGTGCGTGCAGGTCCAGTGCGCCGAACAAGTCCACGCCACCGGTGATCAGGTAGGCCCGTGCGGCACGTGGATAGAGCTGTTCGACAAACCACAGGCGTTGCTGGGCGAAGGACAGCGGCAGCGGCGCGCTGCGCGGCAGCGGCACGATGGCGGGCAAGCTGCTGGCCGCGGCGCCGTCCAAGGCGTGGGCCAGCTCAGCCAGCTGCGGCTGGGCAAACAGCGTGGCCAGCGGCAGCTCCAGACCTAGCTCGCTGCGGATGCGCGAGATCAGGCGCACCCCCAACAACGAGTGGCCACCCAGCGCGAAGAAGTTGTCGTGGCGACCGACCTGTTCGACGCCGAGTAGGTCACGCCATAGCGCCGCCAGTTGGATTTCCAGCTCGCCTTGCGGTGGGTCATAGGCCGCTACGGCGAGTGCATTGGCGTCGGGGGCGGGCAGGGCGCGGCGATCCAGCTTGCCGTTGGCGGTCAACGGCAGCACCTGCAACCGCACGTAGGCGGCTGGCACCATGTAGTCCGGCAGGGTGGCCGAGAGCCAGTGGCGCAAGGCCTCCGCATCCACACCATCGGATGCGCCGCCCTCGGCACCGACCCAATAGGCGACCATGCGCCTGTCGGTGCTGGCCGCATCCTCCAGCGCCACCACCACGCACGCGCGTACGGCGTCATGCGCGCTCAACCGCGCCTCGATCTCGCCCAGCTCGATGCGGAAGCCGCGGATCTTGACCTGGTGATCATTGCGGCCCCCAAACTCGATCACACCGTCCGCACGCCAGCGCCCCAGATCACCGGTGCGGTACATGCGTGCATCGGCGATGTCGGAGAACGGATCGGCGAGGAAGCGCTCGGCGGTCAGCGCGTCGCGGTTCAAATACCCACGGCCCACGCCATCACCCGCGATATAGATCTCGCCCATCACGCCGATCGGCACCGGCGCACCGCGCGCATCGAGAATGTAGATCTGCGTGTTGGCGATCGGATGCCCGATCGGAAGGCTGCCGCTGTGCGCTTGCTCGTCGCGGTAGCGCCAGGCGGTGACATCCACCGCCGCTTCCGTCGGCCCATAAAGATTGAAAATCCCCGCCGCGGGAAACATCGCCTGCGCACGCGCGGCCAGGGTCGGTGCCAGGGCTTCACCACTGCAGATGACACGCTTGATCGCAGTAAACCGCTCGGTATCACCATGCTCCAGCAACGCTTGCAGCATCGACGGCACGAAATGCAGCGTGGTGATCTGACCATCGCCCATCAAGCGCTTCAGATACGCCGGATCCTTATGGCCCTCCGGCTCGGCCAGTTGCGCGCACGCGCCGCTCAGCAGCGGCCAGAACACCTCCCACACCGAGACGTCGAAGCTCAGTGGCGTCTTTTGCAGCACCACCTCGGATCGCTCCAGAGCGTAGGCCGCTTGCATCCACATCACGCGGTTGACGACGGCGCGATGTTCATTCATCGCGCCCTTCGGCGCACCGGTCGAGCCCGAGGTGTAGATGACATACGCCAGATGGCGCGAGGTCAGGCCACTGGCGGCCCTGTCCGGGTTGCTCTGCGGCAAGTGTGTCCAGCGCTCGCCGTCGGCTTGCAGGTCCAGGATCAACCCACCTGGGGCGTGGTCTTCGACGAGCCGGCGGCTCACGGTGTCCGTCAACACGACCACCGCGCCGGCATCGGCCAGCATGTAGCGCAGCCGCTCCGACGGATAAGCCGGATCCAGCGGCACATAGGCACCGCCAGCCTTCAGTACGGCCAACACCGCCACGACCATCTCGACGCTGCGTTCCAGGCAGATCGCCACACGGTCGTCCGCGCCCACACCCAACGCACGCAAGTGATGCGCCAGTCGGTTGGCGCGTGCGTTCAACACGCCATAGGACAGCCACACCTCCCCCTGGACGAC
>NZ_NSET01000121.1 GCF_009192945.1 Xanthomonas maliensis | reverse complement strand
GGCGGCGTGGCCACGATCCAGGACATCTACCCACTGGCCCCGCTGCAGGAAGGTATCTTCTTCCATCACCTGCTGCAGCGCGAAGGCGATGCGTATGTGCTGCCGCATCTGATTTCGTTCGACAGCCGTGCGCGCATGGATCGGTTTGTCGATGCGCTGCAGCGGGTGATCGACCGTCATGACATCCTGCGGACGGCGGTGCTGTGGGAAGGACTCGCTGCACCGCTTCAAGTCGTCTGGCGCCATGCGCCACTGCTCATCGAGCAGGTCGCGCTGGATGAGGACGCCGGCGATGCCGCCGCCCAGCTGCAGGCGCGCTTCGATCCACGGCACTGGCGCATGGATGTGCGCCAGGCGCCGCTGATGCGCGGGTTTGCGGCACGCGATCCGGCCAGCGGCCAGTGGCTGCTGGCCCTGCTCTGCCACCATCTGGCGCTGGATCACACCACGCTGGAGATCGCGCTGGAGGAAGTGAACAGTCACCTGTCCGGTGACGCCGCCCGCTTGCCGGCACCCCAGCCGTTCCGCCATTTTGTGGCGCAGGCGCTGCTGGGCGTGAGCCGTGAGGAGCACGAGGCGTATTTCCGCAGCATGCTGGGCGATGTGGG
>NZ_NSET01000120.1 GCF_009192945.1 Xanthomonas maliensis | reverse complement strand
CCGATCGCCAACCGCACCCGCAGCGAACTGGAACCGTTGATCGGTTTCTTCGTCAACACCCAGGCCTTGCGGGTGGATCTGCGCGCAAACCCCAGTGTGGCCGAGTTGCTCGCCCAGGTCCGCGCGACCGCGCTGGCGGCGCAAGCGCACCAAGACCTACCGTTCGAGCAGGTGATCGAAGCGCTCAACCCGGCGCGCAGTCTTGGCCACCATCCGGTGTTCCAGGCAATGCTGGCGTGGCAGAACACAGCCGACGTCGCCTTGGAGCTCCCCGGCCTGCAAACGCGCCTGCTGGAGCAAGCCGACGCCACCGCCAAGTTCGATCTGCAACTCACCTTGCACCTGCAGGACGCCTGCATCGTCGGCAGCCTGACCTACGCCACCGCGCTGTTCGAACGCCGCAGCGTCGAAGCTCAGCTCGCCCAGTTCGTGGCCTTGTTGCATGGCATGGTCGCCGACCAGCGCACGCGGGTGGATCGCTTGCCGCTGGCCAGCGTGGACGAGCGCGCACGCTGGCTGCAGCAACGTGCAAGCAACCACGTCGCATTCGACGACGCGCGCTGCCTGCCGACGTTGTTCGAGCAACAGGTCGGGCGGGCGCCGCACGCGATCGCGCTGATCG
>NZ_NSET01000012.1 GCF_009192945.1 Xanthomonas maliensis | reverse complement strand
GCCCTGCTGTGGCGCAGCGCACCGCTGCGCGCCTGAGCGTCTTGCCGCGCGCGCGGCGCCGATCGATGCGTGGACCTGCTCGCATGCGGCCGGCGGCATCCCTCCGGCACGTCGACCACGGCACGCGCGATGACCGATCAGGTCGGACGCATCGCAGCGGCGGCCTGCAGTTGGCGCGCAGTCTCCGGATCGGGCGGAAATGTCAGGTCCTGCGACTGCGCGACCGTGGTGATGGCGTGCTGCCCGACCTGCAGTGCCGCATTGGGCACGACCAGCCGCGGGCGACGATCCAGCGTGCAGGCCAGCCCCGCGTCCAGCAGCTGCGCATGCGCCTGCGTCAGTGCTTCGGCGCTGGCCACCGGCAACCAGTGCACCTGCGTCAGGGCCGCGATCAGCGCCGGGGTCTCGGTGGTCTGGGCCAGCGTGGGGTGCGCCGCTGCCTGGCCGAGCACACCGGCTTGCAGGACGAATTCCAGGTCCACCAATCCGCCAGCGCCCTGCTTGAGATCCAGCCGCCCAGCGTCGCTGCGATCGAGTTCGGCACGCATGCGCGCGCGCATCTTGCGCACGTCGGCATGCAGCGTGGCCGGATCGCGGTGGCGCATCAGGATCTGCGCACGCACCGCATCGAAGGCCTCGCACAGCCCCGCATCGCCGGCCACTGCACGCGCACGCACCAGCGCCTGATGTTCCCAGGTCCAGGCACGCTCACGCTGATACTCGCGATAGCTGGCCAGCGACGACACCAAAGCGCCCTTGCCACCGTCCGGCCGCAGCCGCACGTCGATGTCGTACAGGTGGCCAGCCCCGGTCTGCGCGCCCAGCAAGGTCATCACCTTCTGCGCCAGGCGTGCGAACCAGCGCCCACTCTCCAGCGGCCGCGGGCCTGCGGACGCCTCGACCTCGCGCGGATGATCGTAGAGAAACACCAGGTCCAGGTCCGAGCCGAAGCCCAACTCCAGACCACCCAGACTGCCGTAACCGATGATGGCGAAACTGCCGCCGGGCACCTGTCCATGCGCAGCCAGCAGCTCGGCACGCGCCAGCTGCAGCACCGCTGCCACCACCGCCTCGGCCAGCCAGGCCAGCTGACGGGCGCTCTCCACCGCCTGCTGACGACCGTCGAGGGTGGCCAGGGCGATGCGGAAACTCAGTGTCTGGCGGCGCTCGTTGAGCTCACGCAGCGCTGCCTCGGTGTCGGCGATCTGCAGCGTCTGCGCGCAGGCGGCCTGCAGCGCCGCGCGGTCGGGCATTGGTCCTGCGATCCGCGTGTCCAGCAGCTCGTCCAGCAACAGCGGATAGGCAGCCAGACGCTCGGCCAATAGCGCGCTGCGCGAGAGGACGTCGACCAGCCGTGCCAGCGCGCTGGGTTGCTCGTCGAGCAGGGCGAGATAGCTGGTGCGGCGCAAGGTCGCCTGCAGCAGCCCCAGCATCCGTCGCACCGCCGCATCCGGCTGGCTGGCGCGGGTGGCCGCCTGCAGCAGGGCCGGCATCACCCGGTCCAACCGCGCGCGCGCACTGTCGGACAAGGCGCGCACACCGGCGGCCTGGGCGAACTCTGCCAGCGCCTGGTGCGCACCGCGCGGATCCTGCAGGCCAATGCCTTGCAGCGGCGCGGCATCGCCGCTGGGCAGCGCACGCCAATAGTCGGCCAGCGCATCGGGCGCGGTCGCGCGCACGCGCGGTGCCAGCAACTCGGCAAACTCTGCCGCCACCCGTGTGCGATGCGGCGTCAACGCCGCCAACAGCGCCGACCAATCGGCATATCCCAGTCCGCAGGCGATGCGCTCGCGGTCCAGCGGATCGGCCGGCAAGGCATGGGTCTGTGCATCGCGCAGCATCTGCAGGCGGTTTTCCAGCCGGCGCAGGAAACGGTAGGCGTCGGCCAGCGCAGCGCCGTCGGCGGCATCGATCTGGCCGGCCGCCACCAGCGCCTGCAACGCGGGCAGCAGACGACGTTCGCGCAATGCCGGCTCGCGGCCGCCGCGAATCAGTTGCAGCGCCTGCACCAGGAACTCGATCTCACGGATACCGCCGGGTCCGCGCTTGATGTCGTCCAGGCGATCGTGGCGCGCGACTTCGGCGGTGATGGCGGCCTTCATCTCGCGCAGGCCGTCCAATGCGGTGAAATCCAGGTAGCGCCGATAGACGAAAGGACGCAGCGTCTCCAGCCAGGCTTCGCCGGCGGCGATGTCGCCCGCCACTGCCCGCGCCTTCAACCAGGCATAGCGCTCCCAGTCGCGTCCTTCGCGCTGAAAGTACTGGTCCATGCCGGCGAACGACAGCGCCACCCGACCGGCACTGCCGAACGGCCGCAGCCGCAAGTCCACGCGATGGCTGAAGCCGTCGGCGGTGGTTTCGTCGAGCAGGCGCGCCAGTTGCTGGCCGAGCCGGGCGAAATATTCTTCTGCCGCCAGCGGGCGGGCGCCGTCGGACTGGCCACCCTGCGGATAGGCGTAGACCAGGTCCACATCCGAGGAAAAATTCAGCTCGCCGCCCCCCAGCTTGCCCAGGCCGAACACCACCAGCCGCTGCACGCTGCCGTCGTCCGCGCGCACGCAGCCATGGCGCTGCTGGAACTGCGTCTCCAGCGCCTGCAGCGCGCACTGCAGGCAGTCCTCGGCCAGGCGGGTGGCGCCGGCCAGGGTCTGCTCGACGCTGTCCAGGCCGAGCACGTCGCGCCATACCAGCCGGGTCGATTCGGCGCTGCGGTAACGCCGCAGCTGTGCCGGCCACTGGTTCGGCTGGTCCGGCGCCAACATCGGCACGGGCAAGCGCGGGGGATCGGCCTGGGCGAGGTGGGCGAGCAGGGACGGCTGGCGGGCCAGTGTGTCGGCAGCGAATTCGCTGGCCAGCAACACCGAGGTCAGCTGCGCCATCCAGGCCGCGTCAGGCCAGGCGCCATCGGACGTGGTGGCTTGGCGCAGGCGGGTCAGGCTACGTTCGAGCAGGCTCGCCAGTGCGGGCGAAAGGGGCGATGGCGAAGGCGTCATCTGCCGATGATGGCATCGCCTCGACGCTGCGGCACGTGCAGACCGCGCGCGCAGGCCGCACAGCAGCGCAGAACGCACGCTGCCAGTGGCGGCCACGGGTCCTCGCTGCGCTCACCCGCACGCGGCGTGCAGGCACACCTGCGTGCGCAACGCAGGCGCCGTGCTGACGAAGCGCTGACGCCCGCGGTGGTGCACTGGCGCTTTCCGCGGAGTGCCGCCATGTCCCCCACCGAGCCCGCCCTGCCATCCCAGGTCGCCCTGCACAACGATGGCAACGACCCGACACAGCCGCCGTGGCTGCCGTTCCTGCATCTGTGGACCGGCCCGGATGGCCGCAGCCGCATCGATGCCTCGCAACTGCCGGGCTTTGGCCAGAAGAGCGTGGGCGGCGGTGCGGCGCCGCAGTGGCTGCGTCCGTTCCCCGGCCAGGTGCTCGGCATCCAGTTCGCGGTGCTGCCGGTCGGCTGGGTCGGCGACTGGCACGAGAGTCCGCATCCGCAGTGGGTGATCCCGCTGCGCGGGCGCTGGTTCATCGAGACCGGCGACGGCACCCGGGTGGACATGGGCCCGGGCGATATCCACTTCGGCCAGGATCAGGACACCACCGACGCACGCGGCCATCGCTCCGGCCAGCTCGGCGACGAGCCCTGCCTGCAGATGCTGGTGCAGTTCGCGCAGTCGCCGGCCGCCGCAACCGCACATCCGTTCGGCCATCCGGCAGCACAGGGGTGATGCTGCCCTGCCAAGTGCGTCCGCCCGGCCCGGCGCCGCTGAGCGACTGCGCCCCACCGCAAGCCGACACCGATGCGCTGGCCGCGCGGCTCGGCGGCGCACGCCTGCGCACGCTCTACGACCAAGCCACCTGGAGCGAGGGACCGGCCTGGTGGGCGGCGCAGCGCACCCTGGTGTGGAGCGACGTGGTCGGTCGCCGTGTGCTGGGCTGGCGCGAGGCCAATGGCGCGGTGGACGTGCTGCTCGACGCCACCGCCTTCACCAATGGCAACGCGGTGGATGCCCAGCAGCGGCTGGTGCACTGCGAACATGGGTTGCGCGCCATCACCCGCGGCCATCGGGCCGAGCAGTTACAGGTTCTGGTCGATCGCTTCGAGGGCAAGCGGCTCAATTCGCCCAATGATGTAATCGTGGCCAGCGACGGGGCGATCTGGTTTACCGACCCGCCCTTCGGCTTGCGCAAACCTAGCCAGGGCTGCCCGGCGCCGGCCGAGCTGGATCACCACAGCGTTTATCGGCTGCCGGCCGACGGCGGCGCATTGCAGCGCATGGTCGATCTGAATCATCCCAACGGGCTGGCCTTTTCGCCCGATGAGCGCACGCTCTACGTCTCGCAGACGCCCGAGCAGGGTGAGGGGACGCCGGAAATCACCGCTTTCGACTGGCGCGATGGCGCGCTGCACCGCCAGCGTCGCTTCGCCTGCGTCCCCGAAGGCCTGCCGGATGGGTTCTGCGTCGATCGCCAGGGCTGGCTCTGGAGCAGCTCGGGCACCGGCATCTGCGTGTACGCCGCCGATGGCCAATGGCTGGGCCAGATCCCCACACCGGGGACTGCCTCCAACTGCTGCTTCGACACCGACGCGTGCCGGTTGTTCATCACCGGCGGCCCCTGTCTGTGGATGCTCGCCTTGCCTACGCCGCAGGGCACTTGATCTGGACGACCGTCGGGCATAAAAAAGCCCGCTTGCAGCGAACTGCCAGCGGGCTTTGCTCCCTCCCCCACGTCGGGATGCAGGTTCATAGTGCGCGCCTTTTTTGCGACTTGCACGCTGCACTGCAAAACAATACCCAACAGTACAGAACCGCTATTTTGCGGCCTGTCGCGCCTTGCGAGGCAAGGGTTGCGGCCCGGTTCCGCGACGCTCGGTTAGGCGTAGCAGATGCTGCTGCGAGTCATTCTCCCGCATGTCTTTCGCTCGCAGGTGGGTGCACGCGCCGCAGGGCGCTCTCACCCGATCGCGTGGCCACACCGACGCGAGGGCGGGCTGCGGCGTTGGATGTGAGATGCGCGGCGCCAGATTCGAGGTGCAGGTTCGCAACGCCTCGTGGCCCATGTCTGCAACGAGGCCTGATGAGTGGCGATGCGCACAGCAATGACCGACATGGCCGCGAATGCGCAACGATCGCGAGCGATATGACGTGCGTTCACCGCTCGACATCGTGTGCATTTGTGCCTGCGTCTCTTCCTGCACCCCGATGCGTCTTCGCGTCTTCGCAAATTATTGCGAACGCTTCATCGGCGGCAACAACGCCGGCTGTTGCTGATACCAGTCGCGCGCACCGGCCAGATGCCACTGCCGTTGCGTATCGTCCAGGCCGACGCCCACACCCAGCACGCCCCAGCGCAAATACAGTGCGCCACGTCGTTGCGCATCCTCCAGCGCCAGGCGTGCACGTAGCGACAGTCGGTCGTTTTCCGCCTGCAGGTCGTCGATCAACAGTTGCTGTTTGCGCCAGCGTAACCGTCCATTCGCCTGGACCTGGCCGGCGTCCAGCAAGCCGAGCACCCAGCGCGGGTAGTCACCGCGTTCGGCGAACACCGCCAACAGCGGGCCAGCGTCGCGCATGCGCACGTCGACATCGGCATCCACCTGAAATGGGGCGTTGGCCTGGATCGTGCCGGCGCCCAGCGCCAGCTCGCCCCACCAGGTCGCATCCTTGGCCTGCGCGCCCACGCGCATGTTGCGCAGACGCACGCGGGTGCCGCTCAGGTCGAACACCTTGTTTTTGAAATCGGCGCGCTGCAGGCGCGCATCCAACTCGGCATCGCCGTCCAGTTCCAGCCCGGCGACCGAGAGCTGCGCGCCGCGTCCGCGCAGGTTGGCCCGGCCATTGCCGAGATCGCCAGAGGCATTCAGCGCCACCTCGCCGCTCAACAGTCCGGCGCCACCGAGCAGGCGAACAGTGGATCCGGACAGATAGCGGTTGTAGACACGCAGGTCGGGCACGCGCGCATCGCGAAAGCGCAACTGCGCGCGCATGCTGTCGCGTAGCTGCGCCAACTCCGCAGCACCCTGCATCGCCAGCCGCAAGTCGCGCCCGTCCAGCAATACCTGCCGAGGCGCGTCGGCCGGGGTGGCCTGAAACACCGGAATGGCCACGTCCAGATACGCCTGCGGCACGTCGGCATCATCGATCCGTCCACGGGCGCTGGCGGTCCCGGCCAGGCGCGTGTCCGCAACCTGCGCCACCGCCTGCACACGGGGTATTTCCAGCGTACTGCCGCTGGCCAGGCGCCCCTCCTGCAAGCGCAAATCCGCATGCAATGCGCCGCCGCCCTGCAGCTGAAACCAGGGCTTGCGCACGAATAGTTCGGCAATCCAGTTCAGCGACTCGAATTTCCAGCGCGCGCGCACCTGGCCCGAAAGACGCGGCAACAGCGTGGCCGGCGCATCGAACGGAATCTCGCGACCGGCCACACGCAGGTCGGCCTGGAGTTCGCTATCGGTCTGCGCATCGTGCGGCAGCCGCGCCTGCACGCGGATATCCTGGGCCACGTCCAGTTGCAGGCTGAGCATGCCGCGGTCGGTGGCGCCGACGCCGGCCAACAAGGGCAGCCGCCAGACCGCACGACTGCCGGGCTGCAAGGCACCATTGTCCAGGCGTAGATCGGCGTCCACCCGCGCCGCGGACGGACCGCTGGCCACGCGCACCCGCGGCGCGCCGGTATCGATCTTCAACGCAACGGTTTGGGCGTGCAGTTGCAGCCGGGCACGGGTGATGGCGAGTTTGCGCAGACCGGGGGCGCGATCGCGATAGTGGCGCGGGAACTGGAACTGCGCATCGAGCTGCGCATCGTTGAACACCTGTACGCCGCCATAGCTGACCACCGCCTCGCGAAAACCGGCCTCGGACGGAAACAGCTCCGACGGCCCACCCTTGAGCTGCTTGAGAAAGCCGACCCGACCGTGGCCGTGGCCGGCGATCAGCAGCTTGCCGAAGCGTGCGCTGCGGATGCTCTGGCTGCTGATGACATCGAAGCGCAGGGTCCAGCCGCGGTCGCCGCGCGGCGGCGGCGGAATGGCCTGGTCGGCGCGGTCGACTTCGGCACTGACGCCATCGGCATGCAGCCAGGGCAGCCGCACTTCGCGGCGAAACAGCGACCACAGCGCGATCCGCGCACTGGCCCGCTCGGCGTGGAAGACATAGACGGTGCGATTGGCCTGGCCACGCATGCGCACGTTCCAGGCGATCACATGCCCCGGCAGCAAGGTCACCGCCGGCCCGGTCTGCATGGTGAACTTGTGCGGCTGGCGGTTGGTGACCGCATCGAACAACGGCGTGTTGAGAAACAGGTTGCCGGCCAGCAGATACAGCGCATACACCACCAGCAGGGCGATCGACGCGATGCGCCAGAGCCGAGGCCAGCGCTGGAAACGATCGCGGAAAGTAGGCATGGGCATCGAACGGAAGGAGTGCCCCATCACTATCGCGACCGCAGTGACGGCGAGATGTGAATGCAGACGCGAACGCAGCGCAAGCTGCGCGCTGCTGCACGCCTCGCGCGCAGCCAGGCCGCCACACGGCGATGGGATGGGCGGTCACGCTCGGCAAGGCGTGCCCCCATATTCGATGCGTCGCTTGGCGGCATGCACGTGGCCCCGCATGACATTGCCATGCCCATGCCATGGACGTGGCGCGGTCGCCCCCCTGGCCGCAGCCAAGGCAGCGGCGGCGTGCTGCACGTCACCGACGGGGGCGATTGGCCCGTCAGGCTTGAGGAAGCGCGGCCGCGCTCAGGCCGCCTCGGCCAGCCGCCGCGCGCGACGCGCACGCACCGCCTGCGCCAATTGCTCGAGCACTTGCAGCGAGGTCTCCCAATCGATGCAGCCGTCGGTGATGCTCAGTCCGTAGGTCAGCTGGCCGCCAGGCACCAGCTCCTGCCGGCCGCCGACCAGATGGCTTTCGACCATGACGCCGACGATGCGAGTCTCGCCACCCGCCAGCTGGCCGGCGATATCGGCAACGACCGCGGGCTGGTTGTCGGGGTTCTTGCGGCTGTTGGCGTGACTGGCGTCGATCATCAGACGCGCCGGCAGCCCGGCCTTGTCCAGCACCTGACTGGCCGCCTCCACGCTGGCGGCATCGAAGTTCGGCTGCACGCCGCCGCGCAGGATCACGTGGCAATCCGGATTGCCGGCGGTCGCCGCCACTGCGGTATGACCGTCCTTGGTCACGGCCAGGAAATGATGTGGATGCGAGGCCGCGCCCACCGCGTCTACCGCAATCTTGACATCGCCGCTGGTGCCGTTCTTGAAGCCCACCGGGCACGACAGCCCGGAGGCCATCTCGCGATGCACCTGGCTTTCGGTGGTGCGCGCACCGATCGCGCCCCAGGCCACCAGGTCGGCGATGTACTGCGGCGAGATGATGTCGAGGAATTCCACACCGGCCGGCAACCCGAGGTTGTTGATGTCGCGCAGCAGCCCACGCGCCACCCGCAGGCCCTTGTTGATCTGGAAGCTGCCGTCCAGATCGGGGTCGTTGATCAAGCCTTTCCAGCCGATGGTGGTCCGCGGCTTTTCGAAGTACACGCGCATCACGATCTCCAGCGCATCGCCGAGCCGCTCGCGCAGTGGCCGCAGGCGCTGGGCATACTCCATTGCAGCGACCGGGTCGTGAATCGAGCAGGGGCCGATCACCACCGCCAGACGGTCGTCGCGGCCGTGCAGGATCTCGTGCAGGGCCTGGCGTGCGCTGCTCACGGTCTGCGAGGCGCGCTCGTCGCAGGGCAGCAGCGACAGCAGTTGCGCGGGCGGTGTCAGGGGTTCGATCTTGCGGATACGCAGGTCATCGGTCAGCGGCGGCATACACGTGTCTCAGTGGGCGATGGGAAGGCGGAGCACCCAGGGCGGCGGCAACAAAAAAGCCGCCAGGTGCGCTGGCGGCTTTTCGGGAATGCTGCTGAAGTTTCCTTCAGGGTGAACGCACTCCTTCCTCCGCCAGCAGCATCGGAAAGCCGTAATACCAAAAGTAAAACTGGCGGGTGTGTGCGTTCATGGATGCATTGATAACACGCGTTTTCCGCCGTTGCCACTGTTTCATCGGCAACGGATCGTTGCGCGGATCTTCGCGCCCGTTCGATTGCTGCTTTCGATTGCCAGCCAATCTACCGTGCTGATCGCAACGATCACGACCGTCAATGCACACACTGCGAGCCTGCGGTGGATTGCCAGCGCGTGCCATGTCCCTTGAGGTAGGCGCGAAGCGCCCATTGGCGCGCCGAGACCGCGTTGCGTGCCTTGCAGCGAACGCCTTGCCTCGACCCGCGAGCGTGCGCTACACGCAGGGTTGGCCGTCGGCGGCACGGAGCGTGCGCGGTGCCGCTTGCCTTGGCGCTCGCCAACGTCGGCGCCACACAGCGCTCGCTCCGCACCGCTGATGGCCGCGCATCTCATCTGGACGTGCATCACACGCTCTAGGATGGACGCGTCCATCGCCGCTGGATCGTGGTCATGCCTCTGCGCGATCCGCGTGTCTTCCTGCTCCTCGCTGCATTGCTGGGGGAGGTGGCGAGCGCTGCGGCCGCCCTCCCAGAGGCGCAGGCCGCTGCGGAGCTCATCGAGTTCCGCTCTCGCTGCAGGGCAGGCATCCGCGCGTGCAGGTGAACGTCGAGGGCATCGCCCGCCCATTGAGCTTGGTGGTGGATACCGCCGCCGGCGCCAGCGTGCTGGATCTGGCCACGGCACACCAGGCGCTGCTGGGCATCGATCTGCTCGGTGCTACACCGGTGCACATCGCTGCCGGCGCGGCTGCGGTGTGCCTGGGCGCGCGCGGCTGACCGCAACAGCAGCGCGATCGGCCGGTGCTGACCGCCACCGCGCATCGCTGCTGCGTGCTGCTCGTTGCAGCAGCGATGCAAGGCTCGCCTCAGAAGGTGAACACGTATTCGGCCGCTACCTCGCGACCGATCGGATTGAACAAGGTGGTGTTGTAAAACGCGTAGCCGTAGAACCGCTCCTTGTGGTCGTAGCCGACTTCGTTGAACACGTTGTTGATGTACAGGTTGACCTTGGCGTGTTCGCTGATGCGGTAGCCGCTGCTCAGATTCCAATAGACGGCCGGGCCAACCCGGCCGAAGTAGCGCGCGCTGCTTTGGCCGACATGCACATTGGCCGGATCGGTGACCACGCAGGCATCGGAGGCGCTGGGCTGGTAGCCGTCGTCGAAGCGCTCGCAGGTGCCCCAGTTGACCGCACGCATCGAGCCGAGACGGCGGAAGTACACCGTCCAGTCCCAGGGGCCGCCGTTTTCCCAGTGCACGCTGCCGCGCACGCGGCTGCGAACGCGTTCATCGCGGCGGTTGTCGTCGCTGTCGGTGCGATAGATCTGTTCGCGGTAGGCCAGCAGATTGTTGTAGTCGACCGAGAACTGGAAGTTACCCCAGCCGGCGGTGGCCAGCCGGTACTTCAACGCGGCATCGATGCCGGAGGTTTCCATCTGCGCCAGATTGATCGGACCGCGTTCGATGCTGACGATGGTGCCGTCGGCATTGCGGACCACGCGCGAGGTGATGGTGTCGCAGTAACCGGCGCCGCCGGGATTGTTCCAGCTCCCGCCGCTGATGGTGGTCCCGGTGCGGCAGCCGGCTTCGGCGGCGAGGATCTCGTCGCGATCCAGGTCCTTGATCATGTCCTCCAGCTGGATGCGGTAATAGTCCACGCTCAGCGACAGGCCCTGGGCGATGTCCCACACCACGCCGCCGGTGACCGAACGGCCGGTTTCCGAGCGCAGGTCCGGCGTGCCGCGCCGGTTCACGCCCACGGTGTAGTAGATGTTGGCGTTCTCGTCGTTGCAGTTGCCGGTGAGGTAGGCGCCGGAAGCGATACAGCGGTATTGGTCGATGACGGTCTGGTTGGTGGAACTGGGCTCGCCCAGCACGTAGTGCATGTCCGGTGCGCGGAAGCTGGTGGCCACCGTGCTACGGAACAGCAGGCTGTCGACCGGCCGCCACTCCAGGCCAGCGCTCCAGGTGGTATCGCTCTGGTTGCCGATCTCGGTCGGCAGCGCCGCGGTGGAGCGATAGCTGCCGTAGCGGTCGTAGCGGCCGGCGACGTTGGCGGTCAGCGAGGACAGCAACGGAATCTGCAACTCCAGCCCGGCCGAACTGCGCATGCGCTCGCCGCCGCCGCTGTCGACCACGTCGACCGGATAGCAGGTGTTGGCGCAGGGATCGGGTTTGAGTTGATACCCCTGCTTGGCGACTTCGGCAACGGTAGCGAAGCGGATTGGCCCGGCCCAGCCCTGCAGCAGGTCGCCGCTGACGCTGAAGCTGGCCTGGTTGACCCACGAATAGGCGGCGTTATGCGACTTGGCGACCAGCGAGTCGTATTCGGCCGCCGATAGCGGTGTGGTCCAGCGTCCTTGGTTGACCGCATAGATGGCGCTGCCATCGGCGGCGGTGCCCAGCGGACTGCCGAGGAAGTAGTCGGTCGCACGGGCGGTATCGACCGTGCGCACGTATTCGTCCACGGTGTAGCGCGAGCGCCCCACGTTCAACTCCCAGTCCAGCCGATCGGCCCACCGCCCACGCAAGCCGGCACTGAGGTCCCAGGACTGTTCCTTGTTGTAGTTGGCCAGGCGATCCCAGCTACCGGCCTCGCGTCGGGTGAGTTGGCGGATCGCATACAGCGAGCGGCCAGTATCGGCATCCTGGAACGGCCCCAGGTAGACGTAGGGGGGATCGTAGGTCCAGTGGCCAGTGCTGCGATTGGCCGACACGGTGGCCCACGCCTCGGTGTTCTGGCCGAACTTCCAGGTGCCGTAGAGATAGGCCGAATAATCCTCGCTGCCGGTCACCAGCCCCCAGTCGCCGTAGTCGTGTGCCAGGCCGCAATAGGCGCCCGCGTTGCTGAGCACACCGGTGTTCTGGTCGTAGCTCAGTCGCTGTGCATCGACGAACTCGCCGCCGAAGCGTGCGCAGGTGCCTGGCGGCGGCGCCAATCGCTGATTGGTGTTGGCGTCGACCAGACTCAGGCCGGTGAAGGGATTGAAGCCGTAGCGGCGATTCTGTGCGGTCCAGTTGGAATAGGACATGTCATCGGAATCGTCCATCTTGGGACGGTCGCGGCCACTGAGCGCGTCGCGCCGCGTCGCCTGCACCGCATAGGTCAGACTCCAGTTGTCGCCGGTGCGCCCACCGGCCCAGGAAAAATCGAAGCTATCGCGGCCGCCTTCGGTCGCGGTACCACCGCGCAGGCGCACCTGATCGCCTTGATAGTCGCGTTTGAGGATCACGTTGATCACGCCGGCCACTGCGTCCGAACCGTAGATCGCCGACGCGCCACCGGTGAGGATGTCGATCCGCTCCACCGCGGCGGTGGGAATATTGCTGTAGTTGGAGAAGTTGCTCTCGCCGCCGTAAGGCAGCGGGTAATCGGCGACGCGGTGGCCGTTGACCAGCAGCAGCGTGCGGCCCGGCCCCAGATCGCGCAGATTCACCGGCGAGGCGTTGGGTGTGTGCGAGCCCCATTGCGTGTCCGCTTCTACCGTGCCCTGCTGGTTCATGCTGTTGAGCACATCGTAGACGGTCGCAAAGCCCTCCTGCTGGATCTGTTGCGCCGAGATGGTGACCACCGGCTGCGCGCCTTCCACCTGCGCGCGCTTGATGCGCGAACCTGTGACCATGACCTCGGCCAGATCGGTGGTGGCGGCGTTCGACCCGGCGTCGACGGTTTGCGCCAACGCGTCGGTGGCGGCGTGAAGCGCGAGCAGAATGCCCAGCGCGAGCGTAGCGGGATGCGTACCTTGCATGCGATGTTCCTTGCGACTGTTGGAGTCGCCACCGACCACCGGCGGCGCGAAAGGCTCCCTCATCGCGACACGCCCACGGCAGCGCCGCACGCGCACAGGGCACGTGCCACGCGGCAGGCGGCGCACGAGAAGGTCACGAAACATGCGGGCGACTGCATCCCCCTGGAGCCCGCGCGTTCTAACCTGCATGGCGCCGACAACGCTGTCAACATACTGTGATTGCGCGCGTGCTACGTCGCCTCGGTTATGCGCGTTTCATCACCTGTCACGCGCAATCCCGCCGCAACGCCGCCTGCGGCGCACGCTTCGCGCCGCAAGGCATCACACGGCCGGCGACCGGCCGCTGGGATACGGCCCGTGCACCGCCAGCACGCGATCGGCTTCGTCGCTGTTGTCCACGACCACGATGCGATAGTGCCCACCACCTGGGTCGACCCGCACCACCACGTGACCGCTGAGGCTGGTCAGCTCGGCCACACGTTTGTTGGCGACGATGTTTTCCGGCTTCATCGCGGTGGCGTAGATGTCCCGCGGCCCCGGATACAGCCGCTCGCTGAGCAGGTTTTCCAATGGCGTCACCGACGGATGCGCCGAGTCGTTGGTCAGGATCACGATGGCGCGCGGGCGCAGGGCACGCACGCTGGCCGGCCCCATCGCATCGGCATAGGCATGATGGTTGGCCACTGCCACATCCACGGCGCCGGCCAGTTGCGCCACCGGCGTCTCCACGTCGCGCCAGGGGTCATCGCCGTAGTAGTTGGTGGTGTTGGAGAGGTCGCCGCCGCTGTAATAGGTGAACGCGCCATAGTGCAGTCGCAGCGCCAGCGAGCATTGATTTTCGGTCGGCACGGCGCCCGCTGGAAACAGCGAACGGGTGCGCTCGCCCTCGCCGGTCCACAGCTCGCCATTGACTACCAGGTTGCGCACGGCGAACTGCGGATAGGCGCCGGGCCTGCGTTGCAGCTCAAGTTGATCGGCAGCGCCGGCGCGGAAGCGCTCCACCGTCGCGCCGCGTGCGCGCTCGGCCTGGATGAAGGCACGGTAGTTACGCTGACTGGGATCGTTCAACGGCTGCGGATACGCATAGTCGGGATAACCACGGTCCAGATAGCGCCGGATCGGCACCAGGTGCGCGACGTCGGTGACGCCGGTCAAGGCGTACGCACCGCCAGGCGCCAACGGCGTGTCGGGCAGGCATTCGCCCATGTGGTCGCGATGGAAATGGGTCAGTACGAAGTCGTCGAGTTCGTGCCGTCCGGCCTGCGCCAGGTGACGGCGCACGTAGCGCCCGACCCATTCGCCGGGCCGACGCGAGGCGTTGGGAAGCGGATCGATCAGATATTTATCCAGTCCGTCGATCGCTCCGGCATCGATCATCATCGTGGTGCCATCCGGGCACACCAGGAGCGTCGCATTACCGCGGCCGGTGCCGATGTGGTGGATGTCGAGCATGCCGGGCGACCAGCCGCGCAGCGGCTCGCGCACCTGATCGGCGGCCACGCTGGCCGGTGGCGGCGTGCTGGCTGTCTGCGCCAAGGCGGACAGCGGCGTCGCCGTGGCCGCCAGTGTGCCGCCGAGGCCGCCGAGAAAGCGGCGCCGGTTGATCTGCATCGAATGCATGAAAATCCTTCCAAACCTGGGCCGGCAGAGCGGTATGCATGCGCGCCGGCCGGCATCGGCGCGCCACCGGCCACGCTAACTGCGCGTCACCAGTCCCATTGCAGCGAGGCCACGTAGCTGCGACCGAAGATCGGTCGCCCGACGGTGGCGTCGGCCTGCACCAGGTCGCCGGATACCCCAGGCGCGCGCGCATTGCCTTCGGTCAGTCCATGCGCATCGGTGACGTTGGTGCACAGCAATTGCGCGCTGAAATGCGCGTCCAGCTGCAGGTGCAGGCCCAGATCCAGCGTGCGGTAGGCCGGAAGCACACTGGCATTGGTGAAGTCCTGGAAGCGGCGCCCGATACCGAACCAGGTCGCATAGGCGCGCGCTTCCACATCGGCGAGATGGAAGCGGTAGCTCGGTTGCAGCGACCAGCTGAGCCTGGGAACCCGTGGGATCTCGTTGTCGACCAAGGCATTGCCGGACAGACCGTTGAAGGTATCGGCGCCGCTGAGGTGTGGATCCTGCACGGTCATCGAGCCAGTCAGTTCCAGGCCATCCAGCGGCCGCCAGGTACCTTCCAGCTCGATGCCCTTGGTGCGGGTATCGATCAGCAGCGGCACATTGACGAGCAGGCCGTTGGCGTTGGCGACATAGGTACTGGAGTTGAGCTTCTTGAAATCGCTGTAGAAGCCGATCAGCACCAGTTCCAGCGGTCGCGAAGCGTATTTCACCCCAATCTCCGCCTGGCGAATCGGCGTCACCGGCGTGGCGCGACCATCGGGCAGGCGTCCGCCCACGCCATCGACCACATTGCTCCATTGCTCGCTGAGCCGCGGAAAGCTGAAGCTCTCGGTATAGCGGCCGAACAGGTTGAGCGGCGCTGCGAGCTTGTAGGAGGTTCCCAGCGTCCACGACGTGCCTGCCATGTTCTTGCTGTAGGGCACGCTGCCGACCAGCCCGGTGACACTGCGAGCGGCCAGCGGGCCGCTGCTGGCGATCGTCTGGGTACCGATCACGCCACGGTTGCCTTCCTCGCGCCGCCACACGCGGCGCACACCGGCGTCCACTTCCAGGGCGTCGTTCAATTTCCAGGTGTCGGCGGCATAGAGCGCGGTGGCGGTGCCATGGCTGTTGCCGATCAGATCGCCGCTGCCATAGGCGGTGAAGCCGTTCTCGGTGAGGCTGCCCAGCACTTGCCCGGCCGCATCCAGCGCCTGGATGTCGAGCGCATCGGGATTGCTCTTGACGTCGGTCAGCAAGGCGCTGCCGAGCTGCGCCTGGCGCATCGCGAAGCGGCTGAAGCTCAGGCCCATCGAGACATCATGGCTGCTGCCGTTGCTCGACTCGAACAGCCGGCCCAGGCGCAAGTCGTTGAGCAGATCGCTGTAGTGGGTCTGCGTGCTCGACCAGGTGTTGATCATCGCCAGTCCGGCGGTGGCCGCCGGATCGAACGCAGTGTTGGTGCCTGCGCGCACGTAGCGCAGTGCGGAGGTGCCGGGAAATGCGGCGCGCGCGGCCGCCAGACGACCGGACAGCAGCCCGGCCGCATCCACCGGCGAGCCATTGAACAACGCATTGAAGCCAACGTCGCCGTCGACGTAGCGCGCCTTGTCGCTCAGTCGCCAGCCATTGGAAAACTCGGTCTCGCCGCCGACGGTCAGGGTGCGTGTGATCGGGTGCACGCCATCGGCCAGATCGCGCGTTTCCACCCGACTGCCGCCGCTGCCATCGAGCGTGCGGAAGCTGACATTGCGGAAGGCCGCGCTGTTGAGCGTACCGGTGCCCGGATCGATCAAGCCGGCGAGCGAGGCGCCATTGCGCGGATCGGCCAGCGGAATGGCGCTATAGAACACGCCACGATCGTTGAGATACTTGACGTCGGCGAACAGCTTGCCGGTGTCGAAGAGGTAGCTGCCACCGAGCTTGAGTTGGCCGCCTTGGTTGCCGTTGCCGAAGCCCGGATCGCGCAGGCCGTCGCTCTGCCGATAGAAGCCGCTGACGGCATACTGCAGGCGATCGTTGCCCTGCACCGGCCCGGACGCGACGCCGTCGATGCGGCCGAGCGCATTTGATCCGGCGGTCAGCTTGACCGCGCCCTGCGGGGTGTCGGTGCCGTGGTTGGTGATGAAGTTCAGGACGCCACCGGACGCATTGTTGCTGTAGATCGGCGCGGTGCCGCCGCGCACGATCTCGGCATCGGTCGTCCCCAGATCCAACCGATAGACCTCGTCGATCTGCAACTGCCGCTCGTAGTTGGACTCGAACAGTGGCAGGCCGTCCTCGAGCACGTCGAGCAGACGGAAGCCCGACCACGGTAGACCGCGGATCACCACATTCTCGCCGCCGGCTTCGCCACCGGAGTTCTCCACGGTGATGCCAGGGACCGCGCGCAGCATGTCGACCACACTGCGCGGCGCCTGCCGGGCGATCGCTTCGGCGCCGATGGTGGAGATCGCATACGGCGCCAGGAACTTGGGCTGCTGGGTGGCGGTGCCGGTGACCACCACCCGATCCAGGTCGATCGCCGCAGACACGTCGACGGTCGTTGCAGCTGGAGTGGTCGCGGGCGGCTCGGCACGCTGCACGATCACGGTGTCGCCATCGAGCCGAAACGCCAGATCGGTGCCGCGCAGCAGCGCGCTCAGCACCTGGCGCGCATCGCCGGCAAGGCTTCCACCGGGGCTGCGCTTGGCGCGCAGCAAGGCGGGATCGGCGATCACCTGCAAGCCGGTGGCACGCGAGAACGCCGTCAGGGTGGCGCCGAGATCGCCAGCGGGCAGCACCATGGCGGTGGCAGCCGGCGGTGCCGACTGCGCGGCGCATGGCAGTGCGAGGCTCGCCGCCAGGGCGAGGGCCAGCGTCGTCGCACGCGGCGTGCGGGAAGGACAACAGAAGATAAGGCGGGGCGGCATCGGTCGATCGTCAAGTCGCCAACGTGGCGTGGCAAAGAACAAGGACGTCGCAGGCCGCCGAATCCGACAGCGAATTCGATGAATTTTTTGTGACGCGCATCGGCGTGCACGGGTAGCGCTCCCGCATCGCGCCTGTCCGAGGTCGGCGGCCATGGTGGCGGCGCCCGCCACCGGGTCGGGCGCAGCGTGGCCGGCGCTAGCGGCCCGTCGGCGGCCTAGCTTCCAGCAGCAGCGTGCCATCGGCGCGCCGCTGGATGCGCAAGGGATACAGCTGGGTCAGGTGGCCCAGCGTCTGCTCCGGCCGGTCCAGCCGGAAACGTCCGGAGACTTGCAGCGCGGCGATCGCAGGGTCGGCGATGGCGATCGGCTGTGACGAGCGCCGGTTGAGCCGCACGACCAATTGCGCCATCGGCATGCCGGCGGTCTGCAGCCAGCCATCGCGCCAATCGCCGGCATCCGGATCGAAGTGCGCCAGCGGCTCCAGATGTGCGTCAGCGGCCATGATGCGCATCCCGGCGGCCAGCACCTGACGGGCGTGGCCGCTACGGATCTCCACCCGCCCCGAGTACACCGACAGTTCGCTGACTGCGCCATCGCGCGCCAGGTTGAACACCGTGCCGAGCACGCGCACCCGCGACGGTCCCAGCGCCACTTCGAACGGGCGCTGCGGGTCGTGGGCCACGGCAAAGAACACCTCGCCGGCTTCCAGGGCCACGTCGCGGCGATGCGCCCGCAACTGCACACGCACCCGGCTGCCGCCATTGAGGGTCAGCACGCTACCGTCGTCCAGCCGCAGCACGTGCGTCTGCCCCGGCGCGGTGGCGACCAGCAGCGGGGCAGGATCCGGGCGCAGCCAAGGCCACAGCAGCACCGTCAGCAGGCCCAGGCTGGCCGCCAGCGCCGCCGCCAACACCCAGCGCCGACGCCTTGGCCGCAGTTGCGGAACGGCCTGCGCTGACGCGGCGGCAACAGGCAACGACGCGCCGACCGCTGGCGCGGCTACCGCAGCGGTCGGGGCAGCCGCGGGGACCGGCGCCGGCTCGGCGAACTGGGCCAGCGCTTCCAGCAGCGCGGCGTCGTGGGCCAGCGACCACAATTCCTCGAAGGCCGCGCAATGCGCCGGATCGGCCGCCAACCACACGCGCAGGCCAGGCGGGTCGCCGGCCGCGTCGGCCAGTTTGCGCGCGACCCACGCGGCGGCGGCATCGCGCACCGGATCGGCGGCATTGGCAGCCAGGGACAACGGGGCGTCGCTCATGCCGGGTCCTCGCCTGGGCGCGGTTGCCCACAGCGGTCAGGCTCGCCCAGACCGTGACCTGCAGGCGACGGCGTGGCGTCGCGCCGTGCCACCGCGTCCTGCAACCAACGCAGTCCTCGGCTGACGTGCTTTTCCACCGCCGCTTCGCTCAAACCCAGCTCGGCGGCGATCTGCGCATAGCTGTGCCCACGCAGGCGGCTGCGCACGAATACGTCGCGACGCAGCGGCGGCATGCCTTGCAGCGCGCGTGCAAAGCCTTCCACCCGCTGGCGCTGGATCGCCGCCTCCTCCACGCTCAGTGCCGGGCTGGGCACGTCGTCGCTGATCGGTTCGGTGCGCTGGCGTTGGCGCCGGCGCACATGGTCGTGCAGCAGGTTGAGGGCGATCGAGCGCGCCAGCGCAGCGATGTCGATGACCGCATGCTCGCGCGCGTACACCACCAGGCGCAGAAAGGTTTCCTGCACCAGATCCTCGGCCAGCGCCCAGTCGCCGGTGCGCCGGAACAGGAAGCGGTGCAGCGCCGGCCGGTGCTGATCCAGCCGGTGCTGATCGAGATGGCAAGCCGGGGTCACCATGGTGGGAAGTCGGCAGCAGTGCGTGCGCTCTTATAGCGCATCGCCATGCCGGCACGATGACATCGGCGTGTGACGCGAACCGGCGCCGCAGGACGGTCGCGACACGCGAGCGCGGCGCGCAAAAAAAAAGAGCCCCGCATCGCTGCGGGGCTCTTTGGGACTGCGGTCTTGCAGGTCGGCCGAAGCCGGCTGGATCAGAAATCCATGCCGCCCATGCCGCCCATGCCACCGCCGGCCGGCATCGCCGGCTCTTCCTTCTTCGGCGCATCGGCCACCATGGCTTCGGTGGTGATCATCAGGCCGGCGATCGAGGCGGCGTTCTGCAGCGCCGAACGGGTCACCTTGGTCGGGTCCAGGATGCCGAATTCGACCATGTCGCCGAAGTCGCCATTGGCGGCGTTGTAGCCGTAGTTGCCGCTGCCTTCCTTGACCTTGTTGAGAATCACGGAGGGCTCTTCGCCGGCATTGGCGACGATTTCGCGCAGCGGGGCTTCCATCGCGCGCAGGGCGATCTGGATGCCGTGGGTCTGGTCTTCGTTGGCACCCTTCAGGTCACCCACGGCCACCAGCGCACGCACCAGGGCCACGCCGCCGCCCGGGACCACGCCTTCTTCGACGGCTGCACGGGTGGCGTGCAGGGCGTCTTCGACGCGCGCCTTCTTTTCCTTCATTTCGATTTCGGTCGAGGCACCGACCTTGATCACCGCAACGCCGCCGGCCAGCTTGGCCACGCGCTCCTGCAGCTTCTCGCGGTCGTAGTCCGAGGAGGTGTCCTCGATCTGGGTCTTGATCTGGCCAACACGCGCTTCGATGGCCGAGGTGTCGCCAGCGCCGTCGATAATGGTGGTGTTCTCCTTGGAGACCTGCACCTTCTTGGCACGGCCCAGATCCTTGATCGTGGCCTTCTCCAGCGACAGGCCCACTTCCTCGGAGATCACGGTACCGCCGGTCAGCACGGCCATGTCTTCCAGCATCGCCTTGCGACGGTCGCCGAAGCCCGGCGCCTTGACGGCCACGACCTTGACGATGCCGCGGATGGTGTTGACCACCAGGGTCGCCAGCGCTTCGCCTTCGACTTCCTCGGCGACGATCAGCAGCGGCTTGCCGGCCTTGGCAACGCCCTCGAGGACGGGCAGCAGGTCACGCACGTTGGAGATCTTCTTGTCGTGCAGCAGGATGAACGGGTCGTCCAGGTCGGCCGACTGGCTCTGCTGGTTGTTGATGAAGTACGGCGACAGGTAGCCGCGGTCGAACTGCATGCCCTCGACCACGTCCAGCTCGTTCTCCAGGCCCGAGCCTTCTTCAACGGTGATCACGCCTTCCTTGCCGACCTTCTTCATCGCCTCGGCAATGATGTTGCCGATCGACTCGTCCGAGTTGGCCGAGATCGTGCCGACCTGGGCAATCGCCTTGTCGTCGGCGGTGGGCTTGGAAATCTTCTTCAGCTCGGCGACGGCGGCCACCACGGCCTTGTCGATGCCGCGCTTGAGGTCCATCGGGTTCATGCCGGCAGCGACGGCCTTGGCGCCTTCGCGGATCAGGGCCTGAGCCAGCACGGTGGCGGTGGTGGTGCCGTCACCGGCGTTGTCGTTGGTCTTGGAAGCGACTTCCTTGACCATCTGTGCGCCCATGTTCTCGAACTTGTCGGCCAGTTCGATTTCCTTGGCGACGGAGACGCCGTCCTTGGTGATGGTCGGGGCGCCGAAGCTCTTCTCGAGCACGACGTTGCGGCCCTTCGGGCCCAGGGTGGCCTTGACGGCATTGGCGAGCACGTTGACACCACGCACCATGCGGGTACGGGCGTCTTCACCGAAACGAATGTCTTTGGCAGCCATTGTCTTTACTCCGGAATGTGTAATTGGGGATTGAGGTTGGCAACAGCGGAGTCAGGGAGGAGGTGCGGAGGGAGGCGGCGTCGCGCAACGACCCATCGCACCTCTGGACTCCCCACTCCCGCCGTCAACGGCTTCAGCCGATGACGGCCAGGATGTCGTCTTCGCGCAGCACCTTGTACTCGACGCCTTCGGCCTTGTAGCTGCTGCCGGCGTACTGGCCGTAGATGACCTTGTCGCCCACCTTGACCACCGGCGCGCGCAGGCTGCCGTTGTCCAGCGGCTTGCCGGCGCCGACGGCGACGACTTCACCCTTGGTGGACTTTTCCTTGGCCGAATCCGGGATCACGATGCCGCCTGCGGAAATCTCGTCGGCTTCGATCGGCTTGACTACCACGCGGTCGTGAAGCGGCTTGATGCTCATTGAAAGACCCTCTTAAGTGATTGATTGGTCTGGAAATTATCGGCGATGTTAGCACTCGAAGGTGACGAGTGCCAGCACAGCGCGCGGAAAAAACCCGACGAACGGGTGCGGGCCAGAGATTGTGCTGGGGTGGCGGGTTTCAAGGGCTGGCGGCAAAAAATTTTTTGCAGCCGAGCTTCGCCAGGGAGCCGAACTGCGACCAGGTTCCCTTCGGTGTCATGGAGCGCCCGTACAGTCGAGCGCGCAGTCCCCCGATCACAAGGAGTTGTCGATGCGGTTGCCTCATCTGGTGTTTCCCCTGCTCAGCGCCGTGGCGCTGGCCCTGCCCAACGCCCACGCGGCGGTCTTCATCAACGAATTGCACTACGACGATGCCGGCGCGTCCGGCGATAGCGGTGAGGCGGTGGAGATCGTCGCCACCGCCGGCGAGTCGCTGAGCGGCTACCGGCTCTCTCTGTACAACGGCAGCACGCCCAGCGCGGCCACGGTCTATGCCAACACCGCCGTGCCGGCCGGCAGCCTGGTCGAGTGCGGCAGCCAGGTTCGCATCGCCACCGTCGCCTATGCCAGCAACGGCATCCAGAACGGCCCCAACGACGGCCTGGCCCTGGTCGATGGCAACGGCCAGGTGGTGCAGTTCCTCAGCTACGAAGGCAGCATCACCGCCAGCGGCGGCCCGGCGGCGGGCATGACCAGCCAGAATCTGCCGGTCAGCGAGAGCAGCAACACCCCGGTCGGCAGCTCGCTGCAATTGACCGGCAGCGGCAGCGGCGCCAGCGACTTCCGCTGGACCAGCGGCGCGGCGCAGACCTTTGGCGCCTGCAACCTGGGCCAGCGCTTCGCCGGCAGCAGCGGGACGCCCGGCGGCGCACCGACCATCACCGGCACCGTCCCCAGCGACGGCGCTACTGGCTTTCCCGCCGCCGGCGACCTGGCGGTGACGTTCAGTGGGCCAGTGACCCTGGGCAACGGCGCGTTCGCGCTGCGTTGCGCCAGCTCCGGCGAGGTGGCGCTGAGCTACCCCAGCAGCGGCACCCGGTTCGCGCTGTCCACCAATACCGCCCTGGTCGGCGGCGAACGTTGCACACTGGCGATCACCGCTGCGGCCATCCGCGATGCCAGCGGCCTGAGCCCGGGCGCCGACCAACGCATCGGCTTCACCGTGGCCAGCGCCAGCAACGGCGCCACCGGCTACTACCAGCGCGTCAACGCCTCCAGTCCCAGCCAGCTGCGCTGCTCGCTGCACGCCACCATCAAGGGCCACACGGTCTACCCCTACAGCGGCAGCGGCACCAGCACCTGGACCATCCTGGAGATGGCCGACGAGGATCCCAACAACAGTGGGCGGATCCTGGACGCCTATCGCAACCGTAGCTATGCCAAGGGTAGCGACCGTGCCGGCACCGGCAGCGGACTGACCTACAACCGCGAGCACAGCTGGCCCAACTCGCTGGGCTTTGGCAGCGCCACCGGCGACCGCGGGCTGCCGTATGCGCCCTATACCGACACCCACATGCTGTATCTGACCGACACCGCCTACAACGCCGACCGCGGCAACAAGCCCTACGGCAACTGCACCAGCAGCTGCGGCGAACGGGCGACCGAGGTCAACGACGGCAGCGGGGGCGGCAGCGGGCGCTATCCAGGCAATTCCAACTGGGTGCGCACGCCCGACGGCAACAGCGGCACGTTCGAGGTCTGGGGCCGGCGCAAGGGCGACCTGGCGCGGGCGGTGATGTACATGGCGATCCGCTACGAAGGCGGCACCGATGCGGCCACTGGACAGTCCGAACCGGACCTGGAACTGACCGACGACCGTAGCAAGATCGTGCAGACCGCCGCCTCGCCGGCGTATATGGGGCTGCTGTCCACGCTGTTGGCCTGGCACCAGGCCGACCCGCCGGACGATGCCGAGCGCGCACGCAACGAGGTCATCTTCAGCTTCCAGGGCAACCGCAACCCCTTCATCGACCATCCCGAATGGGCCACCGCCAGCCTGTTCACCTCGGCAAAGCCAGCCAGCTGCCAGTTGGCCAACTGAACCACGGCCTCCCGCCCGGCACAGCCGCCGGGCGGGACCTGCCGCCCGCCGCCCACGGCCGGCCCGGCCGGCCCGGCCGGGCCGGCTCCGCGCCCACGGACGAAACGTCTGCGCGATGGCGGAAGCAGGAATCGCGCGCCCGCCGATAGGGGGATTACACTGCCGGGTCCGATGAGCGCCAGTTCCCTCCATCTGTTGTTCAGCACCTGCCCGGATGCGGCCAGCGCCGAGCGCATTGCGCAGGCCTTGCTGGACGAACGGCTGGCCGCCTGCGTGACCCAATGGCCCGGGGCACAGTCGCTGTATCGCTGGAATGGTGCGATCGAACGCAGCCAGGAAATCCAGCTGCTGATCAAGACCTGGGAGGACCGCCTGCCCGACGCGATTGCACGGCTGCAGGCATTACATCCCTACGACCTGCCGGAAGCGGTCGCGCTGCCTGCCAGCGCAGTCCTGCCGGCCTATCTGGAATGGGTTCGGGCCGAAACCCGCGAGGAGCCCTGACGTTGATGAAGTCCCTGTCCCGCTGGATCGCCCATCGCGCCCTGCGCCTGAGCGTGTCGCTGCTTGCCCCCTTCGCCTTGCTGTCCACGTCGGCGCAAGCCGCCGTGACCGAGGCCGATTTGTTGCCGGTGGACCAGGCCTTCGTGCTGAGCGCGCAGGCCACCGACCCTGACCACATCGCCCTGGACTGGAAGATCGCGCCGGGCTACTACCTGTATCGCCACCGCATCCGCGTGACTGCCGGCGATGGCTTCGTCGCCCAGCCGCTGGTGCTGCCCGAAGGCCAGCACAAGCACGACGAATTCTTCGGCCAGGTGCAGACCTATCGCCAGCAGCTGCATGCGCAGTTGCCCGGCAAGGCCGCGCCCGGACAGCGGGAAGCGGTCCTGCAGGTGCAATACCAAGGCTGCGCCGATGCCGGCGTGTGCTATCCGCCACAGCGGCGCGAACTGCGGGTGGCGTTGCAGCAGGCACCGGCCGCCGCCGCGGCGGCAGCGCCTGCCGCGCTGGCGCCGAACGCCTCCAGCGCCACGCCGCTGTTCGGTGCGCCCGGGACGATGGCCGGGATGGATGCGCTGCCGCTGCCGGCCGATCAGGCGTTTCGCTTCGAAGCCATCGTCGGCGACGGCAATCGCCTGCTGCTGCGCTTCACCCCGGCGCCGGGCTATTACATCTATCGCGACCGCACGTCGCTGGCGGTCGAGGGAACCAGCGGCATCCGCCCCGGCGTACCGCGCTGGCCACAGGGCAAGCCGCATCGCGACGAGCATTTCGGCGACGTGGTGGTCTACTTCGACCAGGCCGACGTCACCCTGCCGCTGTTGCGCGACCACGCCAAGCCGGCGCGCATGACCCTGGTCAGCACGTTCCAGGGCTGCCAGACCGATGGCATCTGCTACCCGCCGATGACACGCCGGGTGACGCTGGACCTGCCGGCCGGCACCGTCTCGCCGCAGAACCAGGCGCAGGCCACACCGCTGATGATCGCGCCGCTGACGGCCGGACAGGCCTCCGCCGAGCCATCCGCCCCTTCGGCACCGGCACCAACACCGGCGGCCGCAAGCGCCGCGCCGGCCGCCGATGCGGCGGCGGGCAATGCGCAGCGCACCACGCCGCCGCACCTGGACAAGAGCCTGCCGGTGATCCTGCTGCTGGCCCTGCTCGGTGGGCTGGTGTTGAATCTGATGCCCTGCGTGCTGCCGATCCTGTCGCTGAAGGTGCTTGGCCTGGCACATAGCGGCGAGAGCCGCAGCCATGCGCGCAGCCACGCCATCTGGTATTCGCTGGGCGTGCTGGTGTCGTTCGCGGCGATCGGCGGGCTGGTGATCGGCCTGCGCGCGGCCGGCCAGGCTGCCGGCTGGGGCTTCCAGCTGCAGCAACCCTGGTTCGTGGCGATGCTCGCCTACCTGATGTTCGCGGTCGGCCTGAGTCTGTCGGGGGTGTTCACCCTGGGCGGCAATCTCGGCGGCATCGGTCAGTCGCTGGCCGCGCGCAACGGCCCGCTGGGCGACTTCTTCACCGGCGTGCTGGCCTGCGTGGTCGCCAGCCCGTGCATCGCCCCGTTCATGGGCACCGCCTTGGCCTATGCCTTCACCGCCCCGGCGGTGCTGGCGATGCTGGTGTTCCTGGTGCTGGGCCTGGGATTGGCGCTGCCGTTCCTGTTGATCGGCTTCGTCCCGTCGCTGGCCCGGCGCCTGCCGACGCCGGGCGCGTGGATGGAAACGCTCAAGCAGGTGCTGGCGTTCCCGATGTATCTGACGGCGATCTGGTTGCTGTGGGTGCTGGGCAAGCAACGCGGTGTGGATGCGCTGTCGCTGATCCTGGTCGGCGCCACCTTGCTGGCGCTGGGCGTGTGGTGGTTCGAACGCAGCCGCTGGCACAGCCACCGGTTGGGCATGGGCCTGGCCGCGGCGATGCTGCTGCTGGCGATCGTGCCGGTGGTGGCGGTGACCCGGCTCAGCCCGCCGCGCAGCGCGGCCGCCGAAGGTGCAGTGGCGTATACCCCGCAACTGCTGGATCGGCTGCGCGCCGACAACCGCGTGGTGTTTGTCAACATGACCGCCGACTGGTGCGTGACCTGCAAGGCCAACGAGAAAAACGTGTTGTCCAGCGCCGAATTCCGCGATGCCTTGCGCCGCGTCGATGCGGTGTACATGAAGGGCGACTGGACCAATGTCGATCCGCAGATCAGCGCTTTTCTCGATCAGCACCAGGCAGTCGGCGTGCCGCTATACGTGGTCTACGGGCCCGGCACGCCACCGGCGGTGTTACCGACGGTGCTGACCAACGCGATCACCGAGGATGCGCTACTGCGCGCAGCGCGCTGAGCAGCGCTGCACGCAGACCCCGATCGCAGCCATTGCCTCCACTGAGCGCGCCGTCGCGCGGCCTGCACCGACAGTGTCGGCCTGCCGTCAACGGCGGCGGATGCCGGCCGGGCCGGCGTCGATCAACTGCGGGAGATTGGCCAATACCGTCTGCAGGATGGGCGAGGGATTGTCGCTGCGATAGCCGAGTGCGATATCGATGGTCGGCTGCGGCCCGGCCAGCGGACGACTGACCACCGACCACGGCAGCAGCGGCTCCACATAGCGCGGCAGCAGCGTCACCCCGCGGGTGGAACTGACCAGCGAGATGCCGGTGCCGAAGTCGTCCAACTGATACCCGCTGGGCGCCAGCGTGATCGCATTGTCCCTGCAATACGCCGTGACCACCTCGCGCAGCACATGCGGGATGTCCGAGTAGCCGATGAACGTCTCGCGTTCCAGTTCCTGCGGATCGATGGCCGGTTCGCCGGCCAGCCGGTGGTCGCTGGGCAGGATCACCAACAACGGCTCCTGCGCGATCACCTCAAAGCGCAGGTCCGGCCGCGGCTCGACGCGCAGGAAGCCCAGGTCGACCTCGCCACGTTGCAGGGCATCGGCCAACGAGGGCGACTGCAGGCTGACGACCTTGAATTCGATAGTGGGCAACTCGTGGCGCAGTAACCGGGTCAGGTGTGGCAACCAGTCGACCTCCTGCCCGGTCAGAAAGCCGGCGGTGAAGCTCTCCCTGGACAGGCGGGCGGTGCGTCGCGCCGCATCTACCGCCGCGGCGGCATGACTCAATGCCAGCCGTGCCTGCTCCAGGAAGGCGGCGCCCGCGGCAGTCAGCTCGATGCCGCGGGCGGAGCGAATCAACAACTCGGTACCGACTTCCAGCTCCAGATCCTTGAGCTGCCTGCTCAAGGACGGCTGCGAAGTGAACAAGCGCTGGCTTGCCGCAGTGGTGACGTTGCCTTCTTCGGCGACCGCGACGAAATACCGCAGGTGTCTGAGCTCCATGCCGATCCATGCCTCACAAGCATCGCTGGCCATCACACAAAGTCTTTCTCCTCCGCGCTGCCGCTGCCTAACCTGCCGACAGCCGCAGACACCTCCCCCGCCCCACCATCACCCTCGCGCACGCGCCGCGCTCGCGCCGGTTGCATCAGCTCCAGCGCAAGCGACAGGGGTGTGTCGCGCATCCCCCCATCGTAGCAACATCACTGCAAGGAGTGACTCATGTCGCATGCCCCATCGGCGTCCATCCTGATGATGGCCACCAACGGTTACGAAGACAGCGAATTGTTCGACACGCGCGCCGCGTTGCTGGGCGCAGGCTTCCAGGTCACCCTGGCAGCGCCGGACACGCGCCCGCTCAAGGGCGTTGTCTGGAATGCGCAGGCGGGCGCCTCGCGCGCCTCCACGCAACACATCACCCCCGATCGCACGCTGCAGGCGGTGACGATCGACGAATTCGACGCGCTGGTGTTGCCAGGCGGACTCAGCAATCCGGACACGCTGCGCATGGAGCCTGCCGCCATCGAGATCGTGCGCAGCTTCATGCAGCAAGACAAGGTGGTGGCGGCCATCTGCCATGCGCCGTGGTTGTTGGTCGAGGCCGACCGCCTGCACGGCCGGCGCGTCACCGGCTGGTATTCCATCCGCCGTGATCTGGCCAATGCCGGTGCGGAAGTGATCGATGCGCCCGTCGTGATCGACGGCAAGTTGATCACCAGCCGCATGCCGGCGGATATCCCTGCTTTCGCCGACGCCATCATCCAGGCCTTGCACTGATCACTGCACGCTCGCTGCCAAGCGCAAGCCGTTCTTCAGTCGCCACCACAGGCGGTGGCGACGTGGGCAGCGCTGCAGCCGCACCCCACAGGACACTCCATGCACACACTCACCCTCGTGACCGGTGCCAGCCGCGGCCTGGGCCGCAATACGGCACTGCAGATCGCCCGTCATGGTGGCGATGTCATCGTCACCTATCGCACTGGCCAAGCCGAGGCGCAGGCCGTGGTCGATGCGATCCGCGCCATGGGCCGCAAGGCCGTCGCGCTGCCCTTGGATGTGGCCGACGTCGCCACGTTTGCCGAGTTCGCCAAGCGCCTGCAGCAGGCACTGCAGAACGTCTGGGGGCGCGAGCAGTTCGACCATCTGGTCAACAATGCCGGGCACGGCGAGATGGCCAGCTTTGCCGATACCACGGTCGAGCAGTTCGATCGCTTGTTCGCCGTCCATGTCAGGGGCGTGTTCTTTCTGACCCAGGCGCTGTTGCCGCTATTGATCGATGGCGGGCGCATCGTCAACACCTCCTCCGGTCTGACCCGCATCTCGTTTGCCGGTTTCTCGGCCTACGCGGCGGCCAAGGGTGCAGTGGAGATCCTGACGCTCTACCTGGCCAAAGAGCTGGGCGCACGCGGCATCACCGTCAACACGGTGGCGCCCGGCGCGATCGCCACCGACTTCCTTGGTGGCGCGGTCCGCGACACGCCCGATCTCAATGCGCAGTTCGCCGGAATGATCGCACTGGGCCGTGTCGGCGTGCCCGACGACATCGGCGCGATGATCGCCAGCCTGTTGTCGGAGGACAATCGCTGGATCACCGCACAGCGCATCGAGGTCTCCGGTGGCCAGGTCATCTGACGCCGGCGGCATCGCCTGTTGCCCCCCGCCGGCGGGCGCGCTGCCAGATCCAGGCAAGACCACGCCTGCCAGTTTGGTCATACCGGGCACCTGCGCCCGCTGTCACATCCGCATGGCTGCGCTTGGGTGTCCGCAGGCTGCGACAACGCGTCGCAGCTGACCTGCGGGAGGCGTGATAACCCGACCACGCCATGCACCTACAATGGGGGCGTGCACTCCCTCGCCTTCCAGCGCAGCGTGTCCTGGCTGGCCTGCCTGGCCATGCTGCTGATGTTGCTCGCCCCGCTGGTGAGTCGCGGGATGCTGGCGTGCGCGCCAAGCACTGCGCACATGCAGAGCATGCATGCGCCTGCCGCCCCGGAGGCGGTCGCGCCAGCGGCCATGTGCACGCCGGCAATGGCCCCCACGACCGCGGCCGATCCGCATCACCACGGCGCGCACGCGATGGCGAACGCGGATTCCGTGCCTCCGCCGATGCACGTCCAGGCCGCACCGACTCCGCAGCACCCGGCCGGACGCGGCGAGGACGGCGACTGCGCGTATTGTGCGATCGCCGCGCGTCTGCTGGTCTTCGCGGTCGCCCTGTTGGCCGTATTGCTGGTGGTCCCGCTGATCCGCGACTGGCTGCCGCAGCGGCTGGCGCGCGTGCCACGCGGACCAACCGGGCAACTGGGCGCGCGCGGCCCGCCCTGCATGGCGTAAGCCACGGCGGGTCCCTGCCCCGCCGTCGACATGCCTGCGCGCCCCCGCACTGCGTTGCCTGCAACGCGGCGTCGGCGCTGCATCCCTCTTGCTCACGCTCCTCGCCTTCGGCGGGGCGGCGTCGCTTGGTACGACCTCATGTCTCGCGATTGTTTCTCTGCTTCCTCCTGCCGATGCTGGGCACACGGCTGCGTTGTCGCACGTGCGCGCCAGCAAACACCACGCTGCGAGGACCGGTGTCTGCCGAAGCCCCTGCGCGTCGACCTCAGCGGCCGCGCGCGCCCGTGCCGCCTGCGCCATCCCGGCGACGACGGATATCGCCGCAGTCACCCGCAAGCCGGCCGCGCGCTGCGCGCACCGCATCATCGTCGTCGCAACGCGCACTGTCAGCGCGTACCGCGGCGCGCGCAGCGCGGCACACTGGCCGCCGCCGCGACGATCTCCACGGGAGGACGCTGACATGCAGACGCACACGATGCAGCGCGCGCGCGACCCGTTGCGCTTCTATCGCGCGGTGTGGCGCTGGCACTTCTACGCCGGCCTGCTGGTCGTGCCATTCGTCGCCTGGTTGGCGCTGACCGGTGCGCTCTACCTCTACCAAAAGCCGATCGATCGCTGGGCCCACCACGCGTTGAAGGTGGTACAGACCAGCACACGACCGCCCACCCTGCCCAGCGCCCAGCTCGCGGCGGTGAGGGCAGTGGCCGATGGCGCAGTGTTTCGCTACACCACGCCGGAGCGGCCGGACGGCAGCGTGGAGATCGGCGTCTTGCGTCCGGATGGCGCGCGCACGGTGTACTACGTGGATCCCACCTCCGCGCGGGTGCTGGGGCAGTTGCCGGAGAAGGGCACGGTCTCCGGCATCGTGCGCCGCCTGCACAGCCTGGCGCTGGTCGGCGAGCCGGCACGTGCGTTGATGGAGATCGCGGCGGGTTGGGCGATTCTGTTGGTGCTGACCGGCGTGTACCTGTGGTGGCCACGTGGCCAGCGCGGCGGCGTCACCAGCGTGCGCGGTCGTCCCGGCCAGCGGCTGTTCTGGCGCGACCTGCATGCCGTCACCGGCGTGTGGGTCGGCGCGGTGCTCATCTTCCTGGCGATCACCGGCATGCCCTGGTCGCTGGTGTGGGGCAAGCAAGTCAATGCCTGGGCCAATGGACACCACTATGGGTATCCGGCCGGTGTGCGGGTGCAGGTGCCGATGTCGCAGCAGCACCTGACCGACCTGACCACGCCGACCTGGTCGCTGCAGCAGGCGCAGTTGCCGACCTCACAAGCACCTGCGCACGCGCATGCCAGCACGATGCCAGCGCATGCCGATCATGCCGACCACGGCGACCACGGCGACCAAGGCGACCAAGGCGACAGTGTGCTCGCCACGTTGACGCCGCAGCCGGGTGCCATCGGCATCGACGCCGCGATGCAGCGCTTCCAGGCGCTCGGCCTGGCGCCGGGCTTCAGCGTCAGCCTGCCGCGCGGCCCGCGCGGGGTCTATACCGCCTCGGTCTATCCGGAGGCGGTGGCGCGCCAACGGGTGGTGCATCTGGATCAGTACAGCGGTCAGGTGCTGCTGGACATGGGGTATCGCGACTACGGCGCACTTGGCCGTGGCCTGGAATGGGGCATCAATGTCCATCTCGGCCAGGAGTACGGCACCGCCAATCGCGTGTTCCTGTTGCTCGCCTGCCTCGCCATCGTGCTGCTATGCGTCAGCAGCGCGGTGATGTGGTGGAAGCGCCGTCCACTGGGCGGGCTGGGCGTGCCACCGCTGCCCAAACAGGGCCGCAGCGTCGCGGGCGTGTTCGCATTGCTCTGTGTTGGCGGTGCACTGTTTCCCCTGGTCGGCCTGTCGCTGCTGGTGGTCGGCCTGCTCGATTGGCGATTCACACGCGGCTGGCGCAACGCGCCACAGGACGCTTCGCACTCACCTCAAGGTACCTAACGCGCTCTAGACACCACAATCCACCGCCCATCCGGGCAGCCCGCAACGCAGTTCACCATCACTGGAGGCAAGCACGTATGCAACGCATCGCCCTGAAAGCCCTGTGCATCACCGCCCTGCTGTCGGCCACATCGCTGGTGTCGGCGGCCGACGCCACCCGCACGCCCTTCACCCTGCCCGACCTTCCGTATGCCACCAACGCGCTGGAGCCGGCCATCGATGCGGAAACCATGCAGATTCACCACGATCGCCATCACAAGGCGTATGTCGACAACCTCAACGCCAAGGTGAAGGACTATCCGGCATTGGCGCAGATCTCGCTGGAAGATCTGCAAGCGCAGATCTCGCGTTACGACACCGCGGTGCGCAACAACGCCGGTGGCCATTACAACCACAGCCTGTTCTGGACGTTGATGGCTCCCGTCGGCAAGGGTGGGGCGCCGTCGCCTGCGCTCAAGGCCAAGCTCGTGCAGACCTTCGGCTCGCAGGAGGCCTTTCAGAGCAAGTTCTCCGAAGCCGCCAGCAAGGTGTTCGGCTCCGGCTGGGTGTGGCTGATCGTCAAGCCGGAAGGAGCGCTGGCCATCACCACCACACCCAACCAGGACAATCCCTTGATGGATGTGGTGTCCGAGCGAGGCACGCCGCTGTTGGCGCTGGACGTGTGGGAGCACGCCTATTACCTGCACTACCAGAACAAGCGCGCCGACTACATCAAGGCGTGGTGGACGCTGGTCAACTGGAACGAGGTCAACACCCGCTACGCAGCGGCGACCCACACGCACTGATCGCGCGCCGCCCCACCGCCGCCCATGCACCTGCGCTCCCACCCGTTCACCGGCGTGCTTCGCGGCCTGGCCGTGTTGGCGGCGCTGTTGCTGGCAGCGGCACCGGCCGTCAGCCATTGGCTGGCGGCCGCCCCGACCGCTGCCTGGGCTGGCCCCCTGTGCAGCGCGCATGCCGCAGGGCATGCGCTGCCGAGCGCCGGATGGCCGAGCGCGCCGGCAGCGGATCATCATCACGATCATCGCCTGCCATCAGCCGAAGCCTGCGCCTACTGCGTTCTCGCCAGCGGCTTGCTGACGCCGCCGCTGGGCCGTTGGCAGCCGCTTGCACCATCGTCGATGGTCTTGCGCGCACCTGCCCGGCCAGGCGCCGTCTTCCCCTGCGCCGGCAACCCGGCACACCGCCCACGTGGTCCTCCAGCAGCGACGTCGCTTCTGTCTCTCCGACGTCCGCGCCCAACGGCGCCTCACCTGTTCTGGAACGACCATGCCTGTCTTTCTTTCCCATTTTCGCCCGGGGCGTCTGGCCCTGGCCTTCGGTGCCTGCGCGCTGCCACCCGTACCGGGCACTGCGCAACAGCTCGACGATCCGCTCACCCTGGACACCGTCCGCGTCGTCGACGACCGCCCGGGGACGCTGCAGGACACCAGCAGCACCGGTTCGGCGCTGGGCCTGCGCCTGATCGACACGCCCGCCAGCATCAGCGTGCGCACGCGCGCGCAACTGGACGCAGCTGGCGATGCCAACCTCAATGATGCGATCAGCCGCAGTGGTGCCATCAGCGCGATGGCGCATCCCGGCAATAGCCTGAGCGCGCTGTCCACCCGCGGCTTCACCGACAGCACGTCGGTCATGCGCCTGTACGACGGCCTGCGCCAATACGGCGGTATCGGCGTCACGTTTCCGTTCGACACCTTTTCGATCGAGCGTATCGAGGTGCTGCGCGGGCCGGCCTCGGTCATCGATGGCGATGGCGCCATCGGCGGAGTCGTCAACGTGGTGCCGAAAAAACCGCATTTCGGCGCGATCGAGAACCTGCTCTCAGCAACGCTCGGCAGCCAGGAGACCGCTCGCTGGGGCATCGACAGCGGCGGCGCGCTGGCGCCCACGCTCGCCTATCGCGCCACGGTCAGCGGCAATCGCAGCGCTGGCTGGGTGGACCGCGGCGAGCAACGCGATGCCACCGTCTCTGCCGCACTGCTGTGGCAGGCCAGTCCAGATCTGCAGCTCACCCTCAGCCATGCCGATGGCGATCAACACCCGATGCGCTACTTCGGCACGCCGCTGATCGACGGACAGCAGCTTGCCGCCGTGCGCCACCGCAACTACAACGTCGCCGACAGCCTGATGCATTTCCGCGACCGTTGGAGCCAGATGGAGGCGCTGTGGACACCCACCGACGCGCTGGAATGGCGCACCCGCCTGTACCGCATCGACAGCCGGCGGCAGTGGCGCAATGCCGAAGGCTACCTCTACGACCCTGCCAGCGGCCTGATCGACCGCTCCGACAACACCCAGATCCTGCACCAGCAGGAGCAGACCGGCATGACCTCGACGCTGCGCGTGCGCCACGCCATCGGCGCGGCGAGCAATACGATGGCGCTGGGAGTGGATGCCAATCGCGCCGACTTCCGCCACACCAACAACACCTACACCGGCAGCTCCGGGCCGGTGGATCCGTTCGACCCGATTCCCGGGCTGTTCGTCAGCGCCGCGCCCACCCTGCCGCGCTATCGCAACCACGCCAGTCAGGCGGCGGCCTTCCTGGAAGATCGCCTCGCACTGAGCGCGCGTTGGTCGGTGCTGGCCGGTGTGCGACATGACCGTGCCACGCTCGAACGCACCGACCTGATCAGTGGACAAGAAGCGTTTTCCCGGGTGTACAGCACGACTGGCTGGCGGGTCGGCACAGTGTTCGCGGTGCAACCCTCGCAGTCGTTCTACGCGCAGTATTCGGCCGCCGCCGACCCGATCGGCGGGCTGCTGATGCTCAGCCCCGCCAATGCCAACTTCGACCTTGCGCGCGGCAGGCAACTGGAGATCGGGTGGAAGCAGGCCTTCGCGCGTGGGGAGTGGACGCTGGCGGCCTATCGCATCCGTAAGACCGGCCTGCTCAGCCGCGATCCGGCCGACCCGGACCGCAGCGTACAGATCGGTGCACAGACCTCCCGCGGCGTGGAGGCCGCGCTGACCTATGCGTTGAGCGACGCCTGGTCGCTGGACCTCACTGCCAGCGCGCTGCACGCCGCGTTCGCCAACTTCCTCGACAGCAGCGGCGCAGCGGGCGTGGTGGTGTCGCGCGACGGCAATGTCCCGCCAAACGTCGCCGAACGGCTGGCCACTGCCTGGCTGAGCTGGCAGCTGCATCCGGACTGGCGCCTGGCCGGCGGCGTGCGCTACGTCGGCAAGCGCTATGCGGACAACGCCAACACCCTGGTGCTGCCGGGCTATGCCACGACCGATGTGGCGCTGAGCTGGCAGGCGCGCCCGGCCACCCGTCTGAGCGCGCGGATCTTCAACCTTTTCGACCGCACCTATTACACGACCGCGTACTACACCGACACCCAGTGGTTCGTCGGCCCGGACCGCCGCATCGAGCTCACCCTGGAGCAGCGGTTCTGAGCGGCCGCCGCCGCGTCCACATCGGGGGGCGCGGCGGCCCCGCAGGCATGGCGCTGCCAAGCGTCAGGCGGGCGTCCGGCTGGATCACGGGCGCGATCTGATGCTGCTGAATGCGCGGACGACCCGCGACACCGGTCGGGGCGACCTCCGGTGCCGCGCGCAAGAAACACCGTGGGGCGGACTGGGCAGCACCGTCGGTGGTGGCCTGCGCCGCGCACGATGCGGAGGTCGCCAGCGCGCGATACCGCCCGCAAGCGAGCGCTACCTTTGCGTTGGCTCGCTGGCTGCTGCCAGGCGCCTCTCGCCCTCCAGTGCCGTGACCGCTGCGGCCTGCCCTAGCGGACGGCAGATTTAAAACGGTCGTTTAAAACACACATAACTTCGCCAATCTGGACAGCATCGCCGGCATCGCGCAGACTCCCGGCCTTTCGACTCTCGCGGTTGCCATGGCCCACCTGCTGCTCCTGCACGGCCCCAACCTCAACCTGCTCGGTACCCGCGAGCCGGAGGTCTATGGGCGCACCACCCTGGCCCAGATCGATGCGGCGCTGGTGGACCGGGCGCAGGCGGCCGGGCATCTACTGGATTGTCTGCAATCCAACGCCGAGCACGTGCTGGTCGAGCGCATCCACGCCGCCCGCGACGACGGCACCGCCTGCATTCTGATCAATCCGGCGGCCTTCACCCATACCTCGGTGGCATTGCGTGACGCCTTGCTCGCCGTTGGCCTGCCCTTCGTCGAGATTCACCTGTCCAACCCGCATGCGCGCGAACCGTTCCGGCAGCACAGCTATCTCAGCGACAAGGCCGCCGGGGTGATCAGCGGATTCGGTGCCGACAGCTACCGCTTGGCGCTGGAAGCGGTGATCGCCCGCCTGGAGCGCGACGCATGAGCCCACCCCGCTAACGATCGCCCACCTGCTTTCCTTTTCGCCGGCCTGCGCCGGCCCACTCGCCCGATTCACCTCAAGAGGCCCTCATGGATCTCCGCAAAATCAAGAAGCTGATCGACCTGCTCGAAGAATCCAATCTCGCCGAAATCGAGATCAAGGAAGGCGAAGAAAGCGTGCGCCTGGCGCGCGTGCCCAAGGGCAGCGTCGTGGCCAGCGCACCGGCGCCGCAATACGTGCAGGCACCGGCCGCGCCCGCGCCGGCTGCCAGCATGCCGATGCAGTCGCCCACCGAGGCGTCCACCGGCGGCGCCAAGCAAGGCGCCGCGCTGCCGGATGGCCATGTGCTGCGCGCGCCGATGGTCGGCACCTTCTACACCTCGCCAGCCCCGGACAAGCCGGCCTTCGTCAGCGTCGGCCAGCAGGTCAAGGCCGGCGACACGCTGGCGATCATCGAGGCGATGAAGATGTTCAATCCGATCGAAGCGGACATCTCCGGCACCATCGTGGCCATCCTCGGCGAAACCGGCCAGCCGGTGGAATTCGACCAGCCGCTGTTCGTGATCGGCTGAAGAAGCCGGGACTCGGGACCCGGGACCCGGGACCCGGAAGAGCAAGAGCGCCGAGCTTGACGTGCCGCTGCTGCTTTTCCGGGTCCTGGGTCCCGCGTCCCGGGCCCCGAACACCCCTTGCGTTCGGAATCCCATCCCATGCTCGATAAAGTCGTCATCGCCAACCGAGGCGAAATCGCGCTGCGCATCCTGCGCGCGTGCCATACGCTCGGCATCCGCACGGTCGCGGTGCATTCCACGGTCGACCGCAATCTCAAACACGTGGCCATGGCCGACGAGTCGGTGTGCATCGGCCCGGCCGCATCCAGCGACAGTTATCTCAACATCCCGGCATTGATCGCCGCCGCCGAAGTCACCGACGCGCAGGCCATCCATCCCGGCTACGGCTTCCTGTCGGAGAATGCCGATTTCGCCGAGCGGGTGGAGCAGTCCGGCTTCATCTTCATCGGCCCCAAGGCCGACACCATCCGCCTGATGGGCGACAAGGTCGAAGCGATTCGCGCGATGAAGTCCGCCGGCGTGCCGTGCGTGCCCGGCTCGGGCGGCCCGCTGGGCGATGACATCGTCGCCAATACCAAGATCGCCCGCGAGATCGGCTATCCGGTGATCATCAAGGCCGCCGGTGGCGGCGGCGGCCGCGGCATGCGCGTGGTGCATTCGGAAGCCGCGCTCAAGGCAGCGATCGAAACCACCAAGTCCGAAGCCAAGGCCGCCTTCAGCAACGACCAGGTGTACATGGAGAAGTTCCTGGAAAATCCGCGCCACGTGGAAATCCAGGTGCTGGCCGACGGCCAGGGCAATGCCATCCATCTGGGCGAGCGCGACTGCTCGATGCAGCGTCGCCACCAGAAGGTGGTCGAAGAAGCGCCGGCACCGGGCATTACCGAAGAACTACGCAACGAGATCGGCAAGGTTTGCGTGGATGCCTGCATCCGCATCGGCTACCGCGGCGCCGGCACCTTCGAGTTCCTGTTCGAGAACGGGCGGTTCTACTTCATCGAAATGAACACCCGCATCCAGGTCGAGCATCCGGTGACCGAGCGCATCACCGGCATCGATCTGGTCTGCGAGCAGCTGCGCATCGCCGCCGGCCACAAGCTCAGCATCAAGCAGAGCGACATTGTGCTGCGCGGGCATGCGATCGAATGCCGCATCAACGCCGAGGATCCGGAAACCTTCATGCCCAACCCGGGCCTGATCACCGCCTTCCATCCGCCGGGTGGACCGGGCGTGCGCGTGGATACGCACATCTACAGCGGCTACAAGGTGCCGCCGAACTACGACTCGATGATCGGCAAGCTGATCGTGCATGGGCCAGATCGCGACACTGCGATTGCGCGCATGCGCGTGGCGCTCAGCGAGATGGTGGTGGACGGCATCAAGACCAATATCCCGCTGCAGCAGCGCATCATGCGCGACAAGGGGTTCCAGGCCGGTGGGCAGAATATCCACTACCTGGAAAAGCGCCTGGCCGAGCGCAAGAACAAGTCGATCGCGCTGACCTGATCCCGGCTGGACATTGCGGCATCTTCCGACGGCATGCCTTCTGGCATGCCGTTGTCGTTTTGGCCTTGGGGATGACGCAAGCATGTATCGCACTGACGCAACGCGCGGGCAGCCCATCGCCCGTCATGCCTGCGCGCGATACATCAACACGCGGTGTGCCTGACACGTGCGTCGCGGTAACGCCATCGCGACATCAAGACCCGGGTGTGCAGTACTCGCAATAGATGAAGTCCGCAGCGGCCAGCAGCTGCACTGCGCGCCGCTACGCCACTTCGGGGGACGTCACCGAAAACCAGCCGCCATCGCGGCCCATCGCCTCGACGCGCTTGTAGCGAGTGCCGATCGGCACCGGCACGCAACGACAGCTCTCCTGATGCAGAACGGCCCGGCGCGTGGGCTTGTCGAGATTCAGCAGCATCTTGGTCAATACGTAACTGCGCATGGCGTGCAACGCGACGACATCCCGCAACATCGCTGCCTGCACCGCCCCGACGCCTGCGTGCGCACCGATCCTGCTCGCCCGAGCAGCGGCAGGCGCGGCGCTCAGTGATGCGGCGGCGCCTGCTGGCTGCCGGCCACCGGCACCGTGCCATTGGCCGAAGAAGGATCGACGATGGTCATGGTCTCGGTGGAGCCGTCCGGCCAGACGATCTGGAAGGTCGACCCTGTGGGCAAGGTTGCGAACGGCATCCCGCTGCTGGCGCGATACACCGCCGCCACCTGGCTGGCACCGTGCCGACGCTGCTGCTCGTCGGCCTTGACCGTGGTCAGCTTCACCGACAGCGGCTGATAGCGGTGATCGGCGGTATCGATCATCACCACACCGACCGCCGCGGCCGAATACGCCACGAACAGCGCCACCCAGAACCAGAACTTGGCGCCATGCACCCAACGACGAACATTCATGACTGCGCTCCCGATCCCGATACCAACGACTCGGCCATCTCGTCCACTTTGTCTGCCCCCTGCCGCGGTACCGCGGCATCGAATACGAAGGACACGAAGTCCTGTGCGCGATCGCGCGAGCAGATGCCCGCGTTGGCGCAATAACTGGTGACCAGCGTGCTTTGCGCGCTGCAATCCAGGCCCAGCCGGCAGGCGGCGACCTGCCAGGCCAATTCGGCGAATTGGTCGCCGGCCACGTAACCGTGCAGGCTGTCGTCGCCACTGGCGCGCGCGCCCATCGCCGGCGCCAGCGCCAAATACGCCTCCGGATCGCGCGAGGCCAGCACCCGCTGCACCAGCAGGCGCTTGTACTCCTCCGAGCGCTGCAGCGGCTCGCCTTGCGCCAGCAACGCCGCTTCGGCCGCCAGGCTGCCCGCACGCGCGGCGGCGCGACGTTGTTGCACCACCGCTGCCAGCCCCAGGCCATCGCTGGGTGCGAAGCCCGCGCAGCGGCGCGCCACCTGCGCCCGCGCCGCCTGCATGGCGGCCATGCCCGGCGCGTGCTGGCTGGCGATCCAGGCGCTGTCGGCGGCATAGCCGGCCGGGCTGTGGGCGTAGGGCGCGCAGTAGTCATAGACCCGGCTCAGTCGCCAGCCTGCCTGGGCATCGCCAGCACGCACCTGGCGCTGCAGCTGCTGCGCATAGCGGTAGAGATCCGGATGCGCCTCCACCGCAGCAGCGACAGCGACCGGCGTGGCCGGCTGCGCCCCATCGGACGCCCGTGCGGCCAGTGCGACCGGCGTCGCGACAGACGGCGTGGCGACTCCGGCAACGACGTGCGTGGGCGCAGTCTCCGGCCGGCGCGCCTGCCACCAGACACCTGCCGCACAGGCGGCAGGAGCAAGCAACAACCAGAGATGGCGGGCACGCAAGGACGGCATGACGGGCAGGCGGCAGGGCCAAAGGCCGCAAGGCGACGCGCGGAGTCTAGCACCCGCACGATCAGCGGCCGGTCGGCCGGCGGGTGCGGAAACGAGCGCCAGCGCCACCGACGCCGCCTCCGGACCGCACGGGGCGGGCCGGTCGGATGGTCCAGATGGTCTACGATGCGGGTTTCCTCGCGCGACCGTACCGAATGCCGTTCCTCGAATTGACCCTGCACTGCACCGACGCCACCCAGCCCCGTTTCGAGAACGCCCTGGAGGACGTCGGCGCCTTGGCGGTGACCTTGCTCGACGCCGATGCCGACAGCAGCAACGAGCGCGCCATTCTCGAGCCCGGTGTCGGCGAAACGCCGCTGTGGAATGCGGTGGTGCTGAGCGCACTGTTCGACGGCGACAGCGATGCCTTGGCGATCCTGGCGGCGCTGGAGGCCTTCGACCCTGGGCTGGATTGGCGCAAGGTGAGTTTTCGCACGGTGGAGGATAGCGACTGGGAACGCGCCTGGCTGGATCAGTTCCGGCCCATGCAGTTTGGCGAGCGCACCTTCATCGTGCCGTGGAACCACGCCTTGCCGGATGCCGCCGACACGCCACAGGCCGCGGTGGTCCGGCTGGACCCCGGCCTGGCGTTCGGCTCGGGTACCCATCCGACCACGGCGCTGTGCCTGCGGTGGCTGGACGGGCTGGCCGCGCAGGGGCAGCTGCAAGGGCAACAGGTGCTGGATTTCGGTTGCGGCTCCGGCATCCTGGCCCTGGCCGCGCTGAAGCTGGGCGCGGCCGGCGCGGTGGGTGTGGACAACGATCCGCAGGCCTTGCTGGCCACCGCCGACAACGCCAGCCGCAACGCGGTGGAGGCACAGTTGCGCGTCTACCTGCCGCAGGACGCGCCGGCGCAGCGCTACCCGATCGTGTTGGCCAATATCCTTGCCTCGGCGCTGGACGCCCTGGCCGAGACCCTGGCCGCGGCGGTCACGCCCGGTGGGCGGATCGCGCTGTCGGGCATCCTGCATGGTCAGGAAGCGCCGCTGCTGGAACGCTACGCCGCCTGGTTCACCCAGTTGCAGTGCACCCGCGAAGAGGACTGGATGCGCATCGACGGGGTGCGTCGCGATTGACTCAGCGGCGCAGGCCGCACTGGCGGATCTGCGCGGTGGTCACCGCGTCGCGACAACTGATCGCATGCAGGCGCACCACCGGTTCCCAACCGGCGCGCTGCAGGGCCCGGTTACGCCAGACCGCGGCGCTGCCGGCCGCCCAACCGCGCAACAGGAGCTCGCCGACCAGCAACACCGCCCACACCCATGCTGGCGTGCCGTGTCTCCATGCGGCCGCAAGCGCCAACCCCAACAGGGCGACGCCGACGAGCAGCAGCGTCCAGCGTCGATGACGCACTGCCCATCCGCGCGGGACCAGCGCAGCGTCGACATCGATGCCGTCGGCCACCGCCGTCCAGGCCTCACCACGGCGCCACACCTGGTGACGCGGAGCGCCCCGGTAGCGAACGATGGCCGGATCCAACGGGGAGGCTGCCGGCCAGTCCCTTGGCGGGACGTGGGGTGCGCGGCGGCACCGATGTGTCCTGGGCATACGCGTCTTCCTTGAACGTCACGCCGGCATAGCGCTACCGGCCGCTTTGACAGTATCGCAAACATCACTGAATTAGAAAGGCATACGAACTATCGCGCGATGGGCCTGGGCTATATCTCCGGACCCGCCACCGTCCCTGGTGCTTAGTGAGCAAGCTGTACGAACGCGTGCGCGATGCACGCAGCCTCACCAAACTGACGCAGGAGTCCCTGGCCGGCGAACTCGGGGTGACCCGCAGCGCCGTGGCGCAATGGGAGATGGCCGAAGGCACGGCGCCGTCGGTCGAGAACCTGATTGGCCTGGCCAAGCGCAGCGGCATGGCGTTTGAATACCTGGCGACCGGTCGCGGCGAACGTGTGTTCGGGCCGCCGGCCATCGGCATTGCCGAAGAGCCGGCGCACTACCGCCGCCTGGATGAGCAACAGCAAGCCCTGCTGGCCTGTTTCGATGCACTGGCGCCACGCCAACGCAGCGGCCTGCTCGACCTGCTGCAGGCCCAGGGCCGGCCTCGCCGGCGCCGTTGAGCAGCACGGCCCACGGCGACGACGGTCGCCTGGGTTCGCCCAGCGCCGCATGCGTGATTGAATAGGGGTCTTCCCGCCGCCCGCTTGCCGATGTCAGAGACCTCGCCTCCGCGCCGCCCCCTGGCCACCTTTCTGCGTGCCAACCCGGCGGCGCCGCCGTTGCTGCCGACCCCGCCGGTGGGTGCCGATGCATCCGCGCCGGAGAACAGCTCGCCGACAGCACCGCCTGCCTCCAGCGCTGCACTGGACGCCTCGGCGAGCGCGCCGGTGCTGCCATCGCCCACGCCACCGCTCCGGCCCACGGGCGAGGTGTCCGTGCCGGCGAGCGATCCGGCAGCCACCGCCTCGGCATCCGCCACCGCTGGGGACGAGCGCAAGCCGGCCCCTGCCACCGCAGCGGCGCCGACAGACGCAGCGCCGTCCTTGTCCGAGACGGGGCGCACCGCGGCCGAGCGCACGCACACCGCAGCCGCCACGCCCAATGCGCGGACGCACGCACCGCAGCCGCTGGCCGAGGCGGATGCCGCCGGCGTGGGCGCTGCCAGCCACGCCCCGCGGCAGAGCGCTGCTGCGGCGCCGGCCGCCCCCCGTCCTGCGGGTGCGAATGCACCGTCCTTCCTGCGCCGTGGCCATCAGCGTCCACGCCTGCGCGCTGGCGCACGCCACTGGGGCCTGCTCGCCGGCCTGGTGCTGCTGTTGGCCGGACAGATGGTGCTGGCCGACCGCGCGCACCTGGCCAGCGATGCGCGCTGGCGCCCGCTGGTCGTCCGCGTCTGCAATGTGGTCGGCTGCCGCGTGCCGGCCTGGCGCGAGCCAGCCGCCTTCACCCTGCTGACGCGCGAGGTCCGGCCACTGGCCGGAATGCCGGGCGTGCTGCAGATCCAGGCCAGCTTCCGCAACGATGCGCGGTGGGCGCAGGCCTGGCCCTGGCTGCAACTGTCGCTGTCGGATACCGACGGGCGGGTGATCGGCGCGCGGGTGTTCGCGCCGCAGGACTACCTGGGCAAGGCGCCCGTCGCCGAGGACACGCTCGCGCCCGGACAAGCGGTGCAGGTGGCCTTCCGGGTGCGCGAACCCGCCGCGAGCACCGCCGCGTTCAACTTCGACTTCCGCTAAGCGGACCGGACCTTGAACGGGCGACACGCGGGCGTGGCGAGGGGCCGGGTCACGCGCTAGACTCACTCCCCCTCGCCGGCCCGCGCGGCCCGGCCTCGTGACATTGGGAACTCTTTTGAACGCAGCCTCCTCCCGTCCTGACGCCAGTCGTGGCGCGCCCAAGTCGCCGCTGCGCGAACACGTCGCCCAGTCGGTACGCCGTTACCTGCGCGACCTGGACGGCAGCGACGCCGACGATGTCTACGAGATCGTGCTGCGCGAGATGGAGATCCCGTTGTTCGTCGAGGTGCTCAATCACTGCGAAGGCAACCAGAGCCGCGCCGCTGCCCTGCTTGGCATCCATCGCGCTACCTTGCGCAAGAAGCTCAAGGAATATGGGTTGAGTTGAGGGGCGGGATGTTCGGGACCCGGGACCCGGGACCCGGGACCGGCGAAAGCGTGTCATGACGGGCGGTTCGCAATCGTGCGTTGCTGACGTTATACGCGCCAAGCAGGCGCGCCACGCAGTGCCGTTGTTGATCCGACATCTGCGATAAACCGCAGGTCCGATAACACATGTCGTGATGCGCGGCACTGCAATGGCACAACGCCAGGAACTGTCATCTGGCAAGGCGGCGTTCGATCACCAGCGTTCGCACACCCAACGCGCGGAATAACCCGCGGGTCCCGGGTCCCGACTGTCGACTCCCTCCTTCCCTGCGCTACGCCACCGAGTCGGCCGCTGGCGCTTCGCTCTGCGCCGGGACATCGGCATGGGCCACCGGGATCGGTCGGTAATCCTCGCCGAATGCCACCTCCCCGGGCATCCAGCCGGCACGACGGCGCACCGCGCCCCAGAAGCGCTTGAGACCTTCCAACTGCAAGGCCAACAGCCCCAGGTCGTTGTCGCGGTCGACCATCGGATCGCCAACCCCGGTGGGCCGCACCGGCTCGCCATACAACGCGGTCCCGAACAGCACATCCCAGACCGCGAAGACCTGACCGAAGTTGCAGTTGTGCAGGTTCGGCCGCTGCGGGTCCACGCGCATGTGATGCAGGCGATGAAACGGCGGATCCACCAGGAGCTTATTCAATACCGGGCCGAAACCGAAACGCACGTTGGCATGCGAGAGGTTCTGCACCAGCTCTCCCAACAGCATCAGCCAGGCAAATTCGTCGGCCTGGATCCCGAACGCCACCCCCACCGCGGCCAGCACGAACGACTGCAGCATGCCGTCCAGGTAATTGCTGCGATCGTTGCTCCAGCAGCTGAGCTGGCGTTGACTGTGGTGCATGCTGTGCATGGCCCACCACCACGGCATCCAGTGCTGGATCCGGTGCATCCAGTAGTAGGTGAAGTCGTAGGCAAGGTAGTACAGCGCGAACAGCGCCAGCGGATGCTGGCCCAGCCACGGCCAGGCGTCACGCAGGCCCCGGTCCGACGCGGACACGGCGCCGGCATCGGCGCCGCCCAGCGCATTGACCAGCGGAGTCAACAGCAGAAACGAGAACAGCGGGAACACCCCAACCAGCATCAGCCAGGTGTAATGGAAGTCGATGCGCGCCAGGCGCCGATGCGGCCAGTGCTCGGCCGGCCACAGACTTTCCAATGGTCGGAACACCAGACCGATGATGCTCAATTGCAAGGCGGCGATCAGCAACGATGCGGCGATGTCGCGGGGATCATCGCTGAGCCCGGTCAGGTGCAATGCGGCAAGCAACGGCGCCACCGCATGATCGGCGAGCAGATCGACCAGGGCAGACCAGACATGGATCGGGGCCGCAACGACGGCAACAGGGAGCATGCGCACAGGACAACGGCGGCACGACGACCGGGCGCTCCAGGGTGACGCTTGCACCTTTCGTGAAGCTGTCGGGACCCGGGACCCGGGTCCCGCACCAGCATGTCATGACGTATGACGTTTCAATGGCGTAGCGGCACATGCTCCGACTGCTGCAGGTGCGCCTTCGATCCAACATCGCTCGCGAACCCAACGCGCGCGGCAGCCCGCTTTCCCGGGTCCCGGAGTCCCGGACCCCGAGTCCCGGCCTCTCCCCCCTCACCCCCACCCATACCGAATCAAATGAAAGAACACCGGCGCGGCGAAGCACACCGAGTCCAGGCGATCCAGCACCCCGCCATGGCCCTCGATCATGTGGCCCCAATCCTTGATGCCGCGATCGCGCTTGATCGCCGACATCACCAACCCGCCGAAGAACCCCATCAGATTGGCCACCAAGGCCAGCCCGAACGCATGCCAGGGCCGGAACGGGGTGATCCACCACAGCGCCATGCCGAGCAGGCTGGCCGACAGCACCCCGCCGATGAAGCCTTCCACCGTCTTGGACGGCGACAGCCGTGGCGCAATCAGATGCCGGCCGGCCAATTTCCCCCACACGTATTGCAGCACGTCGGAGGACTGCACCACGATCACCAGGAAGGCGATCAGCAACAGATTGCGGCCGGCATAGTCGGGAATCTCCAGATTCAACAGTGCCGGCACATGCGAGATGCAGAACACGCAGATCATCAGGCCCCACTGCACCTTGGCCGTGCGCTCCAGATAGCGGGTGGTGTCGCCGCCGATGGTGGCCAGGATCGGCAGCACCAGAAACGCATACACCGGGATCAACAAGGTGTACATGCCATACCAGCCGATCCAGACCAGCCAGTACTGCCAAGGCAAGACGATGTAGAACGCCGCCACCAGTGCGTAATAGTCGCCGCGCCGGGTCGGTGCCAAGGTGATGAATTCGCGCAGCGCGAACAACGACACCAGCGCGAACAGGCCGATCACCCCGGCACGGCCAAACACGAACGCCAGCCCCACCACCGCCGCCATCACCCACCAGGCGCGGATGCGCGCCACCAGGTTGTCCAGCACCGCACTCGGACGCCCGCGCGCGCGCCAGCGCAAGCCCTCGGCGATCAGCGTGGCCAGCACCAACACCAGCGCGATGCCGCTGAACAACCAGATCGTCTGCTGCTGCATCGACGATTGTTGCAACTGAGTGCTGTAGAGCATCGGTGTCATCGGCGTGCCTCCGCCTGCTCCGGCGCCAATGCCAGCAGCGCGCTGCGCGCGCGCGCCAGAAAGGCGTCCTTGTCCTCGTCGGCGTGCAGGCGCAGCGGCGCGCCGAAGGTGGTGGTGCACAGCAACGGCAACGGCAGCAGCGTGCCCTTGGGCATCACCCGCTTGAGGTTGTCGATCCACACCGGCACGAATTCCAATTCCGGCCGTTGCCGTGCCAGGTGATACAGGCCGCTCTTGAACGGCAGCACGCCTTCGTCGGGATTACGGGTGCCCTCGGGAAACAGGATCAACGAATCGCCGCCATCGACCGCTTCGCACAGGCACTGCACCGGATCGCGCGTGCGCTGCTGCGGGTCACGCTCGATCAGCACGCCGTTGAACACCGCGTGGATCAGATAGCGACGCAGCGCGTCGCGCTGCCAGTAGTCGGCAGCGGCGACCGGGCGCACCTCGCGACGCAAGGCGGCCGGCAACGAGGACCAGATCAGCACGAAATCGCCGTGGCTGGCGTGGTTGCCGTAATAGACCCGGCGTTCGTTGGAGGGCGCGCAGCCCTGCCAGAGCGCGCGTGCGCCGGTCAGGGTGCGGATGGCGCCGCTGCAGGCGCGGGCAATCAAACGAGCAATCATGTCCACTCCAATGCGCGCACGATCGCACGCAGCCGCCGCACCACCGTCACCACCGCGCCGGCAGTCAGCACCGCCAACGCCCCCAGTAGCACCCAGGCGGCCTGTTCGCTGCTGCCCAGCCACTGCAGCGGCAACGCCAACAGTGTGGCCAGTGACAGCCAGTGCATGCGGTGCGCTCGCGCCATCGGTCCCTGGCGTGGCTCAACCACCCCGCAGGCCAGGCCCAGCACGCGCACATAGGCGGTGCTCACGCAGCACAGCGCCGCGGCCCAGCCCAGTTGCGGCGCCCACGGCACGCTGGCCTGCAGGCCGTAGCCCAGACCCAGGCAAATCAGCACATCCGACAACCGATCCGGAGCGTCGTTGTAGACCTCGCCGGCCCGGCTTACCAGGCCGGCACTGCGCGCCAGCACCCCATCCATGCGGTTGCACCACAGCCGCCCCTGCAGACCGAGGATCGCCAGCAGCAACGGCAGCGCGCCCTCGCGCGTGGGTGCACTCAGGGCGAGATAAAACATCAGCGCGGCCAGCAACGCGCAACCGATACCTGCCCAGGACACCCGATTGGGCGTAGCGCCGCCACGACGCAGTCGGCGCGCCCAGCGCAGACGCCATCGTTGTCGCTGCGAAGGACCTGCCATCAGTCGCCGCCTCCACCACAGCCACCGCAACCGCCACCGCCGTCGCCACCACTGCCGCATCCGCTATCGCCCCCGCCGCCACAACTGGTGGTGTCCACGCTGTGGGTGCTGGAGCCCGGCGGCGCGCGGACCAGGTGATAGTCCTCCCACAGCGTCCCCACCAACGCCGCGGTGCCGTACAGCGCCACCAGCTCGCCTGGTGCGATTCCGGCACGTGCACGCGAATCGACCTGGGTCTGGCGATAGCGCTCCAGCGCCCGCTCGCCCGCCGTGGTATGGCGCAACGGGATCAGTGCAAACCCGAGCACCAGCGCGCTGACCACTACCATCGCACCCAGCAGATAGCCGACCGGATGCTGGCCTTGCAGCCCGATCACGATCTTGCAGGCGCCCAGCACCCACACCGCAGCCACTGGCAAGGCGCTGATCGCCTGCGCCGTACGGGCCGCCGTGGGCGCCAGCCACAGGCCCTTGTCGATCAAGCCTTGCTGCACCGGTGCGGCCAACGCGCGTAGGGCGCGCCAGGCTGCGCCCGGCTCTGCGGCGGTGCGCACGGCATCCAGCGCCGGCATCAGCGCAGGCGGCACCGTCCGTCGCGGATCGCAGCGCAGGCTTGGCCGCGCACGGCGGTCGTCATCGCGCTCGAGGATGACCGCCTGGCTCACCAGCAACTCGGTGAACAGCTGATCGGCCAGCCGATCCGCGCCGCCGCTCAAATAGGCCACCTCACCGCGATCGAGCGGACACACGTCGGCAAGCTGCCGGTGGCGCAACACCCGCCGCAACCAAGCGCCGGCCGACCAGCTCAGTCCGATCAGCAGCGCAAACAGCAACAGGAACTGCGGTCCGCGCCACTGCAGCGGCGAACTGGCTTGCGGCTGCAGCGACAGCAGCAGCGCCCCTACCACGGCGGTGACCAGCGCCCAGGCAAGCAACCTGAGCAGCCGCCGGCGTGCGGGGGACGGTGGGCGATCGCCACGCAAGGCCTGCAAGGTCGCCTGGGCATCGCCGTCTGCTGCCGGCGCAACCGGCGGCGCGGTGGGACGCGGTGGCGGCCAGCACGCGAGCGGTGGCTCGCCGAAGTGATGCCGATAGCGTTCCAGGGTGCGCTGGTATTGCGCACGCAGGCGCGGCGCATCGTCGGCCCCGCTTCCGGGATGATGGTGCAGCGTGGCCTGCAGGATCTGCGGACAGAAACGCTGCCAATACTCGCGGGTATCGGTCAGGTGGGCGTGCCAGACCTGATCGACCAGCGGGCTGGGCGAGGCCTCCTCATCGCTGCTGCAGGCCAGGAAGCAAAAGCGCCGGTACTCGTCCAGCAACTGCTGCGCCAGCGCCAGACCGCAATGCGCCTCGCGCGCCACGCGCCGCACGAACGCGGCCTGCGCCTCCTCGCCGTCACCGAAGCGATACGCCTGCAGGCGCGTCCATAGCGCCTGCTGGGCCGCCGTGGCGTGCGCGGGAATGCCAGCCGTCTCGCTCATGCGTATACCGCTCCGCCGATGCCGATCGCCAAGGCCGACAGCTGTATGGCCAGCCACACCGCCTGCCGCAACAGCAGCCCGCGCATCCCGCGCCAACGCGCCGGCCAGTCGCGCGGCGATGCGTCGTTGGCGCGCAGCCCCAGCGCATGCAACGCCTGATCCAGGTGTCCCGCCGTCTGCAGCGCAGTCTCGCCGCGCTGCAATTGATCGATCGCCGCGTTCAATAGTTCCGCATCCAGGCCGACGCGCAGTGCCCAGTACTGCTGCAGCAACCCGGCCACGACGCTGATGCCATACACACAGCGCACCCACGCCGGTGCTGCGGTGCCGGCCAACACCAGCAGCGCCGCCAGCAGCAGCACCAGGCCGAGGCGTTCCAACAGCGCGCCCTGACGCAACAGCGCGCGCATCGCGCCCAACAGCATCGGCGGCGTCATGCGGGCACCTGCAGGGACGGCGCGGCGTCGGCAGCATCGTCGCTGCCGGCCTGCGCGATCGCCGCGCGATGCTGCCGACCCAGCACGATCGCCGGACGCGCCTGGCGCAGCTGTGAGATGGCCGCGTCCACGCTGGCAGCACGGCCGCTGCGCAGCAGCCAGGTCGCCAGCGCCGCCGCACTGCGCGAATAGCCCAGCGCACAGCAGACCAGCACCGGCCCGTGCACGCGCGCGGCGGCGATCGCCAGCGCGGCCGCGCGCAGTTGCAATGGCGTCGGCGCGACCAGGTCGAGCATCGGCACGACCACGTCGTGCGCGTGCGCGCCGCGCAGCGAGAGCTCGGCGCTGACATCGACCACGACAGCGACGTCGCGCCGTTGCGCAGGGGTGGGAATCCGCCCCAGCCAGACGCCATCGGCCACGGCCACCGGGGTCGGCGCGTGCCAGGTCCACGCGCGCGAGTTGGCCCAGGCGGCCAGCAGATAGGGCGCATACAACCAACGCGCCGCCAGGCTCAGGCAGCCATCGGCGCGCTTCTGAAAGCCGCCCGCGCCCAGCCATGCGTAGTTCAAGGCCACCAGGCTCAACGCCAACGTGCCCCAGCACAGCCACAGCCCGGCGCCGCCGAGCCAGCAGGCCAGCGCGGCGGTGAACAGCGCACCGCACAAATACATGCCCGCCAGCCGCCAGCGCCGCCGATCGCGTGTCCAGCGTGCAGCCACCCACGGCGCGGCGATCCGCTCCGGCCACAGCCACACGCACAGCCAACCGACCGCCAGCCCGGTCGGCACGTCGATGAAATGATGCTGGTAGGTCGTCAGCACCGACACGCCGATCAGACAGAACCAGCCATGCAACACCCATTGCCAGCGCGGCGAAAGATGCTGCGCATAGCGCACCCACAAGACGACCAGCAGCACGATATGCAGCGAGGGCGCCTGGTTGTAGGGCTTGTCGAAGCCGAGCAACACTTCGAACAACCAACCGAACACGCCCTCGGTGGCTGGTCGTGGGAAGCTGTAGCGCAACGGCCACAGCAGGAAGCAGCCAACGCACAGCAGTTGCGCGCTCAGCAGGCGCAACGCGTGCGTCTCCAGTTCGCGGCGCGTGCGGCAAACGAAGAAGGACAGCGCGTAAAACAGATCGATCGACCAGTACGGCACGATCGTCCAGGCCAGGAACGGCAGCTGGCGCTCCCACTCGAACACCACCGACGGAACGTTCGCGGCACGCGCCGCCATGCTGTTGGCCAGCCCGTAGCTGAGAAAAAAGAACGGCCCGAGCAGCGCCAGCCACAGCGCGGCACGGCCAAGCGGGCGCCGATCCTCGGTCATGCGTCGCGTCGCTGCGCCAAGCACACGGTGAAGATGCCGAAGGCGTCGATGCGTTGGGCGATCTTGCGAAAGCCGGCCGCTTCCACCAGCGCGTCCATTTCCTGCTGGCTGCGGCGACGCATCACCCAGGCCGCGCCGTCGCGATGACTGGTCAGCGCACGGGCGATGAACTCCAGCTGCGGATGCCAGGGCTGGCCGGTGTACAGCAGATAGCCGCCGGGCGGCACCGCCGCAGCGACGCCGGCCAACGAGCGCGCCACCTGATCGTTGTCGGCGAACAGCTCGTACAGGCCGGACACCACCGCCAACGTCGGGGCAGGCTGCACCGCGGCCACGGCGTCGGGGTCGAAGGCATCGCCCTGCTCGAAGCGGGCGATGTCGGCCGCACGCATCGCCTGGATCAGTGCGGTGCCCTGCGCGACATTGAGCGCACTGAAATCGCGCAGCACGATCGCATCGGCGCGCTGGGCGCCGCTGCCCAGCGCCCGCAGCACGTAACGGCCATGACCGGCGGCGATGTCCAGCACCCGCACCGGCAACCCGGCCTGTCGCAGCCGCATGGCCGCCTCGCGCAGCAGTTCGCCCAGATGCGCGCCGCGGATGCGGATGCCGCGCCAGCCGATCGCATCCAGATACTGGCGATCGATCAAGCGCCCCAGCGGACCGCGCCCGCTGGCCTGGTCACGGTAGATGTAGTCCAGCGTGCTGCCCGAATCGAAACCGGTTTGCAGCCCCAAGGCGATGCCGTCGGACAGCCGCCCGCCCAGCCGCAACCCGGCGCGCACCGCGCGCCAGCGCAGGTCCTGCACACTGTTGCGCTGCGGAGGCCAGGCCAGCCGCTCGGCCTCCTCGAAGCTGGGACCGGCCCGATGCGCATTGCGCAGATCGGCGCGGACCAGCGGCGCGGCGAAGCGCGCCTGGATGAACTGGCGAATCGCCGCGATCGCCGGTGCGCGATCACGCTCGCCCAGGGTGTCGTGGAAGAAGCCCGGCAGCCAGTGGCGCTGCTTGATCGGCGCACCCAGGCGTTCGTAGAAACGATCCTGCGGCCCGCGATGGACCACGAAGTCGGCGCCGGAGACCAGCAACTGGGTCGGCACGGTGATCGCCTGCGCATCGGCCACCACGCGCGCGGCGGCGGCATACACCCCCAACAGCACGCGCACCGAGATCGGCCGGGTGATCAGCGGGTCGTCGCGGTAGCTCTGCACGCGCTGCGCATCGTGCGTCAGCCACTGCGGCTGCACATAGCTGTTGACGAAGAAATTGCCGCGCAGCCGCTGCATCAGCGCCAGTCCGCTACGCGCGAACGGGACATACAGCTTGACCTTGAACGCCGGCGAGGCCAGCACCAGCGCGCGCAGCGACGGCGCGTAGTCGTGCACCCAGGTGGCGGCGATCACCGCGCCGACGCTTTGCGCGACCACCACGATGTCCTCCACCGCAATCGCATGCGCCTGGCCGAGATGCGCGATGAAGGCATCCAGGTCGCGCACCAGCGCCTCGAAACCCGGTGCATCGCCACGCACGCCAGGCGAGCGGCCATTGCCGCGCGCATCCCAGGCGAAGATCGCCGCCTCGGGCAATTGCAGTTCCTCGGCCAGGTGCACCACCCGCCCGGAATGTTCGTGGCCACGATGCAGCAACACGATGGCACGCGCGGGACCGCTTTCGACGGCCTGCGCCGGCCAATGCCGATAAAACAGCGCCGTGCCGTCGAAGCTGGCGAATTCCCGCTCCTGCTGCGGGCGCGAGGTGGACGCTGCGGGCGCGACCGCGCTCATGCCGGCACCCCTGCCTCGGCCAGGCCGGCACGTACGCGCCGCCACACCGTCACCACGCAGGCCAGGCTCAGCACGATCGCCACGACGGTGAGCGCGCGTCCGCCGAGCAGGCCGCTCGCCAACCCGAGCCCGAGCACGCCAACGACGAAGGCGCGGTCGCTCTTGCCCATCGGCCCGTCATAGCGACGGCTGGCGCCGACCATCAGCCCCAACACGCCGGCGTACTCGGTCAATGCGGCCAACCAGGCGAAGCTCCACAGCGCGGCCGCAGCGACGCCGGGCACGCCCAGCAGGCTCAAGTACAGCGCCGCGTCGGCGACCACGTCGCACAGTTCGTTGAGGTAGGCGCCCAAGCGCGACTGTTGGCCGAACTCGCGCGCCAGCATGCCGTCGATCGCGTTGAGCGCCATGCGCAGCAACATCCACAGCGGCAACAGCAGATACAGCAGCGGCCAGTGCACGCCTGCGCGGTAGACCAGCCCAGCCACCAACAGCGAGATCACCGCTGCGACCAGGGTCACCTGGTTGGCGGTGATACCGGCGCGGAACAGTGCGCCCACCAGCGGCCGCAGCAGTGCCTGGAAGCGTCCCTTCAATGCATAGATCGAGCCCATCGCCGTGTCTGAGTCCCTTCAAGCGCTGCCGCAGCCTACAATATCGGCTGCTCCGCTTCGACTGCCCCCACCGATGCCTTCCGATCTGCTCCCCGTCCGCCGCGCCCTGCTCTCCGTCTCCGACAAGACCGGTCTGATCGACCTGGCACGCGCGCTGGTCGCCCGCAACGTCGCGCTGCTGTCCACCGGCGGCACCGCCAAGGCGCTGCGCGAGGCCGGGCTGCCGGTGCAGGACGTGTCCGAGCTGACCGGCTTCCCGGAGATGATGGACGGTCGCGTCAAGACGCTGCATCCGCTGGTGCATGGCGGTCTGCTCGGCCGCGCCGGCCAGGACGAGGCGGTCATGGCCGCCCACGGCATCGTGGCGATCGACCTGCTGGTCCTGAACCTGTATCCGTTCGAACAGGTCACCGCCCGCGCCGACTGCACGCTGGCCGAGGCGGTGGAAAACATCGATATCGGAGGGCCGGCGATGCTGCGTTCGGCGGCAAAGAACTTCGCCCGGGTGGCGGTGGCCACCGCGCCGGCGCAATACCCCGCGTTGCTGGCCGAGCTGGACGCCAACGACGGGCAGCTGTCGGCCGCCACCCGCTTTTCGCTGTCGGTGGCCGCGTTCAACCGCGTGGCCCAGTACGACGCGGCGATCAGCAACTACCTGTCGGCAGTGACCGACATCTCCGCCGAGGTCCCGGTGCGCAGCGCCTTCGCCGCCCAGGCCAATGGCAGCTTCATCAAGGTCGCCGACCTGCGGTATGGCGAGAACCCCCACCAGCAGGCGGCGTTCTATCGCGACCTGTATCCGGCGCCCGGCTCGCTGGCCACCTTCCAGCAGTTGCAGGGCAAGGAGCTGAGTTACAACAACATCGCCGACAGCGATGCGGCCTGGGAATGCGTGCGCCAGTTCGACGCCCCGGCCTGCGTGATCGTCAAGCACGCCAATCCCTGCGGCGTGGCGGTCGGCGTGGCCTGCGGCGATGCCTACGAGTTGGCCTATGCGACCGACCCCACCAGCGCCTTCGGCGGCATCATCGCCTTCAACCGCACGCTCGACGCGGCCACCGCCAAGACCCTGCTCGACCGCCAGTTCGTCGAAGTGTTGATCGCCCCGGACTACGAAGACGGCGCGCTGGAATACGCCAGCCGCAAGGCCAACGTGCGCGTGCTGCGCATTCCGCTGGCAGCCGCCTCCAAGGGTTTCATCGACACCAAGCGGATCGGCTCGGGAATGCTGATGCAGACCGCCGACGACCGGGTGGTGACGCGCGAGGATTTGAAGGTGGTCACCACGCTGTCGCCGAGCGATACCCAGTTCGAGGATCTGCTGTTCGCCTGGAAGGTGGCCAAGTTCGTCAAGTCCAATGCGATTGTCTATGCCAAGGATCAACGCACCATCGGCGTCGGCGCCGGGCAGATGAGCCGGGTGTATTCGGCGCGCATTGCCGGCATCAAGGCCGGCGACGCCAATCTGGTGGTGGACGGCTCGGTGATGGCCTCCGATGCGTTCTTCCCGTTCCGCGATGGCATCGATGCCGCGGCCGCCGCCGGCATCAAGGCGGTGATCCAGCCGGGCGGCTCGATGCGCGACGGCGAAGTGATCGCCGCCGCCGACGAACACGGCATCGCGATGGTGTTCACTGGCGTGCGCCACTTCCGTCACTGACGGCAGCAGGCGATGCACATGCTGCGCAGGCTCGCAGGTCTCGTCCTCCTCGCTGGTCTGCTGCCTGCCTGTCGGCAGCAGCCGGCCGACGCGGTGCCGACCACGGCACCGGCGACGATGGCGGACAGGCCACCTCCGCACAGCACGCGCAGCCGCAGCACCCGCCTGGACGGCTTCGTGCGCGCACGGTACGGCAACGCCGCCGGCCTGGCCCACGGCTGGCACGGCGAGGTCGATGGCCAGGCGGTCGATAGCGCAGTCTGCGCCGAGCAACCGGTGGTGATCGGCGCCCAGGTGCAACAACTGCTGGCGGTCTGCCACAGCCTCAGCGATGCCGGCGATGGCACTCCCGGCATGATCGATTTCGTTGTCCTGCGCGACGACGGCGATGCGTATGCGGTGGTCGCCGAAGACTCAGGCGAGAACTTCGGCAGCAGTGGCCGCCCCGGGCGCGTGGACATTCTGCGCCTGGGCAGCGATTTCTACGGCTTTGCCGTGACCAGCGCCTGGATAGGCCAGGGGTTGCTGCTGGAATCGCAGGACCTGGTGGTGCCTGGGCCCAAGGGCCTGGTCAAGGCCGCCTGGCTGCGTCGGCATATCGACAATCACGGCGCGCTCGCTTGCGATGATGCAGATGGTGCAGCGGAGCACGACCAGGACGACTGCCGCGCCCAGGGCTTCGATGTCGACTTCGTGCTGACGGTGGACGCCAGCGATGCGCAGGCACGCAGCTGGCCGCTGACCATCCGCGAACGCGGCACCGCCTGCGGTGCGCCGGTCGCCGCCACCCACGTGCTGCGGTTCGATGTGCGCAGCTGGACCTACCCCATTCCCGATACCTTGCAGCGCGAAGGCTGCAGCTGACCTCTTTACTCCCTCCTAGCGAGCAACCGTCTTGAAAATCCTCGTCATCGGCTCCGGCGGCCGTGAACACGCCCTGGCCTGGAAGATCGCCCAATCGGCACGCGTCAGCGAAGTGCTGGTAGCACCGGGCAATGCCGGCACTGCCACTGAGGCCAAGTGCCGCAACGTCGCGATCAAGGTCGACGACCTCGATGGCCTGCTGGCACTGGCGCAGCGCGAACAGGTCGCGCTGACCGTGGTCGGCCCGGAAGTGCCGCTGGTGCTGGGCGTGGTCGACCGCTTCCATGCCGCCGGCCTGCGCATCTTCGGGCCCACCGCCAAGGCCGCGCAGCTGGAAGGCAGCAAGGCCTTCGCCAAGGATTTCCTCGCCCGTCACGGCATTCCCACCGCGTATTACGCCGTGCACACTGAGGTGGAGGCCGCACTGGCCTATGTGCGCGAAAAGGGCGCGCCGATCGTCGTCAAGGCCGACGGCCTGGCGGCCGGCAAGGGCGTGATCGTGGCGATGACCCTGGCCGAGGCCGAGGCGGCGGTGCGCGACATGCTGGCCGGCAATGCCTTCGGCGATGCCGGTGCGCGGGTGGTGATCGAGGAATTCCTCGATGGCGAGGAGGCCAGCTTCATCTCGATGGTCGATGGCCAGCATGCCTTGCCGATGGCGACCAGCCAGGACCACAAGCGCGTGGGCGATGGCGACACCGGTCCCAACACCGGCGGCATGGGCGCCTATTCGCCGGCACCGGTGGTGACCGCCGCGGTGCATACGCGGGTGATGCGCGAGGTGGTCGAGCCGACCGTGCGCGGCATGATCGCCGATGGCGTGCCGTTCACCGGCTTCCTGTACGCCGGACTGATGATCGACGCGCACGGCGCACCCAAGGTCATCGAATTCAATGTGCGCTTCGGCGACCCGGAAACGCAGCCGGTGATGCTGCGACTGCAATCGGAGCTGCTGGCGCTGATCGAGGCGGCCATCGATGGTCGATTGGACAGCGTACAGGCGCAGTGGGATCCGCGGCCGTCGCTGGGCGTGGTGATCGCCGCCGCGCCTTATCCGGACGCGCCGGTGACCGGCGAGGTTATCCACGGCCTGGATGCGGTGCCGGCCAGCGCCAAGGTCTTCCACGCTGGCACCGCCTTCAATGCCGTCGGCGAGGTGATCAGCGCCGGCGGCCGCGTGCTGTGCGTGGCCGCGCTGGGCGACAGCGTGTCCGATGCCCAGCGCAACGCCTATGCCGGCGTGCAGTCGATCCGCTGGCCCAGCGCCTTCCATCGGCGCGACATCGGCTGGCGCGCGATTGCCCGCGAGCAGGCGTGAGCCTGCCCTACTGACAAAGGACTAGCCGGCCTGCACGCCGGCCAGGCCTGCCTGTGGCAATAATGCCTGCGCACGCTTGCCTTCCAGAGACCGTGGCCGCCCCGACACTCGACTCCCGCCTCAGCCGCCTGTGGGCCCACGAAAAGGCCAGTTATGGCCTGCGCGTGTTCATTGCCCTGGCCGCAGCGATGGGCATCTGCTGGCACCTGCAGCAACTGACCGCGGTGCCGGCGCTGTTCCTGGGCACGATCGCCAGCGCGATCGCCGAGACCGACGACAACTGGCTGGGGCGGATCAAGTCGGTGCTGTTGTCGCTGCTGTGCTTTGCCGCCGCCGCCGCATCGGTGGTGGTGCTGTTCCCCTATCCGTGGCCATTCGTCGCTGGCCTGGCGCTGGCGACCTTCGCGCTGACCTTGCTGGGCGCGCTCGGCGAGCGCTATGCCTCGATCGCCCAGGCCACCGTGGCGCTGGCGATCTACGCGATGATCGGCATCGATCACGGCGGCAAGGTCGGGCATGTCGGCGCGAGCGCCTGGCATGGCATCGCCCTGCTGCTGCTCGGCGCCAGCTGGTACGGACTGCTGTCGATCCTGTGGACGATCCTGTTTGCCAACCGACCGGTCCGCGAGCGGCTGTCGCGACTGTTCTTCGAACTGGGCCGCTATCTGCGGCTGAAGGCCGATCTGTTCGAGCCGGTGCGGCAAAGCGACCTGCATGCACGCCGACTGGCCCTGGCCGAGCAGAACGCGCGCGTGGTGGCCGCGCTCAATGCCGCCAAGACCGCCATCATCGCCCGCTTCGGACGCTCGGGACGGCCGGGCGTGCAGTCCGGCAGCTACTTCCGCCTGTATTACATGGCGCAGGAATTCCACGAACGCGCCAGCTCTTCGCACTATCCCTACGAAGCCTTGACCGACGCGTTCTTCCACAGCGACGTGCTGTATCGCTGCCAGCGCCTGCTGGCGCTGCAAGGCAAGGCCTGTGCGGCGCTGGGCGAAGCGATCCGGCTGCGCCGGCCATTCGACTACGGTCAGGACAGCCAGCTGGCCACCGAGGACGTGCGGCAATCGCTCGACTATCTGCACGCACGCGCCGACCCGGCGCTGGCGCGCCTGCTGGGCGCACTGGAATTATTGGTCACCAATCTGCAGACCATCGAGCGGCGGCTGTCGGAAGCGGCGCAATCCGATACCGCCAGCGACCCGATCGATACCCGCCTGCGCGATTCCTCGCCGCATACCTTGCGCGAGATGGCGGCCCGCATCGGCCAGCAGCTCACGCCCGGTTCGGTGCTGTTCCGCCACGGCTTGCGCATGGCCATCGCGCTGGTCGCCGGCTATGCGGTCATGCAATCCATCCATGCCGACAACGGCTACTGGATCCTGCTGACCACCGCCTTCGTGTGTCGTCCCAACTACGGCGCCACCCGTCGCCGCCTGGTCGAGCGCATGGCCGGCACCCTGATCGGCCTGGGCGCCACCTGGGCGTTGATGCAGCTCTTCCCGCAACAGCAGGTGCAGTTGCTGTTGGCGCTGGTCGCCACGCTGGTGTTCTTCATCACCCGCACCGATCGCTACATGCTCGCCACCGCCGCGATCACGGTGATGGCACTGTTCTGCTTCAACCTGCTCGGCGATGGCTTCGTGCTGATCTGGCCACGCCTGGTCGACACCGTGATCGGCTGTGCGATCGCCGCGGCCGCCTCGTTCCTGATCCTGCCCGACTGGCAGGGCCGCCGACTCAACCAGGTGATGGCCAGCGTGCTGCGCGCCTGCGCGCGTTACCTGGCGCAGGTGCTGGAGCAATACAGCAGCGGCATGCGCGACGATCTGCCGTATCGCATCGCGCGCCGCGACATGCACAACGCCGATGCCGCCTTGTCGGTCGCCTTGTCCAACATGCTGCGCGAACCGGGCCGCTACCGCCGTAACCTCGATGCCGGCTTTCGCTTCCTGGCGCTGTCCAATACGCTGCTGGGGTATCTCTCGGCGCTGGGCGCGCACCGCGGCGCGCTGGAAGATGCCCACGATGCCGCCATCGGCCAGGCCGGCGAACTGTTGCAGCGCGCGCTGACGGCGATCGCCAGCGCACTGGAGCAGCGTCAATCGGTCCCGGCCGGCGATGAGCAGGACGAGGCCGCGCTGGCCGATGCGCTGGAGCAGGATGTCGGCGCACTGCCACCCAAACACCAACTGGTCCGCCACCAGCTGGCCCTGGCCTTGCGCCTGCTGCCGGCCCTGCGTGGCGCCGCGCAAGCGGTCGCCCCCGCAACGGCCAGCGTGCCGGCTCTCACACCCAGTGCCGACGCCGCACGCTGAGCGCCACCCAGCCCAGCGCAGCCACCGCCAGCAGCGCCCCACCCGTCGCCACGCCGGCCCAGCCGGCCTGCGCGTATGCCGCCGTGCCCAAGGTCGACCCCAACGCACCGCCGAGGAAGTAGCAGGTGATGTAAGCGGCGGTGATGCGATTGCGCGCCTGTGGATTGCGCTGGTAGATCACGCTCTGGTTGGCGATATGCACGCCCTGCACGGCGATGTCCAGCAACAGCACGCCGGCGATCAACAGCGCCAGCGAGCGTGGCGCGCAGGCCAGCAGCCCCCACGCCAGCAACAACAGCACCAATCCCCCCCAACTGACGCGATCGCCATGGCCGCGGTCGGACCAATGCCCGGAACGATTGGCGGCCAGCGCGCCTGCCGCACCGATCAAGCCGAACAGCCCGATCACCGCCGTGCCATAGCCATAGCCATAGCCAGGCGCAGACAGCAGGAACGCCAGGGTGGTCCAGAACATGCTGAAGCCGGCGAACAGCAGGCCCCCCAGCACCGAGCGCGAACGCAACACCGGATCGTCGCGCAGCAGGGTCAGCACCGAGCCCACCAGGTGCGGATACGACAGCTGTGCACTGCCGGGATGACGCGGCAGCCCGCGCCACAGCAGCACGGCGGTCAGCAGCAACAAGCCGGAGGCGATCCAGTACACGGTCTGCCAGCCGCCCACTCCGGCCAGCAGGCCGGCGGCCGTGCGTGCCAGCAGGATGCCCAGCAGCAAGCCGCTCATCACCGTGCCGATCACCCGCCCGCGCTCCTGCGGCGCCGCCAGGGTGGCGGCGAACGGCACCAGGATCTGCGCAGCCACCGAGCTGGCACCGGTCACCACGGTGCCGGCCAGCAACATGCCGAACCCCTGCGCGTTGGCGCTGACCAGCAGCCCGACGGCGCTGAGCACGAACAATCCGACGATCAGACCGCGGCGCTCCAGCCGGTCGCCCAGCGGCACCAGTAACAGCAAACCAGCCGCATAGGCCAGTTGAGCGGCAGTGACCACTGCGCCGGCACTGCGCACCTGGATGCCGAAGGTCTGCGCCAGCGTCTCCAGCAGCGGCTGGGCGTAGTAGTTGCTGGCCACCGCCAGGCCGGTCGCGGCGGCCATCAGCAGCACCAAGCGCCGGGGCAACGGGGTGGAGGGCACGGGATCGGCGTTCATGCAGGAGGCCACGGTGGAGAAGTGGCGCGCAGTGTGGGCGGCATTGCCATATCTTTCCAATGTATTGTTTTCACTCTTTCCATCCTGTTTCGAGATTGCATGCTGACCTTGCGGCAACTGGAGTTCGCCGTCGCCGTCGCCGAAGAGGGCGGCTTTACTGCGGCAGCCCGCCGCTGCAATACCGTGCAGTCGGCGCTCAGCCACCAAATCGCCAAGATCGAAGAGAGTCTGGGCGCGCGGCTGTTCGAACGCGGCCCGCGGCGGGTACGCCCCACCGCCGCTGGCGAGGTGTTCCTGCACAACGCACGGCAGACCTTGCGCGCGGCCGAGCGCCTGCACGAAGAAATGGCGCAGGCGCTGGGGACGGTGCGCGGACGCTTGACGCTGGGACAGATCTCCTCGTTGACCACGGTGCAAGTGCCGACCTTGCTGCAGGCCTTCCGGCAGGCCCACGCGCGGGTAGACGTACATCTGCGCACCGCGATGAGCGACGCCCTGCTCGCCGATCTGGCCCAGGGCCGACTGGACGTGGCCCTGGTCGGCGTCGGCCCGCACATCGCCCTGCCCGCGCAACGCGTGTTGCTGCACGAAGAGGGGCTGGCCCTGATCGTCGCGCCGGAGCATCGCCTGGCCCGGCGCAAGCAGGTCGCCGTGGCCGAGCTGGACAACCTGCCGATGGCCGGGCTGATCCCTGGTGCCGGCGTGCGCGGCATCGTCGATGCGGCATTCGCCCAGCAGCAGTTGCGGCAGCGGCTGCAATACGAGGTGACCCACGCCGACCTGGTGCGCGAACTGGTCGCCGCCGGGCTGGGTGTGGGCATCGTGCCGCAGACCATGGCCGCGGCGATGGGCGGTGTGACGGCAGTGGCGCTCAAGGAGCGCTTCCGCTTTTTGACCTATGCGGTGTGGCGCGCCGACCCCACCCCTGCCGCCCGCGCCTTTGTCGCCCTGCTGCAGGCGCGTACCGCGCCGCCCCGTCCACGCGTGCCGCGCACGAATACCTAGCGCGTGTTACGCACGTCGAGATGAGATGCGTTGACCGTCAGCGGTGCGGGGCGGGTGCTGCGTGGCGCCGGCGTGGCTGGCGCCACGGCAAGCGGCGCGACGCCGGCTCCGTGCCGCTGACGGCCAACCCAGCAGGACGCGTCCTGTGGCGCGCCGAGACCGCGTTGCGCGCCTTGCCCAGGCGGCCAGGCACGCCTTGTCTCGACGCGCCACAGGACGCTTCGCACCCACCTCGGAGGACATAACACGCTCTTGCCAACCGGCCGCCTGCCGAGACCCGGTAAGCCTGCTAGGCTGCGCGCGATCGCCAAGGAACCCGCATGTCAGGCCATACCCAGTTCGCCCTGCTCCGTCAGCGCCGCTTCCTGCCGTTTTTCGCCGTCCAGTCGCTGGGGGCATTCAACGACAATGTCTATCGCCAAGCCATTATCGGCCTGCTGTTCTATCTGGGGGTGGATGCCTCCGAGCGCACGCTCTACACCAACCTGGCGCCGGCGCTGTTTATCCTGCCCTACTTCCTGTTCTCGGCCATCGCCGGGCAGATCGCCGAAAAGCTGGAGAAGCAAAAGCTCATCGTGATCACCACCAGCATGGAGATCGCGATCATGTCGCTGGCGGCGGTGGGCTTCATCAGCGAGAACATGCCGGTGCTGCTGGTGGCGCTGTTCTGTACCGGAATGCAATCCACCCTGTTCGGTCCGGTGAAGTATTCGATCCTGCCCTCGGTGCTCAAGCCCGAAGAGCTGACCGGCGGCAACGGTCTGGTCGAGATGGGCACGTCGATCTCGATCCTGTGCGGCATGATCGTCGGCGGGCTGATCTTCCAGATCGCCGGTGCCCACGGCCCGGTGGTCGCCGCCACGGCGGTGATCGCCATCGCGGTGACCGGCAATCTGATGGCGCGGCTGGTGCCGCGCGTGGATGCCGGCGCGCCGGAGCTGCGGGTGCGCTGGAACCCCATTCCCGAATCGCGCGCGATCATGCGCCTGACCCGGCGCACGCTGGCGGTGCGCAATTCGGTGCTCGGAGTGTCGTGGTTCTGGTTTATCGGCACCGTCCTCACCGCGCAGCTGCCGAGCTATGCGCTGCTCAATCTCGGCGGCCGCCAGGAGTTGTACGTGTTCGCGCTGGCGCTGTTCTCCATCGGCACCGGCGTGGGCTCGCTGCTGTGCGAACGGCTGTCCGGACGCACCGTGGAGATTGGTTTGGTGCCGTTGGGTGCCTTCGGCATCAGCGCCTTTCTGCTGGACCTGTACTTCGCCCGTCCCGGCGCCGCCCCGGTCAGCGATCTGAGCATCGGCCAGTTCGTGCAGCAGACCGGCAACCTGCGGCTGATCGTCGACCTGGTCGGCATCGGACTGTTCACTGGCCTGTTCGTGGTACCGCTGTTCGCGCTGATCCAGAGCCGCACGCCCCGAGGCGAGCTATCTCGGGTGATCGCCGGTCTCAATATCCAGAACTCGTTGTTCATCGTCGCCGCGGCGGTCATCGGCGTGCTGTTGCAGCTGCCGCAGGTGGTGCTGTTCGGCCACCGCATCCCCTTGCCCGGGTTGAGCATTCCGCAGGTTTTCCTGGCGCTGGGCATCGCCAATACGCTGGTGGCGCTGTGGATCTTCACCCTGGTGCCGGAATTCTTGATGCGCTTCCTCAGCTGGGTGCTGGTGAGCGTGCTGTATCGCCTGCGTGCGCACGCGATCGATCGCCATGTTCCCGACGAAGGCGCCGCGCTGCTGGTGTGCAATCACGTCAGCTACATGGACGCGCTGATCCTGTCGGCGGTGATCCCGCGCCCGGTGCGCTTCGTCATGTACTACAAGATCTTCCGCATCCCGGTGATGCGCTGGATCTTCCGCACCGCCAAGGCCATTCCCATCGCCGGGGCGCGTGAGGATCCGGCGCTGATGCAGCAGGCCTTCGACCGCATCGATGCGGCCCTGGCCGACGGCGAGCTGGTGTGCATCTTTCCCGAAGGTGCATTGACCAAGGACGGACAGATCGCCACGTTCAAATCGGGGGTCGAAAAGATCCTGCAGCGCCGCAACGTGCCGGTGGTTCCGCTGGCGCTGCGCGGCATGTGGTCGAGCATGTGGAGCCGCCGCGACAGCCGGCTCGGACGCATGCGCGTGCCGCGGCGCATGCGCGCCCACATCGAGGTGGCCGCAGGCCCGGCCGTGCCCGGCGAGCAGGCAAGTGCGGCGCTGCTGGAACAACAGGTGCGGGCGCTGCGCCAGGACCAGGCCTGAGCACGTCAACGACCCGCAGCTTTGCGTCCGCTGCCTGCCGCGAGTAGCCTGTGCGCGATCGCACGTTTCGCCGCGGCCTGGTGCCGCTGCAGGCGTGCGCACCGGGGATAGACCATGTTGTCCCGTGCCAGGGGGTGTACTCCCAGGCGGCGCGCCGAGTGCGTGCCGCCGCCGTGCCGGGCTGGACGGTAAGCCTGCCACCGCAGGACGGATCTGCGCTATCCCCTTGTACTTTGCCGTTGTTTACCACCCAAGGAGCTTCACCATGAGTGCCGTCCCACCGCCGATCCATTCCACCTCCACGGACGCCCCCGGCCCGGTTCCCAATCATCTGGTCTGGGCGATCGTGTCCACCGTGCTGGGGTTTTGCCTGTGCTGCCCGGCGTTGATCACCGGCATCGTGGCGATCGTGTTCTCCAGCAAGGTCAACGGCCTGCTCAACCAGGGCGACTTCGACGGCGCGCGCCGCGCCTCGCAGACCGCCAAGACCTGGTGCATCGTCACCACCGTGCTGGCCGCGATCGGTTTGCTGATCAATATCGGCATGGTCGCCACCGGCGGCATGCAGGCATACATGGAATCCATCCAGCAGCTACAGCACGGGCGCTAATGGAACTGCGTCCGCGCCATTGGCTCGGAGCGACGGCGGTCACCTCAGTGGCCGCCGTCGGCGTCTCGCTGCTCTACCGATTCGATCCCAACGCGGCCGACAGCCCGTTTCCGCCCTGCATGTTCCGCGCCGTCACTGGTTGCTACTGCCCCGGCTGCGGCATGACACGCGCGTTGTATGCGCTGGCGCACTTCGATCTACCCGGCGCCTTCGCGATGAATCCGGCCGCCGTGCTCGGCCTGTTCACGCTGCCTGGCCTGATCGCCTGGAAGGCCGGTTGGCGCGCACGCTGGTTTGCGCCGGTGGTGGCGGTGATGTCCGAGCCCAAGTTCTGGCTGTGGGGACTACCGGCGTATTGGATCGCGCGGAATCTGCCGTGGTTTCCCTTCACCCTGCTCGCGCCGGGCTGAGCGACCAATCCGCTGCTACGCTGCATAGACGCCGCAGCCGCAATGACAGACCGCTGCGCAAGGCGCACCGATTCACGCCATGCCGCGCCCATCGGCGCACAGGGGCGTTAGCTCACCCATCCAGCAATCACCAGCAACGCCAGCATCACCATCCACAGCAGCAGCACGCGCCAGACCAGGCTCATCGCATCGCGTACTTCCGGCAGGCGGCGCCACACCGGCACCAGGCCGGCATCGGTGTAGTCGTGCGCTTCGGCGCGGAGGTCGTCACTGACGCTGGCGCGCGCTACCGCGCCGAGGAAGTGCGGTTCCAGCACCCAGCGATTGCCATTGGCGTCGCGCCAGGCGCGAAACACGGTCTCGAAGTTGCCGACCAGTGCGATCGACACCGTCATCAATTGTGCGACCGGCCATTCCAGCGCGGCCAGCAGCCAGCGTGCGCCGGCCAGATTGCGTGGCGGCAGCAGGCTGGCGAGCGGGCTTTCCACCGCCAGTGCGGTCAACCGATACAGCACCGCGCCGAACGGGCCCAGCAGCAGGAACCACCACAGCACCGCGAACCAACGGCGCAGTCCGTTCACCACCACCGCTTCCACCAGCGAGGGTGCGTCTTCATGCACGCTGCCGCCGGCAGCCTGCAACTGCGCCACAGCACGCTGCCGCGCCTGCGGCTCGTCGGCATCGATCACCGCCTCGACGTCGCGGTCCAGATCGCGCGGCCCCCAGGTCCAGGCCAGCACCGCCACTCCAAACAGCAGCGCCAGGAATCCGCGCCAGACGTCGGCCAGCAGCCACTGCAGCAACAGCACCGCCAACAGGATCGGCAGCAGCGCCAGCAGCACGCCGTAGCGCCCCTGCCAGGCGCCGCGCGCCGGCGCCTGGCCATCGAGCCGACCCAGCCAACGGCCGAACCAGTCGAAGCGACGCAGGCGCGCCACCTGCGCGGGCGCCACATGGCCCAGCGTCAATGCGACAACGACGGCAACCAGGGTGGTGAACATGGGATTCCTCCTCAGCCCAGTCTAGCCGAGCGCGCGCGCGTGGCTTGGCGGCAGCGGATGGGCTCATGCATGCGTGCCAAACCAATGCTCGATCAGCGCGCGCGAAATCGAGATCGGCGGCGGCAGGCCGATCGGGCCCTCGCCCGCCAGCGCCGCGCCGATCTCGCTGTGGCTCACCCAGCGGGCATCCTCCAGCTCGCCGGTGACCTGCGGCTGCTCGCTGGCCGCGGCCTGGGCGCTGAAACCCAGCATCAAGGCCCCAGGAAACGGCCACGGCTGCGAGGCGAGATAGTGGCACTGCTGGACACGTACCCGGGTCTCTTCGTAGACCTCGCGGGCGACCGTCTGCTCCAGCGCCTCGCCGGGCTCGACGAAGCCAGCGATGACCGAATAGCGCCCGGGCGCCCAGCTGGCCTGACGCCCCAGCAGCAAGCGATCACCGTCGCTGACGGCGACGATGATCGCCGGGTCCACGCGTGGGTAGTGCTCGGTCTGGCACTGGCTGCATTGGGCGACGAAACCGGCACGGCGCAGCACGGTGGCGCCACCGCAGACCCCACAGAAGCGGGTGCGCGCCTGCCAGTGCAGCATCGCGCGCGCATACGCGGCCAAGCTGGCCAGCGGCGCCGGCCACTCGGCCGCGATCTGGCGCAGGTCGAGCCGTTGCGGGGCCGCCACCTCGACGGTCTCGGCCGCCACGCAGAACCAGCCGTGCTGTTCGCGCAAGCCCAGGAACAAGGCCGCCTCCGGCTCCAGCGACAGCTCGGCGCCGGTCACCGGCAACGGCTGCCCCGCGACATCGGCCAGCACCAGGCCCTTGGCATCGATCAGCAGCACCTGCGCCTGTGGCCAGAGCCGCGCCAGCGCGAGCGGGTCTTCACGCAGCAGATCGCCGCGATCGAGCGAGGTATCGGCGAAGGCGAAGGCGGACAGCGAAGAGGTCGGAGGCATCTGCACAAGCCTGCCGACAATCGGCTACACCCGCAACCATCGACCGCCACCGCGTCGCCGCTGGCGGCGGCCGGCGTTCAGACGCTGAAGCTACTGCCGCAGCCGCAGGTCGTCTTGGCGTTGGGATTGCGGATCACGAACTGCGCGCCGGTCAGGCTTTCGGTGTAATCGACCTCCGCGCCCATCAGGTACTGCAGGCTGAGCGGATCCACCAGCAAGGTGACGCCGTCGGTGACCACGGCCAAATCGTCCTCGGCCCGGTTTTCGTCGAACTCGAAGCCGTACTGGAAGCCGGAGCAACCGCCGCCCTGGATATAGACGCGCAGCGCCAGGTCGGCATTGCCTTCTTCCTGGATCAGCGACTGCACCTTGGCCGCAGCGGCCGCGGAGAAATTCAGCGGACGGTCAAGCGACTGATAGTCCGGTGCCGGCGCGGCGGTCGGAAGCGAAACGAGGGTGTTCATGCGATCAGCATGGGGGCTCGATCGCCCGACTTCAAGCGCCTCAGGCCTCGGCGGTGGCGGGCTGACGCGACTTTGCCGGCTCGGCGGCGGGACTCTCGCTCGCTGCGCTGGCATCCGGCGCCGGCAGCGCGGCGGTCACCGCGGCGGCGGCATGGATCAGCCGACCGGTGAGCTGCGCACCAGCGCTCATCTCCACCACCTGGTAGTGCACATTGCCCTGTACACGCGCATTGGCGGCCAGTTCGACCCGCTCGGCGGCGTGGACATCGCCGGTCAGCTGGCCATTGATCACCACCACCGGCGCACGCACCTCGCCTTCGATGCTGCCTTGCTCGGCGATGGTCAGGGTGGCGCTGGCGCCGTCCTCGGCGAACACCTTGCCGAGAATGCGACCTTCCACATACAGGCCGCCGCTGAACAGCAGATCGCCGCGAATGACCACCTGTGGGCCGATCAAGGTATCGACCACGGTCTGGCCACCACGGTTGGACTTGTTACCGAACATGAGCTACTCCCCCGCGCCGTTGCCGGCGACTTTCCAATCGAAGGTCTGATTGATCGGCGCCCCGTCGCCGCTCAGGGTGATTTTGACACGTTGCGGAGTGAAATCCTTCGGCAACATCACGCTGCCGTCCAGTTGCTGGAAATAACGGAACGAATACGGCTGCCCGGCAGCCTCGTTCTTCTGGTGCAATTCGTTCCAGCTCACCGTGGTCAACTTGCCCGCACGCACGCCTTCCACCGCAAAACGCAGCTGGCCCTGACTGATCGCGCCACGGTTCAGGTTCTGGGTCAGCACCACGCTATAGCTCCAGGTACCGCCGGCTTCGGGCGAGAACTGCACCGAATGCGCGTTCAACCCCTTGCGCTGCGCGGTCGAACCCACCAGCCGCTCATAGAAGGCCACGTCCGCGCGCAATGCCGCGATCTGTTCGTCGCGCTCGGCCAACGAGGTCTGCACCTCGGTATTGGCGGCACGGCTGATCTTGTCGGACATCGCCAGGTTGACCTGGCGCTGCTGCAGTTGCTCGATCTGCCGTCGCTGCTGGGCCTGGGTCTGCCGTGCCTGCTGCAACGCCGTTTCGGCATCGGCCAACCGCGGCGCGGCACTGCGGGTGGCGACCCACCACACCGCGCCCAGCGACGCCAGCCAGACGATGGCCAGCAGCACCGCCCAGGGCCAGCGGCGGGGCGCCGGGCCACCGCTGCGGTCACGTTGGACGATGTGCACGCGTGTCGCTGGTCTCATGGGCATCGAGCCGGCCAGGCCGGCGCTGGGGTCGGCGGCGTAGTGTGCCAGAGCCGGCACAGTCGCCGTGCTGGCGTGCGGCGGCCGGTTATCCGATAGTTCCGTCTTGTTCGCGCGGAGCCAGGCCATGGGCGAAGCCCAATTGTTCGTCATCGGCATCCTGCTGGCCTGGCTGGCTGGCATCCGGGTCTACCTGACCGTGTTCGGCGTCGGCCTGGCCGGCCTGCTCGGCTGGATCGCGCTGCCACCGGCGCTGCAGCCGGCGCAGTCGTGGTGGGTGCTCGGCACGTCCGGCGCGCTGGCCATCGCCGAGTTCTTCGCCGACAAGATCCCGGGCGTGGATTCTGGCTGGGATCTGTTGCAGACGCTGGCGCGGGTCCCGGCCGGCGCCTTCCTGGCGGCCGCCACGCTCTCGCCCGACGGCGACCTGGCCACCGGCACCCTGGTGGCCGGTGGCGGCATCGCCTTGACCAGCCACGCGCTCAAGGCCGGTAGCCGCGCCCTGCTCAACACCTCGCCAGAACCGGCCAGCAACTGGATCGCCTCGCTGGCCGAAGACACCATCGCCACCACAGCGCTCGCACTGGCACTGGCGCATCCTTGGCTGGCGCTGGGACTGTCGGTATCGGCCAGCGTGCTGGCCGCCCTGTTGGTGTGGTGGACATGGCGGCTGCTGTGGCGCGGCATGCGTCGGCTGGTGGCGCCCGTGCGCGGTGTCGCGACCACGGCTCCGCACCGCTCCCACTAACGTGAACTTCATCGCATAATCTGCACGACTGCAGGGAGTCTCGATGGCCGCTCGTAACCCGGTTCCCCCCCCCACCCGTGACGACACCGCCACGCGCAACCGCCCCTTGCGCGCCGAGACCCCGCCGCCGGACTACTGGCAGCGCTGGGCCGACGCCTCCAGCGACGCGCCGGCCGCCACCCCGGTCAGCGCCGCGATCATCCCGGCGCCGGCCACGGCTACAGCAGCCAGCCCTGCACCCGT
>NZ_NSET01000119.1 GCF_009192945.1 Xanthomonas maliensis | reverse complement strand
CACGCGCGCCAGCCGCTGCCTCCCCAGCGTCCAGTTCGGGCAGCAACGACGAACCTGGCGAGCTGGCGGCAGACGCGCCCTATCGCGTGCTGATCGTCGAGGACGATCGTTCGCAGGCGCTGTTTGCGCAAAGCGTGCTGCACGGTGCCGGCATGCATGCACAGGTGGAGATGGCGGCGGCCAACGTGCCGCAGGCCATCCAGGACTACCACCCGGACCTGATCCTGATGGATCTGCACATGCCCGAGCTCGACGGCATCCGTCTGACCACACTGATCCGCCAACAACCCGGCCAGCATTTGCTGCCGATCGTCTTCCTGACCGGCGACCCGGATCCGGAGCGGCAGTTCGAAGTGCTCGACAGCGGCGCCGACGACTTCCTCACCAAGCCGATCCGGCCACGTCATTTGATCGCCGCGGTCTCCAACCGGATCCGCCGCGCCCGCCAGCAAGCACTGCAGCAGGCCGGTGCGCAGGTGAGCGCACGCAGCAATCCGGAAACCGGCCTGCCGACCCGCGCCCATGTGATGGCTTTGCTGGCCGACACCCTGCAGCAGCGGCGATCGGGCGGGCTGATGTTCATCGAGATCGCCAGCGCGCTGGGGCTGCGCGAACGCTACGGTTACGCCGCCTACGAGCGCCTGATGACCCAGGTCGGCCATCGGTTGGCTGGGTTCGCCCAGCCCTATCCGCTGGCGCGATTGAACGACAACAGCTTCCTGCTGTTGGCGGTGGACATGGACGAGGCCGGCCTGACGGCGCAGGCGCTGGAGATCCGCCAGCGACTGTCGGCGCATGGCTTCCCGGTGCGCGAAGACGAATCGGTGCACCTGCGTTGCGCCATCGGCGTGGCGCCGTTGAGCCTGGGGTTCGACGATCCCGGCAGCGCGCTGGAGGCCGTGGAGCGCACCGCCCTGCAGGCCCGGCTGCATAGCGAGGGCGTGCAGGCTTATGTGCCGCCGAGCCATGTCGAGCAGCAGGAGCAGCTGCGCCTGGTCGAAGGCCAGCTGGAGCTGGCCTATCAGCCGATCGTCGCGGTGGCCGGTGGCGACACCGCGCAATACCAGGTGCTGTTGCGACTGCGTCAGGCCGACGGCACCCTGCTGTCGGCCGGGCAGGTGATCCCGGCGGCCGAAGCAGCCGGACGCATCGCCGACCTCGACCAGCAGGTGATGGAGCACGCCCTGGGCCTGCTGCATCTCTACCAGCATGCCAGTCCGCCATTGCGGCTGTTCGTGTCGCAGTCCCCGCGCACCCTGGCGCGCGATGCCTTCGCCGATTGGTTGCTGCAGGCACTGAACGAACGCGGCGTGGCCGGACCGTCGCTGATCGTCGATCTGCGCTTGGAAGACGCGCTGATCCACGCCGTCACGGTGCAGCAGTTCTGCGCCAAGCTGATGCCGGCCGGGGTGCAGTTCTGCCTGAGTCAGTTCGAGCCGGGCGACGAAGCCAATGCGCTGCTGGCGCAGTTGCCGCTGGGGTTCGTGCGCATGGCCAACCGGTTTGCCGATGCGCATGGCAACGCTGGCATCCGCGACGAATTGCGTGGGGTGATCGAACTCGCCCACCAGCGTGGGCTGCAGATCATCGGCCAACGCATCGAGGACCCGCAGGCCGCGGCGGCGATGTGGATGAGTGGCGTGGACTTCATCCAGGGCAACCTGGTGCAGACGGTCGGCAAGGAGCTGGACTTCGACTTCAGTCACTCGGTGCTCTGAGTGGCCTCGCCGGCAGGACGCCCCGCGCTGTGGATCGGCATCGGCTTGCTGGCATCGGCCATCGGCGCGCTTGGCGCTGCAATGCCGTGGAGCGGGATCGCAGGTCCCTGGACGCTGCTGACGCTTGCCGCTGCGGGACTCGGGGCGCTGGCCTGCCTGGGCGCGCTGCTGGCGACGCGGCGTCGGGCGCGCGTCGCGCACACGCTGCAGCAAGGACTGGAGCAATCCGAGACCACCCGCGAGCGAATGCAGCAGGAATTGCAGCGCCACGGCGAGCTCGAACAGGAACTGCTGCGCGCCAAGCAGGCGGCCGAAGCCGCTGCGCTGGCCAAGGGCGAATTCCTGGCCACGATGAGTCATGAGATCCGCACGCCGCTCAACGGCATCATCCCGATGCTCGAGCTGATCGCACGCGGCGATCTGAGTCTGGATCAGCGCGACATGCTGCAAACCGCCAGCGACAGCTCGCAGCAGCTACTGCGCATCGTCGACGACATCCTCGATTACTCCAAGCTCGAAGCCAACAAGCTGGAGCTGGAGATCACCACCTTCAACCTGCGCGAACTGCTCGATGGCGTGGTGCAGCTGATGCAGCGCACCGCCGAGGGCAAGCAACTGCGGCTCGGTCTGGATATCGAACCGGCGGTGCGCCTGCTGGTGCGCGGCGACCCGATCCGCCTGCGGCAGGTGCTGGGCAACCTGATCGGCAACGCGATCAAGTTCACCGAACGCGGCAGCGTGAATATACAGTTGCGGCGTTTGGGCGAGACCCGCGCGCAGCACCTGCTGCGCTTCCAGGTGCGCGACACCGGCATCGGCATCGCTCCGGATCAACAGGCGCGCTTGTTTCGCTCCTTCGCCCAGGCCGATGCGTCCACCACCCGCCTGTACGGCGGCACCGGGCTGGGGTTGGCGATCTGCAAGCGCATCATCGACCTGATGGGCGGACGCATCGGGGTGGAATCGGAACCCGGACGCGGCTCCACCTTCTGGTTCGAGATCCCGCTGCTCAAGGGCGTCGGCGACCTGCAGCCGGCCACCGGCGAAGAGGATGCGCGGGTCATGCTGATCAGCTCCGACGCCCGGCTCTCCCAGCGCATCAAGCGCCTGCTCGACACCTGGAGCGTCACCAGCGTGGTGATGGAAACCACCCAGGAAGCGCTGGAACGCCTGCGTCGCCACGACGGCGACGGCGACGGCTTCCGCTGCGTCATCGCCGATCACGACACCCTGCGCTACAGCGCGCGTGCGCTGCACCGCGCGCTGGCGCGCCCCGCCGATCAGGCTGGGGCACGGCTGATCTGGCTGTACGGCGACGAGCCGGTGCCGTCCGAATTGCACGATAACGCCGCGCTGACGCCGCGACAAAGCCCAGACGAGACCTTGCGCGCGCTGGTGATGCCGCCCGAGTCCAAATCTGCTCCGGCACCGTTGCTGGCAGCGCCATTGATTCCCGAGCCGCTGCCACCTCCCCCGGCCAATGCGCGGGAGATGCGGATCCTGTTGGTGGAGGACAATCCGGTCAACCTGCTGGTGGCGCAAAAACTGCTCGCCGTCCTCGGCTATGAGGCCGATACCGCCACCGACGGCGAGGCCGCACTGAACCGCATGGAGTCCAGTCGTTACGACCTGGTCTTCATGGATTGCCAGATGCCGGTGCTGGATGGCTATGCCGCTACCCGCCGTTGGCGCGCGATGGAAACCGAAAGCGGCGGACGTCCGATTCCGATCGTGGCCATGACCGCCAACGCAATGGCCGGCGACCGCGAACGCTGCCTGGCCGCCGGCATGGACGACTACCTGTCCAAGCCGGTGGCGCGCGAGCAACTGGACGCCTGCCTGCAGCGCTGGCTGCCACGGCAATCGCTCACCGCCGCGCCTGCGGCAAGCGGCATTACCGATGCGCCGGAAAGTGCCGGCAGCGCTGCCCAGGCGCGTGCTTTGCCGATTCTGGATGCCGACGTCGTCGAGGAGCTTTACGAAGTCGCCGGCAACGACACCATCCGCATCCTGCAGCTGTTCCTGGAAGACACTCCCGGGATCATCGAGCAACTTGAGAGCGCTGCCGGCAATCGCGACAGCATGCAGCTGCGCGACCTAGCCCATTCGCTGAAGTCCTCCAGCGCCAATGTCGGCGCGCAGGCGCTCTCAAACGCGGCGCGGCGCATCGAACTGGCCGCACGCACCGGCACCATCGAGCGGCCGTCGGCGATGGTGGCGCTGGTGATCGCCGAATATGCCCGCGCGCGCCTGGCACTGCTCGGCCAAGTCAGCCGCCTGCAGGCGCTGGTCAGCAGCGCCAACGGCTGAGCCAGCGTATCGCGCCTGCCGCTTTGCTTGCGTGCGGCACAGTACCCGACGGCTCGGACACGCCTCGTGTCACGGTGACGCCGTCCGCCCGAGCTGCGATTGCAGCTGCGCGCAACGGCAACGTCATCGCCGCGGCAATCGAGCCCATGGACGATCAACGACCCGCCATGAGAGCGATCGGTGCAACCCGCCGCAGTGGACCACCGCGCCGCACGCAACAGCGACGGCGCGCCATTGCCGCGCTCAGTCGTCCAGCTTGGTCAGCAGATAATTCGGTTCGCCAATGCGCGCAACCAGGTCCAGCTGGGTCTCCAGCCAATCGATGTGCTCCTCTTCCGACTCGAGGATGTCCACCAACAGCTGACGACTGACGAAGTCCTGCACTGTCTCGGCGTAGGCGATCGCATCGCGCAACACCACGACCGCTTCGCGCTCCAGCGCCAGGTCGCAGCGGAACATCTCGGTCGGGTTCTCACCGATGCGCAGCTTGCCCAAGGCCTGGAAATTGGGAAGTCCCTCGAGGAACAGGATGCGATCCGACAACTTGTCGGCATGCTTCATCTCGTCGATGGATTCCTTGTACTCATGCTCGGCGAGCTCCTTGAGCCCCCAGTTCTTCAGCATCTTGGCGTGCAGGAAGTACTGGTTGATCGCCGTGAGTTCGTTGTAGAGCACCTTGTTGAGGTACTCGATGACCTTGCTGTCGCCCTTCATGCGATGTCTCCAAAACGGTGCGCCGGCGGCACTCTACCGTGTTGGAAAGGCCCGTGAAGGAACGCGAATCGTGATCAGTTGCGGCACCACCGACAGGCAGCGGTTGACCAACAGGGAGGGATGTTGGGGCGGCTCAGCGGTCGGCGTGCGTCAGGCGGCGCTGGCCAGCCCCAGGATTGGCAGACCGAACTCGCGCGTGGCGCGTGCCTGATGCAGCAGATCGCGGGCCATGTCCAGGCAAGAGCCGCAGTTGGCGCCACAGCCGGTCCGCAGGGTCAATTCGGCAACAGTGGAGCAGCCGTTCTCGGCCGCTTCGCGGATCTGGTGGTCGGTGACCCCATTGCAGATGCAGACGTACACGGGCGCGATGTCGGGCCGGCGATCCGGAGAGGACCGGCGACAATTCCACCGCAAACGAGAATAGGTGTCAATTCCAGACGTTAATCATTATTAATCCTGACTGGACGCGTCAGGCCGCGCTTGCGCGGGCGCTTGCGCGGGCGATCGTGCCCGGCCGCACTGCTGCCCGGCAGCCAGGCTTCCAGAGCCCGCTGCGGCATCACGCCCACGGCGGCGCCGGCGACGTTCTGCGCCAGCGGCGCCAGGTGGCGCAATGCACGTGCATACACGCCGCGCTTGAACATCACCACATGCTCCACCGGGTACCAGAAATCCACCCAGCGCCAGTGGTCGAACTCCGGGCTGTCGGTCTGGTCGAGCTTCAGATGGGACTCGTTGCCGGTGAACTGCAGCAGGAACCACACCTGTTTCTGGCCGATGCAGACCTGCCGTTCGTTGTGCCGCACGGCGCGGCTGGGCAGGCGATACCGTAGCCAACCGGGCGTGGCGCCAAGCAATTCGACATGCTCGGGCAACAGACCGGTTTCTTCGCGCAACTCGCGGTACATGGCCTCGACCGGCGTCTCATCGGTATTCATGCCGCCTTGCGGGAACTGCCAGCCGTCCCTGCGCACGCGTCGTGCCCAGAACACTTGCCCGTCCTCGCGCATCAGCACGATGCCGACATTGGGTCGGAAACCGTCCGGATCGATCACGATGCGGACTCCTGAAAAATCTACTGCCACCGACTCTGCCATGGCAGCGGCCCGCTCACAAGCTGAAAACAAAATGCTTGACAGCCCCCCCGGCCATCGTGAAAATTGGCGGTTCCCTAGGCTATGTAGCTCAGCCGGTTAGAGCACAGCACTCATAATGCTGGGGTCGGTGGTTCGAGTCCACCCATAGCCACCACGGTTTTCAGCCCGCCACCAGCGTGCGATAATCGCGGCCCAACGCTTCATTGCCCCGTCGCCAAGCGGTAAGGCACCTGACTCTGACTCAGGCATTCGGTGGTTCGAATCCATCCGGGGCAGCCAAACACACAAAAA
>NZ_NSET01000118.1 GCF_009192945.1 Xanthomonas maliensis | reverse complement strand
TCTTGCTCGCGCTCTCGAACACGCTCCAGCCGGCGCCGCCGGCCGACAGCAAGGTGTCCTTGTGCTTGTCCGCTTCGCTCAGCGTGGTCTTCAGCTCCTGCCGCGGCGCGTCCTGGTTCTGCACGATGACCCGCCACAGCAGGCACCGGCGACCGGTCACGTTCAGATCGTCGGCCATGCCCGTCAGCAGCTTGCGGCCGACCGGGTCCATGCCCAGCCCTTCCATCGCACCGGTCACCACTTCCTCGAAGCGCACCCCGCACACCGGCGAGTTGCCGTCGTAGTCCTCCAGCGTGACCAGGAACAGCGGGTTGGACAGCCACGGGCCCAGCACCTGCGTGCGCTGGGCCAGCAGCTCCATTGCGGCCTGGCTGAAGCGATCCGCCTGCCGCTTGAACCCTTGATACGCCGCTGCATCGATGCGCGGCCAGTAGGTGGTTTGCCACTTCTCGCGTGCCTGCCGCTGATAGACCGGCAGCAAGGCCTTGGACAGCCCGTCCCAGGTTCCCTCGTTGGACGAGGCAATACCGTGTGCGCGCAAGGCCTCCATCCCCGACTGGGTCAGCGCGTTGCCGCCGGCTTGCTCCTGCTCCAGCTCTTCCATGCGTGCGCGACTGGCCTTGGCATATTGGTCCGACAGCACTGCCGCATTACGCTGCAGCAGCGTATCGATCTGCTCGATATGCTCCATCGCGTTGAATTCCATCGCGCGCTCGTCCTTGTAACGCGCCATCGCCGCGACCACATCGTGCCGGTAGCCATTGAGCTCGTGGACCACGCCCACCGCATCCCACAGGCCCAGCAGCATCGGCGTATACGACTGCCGTTGCGCGCCCGGCTTGCCGTTGTGGCTGCTGGCGCACATGCGCGCATACCGCTCCTGCAGCGCCTTGTCGGCCGACGCACCGCTGCTGGCATGGGTGCGCAGCGCCCAGGGGTAGCGTGTGCTATTGGCGCGCAGCACCTCGGCCTTGTAGCCGCCACTCGACGTGCTGACCACCGCCGC
>NZ_NSET01000117.1 GCF_009192945.1 Xanthomonas maliensis | reverse complement strand
AACGGATCGGGGACGAAGCGTTCGGCAGTCAGGTCGGGGCGGCCGAGGTAGCCGCGTGCGAGTTGCGGGCCGGCGATATGCAGGTGGCCGGTGACGCCGATCGGGGTCAGTTGACCGTGTTGGTCGAGCACATGGATGCGCAGATGGTCGATCGGCCGGCCGATCGGTACGCGACCGTTCGGTGCGAGTGCACCGTCGCTGGTGGCGTCGTACACGACGCAGCCGACCACGGTTTCGGTGGGGCCGTATTCGTTGATCAAGCGGGTGTTCGGTGCGAGCGCTTGCCAACGCGCCAAGGTCGCGGCCGACAGGGCTTCGCCACCGATCACCATCACCTTCGGGCTGATGGGTTCCGGATGGTCCGCAAGTTGCTGGCCCAACACTTCGAGATGTGCTGGCGTCAGTTTGACCAGACCCAGCGGGGTGGCATCGCACAGACGCTGGCGCAACGCATCCAGCGTGTCGTGGTCTGGCAACAGTTCGACGTTGGCGCCGCATAGCAGCGGCGCCAGCAGGCTGGTCAGCGTGGCATCGAAGGCGAGCGAGGAAGACACCACCGCGCTGGGGAAGGGGCGATAGGTGTCTATGGCCCATTGCAGGTAATGCGTGGCGCCTGCATGGGTGAGCAAGGTGCCCTTGGGCTGGCCGGTGGAGCCGGAGGTGTAGATGACGTAGGCGAGGTTGTCCGGACACAGGCCGGGGACCGTCGGTGCGCCGGGATCATCGTTATGGGTGTCCACTTCGGTGTCGAGGGTCAGCACGCTGACGCGCAGCATGGCGCGGCTGGCCGGCAGCAAATCTTGCAATGCGGTGCAAGTCAGTACCGCACGCGGTCGGCTGTCTTCCAGCAGGAAGGCCAGGCGTTCGCTGGGTAGCGTCGGATCGAGCGGCAGATACGCCGCGCCGGCCTTGAGCGTGGCGAGCAGGGCCACGACCTGCTCGATGCCACGCGGCAGGTACAGGGCCACCCGGCTTTCCGGACCCACGCCCAGCGTGCGCAGACGATGGGCCAGCCGGTTGGCGCGTGCGTCCAGTTGCCGGTAGCTCAGTTGCACGGTGTCTGCGCGCAGGGCCACGGCTTGCGGCGTACGCCGCACCTGTTCTTCGAACAGGTGATGGATGCAGTGCGCCGGGATGGGCGCGGCGTCGGCGGCCGTGAACCGCTGCAACTGGGCGCGTTGATCCACCGGCAGCAGCGGCAAGCGATGGACCGCGGCCCTGTCGTCGGCCGCCAGCGCTGTCAGCACCTGGACGAACTGGGCCAGCTGACGTTCGATGGTGCCGCGGTCGAACAAGGCGGTGGCGTAGGCCAGACGGCCGAGGATGCGGTCGTCGACCTGGCCCATGAACAGTTCCAGATCGAACTTGGCCTCGCGCGTGCCGGTCTGGATGGGCTGCAGGCGGATGCCGGGCAGGGTCAGCTCGGCTGCGGCGTTGTTCTGCCAGTTCAATACGACCTGGAACACCGGTTGCGCGGCTCGACTGCGTTCGGGATTGAGCGCCTCGATCACCTGCTCGAATGGCACATCCTGGTGATCCTGTGCAGCAAGTGCGGTGGTGCGCACCTGGGCCAACAACTCTGCCACCGAAGGATTGCCGCGAAGGTCGATACGCAGCGCCTGGGCGTTGATGAAAAAGCCGATCAGCGATTCCAGCTCGCGGCTGGTGCGGTTGGCCACCGGTGCGCCGATGACGACCTGATCCTGGCCCGACAGTCGCGCCAGCAGCACGCTCCAGGCCGCCAGCACGGTCATGAACACGGTGGTACCGTGACGCTGACTGAGCGCCGCCAGCGCGGAGGTCAGCTCGGCATCGAGTGCGAATTCGACGCTGTCGCCGCTGTAATCCTGCAGCGGTGGACGCGGGCGATCGGTCGGCAGTTCCAGCAATGCCGGGGCACCGTGCAGGTGGTCGCGCCAGAAGTCGAGCTGGCGTTGCAGCACCGGGCCTTGCAGCCAGCGACGCTGCCACACGGTGTAGTCGGCGTACTGGATGGGCAGCGGCGGCAGCGGATCGGGCTGGCCCTGGGCGAAGGCGGCGTAGAGCGAGCTCAGCTCGCTGACCAGCAAGCCCATGGACCAGCCATCGGACACGATGTGGTGCATGGTCACCAGCAGACGATGTTCTTCGTCGGCCAGGCGTAGCAGACGCCCTCGGATCAGCGGTCCACGAGTGAGGTCGAACGCCGTTTGTGTTTCCAGCTCGGTGTCATGCTGCGCGTGGGTGTGCGCATCCGCTGTGTTGCGTAGGTCGATGCATTCCAGCGCGAAGCCAACCTCGGGGGATGCGATGACCTGGGTGGCGCCCTCGTCGTTGGCGACAAAGCAGGTACGCAAGGCTTCGTGGCGCGCGATGATGCGATCCAGCGCCCGCTGCAGTGCGTGCAGGTCCAGTGCGCCGAACAAGTCCACGCCACCGGTGATCAGGTAGGCCCGTGCGGCACGTGGATCGAGCTGTTCGACAAACCACAGGCGTTGCTGGGCGAAGGACAGCGGCAGCGGCGCAGTACGCGGCAGCGGCACAATGGCGGGCAAAGTGCTGGCCGCGGCGCCGTCCAAGGCGTGGGCCAGCTCGGCCAGCTGCGGCTTGGCAAACAGCGCGGCCAACGGCAGCTCCAGACCTAGCTCGCTGCGAATGCGCGAGATCAGGCGCACCCCCAACAACGAGTGGCCGCCCAGCGCGAAGAAGCTGTCGTGGCGGCCGACCTGTTCGACGCCGAGTAGGTCACGCCATAGCGCCGCCAGTTGGATTTCCAGCTCGCCTTGTGGTGGGTCATAGGCCGCTACGGCGAGTGCATTGGCGTCGGGGGCGGGCAGGGCGCGGCGATCCAGCTTGCCGTTCAAGGTCAACGGCAGCGCCTCCAACTGTACGTAAGCCGCTGGCACCATGTAGTCCGGCAGGGTGGCCGAGAGCCAGTGGCGCAAGGCCTCCGCATCCACACCATCGGATGCGCCGCCCTCGGCGCCGATCCAATAGGCGACCAGGCGCTTGCCGATGCTGGCCGCATCGTCCAGCGCCACTACCACGCACGCGCGTACGGCGTCATGCGCGCTCAAGCGCGCCTCGATCTCGCCCAGCTCGATGCGGAAGCCGCGGATCTTGACCTGGTGATCGTTACGGCCCATGAATTCGATCGTGCCGTCGGCACGCCAGCGCCCCAGATCGCCGCTGCGATACATCCGTGCGTCGTCTGTGTCAGAGAACGGGTCCACGAGAAAACGTTGTGCCGTCAGCTCCGCGCGGTTCAGATAGCCACGGCTCACCCCGCCGCCGCCGATATACAGCTCGCCCACCACACCGATCGGCACCGGCGCACGCTGCCCATCGAGGATATAGACCCGTGTGTTCGCGAGTGGACATCCGATCGGACTACCGCCACGCCAGTCCACATCCGCTGCCGCGAGCGATCGCGATGTCACGTGCACTGTGGTCTCTGTAATCCCGTACATATTGACCAGATGCGTCGCCAGGTTTCGCTCATGCTGGAACCATGGCCTCAATGTCGCGACATCCAATGCTTCGCCACCGAAGATGACGACGCGTAGACGATGGTCCAATCGACTGGAAAACTGCGCCGCAATGAATGACTTAAAAGCACTCGGCGTCTGGTTCAGAACGGTCACGCTTTCTCGGCAGACAAGTTCATAGAACGCATCTGGCGAACGTGCGGTTTGCAATGGCACAACGAGAAGGCGTCCGCCATAGAGCAATGCACCGAAGATCTCCCAAACCGAAAAATCGAACGCATAGGAGTGAAATAATGTCCACACGTCGTCCGGGGAGAAATTGAAAAACTCCTCCGTCGCCGCAAACAGACCAGAGACATTCCGATGCTCGGTCATCACGCCCTTGGGCGCGCCGGTCGATCCGGATGTATAGATGACATATGCCAGATGGTGCGCGGCCAGACCAATCGCGTGACGATCGGGATTATGCTGCGGCAAATGCTCCCAGCGTTGGCTGTCGGCCTGTAGATCGATGATCACGGCCGACGCGGCCCTGTCCTCGACCAGATGGCGGCTGGCGGCCTCCGTCAACACGACCACCGCGCCGGCATCGGCCAGCATGTAGCGCAGCCGCTCCGACGGATAAGCCGGATCCAGCGGCACATAGGCACCGCCAGCCTTCAGTACGGCCAACACCGCCACGACCATCTCGACGCTGCGTTCCAGGCAGATCGCCACACGGTCGTCCGGGCCCACACCCAACGCACGCAAGTGATGCGCCAGTCGGTTGGCGCGTGCGTTCAACACGCCATAGGACAGCGACACCTCCCCCTGGACGAC
>NZ_NSET01000116.1 GCF_009192945.1 Xanthomonas maliensis | reverse complement strand
GGGTGCGGTTGGCGATCGGGGTGCCGATGACCACCTGGTCCTGGCCGGCAAGCCGTGCCAGCAGCACGCCCCAAGCGGCCAGCAGGGTCATGAACACGGTGGTGCCGTGGCGTTGGCTCAGTTGCGTCAGTGCGCTGGTCAACGCAGCATCGATGACGGTCTCCAGGCTGGCGCCGCGGTAGTCCTGCAGGGCCGGGCGCGGATGGTCGGTGGGCAGCGCCAGCAGTGCTGGTGCCTCCTGCAGATGGTCGACCCAGAAGGCGCGTTGACGTTGCAGCACCTCGCCCTGCAGCCAGCGACGCTGCCATAGCGCGTAGTCGGCGTACTGGATCGACAGCGGCGGCAGCGGATCGGGCTGGCCCTGGACGAAGGCCGCGTACAGCGCGCCGAGCTCGCCCAGCAACAGGCCGATCGACCAGCCGTCGGTGACGATGTGATGCATCGTCACCACCAGGCGATGCCGCTGCTCGGCCAGGCGCAGCAGGCGACCGCGTATCAGCGGCCCGTGTTCCAGGTCGAAACGGATCTGGCTGTCGGAGGCGGTCAAGCGCTGTGCCAGCGCATCGCTGTCCTCGACCTCGCCCAGATCGATGAT
>NZ_NSET01000115.1 GCF_009192945.1 Xanthomonas maliensis | reverse complement strand
CAGCTGCGCCACCACCAGCTCGGCGCTACGGGGCAGAATGAGCGCGAGCGCCTGTCCGTGCGCGAGGCCGCGCCGTTGTAGCTGGGCGGCCAGCGTGCTGGCGCGCTCCCAGAGCTGCGCATAGCGGAGGTGGTGCTCGCCGTCGATCAGCGCCGTTGCCTGCGGTGTGCGTTGCACCTGGGCATGCAGGGCCTGCACGAGGGTGGCGGCCGGCGGCAGGTCTGCGGTCGTGGCATTGAAGTCCTGCAGCAGCTGCTGGCGTTGCGTCTGCGGTAGCCAGGGCAGGTCGGCGATGCAAGCCGCATTGTCGCGGACAAACGCCTGCAGCATGTGGACGAAGCTCTGCAACATCCGCTGCACGCTTGCGCCATCGAACAGCGCGATGGCATAGCCCAGGATGCCGACGATACGGCCATCGCGCTCTTCCAACGTCAGGTCCAGATCGAACTTGAGCGCTGCCAGCGTCTGCGGTACCGGCCGCAGTTCCAACCCAGGCAGGTGCAGCGTAGCGCCATGACGGGGCGCTTCCTGCCACGTGAACATCACCTGGAACAGCGGATGGTACGCGAGCGTCCGTACCGGATTGCACGCTTCGATCACTTGCTCGAACGGGAGATCCTGATGCTGTTGCGCCGCCAATGCGGTGGCGCGCACCTGGGCAAGCAGTGCTGCGACCGAGGGCTTCGTCCGCAGGTCGATACGCAATGCGATGGTGTTGACGAACAGGCCGATCAGTGGCTCGAGTTCGCGATGCGTCCGGTTGGCGACCGGGGTGCCGATGACGACCTCGTCTTGCCCTGCAAGCCGTGCCAGCAATGCCCCCCACGCGGTCAGCAAGGTGATGAACAGCGTGGTGCCGTTACGTTGGCTCAAGGCCTTCAGTGCCGAGCTCAGCTCCTGGTCGAGGGAAAACTCCCAGACGTCGCCACGGTGATCCGGCGGTGCCAGGCGCGGGCGATCGACAGGAAGTTCCAGCAAGGTCGGCGCATCGTGCAGCTGCGCCACCCAGAAGTCGCGCTGACGTTGCAGCAGTTCGCCCCTGAGCCAGCGGCGTTGCCAGACCGCAACATCGGCATATTGCAACGGCAGCGGTGGCAGCGGATCGGGCTGCCCTTGCGCAAAGGCGGTATAGAGGCAGCTCAACTCGTGGACCAGCAGGTCCATCGACCAGCCATCGGCGATCAGGTGATGCAGGGTGACCAGCAGCACATGATCGTCTTCGCCCAGCCGCAGCAATTGGCCGCGGACCAACGGGGCCTCGGCCAGTGCGAACGTGGTAGTGGCTTCCCTATCGGCCAGTGTGCGCAGGGCCGCGGTAGGGTCGGGTTGCGCAGCGAGATCGTGTTCGTGCAGCGAGAACCCGAAGGTGGCGGGGTCGATGATCTGGACCGGCTCGTCATGGTGCAGGTCGATGCGGGTACGCAAGGTTTCGTGCCGTGCGACGAGACGATCCAGCGCCTGGCGCAGGGCTGGGCGATCCAGCCGTCCGCGCAGCCGCAGGCCGTTCGGCATCAGGTAGGCCAGGCCGGCCTGTGGGTCGAGCTGGGCAAGAAACCATAGCCGCTGTTGGGCGAAGGATAGCGGCAGCGGATCGCCGCAATCGCGATCGACAGCGACAATGGCCGGCAAGCTGCTGGCAGCGGCGTTGGCCACGCGCTGTGCCAGTGCGTGCAACTGCGGGTGGTGGAAGACATCCTGGATCTGCAGCTCCACTCCCAGCTGTCCGCGCACGCGTGAAATCAGCTGCACTGCCAACAGCGAATGGCCGCCGAGGGCGAAGAAGTCGTCATCGCGGGAGACCTGCGCGTGTTCGAGCAGGTCGCTCCACAGTGCCGCCAGCGCCTGTTCGACGGCACCTTGCGGTGGCGACACGGCGGTCGGGGCATCGCCATCGCGTTCGGCATCCACTGGTGCAGGCAGGGCAGCGTGGTCGAGCTTGCCGTTGACGGTCAGCGGTAGCGCATCCAGTTGCACGTAGGCGCTGGGCAGCATGTACTCCGGCAAGCGTGCGACCAATCGCGCACGCACTTGATCCAGGTCGAGACCAGGGTGGTGTGCGACCAGATAAGCGACCAGGCGACTTTCCGAGTGTGCATCACGGACCACGACCACTGCTTCGCGTACGCCGTCGCAGCTACGCAGGGCAGATTCGATTTCCCCGAGTTCGATGCGGAAGCCACGCAGCTTGACCTGGGCGTCATTGCGCCCCAGCAGTTCCAACACGCCGTTGCTGCGCCAGCGCGCCAGATCTCCGCTGCGGTACATCCGTTGCCCCGGCGCACTGGCGAAACGGTCGGGCAGAAAGCGTTCCGCGGTCAGCGCCGGCCGGTCGAGATAGCCGCGCGCCAGTTGTTCGCCGGCGATCCACAATTCGCCGACCATGTCCACGGGGACTGGCTGCAGGGCGCCATCGAGCACATGCAAGCCCAGGCCTGCGAGCGGCGCGCCCACATGCACGCGGGCATCGGCGGCAACCTCGCCGAAACTCACGCCACAGACGGTTTCGGTCGGACCATAGGCATTGAGCCAACGCACCTGACCGCGAGCGAGGGCGTGCCACTGGCCGATGGCCTCGGCCAAGGCGGCTTCGCCACCGCTGACCACCAACCGCACTCCATGCGGAAAACTGGCATCGCCCGCCGCCATCTCGGCTACCCAGGCATGCCAATAGGCGGTGGGAAGATTCAGCACGCTGATGCGCAAGTCCATCAACAGACGACTGAATGCCGCGGCGGCCGGCAGGCGAGCGTCAGGCGACATCACCAAGGTCGCGCCCTGTGCCAAGGTCACGAAGATCTCGTCCACTGCAATGTCGAAGCTCAGCGAATTGCAGTGCAGCACGCGATCGGTGGACGTCAATGCGTAGGTCCGCGCGGCTGCCAGCGCATAGTGGTATAGCCCTGCGTGCGTCACCGCGACCCCCTTGGGCTGGCCGCTGGAGCCGGAGGTATACATCACGTAGGCCAGATGGGCTGCTTGCAGCGACGCGACGCATGGCGACTTCGGCGAGGCGTCGGACCATGCCGCGGCAGCGGTATCGACGCGCAGTACCGGTGTTTCGAGCTCGATGGGAAGAGCGCTCTGCCCAACGCCGTCGGCAAGAAGGATCTGTGGCCGACTATCGGCGAGCATCACGTTCAGCCGTTCCCGCGGATAGGCGGGGTCCAGCGGGACATACGCGCCGCCGGCCTTGAGCACCGCAAAGATCGCGATGATGGCGTCGGCACCACGCTGCATGCATAACCCAACGCGGCGATCGGGCGCAATGCCGCGTGTGATCAGGTGATGCGCCAGGCGGTTGGCGCGACGATCCAGCTCGGCGTAGCTGAAGCTGCGTGCGGCGTCCTCCAGTGCGATCGCGTCTGGATGCTGAGCCGCCATTCGCTCGAGCAGTTGGTGCACCGGCACCGCGGCGCCGGCCAGCGGTGCGCTTGCATTGAATGGGTGCAACTGCACACGTCCGCTATCGCTCAGCAAGCGCAGCCGCGCAACCGGTGTTTTGGCATCGGCGACCATCGCCCGCAGCGTGGCGATGAACAGTGCAATATGGCGTTCGACGCTGGCACGCTCGAATAGCGCGGTGGCATAGCCGATGCTGCCAAGCAACCGGCCATCGTGTTCGGACATGGAAAGTTCCAGGTTGAACTGCGCTGCATGGGTCGGCAATACGACCGACTCCTGGATCAAGCCCGGCAATTCCAGGCGACCTTCTGGCGCGCTTTGCCAGGCGAACATGACCTGAAACAGCGGATGGTGCGTGGTGCTGCGCTCGGGATTGAGCGCTTCGACCACCTGCTCGAACGGCAGCTGCTGATGCGCCTGAGCGGCGAGGGTGCTTGTGCGCACCTGCTGCAATACCTCGGCAACGGTGGGGTCCTGACGCAGATCGATCTGCAGGGCCAGGGAATTGACGAACAGGCCGATCAGCGGCTCCAGCTCGCCACGGTCGCGGCCGGCAACCGGCGTGCCGATCACCACCTGTTGCTGCCCGGACAGCCGCGACAGCAGGACCGCCCAGCCGGCCAGCAAGGTCATGAACAAGGTGGTGCCGTGGTGCTGGCTCAGGCTGCGCAGGGCATGCGAGAGTGCCGCATCCAGCGCGAAGCCGAACACGTCGCCGCGGTAGTCCTGTTGCGGCGGTCGCGGTCGATCGGTCGGGAGTGCCAGGCGCAGCGGTGCACCGCGCAGATGCGTGCGCCAGAAGTCGAACGACGACTGCAGGCGCTCGCCATCGAGCCAACGGCGCTGCCAGGCGGCGAAGTCGGCGTACTGGATCGGCAGTGGCGGCAATGGATCGTCCAGGCCCTGCAGGAAGGCCGAGTACAAGGTGCTGAATTCGTTCGCCAGCACGCCGCTGGACCAGGCGTCGGCGGCGAGATGGTGCAGGGTGACCAGCAACAGGTGATCGTCATCGGCCAGGCGCAGCAGGCATCCGCGAATCGGCAGCTGTTGGGTGAGATCGAACGGGGTGGCCGTCTCTGCAGCGATCTCGGCGGCGATGGCGTCCTCGGGGTCGGCTGCATCCGGCAATACGCGGTCGCGCAGCGGGAAGCCGGTCGTTGCCGGTGCGATGTGCTGCACTGGGTGGCCGTCGTGCAGGCGCACGCTGGTGCGCAGCACTTCATGCCGGGCGACGATACGGTCCAGTGCCTGCCGCAGTGCATGGCGGTCCAGTGGACCGCGCAGCCGCAGGCCGCTAGGGAGAAGGTAGGCATCGCGCGCCTGCGGCTGCAAGCCAATAAACCATAGGCGCTGCTGAGCGAACGACAATGGCAACAGGCGATCGCGCGGGACCGGGACGATCGCCGGCAAGCTGTGCCGGGCCGCAGTGCCAACGGCCGCTGCCTGCGCGGCCAAGCCTGGGTGGGCGAAAACCTCGGCCAGCGCGAACTCCACACCGAGCTGCTCACGTAGGCGCGAGATCAATTGCACCGCCAGCAGCGAAT
>NZ_NSET01000114.1 GCF_009192945.1 Xanthomonas maliensis | reverse complement strand
CACCATCCGGTCTTCCAGGTCATGTTCGCCTGGCAGAACGCACCGGACAATCCCATCGCGCTGCCTGGCCTGACGGTGGAAGCGCTGCCGCAGCCATCGACCCCGGTCAAGTTCGACCTCGATCTGGTGCTGCAGGAGCACAACGGCGCCATCGTCGGCACGATCGGTTACGCCACGGCATTGTTTGATCGCACCAGCGTGCAGCGCTTCCACCGTCAGGCCAGGCAGCGCGATGGGATTGTCCGGTGCGTTCTGCCAGGCGAACATGACCTGGAAGACCGGATGGTGGGCCAGATTGCGCGCTGGATTGAGCGCGTCGATGACGTGTTCGAACGGTAGATCCTGATGCGCTTGCGCAGCCAGCGCGGTGGCGCGGACCTGGGCCAGCAGCGCGCTGACCGAGGGGTTGTCTCGCAGGTCGATCTGTAAGGCTTGCGTGTTGACGAACAAGCCGATCAGCGATTCCAGCTCGCTACGCGTGCGATTCGCCGTCGGCGTGCCGATCACCACCTGGTCCTGGCCGGACAGCCGCGCCAGTAGCACGCCCCAGGCCGCCAGCAAGGTCATGAACAGCGTGGTGCCATGACGCTGGCTCAAGGCCTTCACTGCAGTGCTGAGCTCGGCATCCAGCGCCAGCTCCAGTGTCCCGCTTCGCGCATCCTGCAGGGCGGGCCGCGGCCGGTCGGTGGGCACGTCCAGAACGGCCGGGGCGTCGCGCAGATGGTCGATCCAGAACGCGCGTTGTTGCTGCAACAGCTCGCCAGCGAGCCAGCGGCGCTGCCAGACCGCGATATCGGCCGATTGGATCGGCAGCGGCGGCAGCGGATCGGGCTGGCCCTGGACGAAGGCGGTGTAGAGCACGCTGAGTTCGTGCACCAGCAAGCCCATCGACCACCCGTCGGCGATCAGGTGATGCAGCGTGACGAGCAGGACATGTTCGTCTTCGCT
>NZ_NSET01000113.1 GCF_009192945.1 Xanthomonas maliensis | reverse complement strand
ACACTACGATGTGCACTGGAACATCGACTGGGACTACAACCGCGACAATCCCAAGCATCTGTTCCGTCCATGGGGCTTCCAGCCGGGTCACCAGACCGAGTGGGCCAAGCTGCTGATGCTGCTGGACCGCTATGCGCCCAGCGAGTGGCTGTTGCCGACCGCGCGACACCTGTTCGACACCGCGGTGGAGCGTTCCTGGGATGCGCAGCGCGGCGGGCTGTACTACGGTTTCGCTCCCGATGGCACCGTCTGCGACGACGACAAGTACTTCTGGGTGCAGGCCGAATCGTTGGCGGCGGCGGCGTTGCTGGCGCAGCGCAGTGGCGAGGCCAGCTACTGGCAGTGGTACGACAAGCTGTGGGATTACTCCTGGAAGCACATGGTCGACCATCGCTACGGTGCGTGGTATCGCATCCTGGATGCGGACAACCGCAAGTACAGCGATGAGAAGAGCCCGGCCGGCAAGACCGACTACCACACCATGGGCGCGTGCTACGAGGTTTTGAACGTGTTGCGGCCGGCTGCTTGATGCTGGCGTGATCAGAGCCCCCCCCCCCCCCCCCCCCCCCCCCCCCCCCCCCCCCCCCCCCCCCCCCCCCCCCCCCCCCCCCCCCCCCCCCCCCCCCCCCCCCCCCCCCCCCCCCCCCCCCCCCCCCCCCCCCCCCCCCCCCCCCCCCCCCCCCCCCCCCCCCCCCCCCCCCCCCCCCCCCCCCCCCCCCCCCGCCCCCCCCCCCCCCCCCCCCC
>NZ_NSET01000112.1 GCF_009192945.1 Xanthomonas maliensis | reverse complement strand
CCTCGGCGCCGCACGGCGCTAGTGCCGGCGGGCCAGGCCGCCAGCAGCGTCATCAACGCTGATACCGCCAAGGGCGCTGCGCAAGCGGCCAATATCAGCATCGCGGTCACCGTGGGCGGCAGCAAGAGCGATAGCGAGACCAAGCAGCAAAGCGCAACCGCCAAAGGCTCGACCCTGCAGGCCGGCGGCAACGTCAACCTGATCGCCACCGGCGGTGGCGAAGACAGCAACATCCTGGTGCGCGGCAGCGACCTCAAGGCTGGCAACAACCTGTTGCTGTCCGCCGACCACGACATCACCCTGGAGGCGGCGCAGGACAGCTTCGAGCAGCACAGCACCAGCAAGAGCAGCAGCGCGGCGATCGGCGTGGCGGTGACGTACGGCGCGGACGGCTTTGCGGCCGGTGTCACCGTCAGCGCCAGCGGCGCGCGGGGCAAGGCCGATGGCCAGGACATCACCCAACGCAACAGCCATCTGTCTGCAGGCAACACCGCCACGCTCATCAGCGGCAACGACACCACCCTGAAAGGCGCGGTGCTCTCGGCCAACACGGTGCTGGCCGACATCGGCGGCGATCTCAACGTCGAGAGCCTGCAGGACACCAGCACCTACACCAGCAAGGACAAGGCAGTCGGCGGCAGCGTGACCTTCGGGATGGGCTTCAGTGCCAGCGGCAGCTACAGCAGCAACAAGGTCAATGGCGACTTTGCCAGCGTCAAGGAACAGAGTGGCATCCAGGCCGGCGATGGGGGTTTTGATATCCGCGTGGGCGGCAATACCGACCTGAAGGGAGCGGTGATCGCCAG
>NZ_NSET01000111.1 GCF_009192945.1 Xanthomonas maliensis | reverse complement strand
GCGGCGCCGATGGCCAGCTGATTGGCCTGACGGGCGCTTTCGGCATTTTGTTTGACGGTGGAGGTCAGTTCCTCCATCGAGGCGGCGGTTTCTTCCAGGTTGGCGGCCTGTTGTTCGGTACGCTGCGACAGATCCTGGTTACCGGCAGCGATTTCGCTGGTGGCCGAGGAGATGCTGGCGGCAGCGTTCTGGATGCGGCCGACGATGCCGGTCAGCTGTTCGGTGGTGGCATTGGCGTCGTCGCGCATACGGGCGAACACGCCCTTGAAGTCGCCGTGCATGCGCGCAGTGAGATCGCCGGCGGCGATGGATTGCAGCAGCGCCGACAGCTTGCCCAGGTTGACGTCGCTGACCTCCATCATCGCGTTGAGGTCCTGCACCATGCGCAGGAAGTCGTGCTCGAAGCGCTGCGCGTCGCCGCGTGCGCTGAAGTCGCCGGCCGCGGCCGCCGAGGCCAGGCGCTGGATCTCGGTGTTGATCGCCTGCAGGCTGGCCTTGGCCGCATCCATCGATTCGTGGAGCACCGCGCGGCTGCCCGGCAGGCGGCGGGCGTCGCGGCGCAGGTCGCCACGGGCATAGGCGTTGAGGATCTCGACCGCTTCGACGATGGCATCGAGGTGCTCGAACATCATGGTGTTGATGCCCGTGCTCAACTCGCCGTAGACGCCGGGGAAATCCTGCGGCATGCGGTGGCTAATGTCCTTGTCGGCATGCAGCTCGATCATCCGTGCGGTCTCGCTGGAGAAGCGCTGCAGCTGCGTCTGCATCGTGCCCATGGCACTGAGCAGCCGGCCGGGTTCGTCGGTGGCCGTGGTGCGCACGTCGCTGTCCAGCCGGCCCTGGGCGATCGCCTCGGCGGCACGGGTGGCGCGGCTCAACGGCTGGGTCAGGCTGCGGGTGATCAACCAGGCCAGCAGGCTGCTGACGATGACCACCGCCACACCGCCGGCGATCAGCATCG
>NZ_NSET01000110.1 GCF_009192945.1 Xanthomonas maliensis | reverse complement strand
AGCTGGCCATCGGCGCCGCGAGTGTGGCGACCCAGGGCGGCGAGGTGGTCGGCCAGGTGGTCGACACCATGGCCGGCATCGAGGCCTCGTCGAAGAAGATCGCCGACATCATCAGCGTCATCGACGGCATCGCCTTCCAGACCAATATCCTGGCCTTGAATGCCGCGGTGGAAGCCGCGCGTGCCGGCGAACAAGGCCGCGGCTTCGCCGTGGTGGCCTCGGAAGTGCGCACCCTGGCGCAGCGCTCCTCCGGCGCTGCCAAGGAGATCAAGGACCTGATCGCCGACTCGGTCGAACGCGTGGCCACCGGCTCGGTGCTGGTCAACACTGCCGGCAAGACCATGGGCGAGCTGGTGGCCAGCGTGCAGCGGGTCACCGACATCATGGGTGAGATCTCCGCCGCCTCGCAGGAGCAGTCCGCCGGTATCGAGCAGGTCAATCAGACCATCACCCAGATGGACGAGACCACCCAGCAGAACGCCGCGCTGGTGGAAGAAGCCACCGCCGCTGCGCGTGCGCTGGAAGACCAGGCCAGCCAGCTGACCGAGGCGGTGGCGGTGTTCAAGACCGATCTGGTCGCCAGCACCGGCCCTGCCGTGCGGACCGCATCGGCACCCCAGGTCGCCGCCAACGTCAGGGCCAAGCTCGCCGTGGTCGGCCGCAGTGCCGGTGCCAAACCGCGCGTGGTCGCTCCGCCGACCACCGGCGAGAGCAGCTGGGAAGAGTTCTGATCCAGTGGCAACCGGCATCGGTGGGCGCAGGTCCACCGATGCCGGTGCCGCCGGCATGCGCCTCGCCGGCCATTCCCGTCGAGCATCGCGTCTCTCGCAGCGACGATGACAAACGGAGCTCGTCCGTTACGAGCGTCGCCCTCCATGCAGCGCAGCACCTCGAAGCCACACTCGGCAAAGCGTCCTTATCAGCGTTGACGATGAAGCAATGCGCCCAGTCCAGCACCTAAAAATGGACTATGCCACTGGCTTGATCGCGTTCCCGCTCGACACCGGGAGCACCGGACAACGAGCGCGACCACCATTGCCTGCAATGCACCACCCGCTTCTCTTCCTTGCCTACCAGGTATCTCGATGATCGGTTTTCTCCAACGCTACAACGTCGGCACGCGCCTGTCTGCCGCCTTCGGCCTTCTTATTCTGCTGTCCTGCGGCCTGGTAGTGGCCGGGCTGGTGACCTTGGCACAGGCGCGCGAGCGCATGAATTCGATCGTCAACCATAATATGTCCGTCCTCGAATATGTCAGCGAGATGCGCAGCGCCAGCTCGGCCATTGCCATCCAGCTGCGCAATATCGTCCTGCCAACCACGCAAGAGGAAAACATCGGTTTCGCCAAGATCGTCGAACAACAGAACCAGCGCTACCAGGATTTCCGTAAAAAGCTGTATGCCCGTCCGCCGTCCAACGCCAAAGCCGCCGAGATGCGCCAGCAGATCGATGTCGCACATGTGAAGGCACAAGCCGCCAACCAGTTGGTGCTGGACCTGGGCATGAACTACAAGCCGGACGAGGCACTCAAGGCGCTGATGCAACAAGCGGCTCCCGCGAACGAGAAGTGGCAGGACGCCCTCACTGCCTATGCCGAGCGGCAACATGTCCGAGGCGCAGAAGCTTACGAGGCCGCCAATGTCGCCATGGACCAAGGCCGCTCTACACCTCTCCGAGCCCACTATACTT
>NZ_NSET01000011.1 GCF_009192945.1 Xanthomonas maliensis | reverse complement strand
CCCGGGTCCCGAACCCCGGCTCCCGAACCCCGGCTCCCGAACCCCGGCTCCCGAACCCCGGCTCCTCGCCATAGCCTCAGCCGTCCTTTCGCGTTAAAATGCCGCGCTTCCCCACATTCGGGTCCGCCGATGCTGCGCATCCAGGCTGAAGCTCTTACCTACGACGACGTCTCGCTCGTCCCCGCCCATTCGACCGTCCTGCCGAAGGATGTCAGCCTGGAAACCCGGCTGACGCGCGACCTGCGGCTCAAGCTGCCGATCCTGTCGGCCGCCATGGATACAGTGACCGAACACCGCCTGGCGGTGGCCATGGCCCAGCTGGGCGGCATCGGCATCATCCACAAGAACCTGACCCCGGCCCAGCAGGCGGCCGAGGTGGCCAAGGTCAAGAAATTCGAGTCCGGCGTCATCACCGAGCCGTTCACGGTCGGTCCGGACACCACCATCGGCGAGGTCCTCAAGCTCACCCGCGCGCGCAACATCTCCGGCGTGCCGGTGGTGGACGGCAGCGGACTGGTCGGTATCGTGACCAGTCGCGACATGCGCTTCGAGAAGAAGCTCGACGATCCGGTCCGCCACATCATGACCAAGAAGGATCGCTTGATCACCGTGCGCGAGGGCGCCAGCGACGAGGAAGTGCTCGAGCTGCTGCACCGCAATCGCATCGAGAAGATCCTGGTGGTCAACGACAGCTTCGAGCTGCGCGGGCTGATCACCGTCAAGGACATTCAGAAGAAGACCGACAACCCCAACGCCGCCAAGGATGCCGCCACGCGGCTGCTGGTCGGTGCGGCGGTTGGTGTCGGCGGCGATACCGAGCAGCGCATCGAATTGCTGGCGGCCGCCGGCGTGGATGTGGTCATCGTCGATACCGCCCACGGTCACTCGCAAGGCGTTATCGAGCGCGTGGCCTGGGTCAAGAAGACCTATCCGCAACTGCAGGTGATTGGCGGCAACATCGTTACCGGCGACGCCGCGCTGGCGTTGATGGACGCCGGCGCCGACGCGGTCAAGGTCGGCGTGGGTCCCGGTTCGATCTGCACCACCCGCGTGGTCGCAGGTGTCGGCGTACCGCAGATCACCGCAGTGGACATGGTGGCCGAGGCGCTGCAGGACCGCATTCCCCTGATCGCCGATGGCGGCATCCGCTACTCGGGCGACATCGGCAAGGCGCTGGTCGCCGGCGCCTCCACGGTGATGGTCGGCGGCCTGTTCGCCGGCACCGAGGAAGCCCCGGGTGAGGTCGAGCTGTTCCAGGGCCGCAGCTACAAGAGCTATCGCGGCATGGGCAGCCTGGGCGCGATGGAAAAGGGGTCCAAGGATCGCTACTTCCAGGACGCCAGCGATGCCGACAAGCTCGTGCCGGAAGGCATCGAAGGCCGGGTGCCATACCGCGGTCCGGTGGGCGGCATCGTCCACCAGCTGATCGGTGGCCTGCGCGCCACGATGGGCTATGTCGGTTGCGCGACCATCGAGGAAATGCGCACCAAACCCAAGTTCGTCACCATCACCGGTGCCGGCCAGCGCGAGAGCCACGTGCACGACGTGCAGATCACCAAAGAGCCGCCGAACTATCGGGCTGGCTAAGCGCCGGGACTCGGAGGTGCCGGAACTCGGGACTCGGAGCCCGAGTCCGGCAGAACGACTCTTCGGCGGCGGAAGCAACAGCGCTTCTGCCGCCGTTTCTTTAGCGCGAGTGGATGCAGGGAGCCGAGTCCCGCGTCCCGAGTTCCGAGTCCGATGACCAATATCCATAACGACAAGATCCTCATCCTCGACTTTGGCGCGCAGTACACGCAGCTGATCGCTCGGCGCATCCGTGAGCTCGGGGTCTATTGCGAGATCTGGGCCTGGGATCATGATCCGGCCGAGATCGCCGGCTTCGGCGCCAAGGGCATCATCCTGTCCGGCGGCCCGGAATCGACCACGCTGCCGGGTGCCCCGGCCGCACCGCAGGAAGTCTTCGACAGCGGCCTGCCGATCTTCGGCATCTGCTATGGCATGCAGACCCTGGCCGCGCAGCTCGGCGGCGCCACCGAGGCCGCCGACCAGCGCGAGTTCGGCCACGCCGAGGTGGATGTGGTCGCAGCCGATGCGTTGTTCTCTGGGCTGACCGATCACGCAGGCGCGTCGCGCTTGAACGTGTGGATGAGCCATGGCGACCATGTGTCCAAGGTGCCGCCGGGCTTCACCATTACCGCCGTCACCGACCGTATCCCGGTCGCGGCCATGGCCAACGAGGCCAAGCGCTGGTATGGCGTGCAGTTCCATCCGGAAGTCACCCACACCCTGCAGGGCCAGACCCTGCTGCGCCGCTTCGTGGTCGACGTGTGCGGCTGCGCCACGCTGTGGACCGCGGCCAACATCATCGAGGACCAGATCGCGCGCGTGCGTGAGCAAGTGGGCGATGACGAAGTGATTCTGGGCTTGTCCGGCGGTGTCGATTCGTCGGTAGTCGCTGCGCTGCTGCACAAGGCGATCGGCGACAAGCTGACGTGTGTGTTTGTCGATACCGGCCTGCTGCGCTGGCAGGAAGGCGACCAGGTGATGGCGATGTTTGCCGAGCACATGGGCGTCAAGGTGATCCGGGTCAACGCCGCCGACCGCTATTTCCAGGCGCTGGCCGGCGTCAGCGATCCGGAGGCCAAGCGCAAGATCATCGGTAACCTGTTCGTCGAGATCTTCGACGAAGAGTCGAACAAGCTCAGCAATGCCAAGTGGCTGGCGCAGGGCACGATCTACCCGGACGTGATCGAGTCGGCCGGCAGCAAGACCGGCAAGGCGCACGTGATCAAGAGCCACCACAACGTCGGCGGCCTGCCCGAGCATATGAAGCTGGGTCTGGTCGAACCGCTGCGCGAGTTGTTCAAGGACGAAGTGCGCCGGCTCGGCGTCGAACTCGGCCTGCCGCGCACCATGGTCTACCGCCATCCGTTCCCTGGTCCCGGCCTGGGCGTGCGCATCCTTGGCGAAGTGAAGCGCGAGTACGCCGAGTTGCTGGCCAAGGCCGACGCGATTTTCATCGATGAACTGCGCAAGGCCGACCTGTACGACAAGACCAGCCAGGCCTTCGCGGTGTTCCTGCCGGTCAAGTCGGTCGGCGTGGTCGGCGACGCGCGTGCCTACGAATGGGTGATCGCGCTGCGCGCGGTCGAGACCATCGACTTCATGACCGCGCACTGGGCACACCTGCCATACGACTTCCTCGGCACCGTGAGCAACCGCATCATCAACGAACTGCGCGGCGTCTCGCGGGTGGTCTACGACATCTCCGGCAAGCCGCCGGCGACGATCGAGTGGGAGTGATTTGACGTCCTTCGCGGACTATCGCCAGCTGTCGAAAAATTCACACAACTTGTTGATCTGAAAGGGGAAAGATTGCGGCTGCTATCGGTGGCTATCGCCGGCCAGCAGAAAAATTTGACGGTATAGGTGGCGGTAAAAAACGCGGCCGGATTCAGTCGTTCTCATTCACTATCCAGACTTATACCGTCTTTGACGGTAAAAGTTTTCTCGGAAAAGCTTGTTTCATGCGGCTTTCCGAGCATCAGCAGGCCTCCAGGTCCCTGACGGTAAAAGCCGTCGGAAAAACCGGAGAAAACCTCGATGCTGACCGATGCTGCGCTACGAAATTTGAAGCCCAAGGCCAAGCCCTACAAGGCTTCCGACCGTGATGGGCTTTACGTGACGGTATTGCCCAGTGGTACCGTCACCTTCCGCTACGACTACCGGCTCAATGGCCGCCGCGAGACCTTGACCCTGGGGCGCTATGGCGCTGGCGGTATCTCGCTGGCGATGGCGCGCGAACTGCTGCTGGAGGCGCGCAAATCGGTCCAGGCAGGCATATCTCCTGCGATCGAGAAGCAGCGGGCCAAGCGGCGGGTTACGGCCATCAAGACCTTTGGGGCGGCGATGGATGCGTGGTTGGCCAATGCGAGGTTGGCCGACAGCACGCGGGCCATGCGCAAGCACATCATCGACCGGGACATCCTGCCGGTCTTCCGCAACCGCCTGCTGACCGAGATCCAGGCGGATGACCTGCGGGCTCTGTGCAACAAGGTCAAGGAGCGTGGTGCGCCGGCGACGGCGGTCCAGATCCGGGACATCGTCAAGCAGGTCTATGTCTACGCCATCGCCCAGGGCGAGAAGGTAGAGAACCCGACGGATAGCGTCAGCGCTTCATCAATCGCCACCTTCACGCCGAAGGACCGTGCCTTGTCGCCGCTGGAGATCCGGCTGATGCTGCAGCAACTGGAAGCGGTGGCGACCTATCCGACGATCAGGCTGGCGTTGCGCCTGGTTCTCCTGACGCTGGTTCGCAAGAGCGAGCTGATCCATGCCACCTGGGACGAGGTGGATTTCGAGCGGAAGACCTGGACGATTCCCAAGGCGCGGATGAAGGGGCGCAATCCGCACGTGGTCTACCTTTCGAATCAGGCGCTCGACATCTTCGTGACGTTGCATGCGTGCGCGGCGGGTTCGAGGTTCGTCTTCCCGTCCCGATACGATGCAGAGCGCTGCATGTCCAACGCGACGTTGAATCGGGTAACGCAACTCATCGTCGAAGAAGCCAGGAGCAAGGGCCTGCCGCTGCAGCCGTTCACCGTTCACGACCTTCGACGGACAGGTTCGACGCTGTTGAACGAGATCGGATTCAACCGCGACTGGATCGAGAAGTGTCTTGCACACGAAGATGGGCGCTCGTCGCGGTCCGTCTACAACAAGGCCGAGTACGCGGAGCAGCGGCGTCACATGCTGCAGGAGTGGGCCAACCTGGTCGGTGCCTGGGAGCAGCGGCAGGACTACGTTCCGACGCTGATTCCCAGGAATGTGGTTGTGCCCGGATTGAGCGCAGTGGCATGACCACGAGTTGGTTGTCACTTGACAACTTTTGGTGGCCGCTACACACTGGAGGCCGCTGATGGTTCGCCCCTCCCATCCGAAGAAGGAAGTCGAGGAGGCGCTTCGGCATGCCGAAGGGCAGGGCTGGCGCGTCGAGGTCGGCGGAAGCCATGCGTGGGGGCGGATCTATTGCCCCTACAACGACCAGGAATGCCGCTGCGGCGAGTTCTGCATCACCAGCGTGTGGAGCACGCCGAAGAGCCCTGGCAACCATGCACGCGCCTTGCGGCGCGTCGTGGGCAACTGCACCACGCACCGCCGCCAGCACGATGCTGGCGAGGGTGCCCAGGAGTAGCGCGATGGAATACACCTTCACCCTGAAGTACCAACTGGCTGACGAGGACCGCGACACCGATGCGCTGGTCGAGCGCCTGGGCGAGGCCGGCTGCGACGATGCGCTGGTCGGCATTGGGCAGCCGGGGCGCCTGGCGCTGGAGTTCAACCGCGAGGCGGTCGATGCCGGGGAAGCTGTGCGCAGCGCATTGGCTGACGTACGCGCGGCGGTGCCTTCGGCACGCCTGATAGAGGTGGCACCGGACTTGGTGGGGTTGACCGACGTGGCCGAGATCGTGGGCGTGTCGCGGCAGAACATGCGCAAGCTGATGCTCGCGTATCCCGGGAGCTTCCCAGCGCCGGTGCATGAGGGCAGCACGTCGATCTGGCATCTGGCCGACGTGCTGGCCTGGCTGCAGGCTCGGGGAGGTTATGCGCTGGCGGAGGATGTGCTGGACGTGGCGCGCGTGGCCATGCAGGCCAATGTTGCGAAGGAGCGTCTGCGGCTGCCGAAGGCGGCGGCTAAGGAACTGGAGACCTTTGTCGGATGAATCGTCCCGCGCACGGCTAGATCTTTTCCGAATCCGCCCGGACAGGGCGGGTTTTTCGCTGGTGGACGTCGGGTTTGACGATGCCGGTGCGGGGTGCCTGCTTGCGTTGTTCGATCCAAGCTTCCACTTCGGCCAGGTCCCATACGACGCAGCGGGGCGTCAAGTTGAAACGGCGCGGGAACTCGCCGCGGCGCTCCATTTCGTAGATCGTTGTTTCGGCCAAAGGAACGATCTGGCGCAGCTCCTTTCGGCGTATGGTACGACGGAAGGGCAGAACGCAGAACTGCGGAAACTGAGGAAGTTCCTCATAGGCCGCCGAGCCGGGCAGCGGCGCGGCGAGGCTGTATTTCGATTCATAGGCTCTGCCCACCGGGCCTGACGGGGTATTCTCCATATCGCGCTCCATGAGTGTTGATGCCGCAGAAGATGAAGCGATGATGGCCTTCATTGGCTATCGACGAAACTCGTTGGGGCGTGTTCAGGCGTATCGACGAATAGATAACTTGCAAAGGCCGGGATATGGCGACGGTAATGGTTTCTCCAATCCATTTCGAGGATTTCAGCGGCATACAGTTTGAGCGTCTCGTCTTCGCATACCACTTGCGGGCAGGTTGGCGTGACTTGGTCTGGCGCGGTCAATCGGGGGGTGACCAAGGTAGAGACATCACGGGGACCGAGTTCTTTGATGACAGGCCGCCTCGCACGACCATCATTCAATGCGCGAATCGGGACGCCTTGACGTTAGCGAAAGCAAAAGGTGACATGGAGAAGGCGATGAGGGCCGCAGGTGCTGTGCCGGACGCCTTCAAGTTCGTTTCCCGAGGCGCCGTCTCGGACACAAGCCGCAGTCGGATTGAGAAAGCCGCGGCCGCCCTTGGTGTGGGCCATGTCACCATCTGGTCGGGTGTGGAGTTTGAGGAGAACTTGCGGCTTCGCGCTGAGTACTTGCTCCATCGTTTCGTTCGCGGAACAGATTTTCCCGATGCGAAGGCGGACATTCGCAGATTTGTTGATGATTTTCCAGATTTGTCCGATACCGATTCACTGCAGTTGATGGCCGCAGTATTTAACCGATCTGCCTTTCGCACGCCGTTTCACAAGGAAAGCTCTCTGCCGGCCTTCCGGCAGGCGATCGAAGATACTATCGGCGCACTCAATACCGGTATATGGCGCACTCGCGACGGCGATGAGATTAGACGTATTCCGTCGATCCATAACCTGAGGGATAGGGGTATCCGAACCACGCTGGAGAAGGTCGTACGCCATGTCGATGACCTCCGTCGCATTTTCGTGACTGGCCTTAGGGAGGGCGAAATAAGGCCTTGTGGCTGTGGATTTCCAGACTGCCCGACGTTCGAGCTTTCGCAACGCAGTGCAGATCAGCTGGACTCCGCTAGGCGCAAGATTCTGACAATGTTCCGGTCGGTATACGCACCGTTCAATGTAGACCTCGAATAGGAATTTAGTATGAGATTTATTTGTGCGAGCTGCGTAGGCGAGCCGTACTTGCGGCGGTTGATTGAAGAGGCGGCAACGTCTGAGAACCCATGTGAGTGCTGTAAGAAAGATCAGCAGTCTGCCGATCTTTGGGTAGTGGCAAAATTGTGCGACGAAGTTATTGATACGTTCTTCGAGGAATCCAGTCACACAATGGCAGTAGTGCATTTTGGTCGTACGCCCGCTGGCCAAGACTTGTACGAGACAGTTTCACAATTGACCCAAGCGCCGCAGGCCGCTATTGAGGTCATCGTAGAGTATCTGAGAGACCTCTGGTTTGATGCCGACTCGGGAGAGTCTCGATATGGCGATGATGACCCATGGTTTGTTCGCAAGCCGTCCATGGCAGAGCCGTTAGGGCACGCCTGGAGAGACATGGAGGAAAGCCTGCGTTCTGATGTTCGCTTCTTCAATCCGAAAGCGACTCTGCTGCTTAAAAAGATTTTCGGCGAGATCGCTGATGACCGCGATAGCGAAGGGCAGCCGGTGATCATGCTGGCTGGGCCCGAAGCTCCATTAAGAACGCTGTACCGTGGCCGTGTATTTCAAACTGACGAATCCATGGCATTTGCACTTACCTGGCCAGAACGCTTTTTGGGTTCGCCCGCCGCTGGGATCGGCGCTGCTGGACGTATGAACGGGCAAGGTCAGCCCGCCTTCTACGGCGCCACTGCTCCTGAGATATGCATCGCCGAAGTGCGTCCTCCGGTCGGTAGCAGAGTTGTACTTGCCGCCTTTGAAGTGACTCGCCCATTACGGCTACTGGATCTTCGGCGCTTGGCTAGTGTGGAGCTTAGGAGCGGGGCCAGTTTGTTCGATCGTGCAACCCGCGCTGCTGCGCAGCGCCGAGATTTTCTCAGGACACTTGGTGGCCGCCTGTCAGCACCAATAGTTCCCGAACTGCAAGATCGCGACTACCTTATCACCCAGGCGGTCGCAGACTATTTAGCTGCGCATGACACTTTGAACGTGGATGGCATCATTTATCCATCCGCCCAGGGGCGCCGTCCAGGCGAGCGAGTAGAAGGTGACAATGTGGTTCTCTTTCGTAAGGCTTGTGAAGTCACCGACGCAGATGGATCTCAAGCGACGGCCGACGTCGCATTATGGGAGTACGAAGAGGATGGCCCGGGAAAGTGGTTCAGTCCGTCGATTCTGTTCAAGGAGCGTGAGATTCCATGGTATGCACGCCGCTCAGTGCATCCCGCGCTGAGACTGAAGCGTGATTCATTGGTTATCCATGACATCACCGCTGTGCGCTACGACACCAAGCCACATGCGGTATCCGGAGTGTCATCGCTCGACGACCGGCATTATGGCTAGCTGATTAAGCAGCTAACCGTCAGCCAGTACCCGAAGGGATCCGGTGCTGTCGCTCTCTAGTTTATTTCAGCGCTACGCCCAGCCAAGACTAGGCGTGCGTGCAGCAACAAGAGTTAGCGCCTGCCTCGCAGATCGAGGCGGTCTAGCTCCTCAAGTGTTTGGACAACGGTTTCCACAAGCTCCCCGTCAAAGTCATCGCGGTCTGCCTCCTCATGAGTACCTTTGTTGAGGTACGTCCAAACAAGATTGTTAACTGGAATGCCCAAGATGCGGCCATACGCAGTAAGAAGGGGCTCTTTGTTCGCGTGGTTGAAGGTCTGGGCATCTCGCAATTTCTTGACCAACGCTTCGCATAGATTTCTCAATGCAGGCTCGGCGCCGACGCCCATCAGCGTGATATTCAAGGCGCCCTGATCATGGCTTCCAAGCCAGCGCCAAGTTTTCTCGCTTAGCATCTCCAAGGCTTGGCGAGAAGCAGCGAGCGCATCTCGGTCATTAAGCGCTTCTCTTGCTGCCCTAGCCTTGGCGATATAGTTCGCGCTTGGCACATTGCCGGTAACTCTAGGTTGGTAGTTGCCATCGTGATGTCGTAACAAGTAGACCTTGCAGGCGTTTCTGCGCTGAGTAGGCAGGTGTTGTTGGATGTCTTTTATGAACTCGTTGCTGTGACAGGTGACGATCAGTTGAATTTGAGCGAAGTGGTCGCTCTCAAAGATCACTTCTCGGATTCCTCCTCGGTGGTCATGGTCGATAGCATTTATAGCATCGTCGAAGACGATAACTGGGCAGCCGATGCTCTTCGCCTTGGCCATCAGAATGGCAAGGCCGAGGCAACGTATGTGTCCTTCGCTCAGAACGTGGAGTGCATCGAATCGAACCCCGTGATTTCCCTGGAAACTGATTTCTATCTTTTCATCGCCAGTCAACGGCAGATGCAGTGCTGATAATTTATCCTCGTCGCGATCATTGCGATTAAATGCATTATATAAATCTCTGGCGGCATCATTTAACCCAGCCATTAGCTGACCAGGGAGTTGATCCCTGTAGGATCTAAGAGCTTCAAGAAACCTGTCGTAGGCTGTCTTGTAAGGCGTGTCGCGAGCGATATCTAGCTTCTCCTGCTCCGCTTGTTCGATCAACATCGCGTTTGTTCCGTCGAACGCTTCGATGCGGTTACGCGCTGCTTCGATATTCGTTTTCAGTTGCTGCCGCTTGAGGTCTTGCGCTTGCACCTTTAGCTGGAACTCATTGAGTCGCCGACGCTCATTGATGTGCGGTTGTCGATCCCGCTGAGCCGCCCTTGAAGCTTCGTCTTGCGCGGTCATGCGATCTACTACAGCGAGGATTTCATCTAGCGAAGGCGATCCGCGCCGGTCTGTGGAGGGTAGGGAATAGATATCTGTCCACCAAAGACCGCTAGGCTCCGCAGGCAGCTGCAAAGCCCAACGACCGACTACTGACTCATCTTCTTGATGAGCTACTATGAATGCGCTTAGGGGCGAGAACATCTGCCGCAACGCGCGAGATGCTTGGCCAAGTTTTACTTCGATAGTCTTTTGTCGTTCTTGAAGGGCGCTCAACTCTTCAAGTTGCTGCAACCCGTCAGTCGCCTTCTTAAAGGGATCTGCGTAAACATGAGCGTCACCAGTCAGTGGCGTGTCGCAAGCGGGGCAGCGATCTCCGACGGTCTTCTGCAAAGCGAGAACAGAGTTATAAAGTGACTTGAAGGATACTTGGTCGCTTTTGGCCCGAAGGGAAGCAATAACCTCGTCAAGCTCCTGCGAGCACTGGTGTGCCTCTCCGAAAGCATCCTGGAGACCTTGGCGTGTGATGCCAAGAACATTCGGTGGAACCGCTCCTAGAATATCATCCAGCTCTTTGAGGCGTCCCGGAGCTTCCGCAGTACCGATCAGGTCCTTCAGTGCTTGATAGGTGAGGTCTCCTGCGTATTCCTTGGCCAGAGAGAATTCCTCTTCGTCTAGCAGTTGATGGGAGGCGGTTTCTCCACCGACGGTTGCTTGATCTGCCGCAAGCGCGTTCCGGCGAGTAGTCAAGACAGTTTGTCGCTCGCCGACCAAAACAAGCTGTCCGTCGATGCTCTCATTGAAGTGGGCTACGAACTCATTAAACTGGTCCATGCCAAAGAGTGTGGCAATCAGTTCAGTTCGCTGAGCGTTGGGCCGAGCAGCGATTCTTGAAAATGCGTCGATTCGATTTTTTTCTATGAAACAGAAGCGATAATTGTCGAGGTTTGCAACAACGTCAACCTCTCGTCCTTGTTGATCCGTTGCCTTCAGGACTGGCGGATCGAATCGCCTGTCGTGAACGTTTGCCAGATAGGTCCTGGCCGCAATGCGTTTGCTGCCAGCTTCTTCGACATCTCCGAGAAGGGCATACTCCAGTCCTTCACATAGACTGGTTTTCCCGCTGCCATTCGGCCCGTAGAAAAGGATGATCTGCTTAGTTAGGTCAAAAGGCTCTGGTGATCGGAATCCGCGAAATGGACCGATTGTAAGGTGACGCAATCTGACCCATGGCCAGACGTCGACGTTTGCTTTAGCAACGTCTACTGGAGGCGCTTCTACGGTATCGCTAAGCTCTCGCCGCATCAGGCCGACCAGAAAGGTGGAGCGCTGGCTTCGTTGTCGCGAGGTTTCAGCCAATTCGTCAAAGTTTGCGAGAGCCAAAGTTGCCAGTCGGCGTACGTCGCCTGGAACTTGTCTATCTGGTTGGTAGAGCCACCGCACGAAGCCTTCAAAATCCCGTCTCGCAGAAGCCATGCCCCCTCCCTTTGACTAACGATATTTACGGCTAGGGTGCCGCAATGGCACCAAATTACTGCGATGATCGCAACGGTTTTCATGCTTTATACAGCCACGTTGTATAAATGCCAATCCGGCTCGGGTAGCTTGGTAGTGCTGGCGCTACAACCTCACTAGGCTTCCTCTCGTAGACAGGGAGATTCCCGTCCAAGAAACATGGCCGGTCGCGCTGTCGTGCTCGTAGCGCATCGACCCGCCTGCGGGTCTCACTTCTATCGCTTCCTCGCTGCACGCTCGGCTGATGCCTCCGGCGCGGCCTCGTGGGCCGTGCCTGCGCGCTTCGCTTGCCGGTCGTCCTGGCTTCGTTTGAGACCGGGGTGGCGGCGTTGCCGTTCCCTCGAACGTACCACGGCGTTCTCGCCGTCAAGGGCTGCGCGTGCCTGTGGGCACGCTTGCGGCCTGCGGCCGTCTGCGACCCCTGACAGCTTGCGCTGCGCCGTGATGGCGGCGGTGCCGGGCAATTCCGCCCGAGCAACCGGAGATCGCCATGAACGAGAAATCGCACGTTTCGCTGGAACAACACGTCTGCCTTGTCTGCGGCAGCGCGTTCGAGACCGGCTCCCTCCTGCTGGACAGGCGCCTGCGCGCCAGCATGGAGCGCCAAACGAGGACGGGCTGGGGGCTGTGTCCCGAGCACCGGAAGTTCGTCGACGATGGCTTCGTCGCGTTGATCGAGTGTGATCCTGAGCGCAGCGCGTTGGCGACCAATGCAGAGCGCTTGAAGCCGGAGCATGCGTACCGGACGGGCCACGTGGCGCATCTGCGGCGAGAGGTGTTCGCGAAGCTGTTCGATGTGCCCTTGGAGTCCTGCCAGGACTGCGTGTTCGTCGAGGTCGGGCTGATCGATCAGTTGGAGTCGCTGCTGAAGCGCGAAGCCACCTGATCACAGTCATGGGCGCTGTCTGCCGTGAGGCGGGCGGCGCCTTTTTGTTTGCGGTCTTGCGCCGCAGCTTCCGATTGCGGTCGCTGCATTTTCGGCCCGGCGAGGCTCGCCGTGCCTGCGCGCTTCGCTTGCGGATCCTGGCTTCGTTTGGGGGAGGGGTGCGGAGTTGCCGATCCCTTCACCGTACCACGGCGTGCTCGCCGTCAAGGGCTGCGCGTGCCTGCGGGCACGCTTGCGGCCTGCGTCCGTCCGCGACCCCTGACGGCTTGCGCTGCGCCGTGATGGCGACGGTGCCGGGCAATTCCGCCCGAGCAACCGGAGCTGATCATGACCATGTCGAACCTGTCCATTCTCGATCTCGATGCGTCGCTGCACGTGCGCGACGGCCGGGGGCGCTATCGCCCTGCGTCGGTTGACCAGATCCTGGCGGCCGCGCGGCGCGTGGCCGACCTCGGCACGCTGCGTCACGCCGGGCTTGCCGAACTTGCTCAGCCAGGCGTACACGCTGTGCGTGGTGACACCCAGTCGCTCGGCGACCTCTGCCACCTTGAACCCACGATCGGTCACTTGCCGGACCGCCTCGATCTTGAACTCATCCGTATACCGCTTACTGCTCATGGACACCTCCGAATCAGTCATTTTCCATGGCCTTGAGATGTCTAGGAAACACTGGGCGTATCAGTCGGCGTCTTCGGGGGCTATCGCCAGCGATCGAAAAATCGCCGTGACATGTCGATCTGAAAGGGGGCGGGTCGCGGCGATTATCAGGGGCAGCTAATACATCTGTGACGCGAGCTTTCCGCGAAGTGGTCCGACGTGCTGGAGTCCTGGCAGGACTTCGTACTTCGAGGTCGAGCTGATCGATGCGGACTGCGTTGCCTCGCCGCGTAGCCAGGTGAGGTGCCTTACAGCGCCAGTCGCCGCTCATCCGTAGGCAGCTGGTGACGCGATGGGCGATGCCGATCAAACAGAGCCAGGGCATAGGCATCGCAACTGAAACCCACTAGGAACTTGCGTCGCCGTGCTCGTTATCGAAGTTCCGCCGGGCTTCTCGGAAACGGTCCGCATTTTCGACGATCCAGGTCCAGAGCGGGACCATCCGAATGAGCAATTCCATGCCTGTGTCTGAGAGTTCGTACTCGACCCTGGGAGGCACCTCGTCGAATTGATGACGAAGCACCAGTCCGTCACGCTCGAGCTGGCGCAAAGTCAGCGTCAGCATGCGTTGCGTTACCCCATGCATGCGCCTGCCGATTTCCGCATGGCGCAGCCTGCCGTACACCCCGAGCGTGTGGACGATGCCGAGCGACCAACGACTTCCGGCATGCGCAAGCACCTCCCGTCGCAATCCATCGTCATCGTCTCTTAGACCGTCACACACGGTCTGCGAATACTCAAGGATGTCGTCTCGATTCACAGCGATTTCGCTCCCAGTATCACGAGTGTGCCTTCTTACGTTCGCGCCAACGCATGGCTAGACTGCCCCGACTTCTTCCTTGGGCAGGATTGATGAACAAAACAGATCCTAACGCGACGTCGCAACATATTCTTGTACTCGGTGCGGGTGAACTCGGCCTCCCGGTACTCCGCAATCTTGCACGTCGGGCAAAGGGCGTGGGCGGCGCGCAGATCAGCGTTTTGCTGCGCGCAAGCGCAGTTGAGTCCAATGCGCCAGATAAGCAACAAGATATCGCGGAGATCCGAAATCTTGGAATCGAGATCGTCCTTGGCGATCTAGTGAAGAGCTCAATCGACGAACTGGCCGTGGTATTCGCGCGGTATGATACGGTCATTGGCTGTGCCGGATATGCAGCAGGAATCGATACGCCGATGAAGTTGGCGCGAGCGGCGCTGCAAGCGCAGATCCCGAGGTACTTCCCGTGGCAGTTCGGTGTCGATTTCGACGTGATCGGCCGTGGCAGTCCGCAGGATATCTTCGATGCCCAACTGGACGTGCGCGACTTGCTGCGCGGCCAGCACCTGACTGAGTGGGTCATCATCTCGACTGGCATGTTCATGAGCTACCTGTTCGAGCCGGACTTCGGTGTCGTTGATCTTCGAAATGACGTAGTGCATGCACTGGGCAGCCTAGATACTGCGGTGACGTTGACGACGCCCGACGATATCGGGGCATTGACCGCCGAGCTCGTATTTGCCGTACCCCGCATCCGGAACGAGATCGTGTATCTCGCCGGCGATACAGTGACTTACGCAGAGGTCGCCGACAAGCTGCAAGCCGCACTTGGTCGACCCTTCGGCCGTTCAGAATGGACCGAACAGCAGTTGCTGGACGAGTTGGCGCGTGAGCCGCACGACATGATGCGAAAGTACCGTGCGGCTTTTGCGCAGGGTCGCGGTGTCGCTTGGGATAAGCGCGGGACGTTCAATGAGCGCCACGCCATCCCTGTTACCGACGTGGCCTGTTGGATTGATGCAAATCTTGTTTAGGCTGGAGGAAACTGGGCATCACTCCGGCCAAAGGACGTGGCGAATGAACGCCCGGCATGACTTCAAGTTTCCACCTTTTTACAACCGTCCATGGTTTTCGCGGCAGAGCCCCATCGATCGTGGCCAGCTTGAAGGGGCATCGAAACGATCTGGCGTGGCTTTTATGGCCAGCCCGATGCGCTGTGCTTTGAGGGCGCGTGCCGGACGTGCCGTCCTTTTCAGCGTAGCGCGGCGTTCTCGCCTTCAAGGCCTACATCACCACTGCGCCAGACTGCAGTCGTGGTGGGCTACAGCGGGCGCTCGCCCACGCTCCAACTCGGTCCCTCGAATGGATGGCCAGCCGGAACCCGGCTTCTGGCGTTATAGCGTTGGATCCAACCCGGGTATGCGGCTGCCGGTCGGCTGACCTCGTCGAGTTCGGCCAGGTCCTCGCCCGACAGCGTCAGCTCCAGCGCACCGAGGTTGTCGGTCAGTTGCGCGGGGCGTTTGATGCCGACGATGACGCTGGTGACCGCCGGGCGAGAGAGCAGCCATGCGAGCGCGATCTGGGCAGCGGTCGCGTCATGCCGCGTGGCCACGGTCTTCAAGGTGTCGATGATGTCATGCACCCGTGTTTCGTCGACCGGCGGAAAGGCGATCGACGCGCGGCGCGCGGTGTTGTCTGTGTGGCCATGGCGATCAAACTTGCCGGAGAGCAGTCCGCCGGCCAGCGGACTCCAACACAGCAGGCCGATCTGTGCATCCATGACCGCAGGCACCAGCTCATGTTCGATGTCCCGCCCCGCGATGGAGTAGTAAGCCTGAAGGGCGGCGAACCGCGTCAATCGGTCACGTTCGGCGATGCCAAGCGCCTTCATCAATTGCCAAGCGGCCAGATTGGAACAGCCGACGTAGCGCACCTTGCCGCTGCGCACGGCGTCGTCGAGCGCGCGCACGACCTCGTCCAACGGTGTGAGCGGATCGAAGCCATGAATCTGGTACAGGTCGATGCGATCGGTCTGCAGGCGCTTGAGGCTCTGATCCAGCGCCGCCATTAGATGCAGACGCGATTGCCCAACGTCGTTCGGACCTGGTCCGACACGCGCATGCAATTTGGTCGCCAGGACGACCTGTTCGCGGCGCGTTTTCAACGCCTCGCCAAGCCTCGTTTCGGAACCGCCGCCGCCGTAGACGTCCGCCGTATCGATGAGGTTGATGCCGGCATCGAGCGCCTGGTCGACGATAGTGTTCGTCTCCTGCTGCGACAGGCACCCGATGGCTGCACCCGCTGGCGTCGCGGCACCGCCGAAGGTCATGCCGCCGAGGCAGAACTTCGACACGAAAAGACCCGTCCGACCAAGCTGGGCGTAGCGCATGAGAGGGGGCCTCGCTGCCGTAGGGAAGAAGATCGCAGGACACGGGGAGATCGCATTATCGAGCGGCAGTCCGCTCCAATCTATGATCGAAGCGACGCATTTCATCATCCACCGTCCAATCATGGGCCCCTTGCCGGTCGCCTCACGCCGGATGGCACTGAGATCGGTGACGTTGAACGCGCGCAGCCGGTAACAAGTAAGGTGATCGGCGCCAACAACAGCGGGGCGCCTCTTGCGCCCGAGCCCGGTCCGAAGCAAAGTTGATCGCCAAAGGGAAGTGACGGCACGGCGCCTGGCGACAAGTGCTGGAGGTCAAGGCCGGGGGTACGCGTAGCGGTTTCAAGGAAGACGTCAAGAATGCGAAGTGATCCCGCAAAGCGGCTGATATGACACTGCTGGCTTGTCGGCCATTCGTCTGATGGACCTGTGGTGCTGATGCGAGGAATGCAGAATGAGGCAGATGCGTGCGTCGGTCGGGTCGTCGATTCGCGAAAACCTGTACAGTGGTAGCTGCGCAGGCATCCGCTCGTCATCGTGGCAACGGCGGTTGAGCGCTGTCGCCGGGGTGTTTTTGCTGCTTGTGCCCTTGCTGGCCTCAGCCACCGATGCGTCGGCCGCCATCGTCCCAGGCGCTCGATGGCATGACCGTCAGGGCGCAGTGATCAACGCGCACGGCGCCGGGATGCTCGAGGCGCCGGACGGCAGTTACTACTGGTTTGGCGAATACAAGACCGCCGGGAAGGGCGGCAATGCGGCGCACGTCGGCGTATCGGTCTATCGGTCCAGCGATCTGTTGCACTGGGATGCGCGCGGCATCGCGCTTGCGGTGTCGAGAGATCCGCAGTCCGACATTGCCGATGGCGCCATCATCGAACGCCCCAAGGTGCTGCATAACCCGGCCACTGGAAGGTACGTGATGTGGTTCCACCTGGAACGGGCAGGGCACGGTTACAAGGATGCGCGCGTGGGCGTGGCGGTCGCAGATACGCCAGCCGGTCCGTACCGGTATTTGCGCTCCTTCCAGCCCAATGGCCAGCAGTCGCGCGACATGACGCTGTTCCAGGACGACGATGGCACGGCGTACCTGTTCTACAGCTCCGAAGGCAACGCCACCATGCATGTGACGCGTTTGACAGCCGATTATCTCGACACCGAGCAGGGTTACCAACGCATCTTCGTCGATCAAGCGCTGGAGGCGCCGGCGATCTTCAAGTATGCCGGGCGCTATTTCTTCATGGGCTCGGAGTGCACCGGGTGGAAGCCCAATACCGCACATAGTGCCAGCGCGGCATCGCCGATGGGCCCGTGGACCGAGCTCGGCAATCCGGCGCGCGGCGAAGACGCTGCGCTCACCTTCCACAGCCAGAGTGCGTACGTGTTGCCGATGCCGGGACAGCCAGGTCACTTCATCTACATGGGCGATCGCTGGAATCCGGAGAACGCCATCGATGGACGCTATGTGTGGCTTCCGCTGCAACTCGAAGGCGATGGGTTCCGGATCGACTGGCATGCGAGTTGGTCGTTGCATGCGCAGCAGCAGGAGCACATTCGACAGCGCTGAGGCGATGTTCTGCGCGCCGCCGACGCAGCGCGTGGAACATGCCAGGCGACCTGCTGGGGCGCCAGAATCCGACCGGTGCCACGTCGTGACTTGCGGCTAAATGCAGGTCTCCCAGTGCAGGTTGCCAGCGTAGCGCCATTTCATGCGGCCCTCGTCGTCCAGCGCGAACAGATGCAGCCAACGGTTGTCGAACAGTGCGCGGACTTGCGGGTGACGTTCGAGGATCCTGGCGATCGCCTCGGACGGTGCTTCGATCAACACCGAAAGCCGCAGCGGTTCGTGGGTCAGGCGTTCGCCATCGTGCACCGACTGCCACGGCAATCCCGTGCGCAGCAGGCCGCCGTTGCCCTCGACGACGCCGATGCCGCCGGTGACGTTGTGCAGCAGCTTGTTGCCCGCGCCGAAGAGCTCGGGTGCGACCGTCGATCCGTAGTACTGCAGGCTGATCCAGCTGGCGACGACGACCGGCGCGGTGAGGATCAACTCCAGCACGCCGAAGCCTTCGTCGCCTTGCCAGTCGTAGTCATGCAGGAAGGCGCGTCCGGCCAGGTCGCGCCCGGCCGTTCGCGATCGCGGTGCGGCGATGAAGGCCTGGCAGCCTGCCAGCGCCCATTCGGGGCGAATCTCGGCCCAGTCGCGGGCGCGATGGGCGATGTCCCGGCTACGCTCGGCGCGCGGCAGGCGCAGCGCACGCTCGCCGCGCGCTAGCGTGCCAGCCGCGGTCAGCCACTGCCTTGCATGCTCGACATCCTCGGTATGCTCGGCAGAAGGCTGGTCGGCGGTATAGAGCGTGACCGCATCGGTCGTGGTGTCGTGCAGTGCCGCCAGGAACAGCGTGTCTGCCGGAATCGCGATGCCACGCACGGCAAGACCGGCACGCACGGCAGGGTCGTTGAGCAACGAGGCCAGCAGGCGCGCATTGACTTCGCCCGAGTAGCCGCCGCACGCACCGCAGTGCAGCGCGCTCGCATGTGGATTGTTGACCACGTTTGCCCCATGGCCGGCGAGCACGACGAGCCTGGCGAAGCCGGTGGTGAGCGACATCGCCTCGAGAATGCGCTTGGCGATGGCCAGCCGGGTGTCGAGATCGAGATCGGAGGCTGGACGCGGCGCCGGGTCGTTCGGCGCGTGGTGGCGCTTCAGCGCCAAGCCATCGCGCAGCAGCTTGGCGACGTAGATCGGGCCGGTGGCTTCGACGAAGGCAAACGAGGAAATCGCAGCCAGTTTGAAACGGCCCCAGGCACGCTTCGCACGTGCCTTGATCCGCGCACTCAGGTCCGCCGCGGCTTCCGACGGTGTCGCGTCTCCAGCGCAGGTGAAAACGCCTGGGGTCAGCAACACGGGAAGACGCGCCTCGACCACATCCGAGGCAAACCGTCGATGGCCGATGCCCAAGCCGAAGAAGCCTGCGAATCCCAGCGTCTGGATGCCGGGATCGAGGCTTTCCAATGCGCGGCGGAAGACTTCCGAGCGTACGTCGATGCAGAACGCCATTTGCAGCTTGACGCGGCCGGGTGCGGCCTGCGCTGGCGATGGCGCGGCAAGCACGGTATCGAGCCGCCGCTGCGCTGCACGTTCTGCAGCTTCCTGCAGGATGCTGTCGACGACATCGTCCGGCGTTGCAGCCACCGCGGCACTGTAGGCTGCAATGGCGGTGTGCCACGGAGACGCGAGTGCCGAGCGGTAGCGCTCCAGGAGCGCGGCTTCCCAGTGCAGGCGGATGGCAAGCAACTCGGTGACGGAAGCATCGGTCCCTGCGTTCAACTCCGCTTGCCAGAGCCGATAGCGGGCGACCTGACTCCAACCGCCAAGCGTTGTCAGCAAGCGGTGGAAGTAGCTGTCGAGCGCCTCCTGGGGGAGTCCAAGCCGGGCGACGCAGTCGGCGATGGCGTCTTCGGCGTTCGATGACGCATCCGCTATGCGCTGCGCGAAACCCGTCAGGCCGGCAATCTCAGGCGTCAGATCGTGGGTCGCGATGATCCGCCATGTGCTGTATGCACCGCCGGATTGCCCGGCAGCCCAGAGCGCCTGGCCCTGGTCGAAATAGCCGGCTGCCCAGTGGCCGATGCGTTCGTTGACGATGCCCTGCCAATCGATTGCCGAGATATCGCGTGCCAGGTCGGCAATGGTCGGCAAGGCTTGCGGGGCAGGGGGGGCATCGGCCATGGCCTGCTTCAGTGCGGACAGCGTCTGTGGCCGTAGTGCTGCGGGCGCACTGTGGAAAGCGGCGTGCAGGTCTTCCTCGGCGATCTCGCCCGATGCCAGCCGCTGCGCATACCAGGACCGGGGCATGGTCAGGGCAACGCCGCCCGCGTGCCGCAGGCGCGCCGCTGCCGTTGCCAACGGCTCGCCGGTCTGGCCGAGGAAGGGATTGACCGCGACGCTGGAGGCCAGCGGCCATAGCGGGGGGATCGCGTACGTTGCGCGATGGACGGCCCCGATGATCAGGTCGGTCGACAGCGGCGATGAGGGGGACGTGGTGGTCGACATGGGCGTTGTCCTGACAAGTGTGGGGTCACGAGGCCTTGCGGGTGGACCAGCCGCCGAGGAGGCGATCGATCATGGCATTGACGTAGAGGCCGTTGGAGAGATGGACGCGGAGTCCGGCAGCGGCAGGATGCGATGCCCAGAGCGGGAACAGCGCCTGCGCTACCGCCACCAGCCCGAAGCTCAGCACCGCCAGCGCCATCAACGTCCACTCCAGCCGTCCCGGTGCCGGCGTCGTCGGCAGCACCCCGGCCGTCAGCCATTCGGCGGCGGTCTGCAGCGCGAAGTAGCCGATCGCCGCGGCGCTGGCGTAGATCGCGGTCCTGCGGGTAAGCGGGCGCGGCGCGGTATCGGCAAGGCCCTGGGCCAGCAGATAGGCGACGCCGAAGATCAGGATGGCGCCCAATGCCAGCGCTTGTGGCGACTTGTGCCCGAACCCGAAGGTGAGGCCGAAGGCAGCGCCGATCCCGACATAGATCGCCAGAGCGATCAGGAAGGCGCGGCAGACCGCTGCCCCGTTTGGAACGGCCACTGGCCCGGGCCGGCGGATGGCCGCCACCTGCTCGACCGCGCCGCCGGATGCCAGGAACGCGTGCGCCTTATAGAGCGAGTGCGCGACGATGTGCAGCAGGGCCAGCGGAAACAGCGCCAGACCGCACTGGAGCATCATGAATCCCATCTGCGCGACCGTCGACCAGGCGAGCGAGGTCTTGACGGCGGGCTGGGTCAGCATCACCAGTGCACCGAACAAGGCGGTGAATCCGCCCAGCATGGCCAGCACGGCGAGCACGCCGGGGGCGGACAGCATCAGATCGGCGAAGCGGATCAGCAGGAAGCCGCCGCCATTGATCACACCCGCATGCAGCAAGGCCGACACCGGCGTGGGCGCCTCCATCATCTCGGTGAGCCAGCCATGGGTCGGGAACTGCGCCGATTTCAGCACCGCGGCCAGCGCAAGCAGCGCGGCCGCCGCGACCAGCGACCAGGAGTGCCTGCTCCAGGCCAGCGCATTGATCGTGGCGATATCGCTGGTGCCGAGGTGCTTCCAGAGAAGCAGCGCGGCGCAGATCAGGGCGGTGCCGCCGATCGTGGCGAACAGCCGTTTCTTGCGCGCAGCGCGCCGTGCCGCCACGCGTTCTGGATAGAACAGCAGCAGGCGATTCAGCGCGACGCTGGTGCTGATCCAGGCAATGACCACTTGGACCAGATTGCCGGCCTGCACCAGCAGCAGCACGGCCGCGAGCGCGATACACAGCCAGCCGGTGAAATAGCCCTGGCGCGCCTCGCCATCCAGATAGGTACGTGCGTATCGCACCACGATCCAGCCGACGAATGCCACCAACAGCAACATGACCGTGCTCACGGCGTCGAGTCGTGCGGACAGGCCGATGCCGTCCCAGCCGATCAGTGGGCTGGTTGCAGTACCGCGCAGTAGCAGTAGCGCCAGCGATGCCATCGCGATCACCAAGGCGCCGAGTGAGGCCCCTTCCGCGAAGGTGGTGGCCCAGCGTGGGCGTCGGCCGCTCCCGACGAAGCCGAAGACGGCGGCGACAAGCAGCAGAAGCGGAGCGAAAAGTGGCAGCAAAGAGGGCGACAAGGCGATTCCCTTGATTCGAGCGCGGTGGCGGGCGGCGCCAAGATACCGATGCATGAGGTTGAATAAAAATTCATTGTTCTCACGAAATCGTTCGTTAATATCGAACAATGGCCGCTCTCAACTACAATCACCTGCGCTACTTCTGGGCGGTTGCCCATGACGGCAATCTCACCCGCACCGCAGAACGGCTCAGCGTTACGCAGTCGGCGTTGTCGGTACAGATCCGCAAGCTCGAGGAACGCCTCGGCCATGCGCTGTTCGAGCGCCGCGGGCGCCAACTCCATCTGACCGAGGCCGGGCAGATCGTCCTCGACCACGCCGATGCCATCTTTGCCACCGGCGATGAGTTGCTGGGCACACTGCGGCAGACTGGCGCAGCGCGACATGCGCTGCGCGTCGGTTCGCTGGCCACGCTGTCGCGCAACTTCCAGATGGAGTTCCTGCGCCCGGTCCTCGGCCGCGCCGACATCGATCTCATTCTTCGCTCCGGGGGCGCGGCCGAACTGTTGCGGGCGCTGGAGGCGCTCAACCTCGACGTCGTGCTACTGAATCAGGCCCCGCCTGGCGATGCATTGACTCCGTTTGTCACCCACCGGCTCGCAGGGTGGCCGGTCAGCCTGGTGGGGACGCCGGATCGGCTGGGGCACGCCGCGAGCTTCGCAGATCGGCTCCGACGCCATCCCATCATCCTGCCGACGGTGGACAGCAGTGTGCGCATCGGCTTCGATGCCTTGGCCGATCGGCTGGGCGTGCGGCCACAGATCGTTGCCGAAGTGGAGGACATGGCGATGATGCGATTGCTTGCCCGTGAGGACATCGGCCTGGCCGTTCTTCCACCCATCGTGGTCAAGGACGAGATTGCCGCCGGGATGCTGGTGGAGGGCGATCAATTGCCGGAGATCGTGGAGACGTTTTATGCCGTCACCATGTCGCGGCGTTTCCCGAATCCCTTGGTTCGGCTGCTGCTGCAGCCTGCGGCCACACCGGACGACAGCCTCGCTGCGGCGCGAGAACAATAGATCCATGCAGGACCGGCCGCTGCGACGGCGACGCCGACTCAGCGGAGCGGGCTGTCCAGCGCAACATCGCTCATGCCTGCTTGCTGTGGGGTGGGCGACCTGCCTGCATTGAGCAGTTTGCGTGCGGCCAGGTGATCCTGCGGGCGATTGACGGAGTCGACGGCGCACAGCCGGCCGTTGGTGAAATAGCACACCGAAAATGCATTGGCCGCGATATCGCCGCGGACCACCGCGCGGTCGTGGCCTGCGGTGAGGCCGACCATCTGCAAGGTGACATCGTATTGGTCCGACCAGAACCAGGGCTGTGCCGGACAGGGCCGATGCTGGCCGAGTAACGAGGCGGCTGCGGACTTGCCCTGTTCGATGGCGTTCTGCACCGACTCCAGCCGCAGGCGGTCGCCTCCCGCCAGTTGCCTGATGGTGCAATCGCCTGCGGCCACGATGGTCGGATCGCTGGTGCGCGTGCAGTCGTCCACCAGCACAGCACCGCCTTCGCAGGTCAGGCCAGCGTGTTGCGCCAGCTCACCATTGGGGACGGCGCCAATGCCGGCGATGACCAAGTCGGCAGGCAGCTCCCGGCCATCGTGCAAGTGGACTGCGCTCACGCGACCATCGGCACCGCTCAGCGCCTCCACGCCAACGCCCAATTCGACCGCGACCCCGTTCGCGCGATGCAAGCCGATGAAGAAGTCCGACAGCAAGGGCGTCATTGCCCGTGCCAGGAGTCGGTTGGCGGCTTCCAGGACCACCACCTGCTTTCCGAGCCGTCGTGCGACTGCGGCGAATTCAAGCCCGATGAAGCCGCCACCGATCACCACGATCCGATGACTCTGCGGCAGCACGGCGGCAATCGCTTGCGCATCGGCCATACTGCGCAAGCGTCGCACGTTGTCCAGCGCTGCGCCGGCAACCGTCAGTGGACGCGCGCGCGCGCCGGTTGCCAGACAGAGTCCCGCATAACGCAGTGGATCGCCGTCCTGCAACTGCAAGGTTTGGTTGGCACGGTCGATACGCACGACAGCACTATTGGGCCGCCAGTCGATCTGCTTGCGAGCCAATGCTGCGAGCGCACGAATGCTCAGCTGCGCGTCGCTCAGTTCGCCGAGGAGATAGGCCTTGGAGAGCGGCGGCCGATGATACGGCGGGAAGGCTTCGTCGCCGAGCAGGACGATCGAGCCGTCATAGCCCCCGATGCGCAGGGATTCGGCCGTCTGCAGACCAGCCTGGCCGGCACCGACGATGACCATGCCGCCTACGCGTGGATTCATGTCTGGCGATCCGGGAAGCGAATCGTCATCGCGTTCACCGGGGTGATCTGGCAGGCCAGGCGGCTATTGTCGCGCCGCTCGGCGGCCACGTTGCCGAGCATGGCCGCTTCCATCTCCAGCAGCGGTAGGTCTTCGCCGCCGGCTTCCACATAGCAATGGCAGGTCGCGCATGCGCAGGAACCGCCGCATTGCGCTTCGATCCCGTCGATGCCATGGTGCATTGCACCTTGCATCAGGCTCCAGCCCGGCTCCAGGTCGATCACGATGGCCTGGCCGTCCGGTTCGATGTAGGTCACCTTCGGCATGCGTCCTCCTAGTGCGCGCGCATCGGCAGATGCGACAGCCCGCGCGTGATGCTGTTGGGCACGCGTTGTACCGGCCCGGTCAGGATGAAGCCATCGATATGGCGGGCGAGGGCCGAGAACACCGCCAGACCTTCCAGTTTGGCAAGCGCTTGACCGGCGCAGTTGTGGGTCGCCAGGCCAAATCCCAGATGGTCGGTGGGATGACGGTCGATATCGAACGTGTCGGGCGCGCGGTAGTGGCGTTCGTCGCGGTTGGCCGAGGCATAGCTGATGACCACCCGTGCGCCGGCGGGAAGCACCACGCCTTCGCCCAGGTCGACCTCACGGGTGGTGACGCGCGCCAGGTGTTGCAACGGACTATCGATGCGGATGATTTCCAGAAAGGCGGCGGCCGCCTTGGCAGGGTCCCGGCGGAGCCTGTCCCACTGCTGCGGATTCTGGGCGAATTGCCACAAGCCGTTGCTGATCGCGTTGATGGTGGTATCGAAGGCCGCAATCACGTAGCCCTCCATCAAGCCGATTGCCGCTTCGCGTGGAATGTCTCCCCGCCTTCCCGCCTCGGCGACGGTCGAGCCGAACCCGCCTGGCTTGAGCCGGTCGCGGTCGTAGGTGTCGGCGACGAACGCCCGCATCGCTTCAAGACGCGGCAGCGCCGCCCGCATGCGCAGGGAATCGGGACCGCAGGCGTCGAAGCAGCCGGCTGCCAATGCCGCCAGTTCGTCGCGCGCTTCCTCCGGCCAGCCGATCAGGTCGAAGATGACGTTGATCGGCAGATCGTGCGCGACATCGCGCACGCCGTCGAAGTCCCGCCGTTCGCGCAGCTGCTTGGCCAGCGCCTCGGCGCGTTGATGGATGGTGTCTTCGACGTCCTGCAGGTGACGTGGGCCGAGCCGTTCGGTGAACAGCTTGCGGGTGGCGCCATGGATGGGCGGATCGACGCAGATCAGTGCGTGTTCCCACTGCTTGTTGATGATCGGGTTGAATCCAGCGCCTTGTGCGGACGAAAAGGTTTGCCAGTCGGCCAACGCCTTGCGCACCTGATCGTAGCGACCCAGGTGGTAGACGTCGTAGCGGCGAAGATAGGCGGCCGGACCGAGGTTGCGGAGCTCGGTATAGAGCGGGTAGGGATCGTGCAGCGCGTCGTCGGCGAATAGATCGATATCGCTGCTGATGCGACTCAAGGCGGTCATGGAGTGCGCTCCGGCTGGTCTACGCCCCATCGGGCACCATCAGCCTAGGCGGCCGCAGAACGGCTGCGCTTGGCGCGGAGCGAACAAGACTTGACCGGGGGCGAACTCGCCGTCCGCACCGCCGCGATCAGGCCGGTGCAGGGTCGCGGCGATAGGCGCTTGCGCTGATGCCGAAGCGCTTGCGGAAACAACGGCAGAAATGCGAGATGTCGCCGAATCCCGCTTCCAGCGCGAGTTCGCAGATGCTCGGCCCGCGGTCATCGCGCAGGCGTTCGGCGACCCATCGCAGGCGTTGCTCGAGCAGGTAGGCGCTGAAGGATGTATCGGCGCCGGCGAAGATCATCTGCAGGTAGCGTGCGCTGATGCCGAAGTGCCGGGCGACGCCCTGTGCGCTCAGCTGTGGATCGGCGAGGTGCTGCTGGACATGCTGTTGCAGCCGCAGTCGCCACGCATGCGCGTTGCTCTTGCTCGGCCGCGTGTCTGCCGCCGCAGGCCAGGTCAGTTCCAGCAAGGTGCAGGCGGTGGTCAATAGATTGCCGCCGGGCTGCGCGTTGCCGAGCCGACCCAGATGTTCCAGGAAGCTGCCGAGCAGGGCGCAGCTCTCGTCCCGATGCGCTAGCGCGATCTGCGGTGCCAGCGTGCTGGCCAGTTCTGCACCGGGCACGTACAACACGCAAGTGCGATGCGCGCGACTGCATTCGATGCGATACGGATCCTGGGTAGACAGGACGACCAGGTCGCCGATCTGCAGGTGCGCATGGCGGCCATGCTGATACACATCGCAGCTACCGTGCATATTGCGCATTAGGTAGATACCGTTGAGGGTTGCGCTGCGTTGGGCCTGGATCGCGACCGGAGTCGAGTCGACGGTGGTCAACTGCAGCGATCCGAACAAGCGTCGCTGCATGCGGCCGTGGAAGTGAGTGGAGGCGGGTTCGATCCGCATGGTGTCGAAGGCCGTCTTGGCCAGGGTGTTCCAGTAGCGCAGGCGCGCGCCTGCGTGAACGGCCGTGGTGTCGAAGACTTCGGTGATGGGCACGGCGGTGTCCTCCGGCTGGGACAGCGGCGCGACTGTCGCTGTCGTGCTCGATGATGCACCGGAATGGGATGCGCTTGTTTTGCAGTGCATCATCCGCAGCTGGCGAGGCAGCACGATGCGGGGAGCGATCCAGCCTCGCGAATCACATGTTCGGCGAGCGCCCGCGGCCGCATGCGAGAAATGCAGAGGCGTAGCGGATTTGCCAACGGCATGCGGTGCCAGCAGCGTCATACGGCTCCAGCCGCGCATGCGCAAGCGCGCGTGGCGACCGTGTCAAGTGACCACTATGCCGCAAGCAGGGTGATCGGGCAGGGATGGTCGCTCCTGCCACATGACGCGTTCGCATCGGCGTGCCGATGCATTGCAGCGGACACCCATGGTAAACAGGGTGTCGCAATGGTTTTTCAGTATCAGGACCCTGGCCACTGCGCCAGTAAGGCGCAGGCCGAAACGGTTGCCAGGGTCAGCGCAGCTTGGCCAGCGCCGCACGCGCATCGGTCTGGAAGCGCTGCGATTCCTGCGGCGTGGCCAGATTGGCTGCCAGCTGGCTGATCACCTGTTCCGGATCGCTGCTGGTCTCCCAGGCTTCATCGCAGAGCATGCCGGCGATGGGACCGAGATAATTCAACGCGACTTTCTCCAGCGCATCGCGCGTGCGCTCGTCCGGGCCGGCACTATGGCCGGCGGTGGACGGCGCCGCTGCTGGTGCAGACGGCGTTGGCGTGGGTGTGACCGCTGGCGTCGGGACGCGCGGCGCGGCGGGCGCTCCGCCCAGATCCTGTTCAAACCCGCCCATCAGCCATTGGCGGGAATCTTCGCTCAACAGGGAGGGCTTGCCCAGCCCTGCGCCGGGGTCGGCCTGGAAGCGACTCTTGGCAGCGGCGACCATGGTCAGGCGCTGCACCGCTTCGTCGTTGCGCAGCAAGCGAAACACCACCTCCTCGATCTGGCCGGCGTGCAGCCTGACGATGCAGGAGTGGTTTTCCTCGGTGACGATGAACAGGAAGCCGGACGCCTTTTTCAGCGCCAGCGCCCTGAGTTCGCGCAGGACCTCGATCAGCGGAGGGAATTCATTGGACATGCGGTCTTCCTTGCCTCATTCGTTCGGATGGGAAGGGCTGGCTCAGCGTTTGCTGAGCCGCTCCATCGCCAGGCGCACGCTGTTGGACAAGCGCGAAATCGCCCTTGCCAGAGTGCCGATCTCGTCCTTGAGGTTGACCTCGGCGATGGTGTGATTCCATTTGCCCATGCTGAGTTCTTCCGCCACGGCGGTGAGGTTCTGGATCGGGCGCAACACGCGGTTCCAAATCAGCGCGGACTGCACGCCGACCATGATTGCGCAGACGAGCAAGCCGATGCCGGCAATCCACAAGGATTGATGCAAGATCAAGGTGTTGATGTCGCTCTTGGGATAGGCCGATGCCAAGGTGAAGCCCCAATTGCGTATCTCCTCTTTAACCACCACCCAGTCTTCCGGGCTCTCCTTGACGACTCGCTCGATGGTGGCGCTATCGGTGGTGGAACCAGTGGTCGACTGGAAGCGCAATTTATTCTTGCTGTCCAACACCGCGACGAAGCCAGACGAGAGCATGGTACGGCTGCCGATCACGGTCGCCAGCTCAGGCGTATCGGCCTTGTAGGCGATAGCCAAAGCACCGATGACGCGTTTGTCGTTGTCGGCAAAGATCGGTTCGTAGCGAGTAACATATGGGTTGCCGAGAACATCGAGCACACCATAGAAGCTCTCTCCATTGCGCAGCTTGCCAGCGGCCTTGCCGTTCGGATCGAGCACGGTGCCGACGGCGCGACTGCCGTCGGCATTAGTGATGTTGGTGGATATACGAACGAAGTCGTCGCCGACACGAGAAAAAATCGTTGCGTTGCCCTGCTTACTGATGGAAGCGCCGTCGTCGACCAAGCTGGAAGTGGCGGCGTCGACCAAGCCGAACGTGTTGGCCTGCGACTTCTGACCCAGCAGGATGTCGTTGGCAGTGCGGCGCCCGACGCGGACTTGGCTCCCTTGACTGGCCGGGCCTAGCTCATCGACTTGCTTGCGCAGATTGCGCATGGAGGCGTCGACGCGATCGAGCAGCATCTCGCGGGTCACCGAGAACATGGTCTGGGTTAGAACCGAGGTACGTCGGATGGACGCTTCGGTTTCAGACTCGATCCGTTTCGCTTCGGTAACAGCCAGGGACACAGTTAGTCCCGACATCACGATCAGCCCCAAGGCCAATACCGGCAGCAGCAGGCGCACCCGCAAAGAGTGACGAAGCATTGCATTCCCCCTGAACGCATTAAGAAAAAGTACAACACTGCGCTCGCAGCGCAGTGGGCTGATTAACGAGATGATTAGCGGCTGATGAAAGCCATGCTGAAGCGGCTCCCCAGCCGCAACTCATGCATAAGATAGCGCAAGCCGATCGATTTTGCGATGCGCTTCTCGCTTTTGCGTGCGCGTTGATTCAACATTCGCTCCCGCATGGAGCGAGCCAACACGCCGTTTTGCCTTGTCAGCTATGGAGGCTGTCGCGTTGCGACCGTTCGTCGGCTCAGGTATCCAACGACAGGATTCCACGCCGCAGCGCGACGGTGACCGCGTGCGTGCGATCGCGGGCTGCCAGTTTGGCAAGGATGTTTTTCATGTGCGCCTTCACTGTTTCCTCGGAGATTGCGAGTGCATGGCCGACCTGCTTATTGGAGCGGCCGTCGGCGACCAGCGCGAGCACTTCGGTCTCGCGTGCCGATAACGCATCGTCGAGCACATGGGCGGCGATGTTTTCCGCCACCGCAGACGGGACATGGCGACGCTGGCCGCGACCGACGTCGCGAATGGTGTCGACCAGTTCGCGTCGCAGCGCACTCTTGAGCAGATAGCCGCAGGCGCCGGCTTGCAGCGCACGCACTGCGCGCACATCGCCGGTATAGGTCGTCAGCACGATGACCTTGGCGGCGGCGTCGACCTGGCGGATGCGCTGGATCGCCTCGACACCATCCACGCGCGGCATCTGCAGATCCATCAGTACGATGTCCGGGCGCAGCGTGGCGTAACGGACCACCGCCTGTTCGCCGTCTTCGGCCTCGCCGACCACGCGCATGTCGTGCTCGGCGGCGAGCATCGCACTTAAGCCATCGCGCAGCAGGGGGTGGTCGTCCACCACCAGCACCTGGGTTACGCGCGTCGGTTCACTCATCGCAATGCTCCCTGGATGCTTGCTGGAAAGGCCACCACCACCGCCGACGGGGCCGTCGTGCGTAGGCCGAGCGTGCTGGAACCACGACCTGGATCTCGGTGCCGCTGCCCGGTCGCGACCACAGCTGCATGCGCGCACCGATGCGCTGCGCGCGTTCCTGCATGCCGGTCAGTCCCCAATGGCCGGTACGGGCGCGGCCGTGCAAGACATCCGGCGCCAACCCGCTGCCATCGTCACGGATGCGCAGCATGAAGTCACGTGAACCGTAACGCAGTTCCAGCACGATCGTGCTGGCGCGGGCATGGCGATCGGCATTGGCGAGCGCTTCGCGGCCCAGTTGGAACAGCTCGTCGGCGACCAGAGGGCGTAGCGGTCGCCGTTGCCCGTGTTGCTGCAGCAGCAGCTGTGCCGCGGTGATCGTGCCCTGCGCGGTACGCGCCTGCTGCAGCGCCAGTCCCAGATCGCTGCGCACGGTCTGGCTGTCGCGCAGTCCGCTGACGCGATCGCGTCCTTCCTCCAGCGCGCGTTCGGCCAGCTCCACGGTGCGCTCCAGCTCCACTCGGCGTGGGTCTTCCGGCGGCAAGGAACGACTGGTGGAATGCACGCGCAGGATCAGGCCCTGGGTGCCTTGCAACAAGGTGTCGTGCAATTCGCGCGCGATGCGTTCGCGTTCACGGTAGCGCTCTTCCAACCGAGCGCGCAGGCGTGCAGCGATCCGGCGCGTGCGCAGTTGCCAGACGCTGGCCAGCGCGGCCAGGCCCGCCAACACACAGCACACTTGGAATTGCCAGGTCTGCACGAAAGCCGGGGCGATCACCATGTCCAGCGTCTGCTCCTCGCCCCAGACATCATCGCTGTTGGCGGCCGCGACATGGAATCGATAGCGGCCCGGCCCGAGGTTGGCATAGAAGGCTTCGGTGCGATTGCCGGCGTCCTGCCACTGGCTCTCCACGCCTTCCAACCGATAGCGGAAGCGGACGCGCTCCGGGCGGGTCAGGCTGGTCGCTTCGTAAGCCACCCGCAGGCGGTCGGTCCACTGCGGCAGCTGCAACGGCGCTTGCGGCGCATACGGACGGTCGTTGGCGACCACGTCGCGAATGCTGACCCGCGGTGCGCTGGGATTGCGGTAGGTCTGCGCCGGATCCAGCCAGGCCAGCCCCTGGTTGCCGGTGAACCACAGCAGGCCATCGGCAGCCGCCACCGCACTGGGCACCGGCATCGCCTGCTGGGCGATGCCGGGCAAGCCGTCGAGCGTGTCGTATAGCCGTAGCGTCGGTGCCGGTAGCCCACTGCGCACGCTGTCCCGCAGCGCGGATTCGGACAATTGCACCACGCCGCGATTGCCGTTGAGCCAGAGGTCGCCGCGCCGATCGCGCACGATGCCGGTGATTCCCTGCAATACCGGGCTGGGCTGGTCGGGCACGTCATGGAAGCGGTCGTCGGCAGTCAACACCGCCAGGCCCGATTCGCCGGCTGCCACGGTCAGCTCGGGGCCGCTCCAGAGCGCGGTCAGCGGTCCCACCGCCAGTCCGTCGGTGAGCCCATAGCGGCGCAGTTGCTGTGCTTGCTGCACGCGTAACTCGCCGGTGACGTCGCCGACCCACAGGCGGCCATCGCTGCCGCGTGCCAGCACCGAGCAGGCGCGCTCCTGCAGGCCAGCAATCGGCTGCCAGGTACTGCCGACCAGCCGAAACGGTCCGCGTGCATCCGGACACACGAGCGTGCCGGCCGCGTCATCGACCAGCAGGGCGCGCACCTGGCCGGCGTCCACGCTCGCTGGCAAGTCCACTGGCTGGGCGTGGCCGTGACGTATCCGCAGCAAGTCGTGCGGGCCGAGCGCCCAGCCATCGAAGTCGTCAGGCAGCGCCAACGCGGCGGGATCGGCATCGCGCTGCAGGCGCTCGATGCGTCGTCGCGACAACGCCAGCAGGCGGCCGTCGCGCAGTGCGGCCAGCAGCGGCGCCGATGCTTGAGGCCCATTGCTGGTGAATACGGCCACTGCGGCAGTGTGTCCGGACAGCAAGGCGGCCAATGGCAGCAGGGCGCGATGACGGAACCGGTTCAGGCCGAGGTTGGTGCCGGCCCAGAAGTTGCCTTCGCGGTCTTCCAGCAGTGGCCCAGCCACCGCCGAGGTCAGGCCCTGCGCAGTCCCCACGTGCTCCAGCACGGGTGACGCGTCCTGCGGCTGGGCAATGCGGAACACCCCACCCGGCGCATAGTCGCTTCCCCACAAGGCACCATCGCGACTGAACTGGATACGGCGCGCAGACAGTCCAGCGAAGCGTGGCTGCACGCGTGCAGCGGCAGGCATGAGCGCGCCATCGGCGGCGGTCAGCGGAAACAGGCCACGGGTTGGATCGGCGACCCAGATCCGCCCGTCCGGGCTTTCGGCCAGGGTGGTGAATTGGCCGACCCGCTGGCCGCTGGGCACGAAGCGCGTGCCGCCGGCAGGCAGGGACAGCAGTTGCTGGCCGTCGCTGACCCACAGCGTGCCGCGGCGATCACGCAGCAACCATTGCGCGCTTGCGGCCAGATAGCCCCAATCGGCGCCCGCTTGCCGCCAGCGCAGGCCATCGAACCAGCACAATCCACCGTCGATGGCGGCCCACAGTCGCCCGCTGGCGTCGTATTCGAGCCGGAACACCATGCCGGGAGGAATGTCCTTGCCGGCGGCGTAATGGGTGAGCCGTCCATCCGCGAGCCGGTCGATGCCGGCACTGAAGTAGCCGATCCACGCGCCATTCTCCAGCAGCCGCAGCGCGGTCATATTGTGCGAGGCATAGGCTTGGCCAGCTGGCGGCGGCAGGCGCGCAAAGCGTTCGCCGTCGAACTGGAACAAACCGAAGCCAGTGGCCAGCCATAGCGGACCACTGCGGGCCTGCGCCATGTCCCAGATATCGGCAGGCGCGCCGCGTTCGGTGCTCCAGGCGCTGGGATGGAACGTCAGCAGGCCCTCGCGGGTGCTCGCGATCCCGGTGGTTGCCGCCGCGGCCAGGCCGATCGGCAGCCACGCCAGTCCCAGCACCAGCCACGCCCAGCATGCGGTGCGCGTGGGCAGGAAGCTGGCTGAGCGGGCGAGGGATGCATGCGGCATCGCGGCATTGTCCGATCAAGCCGGGGGAATCACCACCGCCTCTTTCGGGGGAGGACATGGCGGTCCGGCTCGGTTAGGAGAGGGCGAGCTCGCGGCGATTGCGCGCGCACCGACGCGATGTTGGCGGCGCTCCGTTCAATGCGTGGGCATCGCGTTGGGCAGTGCTGGCGCGTGATGCGCAGCGCTGTATCGACTGCAGTCCGACAATGCGGTGTCGCGTTGTTGCGCAATGTTGCGGCGGGGCCGACGGCGGATAGTCGCTGGCGCACGCGTGGGCGGCTGCGCTACCTCCAAAGAGGGAGCGGCGACTCTCACCATCCGGGGTAGGGCGCTGTCGATGCTGGCGTCACCATGCTTGTCATCTTCCGGAGACGCCCATGGCTCTTGCCCCTGCCGCCGCATGCGAGATCGCCGGCATCGATGTCACATCCCGCAGTGCTGCCTCGCGTGCCCGCGGGGTGGCGCGCGCCATGCGCCACATCGAAGCGCATCTGTGCGAGCCCATCAGTGCTGGCGAGCTCGCCGCAGTCGCCTGCATGAGTCGGTTCCATTTCGCTCGTGTGTTTCGCGCGTTGGTTGGCATCAGTCCGATGGATTATCTGCGTCGCCGTCGCATCGCCCGCGCACAGGCGCTGTTGCGCGAAGGGCGCCACAGCATCAGCCAGATCGCCTGCGACCTGTGCTTCTTCGACCAGAGCCATTTCGTCCGCAGCTTCCGTCATGCCACCGGCTGTACGCCGGCACGTTTCGCCGCTCAGGCGGGGCACGCGCCAACAGGAAATCCCGTCTTTTTGCCACTCCAGGAGCGCCACCCATGAGCACCGCCACCGCAGTGCCCGGCAATCGCTTGTTGTCGCCCGACGATCACGCACTGATCCTGATCGACCACCAATCGCAGATGGCTTTTGCCACCCACAGCAGCGATATTTCGGCATTGCGCAACAATGTCGCACTGATCGCCAAGGCAGCCAGCGGCTTCCAGCTGCCGGTGCTGGTGACCACGGTGGCGGAGGCGTCGTTTTCCGGTCCCCTGTTTCCCGAGCTGGCGGACATTCTCGCCAACGAAACGGTGTACGACCGCACCAGCATGAATGCCTGGGAAGACGCGGCGGTGATCGCGCGGATCAATGCCATCGGCAAGCAGCGGCTTGTACTTGCAGGGTTGTGGACCAGTGTGTGCATCGTCGGCCCGGCGTTGTCGGCCATCGCGCAAGGGTTCGAGGTCTACGTGGTCACCGATGCCTGCGGCGATGTCAGCGAAGAGGCCCATGAGCGTGCGGTGACCCGGATGGTGCAGGCAGGGGCCGTGCCGATCACCAGCCTGCAATACCTGCTGGAATTGCAACGCGACTGGGCGCGGTCGGAGACCTACGCGCTGACCACCGGCATCGCACGCGCGCATGCCGGCGGCTACGGCCTCGGGATCCAGTACGCCAAGCGCATGTTCGGCGCCCAGGAAGGCGGACATTGATCGCGCCACTACCCACGCGCGGTACGCCCGGCGTCGCCGTCAGCTGCTGCAGCTTGCGGCCACTGGCTTGGCCACGGCCGCACTTCCGTCTGCGATGACGACCGAGAGGACAGCATCGATGGCCGATCTGGTCATTCGCAATGCACGGATCAGTACGCTCGACCCACGCCAACCGCATGCCAGTGCACTGGCGGTGCGCGATGGTCGCATCGTCGCGGTCGGCGACGACGCCCAGATCATGGCACTGGCAAAGGATGCGCGCGTCATCGATGCCGGCCAGCGCCGGGTCGTGCCTGGACTCAACGACAGTCATACCCATCTGATTCGTGGCGGACTCAACTACAACCTGGAATTGCGCTGGGATGGATTGCGCTCGCTGGCCGACGCGATGGCGCTGCTCAAGGCGCAAGTCGCACGCACGCCAGCACCGCAATGGGTGCGTGTCGTGGGTGGATTCACTGCCCAGCAGTTCGTCGAAAAGCGTCTTCCGACCTTGGCAGAGCTCAATGCGTTGGCGCCCGACACCCCCGTGTTCCTGTTGCATCTGTACGACCGTGCGCTGCTCAATCAAGCCGCGCTGCGGGCCTGTGGCTACGACAAGCACACGCCCGACCCGCCGGGTGGGCAGTTGGTGCGCGACAAGCTGGGCAACCCGACCGGCCTGCTGCTGGCCAAGCCCAATGCGTTGATCCTGTATGCCAGCCTGGCCAAGGGCCCACGCTTGCCGGTGGAGTACCAGCGCAATTCCACCCGTCATTTCATGCGCGAACTCAATCGCCTGGGCATCACCTCGGTGATCGATGCCGGCGGCGGTTTGCAGAACTATCCTGAGGACTACCAGGTCATCGAACAGCTGCACGCCGACGCTCAGCTGAGCGTGCGCATCGCCTACAACCTGTTCACCCAGAACAAGGGCCAGGAGGTCGACGACTTCCGGCGCTGGACCGAGCGGGTGCCGATGGGGCAGGGCGACGATCTGCTGCGTCACAACGGTGCCGGCGAAATGCTGGTGTTCTCGGCAGCCGACTTCGAGCAGTTCAGCGAGCCACGGCCGGAGCTACCCGCCACGCTGGAGCCGGACCTGGAGCAGGTGGTGCGTTTGCTGGTGGAAAAGCGCTGGCCGTTCCGCATCCATGCCACCTACGACGAGAGCATCACCCGCATCCTCGACGTCTACGAGCGGGTCGACGCGCAGATTCCCTTCGATGGCCTGCACTGGTTCATCGATCACGCCGAGACCATCGGCGCCCGCAATATCGACCGAATCGCCGCGTTGGGCGGTGGGATCGCGGTCCAGCACCGCATGGCGTACCAAGGCGAGGCCTTCGTCGAGCGCTATGGTGTGCAGGCGGCCCGCCAGACGCCGCCGATCCGCCGCATGCTGGCAGCCGGCGTGCCGGTTGGTGCCGGCACCGATGCCACGCGCGTGGCCAGCTACAACCCCTGGGTGGCCTTGTCGTGGCTGGTGACCGGGCGCACCGTCAGCGGTCTGGCCCTGTATGGCGAGGACAACCTGCTGGACCGCGAGGCCGCGCTGCGTCTATGGACGCAGGGCAGCGCCTGGTTCTCCGATGAGCAGCAGCGCAAGGGCACGTTGGCCATCGGCCAGCTGGCCGATTTCATCGTGCTCTCGCAGGACTACTTTCGTGTCGATGAGGCAGACATCGCCGATATCAACAGTGTGCTGACCGTCCTGGGCGGACGCATCGTGCATGGCGACGGCGACTTCGCCGCGCTGGCGCCGTCGCTGCCACCGGCGATGCCGGATTGGTCGCCGGTCAATCGCTTTGGCGGCTATCACGTCGGCGGTCGCGTCGACGGAGTGGCCGCCATGCTCCCAGCGCACGGACACCACTGTCGCGCGCATGGCGCGCATCGGCATGCCGCGAAGCAGGCGATTCCCAGCGAGGATTTGCGTGGTTTCTGGGGTGCGTTGGGGTGTGCATGCTTCGCGTTCTGACACCGCGCCACCGGCGCACGGCGAACGCGGCCTGGCGCGATCGTCGTGCCTGGTCGCTCGTTTCGGGAGGGCTCTCATGACCACCGCCGCCGCCGAAGATGACGGCGCCTGGGCACCGTTATGCGCACCGCTGTTTCGCAGTCTCTGGCTGGCGATCCTCGGCAGCAACATCGGGACCTGGGTCAACGATGTCGCCGCGACCTGGGTGATGGCCTCGCAGACCGGTTCACCGTTGATGGTGGCCGCGGTGCAATCGGCCACGACCTTGCCGGTGGTGCTGCTGGCGCTGGCCGCCGGGACGCTGGCCGATAGCGTGGATCGTCGCCGCTACTTGCTGCTCACCCAGGGCTGGATGTTGCTGGTCGCAGCCAGCTTGGCGGTATTGGCGCACCTGCAATTGCTCACGCCGTGGATGCTGGTGGTGCTGACGTTTGCGATGGGCGTGGGGGCGGCGATGGCGATGCCGGCGCAAGCGGCGATCGTGTCCGAACTGGTGCCGCGCCCGATGCTCGCCTCGGCGGTGGCATTGAACTCGATCGGGATGAATATCGCGCGCTCGATCGGACCTGCGATCGGTGGCTTGATCGTCGCTCGGTTCGGGCCGCCGTGGGCCTTCCTGCTCAACGGCGTGAGCTTTGCGCTGATGCTGGCAGTGTTGTGGCGCTGGCGACGGGCGGTGCCGGCGATGCGTCTGCCGCCGGAGGGCTTCGGCGCCGGCCTGCGGGCCGGGCTACGGTACGCCGCGCGCGCCGGGCGCCTGCAAGCGGTGCTGATCAAGGCAGGTGGCTTCTTCCTGTTCGCCAGCGCGGTGACCGCGCTGCTGCCGCTGGTGGTCCGTCGCGACATGGGGCTGGGGGCAGGGAGCTATGGCATCCTGCTGGGCTGCATCGGGATCGGCGCCATCGGCGGCGCACTGCTGTTGCCGCGGCTGCGCGCACGGTACGACCGCGACCTGCTGGTGTTCGTCGCCACCCTGCTGTGCGCTGCCTCGCTGCTCGGATTGGCGCTGTCGCGCCAGTTCGGCGTGCTGTGCGTGGTGATGCTGTTCAATGGCCTGGCCTGGATCAGCGTGCTGTCGTCGTTGCAGATCGCCGCACAGACCGCGGTGCCGGCATGGGTGCGGGCACGCGCGTTGGCGCTGTATATCGTGGTGTTCTCGCTGGGCATGGCGAGCGGTTCGCTGCTGTGGGGGGCGCTGGCGCAGCGCACTTCGATCGCCACCGCGCTACAGATCGCCGCTGCCGGTGCAGTGATCGCGGCGATCCTCGTGCGGCGGGCGCGCATCGCCGGCACCGAGCAGCTGGATCTGGCGCCAGCCGGGCACTGGCCGGAACCGGTCGGAACCACGGGTATCGCGCACGACCGAGGGCCGGTGCTGGTGACGGTGGAGTACCGCATCGCCGACGCCGATCGCGCCGAGTTCCTTGCCTTGCTGACACAGTTGGGCGTGGCGCGGCGTCGCGACGGTGCGGTGATCTGGGGCGTGGCCGAAGACGTTGCCGCACCTGGAGTGCAACTGGAGTATTTCCTGGCGGCGTCCTGGCTGGAGCATCTACGCCAGCACGAGCGGGTCACCGGCGAGGATCGGCAGCTGCAGGAGCGCCTGCGCCTGCTGCATCAAGGCAACGAGCCACCGCAGGTACGCCACTTCGTCGGCGGCGCTGAGCCACCGCATGCGCCAAGGATGGAGCACTGAGATGCGCATGGCACTCAAGTTCGCGGCCAGCCTGGTGCTGGGTGTGGCGATCGGTTTCGGCTGCCGCGTGATGGGGATTCCGTCGCCCGCGCCGACGGCTTTGGTCGGCGCCTTGTTGGTGCTGGCGATGACCTGCGGGTACAGCTTGGCCGATCGCTGGCTCGCCCGCCGCGCGACCAGGCAGCATGTGCACTGCGGCGGACCAAGCGGACGCGGGCGGGAAGCTGCATGAGCATGACGCTGGTCGGCTTGCTGCTGGCGGCGGTGATCGGCATCGGCTGCCGCTTGCTGGACCTGCCGCTGCCGGCGCCACCGCGGCTCACCGGCGCGGTGTTGGTGGTGGCGATGAGCTGCGGATTCCTGCTGGCCAACTGGGTCCTGCAGTGAAACGAGGTCGGCTGCGCCACGCGCGCGGACTGCGCACACAGATGCAATCCGCCACCCCGGCCGCACGTTTCACTGGGAGATGCATCGGTCGCGTGGGCGCGTTCATCGCACCACATCCGCTGCCGGCAGACGGCCCTTTTGCCGCTGACGCCCCCTGCATGTCCCCGTTCCAGGAGCCTCAATGGATCCGATCCAGACGACCCCAAGCGATGCCGGGCGTCGCAATTTTCTCATCGCCAGTACGGCCACATTGGCAGCGTTGTCGTTGCCAGCTGTTGTCGGCGCGGCCGCGGCCGCTTCCCCATCCCCGCATCAGTCCACCCAGCACGGAGTCTCCCCGATGTCCAATTTCGTCACTCGCCCCGATGGCGCCCAGATCTTCTACAAGGATTGGGGCAAGGGTCAGCCGGTCGTGTTCTCGCATGGCTGGCCGCTGACCGCCGACGCCTGGGATGCGCAGATGCTGTTCATGGGACAGCACGGCTTCCGAGTCATTGCCCACGACCGTCGCAGCCACGGGCGCTCATCGCAAACCTGGGACGGCAACGACATGGACACCTACGCCGACGACCTGGCGGCGGTGATCGAAAAGCTCGACCTGCACGAGGCCATCCTGGTCGGCCATTCGACCGGCGGCGGTGAAGTGGCACACTACGTCGGCCGCCATGGCAGCAAGCGCGTGGCCAAGGTCGTGCTGGTCGGCGCGGTGCCGCCGCAGATGGTGAAGAGCCCGACCAATCCCGGCGGTCTGCCGATGAGCGTGTTCGACGGCATCCGCGAGGGCGTGGCCAAGGACCGCTCGCAGTTCTACCAGGATCTGACCACGCCATTCTTCGGTGCCAATCGCCAGGGTCACAAGGTCACCCAGGGCATGCGCGATTCCTTCTGGCTGCAGGGCATGCTGGGCGGCCACAAGGGGCAATACGACTGCATCAAGCAGTTCTCCGAAGTCGACTACACCCCGGACCTGAAGAAGATCGACGTACCGACACTGGTGGTGCATGGCGACGACGACCAGATCGTGCCGATCGATGCGTCGGCCAGGCGCTCGGCCGAGATCATCAAGAACGCCGAACTGAAGATCTATGCCGGTGGCTCGCACGGTTTGACGTTTACCCACACCGAGCAGTTCAACCAGGATCTGCTGGCGTTCGCCAAGCGTTGATGCGTGCGCCTGCAGGTCGACGCCGCATGGTCGGCCTGCAGGCGGTGCGTTGCCTCGGCGGCATGCGCTACCGGCGCAGGACGGATGTCAGCTCAGCGCGGTGTCCCATAGCAGTTTGAGGTTCAGCACCACGATCAACGCGGCGATGCCCCAGGCCAGCCGTACCAGCCACGGTGGCGCCACCAATGCACCCATCAAACGCCGGTCGGCAGTGAACTGCACCAGCGGGATCACGGCGAACGGCAACTGCATCGACAGCACCACCTGGCTCAGGACCAGCAGCCGCGCAGTGCCGGCATCGCCATACCACCAGGTCACCGCGATCACCGGCACGATGGCGATGCCACGCGTCAGCAGCCGTCGCACCCACGGCCGCAGTCGCAGCCGCAGAAAGCCTTCCATGACGATTTGTCCGGCCAGGGTCGCAGTGATCGTGGAGTTGATGCCGGAGGCCAGCAACGCCACCGCGAACAAGGTCGAGGCCAGCCCAGCTCCCAGCATCGGCGCCAGCAAGGCATGCGCCTGCTCGATGTCCTGCACATCGGTACGGCCCTGCGCATGGAACACTGCCGCGGCCAGGATCAGGATCGCCGCGTTGATGCCCAGCGCGAACATCAACGCCACCGTGCTGTCGGTGACCGCCCAGCGCAGTGCCGAGCGACGTCCGCTGTCGGTGCGGGGATACGCACGCGTCTGCACGATCGAGGAGTGCAGATACAGATTGTGCGGCATCACCGTCGCGCCGATGATGCCGATTGCCAGGTAGAGGGCATGCGGATCGGTCACCACCTGGGTGCGCGGCACGAAACCGGCCAACAGGGTGGCGATCGGTGGCGCAGCCATGGCGATCTGGATGGCGAAACAACCGAAGATCACCAGCAACAAGGCGATCACGAAGGCTTCCAGTGCGCGGAAGCCGCGGTCCATCAGCATCAGCACCAGCACCACGTCCAAGGCGGTGATCAACGCGCCCCACAGCAATGGAAGGCCGAACAGCAATTTCAACGCGATCGCAGTGCCGATGACCTCGGCCAGGTCGCAGGCGATGATCGCCAGTTCGCACAACCCCCATAGCGCCAGGTTGAGGCCGGGGCGGTAGCGTGCACGGCAGGCCTGCGCCAGATCCAGGCCGGTGGCGATCCCCAGCCGTGCCGACAGGCTCTGCAGCACGATCGCCATCAGATTGGACAACAGGATCACCGACAACAGCAGATAGCCGAACTGCGCACCGCCGGCCAGATCGGTCGCCCAGTTGCCGGGGTCCATATAGCCCACCGACACCATATAGCCGGGACCCAGGAACGCCAGCAGCCGCGGCCACCAGTGGCCGCCGTTGGGGACGGCGATGCAGGCGTGGTGATCGCCCAGGCCGGCGTGGCCGGGGGGGCGCGAGGCTGGATCGGATGGGGAGGCGCGGAGGTCCATAGGACGGAGCACTCGGGGGATGGATCGCATGATATAGCAATTGCTATGCTGTTGAGCATTGGCAAACTCAATCGTAATGATCGACGTGGTGCTTCACACTAGGCAACGCGGCAGTGAGGCCGAGCGCGAGCCAGAGGACAGACCAGGGTGGGTAAGAACGAAAAGGTGGAGGCGGCCGCGCCGGTCCTGATCGATGCGCAGGTGCATGTGGAGAGCTTTCGGCAGGTGCGTGAGGCCCGCCGCGCCGAACTGGTCGAGGACTACGTCGAGTTGATTTCCGACTTGTTGGTGGACGGCGGCGAAGCCCGCCAGGTCGACATCGCCGCCCGACTGGGCGTGGCGCAACCGACCGTGGCCAAGATGCTCAAGCGCCTGGTGCGCGACGGTTGGGTCGTGCAGCGGCCATATCGCGGGGTGTTCCTGACCCCGGCCGGCGAGGCACTGGCCGCCGCCAGTCGGCTGCGCCACCAGTTGGTCGAGCGTTTCTTGCTCGCGCTGGGCGTGGACGAAGCCACTGCACGGCGTGACGCCGAGGGCATCGAGCACCATGTGAGCGAAGCCACGCTGGCAGCGTTTGCCGCCTTCCTCGAGCGCCAGGAGGGCGCGATGCCATGAGCGCACCGCAGGCCTCGACGATGGCGACGCCACAGGCGCAGGTCGACCTGCAGTGGATGCAGCACGCGGTGCGATTGGCCGAGCGTGCCGAGCACGACTATGACGAAATCCCGGTCGGTGCCGTGCTGGTGGACGCGCAGGGCGAGGTCATCGGCGAGGGCTGGAACTACAACATCGCCAGCCACGATCCCAGCGCGCATGCCGAGATCATGGCGCTGCGCGAAGGCGGGCGCCGCCTGCGCAACCATCGTTTGCTGGGGTGCACGCTGTACGTGACCCTGGAGCCATGCGCGATGTGTGCCATGGCGATGGTGCACGCGCGCGTTGCCCGGGTCGTGTTCGCGGCCAGCGATCCCAAGACCGGTGCCTGCGGCAGCGTCTTCGACCTGCTGGCCGATCCACGGCACAATCATCGGGTCGAGGTCGCCGGGGGCGTCCTGGCCGACGTGGCGGGGCGAATGCTGACCAATTACTTCCGCGCCAAGCGCGGCAAGCCACCGCGCGTATCGTGAGCGTCACGGCCGCGGTATCATGCGCGCCCTTTCAGTAGCGGCCGACGACGGCCTTCCACAGGACGGTGACATGGCAGACAACTCCGCAGGCAATGACCGACTGATCTGGATCGATCTGGAGATGACCGGCCTGGACCCCGACCGCGACTCCATCATCGAGATCGCCACCATCGTCACCGATGCGCAGTTGAACGTGCTTGCCGAGGGTCCTGAGCTGGCCATTTCCCATCCGTTGGAGACGCTCGAAGCGATGGACGAGTGGAATCGCAACCAGCACCGCCGCTCGGGACTGTGGCAGCGCGTGCTCGACAGCGAGGTTTCGCATGCACAGGCCGAGGCGCAGACGGTGGCCTTCCTGACAGCCTGGATCAAGGCCGGGGCCTCGCCGATGTGCGGCAATTCGATCTGCCAGGACCGGCGCTTCCTGCACCGGCAGATGCCGCGGCTGGAGCGCTATTTCCACTACCGCAATCTGGACGTGTCCACGCTCAAGGAACTGGCCCGACGCTGGGCGCCGGGGGTGGTGGCAGGAGTGGCCAAAAGTTCGGCGCATACCGCGCTCAGCGACGTCCGCGATTCGATCGACGAACTGCGCCACTACCGGCAGTTCATGGGGGCACTGGGCGGCGATCCCGAGGCGGGCGTGCCGGCCTGAGCCGGGCAGGCTCGGGATCGCACGGTGCCCGCGCATCGTGCCGTGGAGCCGGGGTGATCGATGGGGTCGGGTGCGATGGGGTCGGGTGATGGGCTTCCAGCGTAGCGGCTTGCGATGCAGCCGATCGCGAGCGTCGTGCTCGCTGCCGGCCAGCTTCACCGAGCCAGCGGTGGCCCCTGGCTCAGGTCGCCGTCGTCGACCACGCTCTTGCGCAATAGATCGGCGATCGGCTTGCCGTCGGCATCGTGGTGATAGACGTGCAGATCGCGCTGCGGATAAGGGATATTGAGTCCGTTCTGCAGCAACTGGTTGCGGATCTGTTCCAGCACGCTGCTCTTGGCGGCACCGAAGTTGGCATTGGCCGCGTAGGCGAACAACATCAGATCCACTGCACTCTCGCCCAGGTTGGTGACCTGGACGAAAGGCGCAGGGGACTCCAGTACATTGGGATTGTCCTTGGCGATCTGCAGCAATAACTGCTGTGCCTTCTTCAGGTCATCGCCGTAGCCCACGCCCACGGTGACCTCCAGGCGGCGGTTGGGCAGGGTGCTGTAATTGACGATCGGTGCGGTGGTGATCGTGCTGTTGGGCAGCGTCACCATGCGTTCGTCGAAGGTGCGCAGGCGGGTCTGAAAAATGCGGATCTCATCGACCACGCCTTCCTGTCCAGCCACCACCACATGGTCGCCATCGCGCATCGGTCGCAGCACGATCAACATCACGCCGGCGGCGATATTGGACAGCGAATCCTTCAGCGCCAGACCCACCGCCAGGCCGGCGGCGCCCAATACCGCAATCAGCGACGTCGGCGGCACGCCGATCTTGCTCAATGCGGTCACAAAGACCAACACCAGCAACAACGCGTAGGACACGTTGCGCAGGAAATTGGTCAGTGTGGTCTCGATGCGCGCGCGCGTGAGCGCGCGGTGCAGCCACTGGCTGAGCTGCTTGGCCAGCCACATGCCGACCACCAGGATGACCAGGGCAACACCCCAATTGAGCGCGTATTGCGCCCAATCGAGGTGAGCCCAACTGAATGCCTGCGCCTTGGCGGCAGGGTGGGGGGCCGCTGCCGCGCCCGTTGCCGCCGCCATCACGCCAGGCAGGGCCATCAGCCTTCGCTCTTGAGCTTGGCCAGGCGCAGCCAGGTATCGACGACAGTGTCCGGATTCAACGACACCGACTCGATGCCTTCCTGCATCAACCACTCGGCCAGTTCCGGATGGTCGGACGGCCCCTGGCCGCAGATGCCGACATACTTGCCCTTGGCGCGTGCCGATTTGATCGCCATGGACAGCAGCTTCTTGACCGCCAGGTTCCGCTCATCGAACAGGTGGGCGACGATCGACGAGTCGCGGTCCAGGCCCAGGGTCAGCTGGGTCAGGTCGTTGGAGCCGATCGAGAAGCCGTCGAAGATTTCCAGGAACTCATCGGCCAGCAGCGCGTTGGACGGCAGCTCGCACATCATGATGATCTTCAGACCGTTCTCGCCTTGCTTGAGCCCGTTCTGCTCCAGCACTTCGATCACCTTGCGGCCTTCCTCCAGCGTGCGCACGAACGGGATCATGACCCACAGGTTGTCCAGCCCCATCTCGTTGCGCACCTTCAGCACTGCCTTGCATTCCAGCGCAAAGGCCTTGGTGAAGGACGGGTCGACGTAGCGGCTGGCGCCACGGAAGCCGATCATCGGATTCTCTTCGTGCGGCTCGTAGCGCGGCCCGCCGATCAGGTTGGCATACTCGTTGGACTTAAAGTCCGACAGGCGCACGATCACCGTATTCGGCGCGACCGACGCGGTCAGCGTGGCGATGCCTTCGGCCAGGCGGTTGACGTAGAAGCTGACCGGGTCGCCATAGCCAGCGATCTTGGCGTCTATCTTCTTGCGGACGTCGGCATCCTGCTTGTCGTATTCCAGCAAGGCATTGGGATGCACGCCGATATGCGAGGCGATGATCATCTCCAGGCGCGCCAGGCCGATGCCGGCGTTGGGCAGCTGACCGAAGTCGAACGCACGCTCCGGGTTGGCGACGTTCATCATGATCTTCAGCGGCGCCGGCGGCATGTTGCCCAGATCGGTCGTGGTGCGCTCGAACGCCAGTTTGCCTTCGTAGATGAAGCCGGTGTCGCCCTCGGCACAGCTGACGGTGACTTCCTGGCCGTCCTCGATCACGGTGGTCGCATTACCCGAGCCGACCACGGCAGGCACACCGAGCTCACGCGCGATGATGGCGGCGTGGCAGGTACGTCCACCGCGATTGGTGACGATCGCCGAGGCGCGCTTCATCACCGGTTCCCAGTCCGGGTCGGTCATGTCGGCGATCAATACATCGCCAGGCTGTACACGATTCATGTCGTCCAACGAACGCACCACGCGCGCCACGCCGCTGCCGATCTTGGCACCGACGGCGCGACCTTCGGCCAGCACCTTGGCGTCCTTGGCTTCCAGCGCAAAGCGCTCGATCTGGGTGGCATGGCTGCGCGACTTCACTGTCTCCGGGCGTGCCTGCACGATGAACAGCTTGCCGCTGACACCGTCCTTGGCCCACTCGATATCCATCGGGCGGCCGTAGTGCTTTTCGATCACCAGCGCCTGCTTGGACAGTTCCTGCACGTCTTCGTCGCTGATCGAGAAGGTCTTGCGCAGGTCGTCTGGGGTGTCCTCGGTGCGCACGCGCTCGCCGGGCACATCCGAATAGACCATGCGGATCGCCTTGCTGCCGAGCGAGCGGCGCAGGATCGCCGGCTTGCCGGCGGTCAGCGTGGGCTTGTAGACGTAAAACTCGTCCGGATTGACCGCGCCTTGTACCACCATCTCGCCCAGGCCGAAGCTGGACGTCACGAACACCACATCGCGGAAGCCGGACTCGGTGTCCAGGGTGAACAGCACGCCCGACGAGCCGACGCCCGAGCGCACCATCAGCTGCACGCCGGCCGACAGGAACACGTCCTCGTGCTTGAAGCCGTGGTGGACGCGATAGGCGATGGCACGATCGTTGTACAGGCTGGCGAAGACTTCCTTGACCTTGTGCACGACATCGTCGGCACCGGTGACATTGAGGAACGTTTCCTGCTGGCCGGCGAAGGATGCATCCGGCAGATCTTCGGCGGTGGCCGAGGAGCGCACCGCTACGGCAACCTCGCCACCGCCGTTGTCGGCGCATAGCGTGGCGTAGGCGCTGCGGATGTCGCGATCCAGCTCCGGCTGCAACGGCGCGTCGGTGACCCAGCCGCGGATCTCCTTGCCGGCAACCGTCAGTGCGCCCACGTCTTCCACATCCAAGGTCTGCAGCTTGTCGAAGATGCGCTTGGACAGATCGTTATGGGCGATGAAGTTCTTGAATGCTTGGGCGGTGGTTGCATAGCCACCGGGTACAGACACGCCGAGTCCCGCCAGATTGCCAATCATCTCGCCAAGTGAGGAGTTCTTACCGCCCACGCGGGCCAGATCGGCCAGGCGCAGCTCATGCAACCACAGGATATTCTCGTTCAAGCGCGATGCTCCGTTTGGCCATCGCCCGAGGCGGGCTGATGGCCGCGTCCGTAGGAAGAAGTCGCTATGATGCAGCGCACAGCGGAGCCTGCACAAGCATGAACATGCAAGTTCTGTACGCGAGTTCAAAGAGGTGGAGCTGATGTCAACGATTCGACCGGTGTTCTACGTGTCCGATGGAACCGGTATCACCGCTGAAACCATTGGACATAGCTTGCTTACGCAGTTCAGCGGATTCAACTTCGTCACCGATCGGATGGCGTTCATCGACGACGCCGACAAGGCGCGCGACGCTGCGCTGCGCATTCGTGCGGCCGGCGAGCGTTACCAGGTGCGGCCGGTGGTGGTCAACTCCTGTGTCGATCCGCAACTGAGCATGCTGCTGGCCGAAAGCGGCGCGCTGATGCTGGATGTGTTCGCGCCTTTCATCGAGCCGCTGGAGCGCGAGCTCAATGCGCCGCGCCATTCGCGCGTGGGGCGTGCGCACGGCATGGTGGACTTCGAAACCTATCATCGCCGTATCAATGCGATGAACTTTGCGCTCAGTCACGATGACGGCATCGCCATCAACTACGACGAGGCCGACGTCATCCTGGTAGCGGTTTCAAGAGCGGGCAAGACCCCGACCTGCATCTATCTGGCCCTGCATTACGGCATCCGCGCCGCCAACTATCCGTTGACAGACGAGGATCTGGAGAGCGAACGCCTGCCGCCGCGGCTACGCAACTACCGCAGCAAATTGTTCGGGCTGACCATCGACCCGGAGCGTTTGCAGCAGATTCGCCAGGAACGTCGCGCCAACTCGCGCTACAGCGCGCCGGAAACCTGTCGTCGCGAGGTGGCCATCGCCGAGCGGATGTTCCAGACCGAGCGGATTCCCACCCTCAGCACCACGCATACCTCGATCGAGGAAATCTCCAGCAAGGTGCTGTCCACGCTGGGGCTGCAGCGCGAGATGTTCTGACGGCGTCGCGCCCCGCCCGAGCATCGTACCGCCTGGCGCGGAGCGGCGGGTCGTCTTGCAAGGTAGGCCTGGAGCGGGCAGGGCGTCAATGCTGCCCGTGCGGCGGCGCAGCGTGTAGGATCGGGGCATGGCGCACGCATTGAGCAAACTCGAACGCATTCCCCGGCTTAGTCGCTTCGGCTGGTTGATGGGGCTGTATGCGGAAAACTTTCAGCATCTGAACCGGTTATTCGCACCGGCCGACCTGGCACCTGGCTCCTACCTCTCCGCGATCGGCGATGGCCTGGACCTGCGGCTGGATGTGATCGAATGCCACCGCTATACGGTCGAACTGCGTTTGACCTATGACCTGTGCGATCCGGTGACCGGTGAACCGGACCCATCCGCTTATGTCCGCCTTTACCGCGACGCGCGCCAGGCCGAGACGACCCATTGTTACGTGGGGCGGCGCTGGCAGGACGTCATGGGGATGTTCCCGCCACCTGCCGAGCTCATCAGTCACCGCATGCGGATGAATACCTTCCTGGGCAAGTGGCTGGAGTACCTGGCAGAGCGCGGCCATGGCGTGGCCACCTTGCGGCTGGACCGCACCGACGTGGTGCCTCCGCGCGCCAGTCCACGCGCCGCGGTCGGCTGAGCGTCACCCACCCGTACGCCCACGCGTTGCGGCATACTGCCGCGCTTTGCGCCAGATTCGTCATGCCCTATACCCCGATCGTCGCCACCCTTGGCTATCTGCTGTCCGCCGATGGCACCCAGGTCCTGATGGTCCACCGCAATGCGCGGCCGGGCGACCACCATCTGGGGAAGTACAACGGACTGGGCGGCAAGCTCGAGGCGGACGAGGATGTGCTGGCCTGCATGCAGCGCGAGATCCGCGAAGAGGCGGGAGTGGAATGCGGAAAGATGGAGTTGCGCGGCACCATCAGCTGGCCTGGCTTTGGCAAGCATGGCGAGGACTGGATGGGGTTCGTCTTCCTGATCCGCAGCTTCCAGGGCCAACCGCTGACCCACAATGTCGAGGGCAGCCTGGAGTGGGTCGCCATCGACGCCTTGGACCAGTTGCCGATGTGGGAGGGCGATCGCCACTTCCTGCCGCTGGTCTTCGATGGCGATCCGCGGACGTTCCACGGCGTCATGCCTTACCGCGATGGCCGTCTGCAGTCGTGGAACTACTCACGCGTCTAGCGCGGGCGTTCGTGCAGGCTCTAGTTGGGCGCGCGAGACGTGCAGTTCTCCACAAGAACTGTGGATCAAAGCTCAGTAAGGCTGTGGACAACCCGCCAACGTCCTTGCGATAGAACGCACTCCATTGGCGTGATGAATATTTCACCAGGCCTACTGCGCGGTCCAGCCGCCGTCGATCGCCAGAGCCTGGCCGGTGATGTTGCGGGCTGCTGGCGACATCAGAAACGTGAGCGTCCCGGCCAACTCGTCGATGCCGATGAACACCCCCTTGGGCATTGGCTTCAGCATCACTTCCCGGACCACGGCCTCCTCCGACAAGCCGCGCAGCCTCGCCTGGTCGGCGATCTGCTTGTCCACAAGCGGGGTACGGACGTAGCTGGGGCAGAGCGTATTGACGGTGATATCGCAGTCGGCGGTCTCCAGCGCCAGCACCTTGGCCAGCCCGGTCAGGCCATGCTTGGCAGCCACGTAGGCACTCTTGTAGGGGCTGGCGACCAGCGAGTGGATGCTGCCGATGTTGACGATGCGGCCGTAGCCGGCTGCACGCATGCCTGGCAGCAGCGCGCGGCTCAGGCGCGCCGCACCGGTCAGCATCACATCCACTAGCAGCGCCCAGCGCTGCATCGGGAATTCTTCCAGCGGCGCGACCTGCTGCAGGCCGGCGTTGTTGACCAACACCTGTGGCGGGCGCGCCAGTCCGGCCAACGCCGCCGCGATGCCGGCGTCGTCGGTCACGTCCAGGGCCAACGCCTCGGCACTACCGCCGGCGTCACGCACCTGGGCGGCGGTCTGTCCGGCCGCCGCCAGGTCCATGTCGCTGGCGATCACATGGTGGCCGGCGGCGGCCAACGCGCTGGCCAGGCCAGCGCCAATGCCGCTGCCAGCGCCAGTGATCAGAATGCTATGCATCGCAGCTCCTTCAAGATGGGGCGCCGGATGGCGCCATCGGTCACGAGCGTAGCCGAGCTTGCCGCCCAGGTCGCCTGGATGATGTGTTGCAGGCTACCCTTTGCTCCTGAATCTTCTTGGGCACTGCATGAAACGCCACTTCTCGATGCTGCGCGACTTTCAACTGGCGGACTGGTTCACACTGGCCAATGCGTTCTGCGGCACCGGGGCGATCTTCGCGGCGATGCGCTTTCTGCAGGAGGGGCACCGCGGCGACCTATTGCTGGGCATGGCGCTGATTCCGCTGGCCTTCGTCTTCGATGCGCTGGATGGCCATGTGGCACGCTGGCGCAAGGCGTCCTCCACCCTGGGGCGCGAGCTCGACTCGCTGGCCGACGTGATCTCGTTCGGGGTGGCGCCGGCCGCATTGGGCTATGCCTGTGGCATGCAGGGCGGTTGGGACTGGCTGGTGCTGAGCTATTTCGTCTGCTGTGGGGTGAGCCGGCTGGCGCGCTACAACGTCACGGCCGAAGAGATCGCCGGCTCTGCCGACAAGGTGCCGTATTTCGAGGGTACGCCGATTCCAACCAGCCTGCTGCTGGTCATCCTGCTGGCGGTCGCGGCCAGTGTGGGCCGGATCGGCGAAGCGCTGTGGTGGGGGCAGTGGCAGCTGGGCCCCTGGCAGTTGCATCCGCTGGTGCTGGTGTTTGCGGTCTCCGGCTCGCTGATGATCAGCAAGACCCTGCGTATTCCCAAACCTTGAGCGCGTCGCGCGGGCGACGCGGTAGGATGACTGCAGTGAGCAGGCAACGGGGCGCGCGATGACCAGCAAGACGCCGGACAACGGCAACTTCGAGGACCTGGCCCGGCAGTACTGGAGCGCGTGGGGTGACGCCCTGCGTCAAGGCCAGGCGGCCGCGGCCGGCACCACATCGACGGCCGGTGCCACGGCCACTGCGTCGCCGGCGGGCGACGCAACGCCAGGATGGCGCCAGGCGGTGGACTGGTGGTCGCAACTGTTGCCGGCCCAGGCCGCGCCGCAGACGCAGGACGCCGTGGGGCGTTTCCGCGACCAGGCGGGCGACTGGTTCGGCACCATGCAGCAGGTGGCAGCGCAGTTCGCCGGCCGCGATACGTCCGCCAATGAGGTGGCCGACGCCTGGCGCCGCGCGGTGCAGGGGCAGGGCGAGCAGTGGTTGCACATGACCATGGGCGCGATGCGCGGCGCCAGCGGCGTCGGCTTCGATCCCTGGTTGCAGCAGGCGGCCCAGAGTCTGGAGCGCTGGCAGCAGGAGCATGCGCCCTGGCTGCAGATGCCTGCTTTCGGCCTGCACCGCAACCAGCAGACGCGCTGGCAGGCGCTGGCACGCGCGCAACAGGAGTACCAAGTGCAGGCGCAGGCCTATCTCGACCAGCTCAAGGCGGCCATCGAGCAAGCCTTTGCCGGGTTTGAGGCCAAGCTCGCCGCGCACGAGGGCAGCGGAAGCCAGTTGACCAGCGCACGTGCCTTGTTCGATCTGTGGATCGAGGCGGCCGAGGAAGCCTATGCGCAGGTGGCGCTGTCCGAGCAGTTCCGCGAAGTCTACGCCCGTTTCGCCAATGCCCACATGCGGCTGCGCTCAGCCTTGCAGCAGGAAATGGAGCAGCTATGCGAGCGCTTCGGCCTGCCGACCCGTGCAGAAATGGATGCCGCCCATCGCCGCATCACCGAACTGGAACGTGCGATGCGGCGGATGCTGCAGGCCGGTCGCCCGCAGCCGTCCGCCGCCGCTCGGCCGCAGCCAGCGGCAGACCCGCCAGGCCGGAGCGCCGATGCAGGCGCGACGGCGCGCAAGCCGTCCGCCGGCGCCTCGCGCGCGCGCCGCCCGGGGCGTGGGTCGCAACCATGAAGGGTCCGCTGGGATTCAGCGCCGAGGATTTGTTGCAGGAGACCTTGTCCATGCAGCGCAAGCTGCGCGAAGGATTGTCGCTGCTGCCCGGACTGGACGAGGTGGACTACGGCGTTACCGCCCGCGAGGAAGTGTGGCGCGACGGCAAGGTCGTGCTGTATCGCTTCATTGGCGAGCAGGCACCGGTGGCGCGCACGCCGCTGCTGATCGTCTACGCACTGGTCAACCGCCCTTATATGGTCGACCTGCAGGCCGACCGGTCGCTGGTCAAGGGCTTGCTGGCGCTGGGCCAGGACGTCTACGTACTGGACTGGGGCTATCCGGACCGCTCCGAGCGCTATCTCACGCTGGAAGATTATCTATTGCGCTTCATCGACGGCGCGGTGGATCACCTGCGTGCGCAGTCGGGGCAGGAGGCGATCGACGTTCTCGGCATCTGCCAGGGCGGCACATTCTCGCTGTGCTATGGCGCCTTGCAACGTCCCAAGCTGCGCAACCTGATCACCATGGTCACGCCGGTCGATTTCCACACGCCGGACAACATGCTGTCCAACTGGGCCCGGTTGGTTGACGTGGACCTGTTCGTCGACACCCTGGGCAACGTGCCGGCGGATCTGATGAATGCCAGCTACCTGATGCTCAAGCCATTCCGGCTCAATCTGCAGAAGTACGTGGGCTTGCTGGACATCCTCGACGACAAGCAGGCGCTGGAGGACTTCCTGCGCATGGAGAAATGGATCTTCGATTCGCCGGATCTGGCCGGCGAGGCTTTCCGCGAGTTCGTCAAGCAGTTCTACCAGCGCAATGGGCTGGTCACCGGCGAGATCGTCATCGCGGGGCAGGCGATCGATCTGCGGGCGCTGGATCTGCCGATTCTCAACATCTACGCCGAGCAGGATCATCTGGTGCCGCCGGATGCCTCGCGTGCGCTACGCGGCCTGGTCGGTAGCGACGATTACAGCGAATTGAGCTTCCGTGGCGGGCATATCGGCATCTACGTCTCCGGCCGTGCGCAGCGCGAGGTGCCCTCGGCGATCCACCACTGGCTGCAGGCACGCGACACGGAGGCTTGAGCAATCAGCGCGGCGCCCGCTCCGTGCCGCTGGCGGCCACCCTGTGCGAACCGCTCACCTCAACGTACATCACACGCTCTAGACTGTGCGCCATGCTTCCTGGAGATTGGCCATGTCCACCACCGTGCTTTCCCGTTCGCTCAACGACCGCATGATCGCCGGCGTCATGGGCGGCATCGCGCACCGGTTCGGCTGGAGCTCCACGCTGCTACGCATCCTGTTCGTGATCGTGTCGCTCGCCTCGGCCGCCTTCCCGGGCATCCTGGTCTACCTGATCCTGTGGCTACTGATTCCAAACCAGGCCGACTGAGCGCACGACGCGCTGCGCGCTCGGTCTTGCTGGTCACCGGCGCTGTGTGGACCTTGCCCAATACCGCGCTGGGAGCCTTGCTGGGCCTGATCGGCAGTTGCGCTGGTACGCGTCCGCGCTGGTCGCCGGACGAGTTGGCGGTGGTCTTCGATGACTGGCCGTGGGGGCCGGGAGGGGCGATGACGCTCGGCAACGTGATCCTGCTCAAGGGGGCTTCGCTTGACCTGCGCTGCGCCACCTATGCGCACGCTGCCGGACGCTGTCGTCACCCCGATGTCCGCCTGGGCGACCACGAGCGCGCGCACGTCTACCAATACATGCTGCTCGGTCCGCTGTTCCTGCCGTTGTACCTGCTGTGCGGTGGCATCCACGTGCGCAATCCGCTGGAGCGCGCCGCCGATGTCTATGCGATGCAGGGCCGCGGCTGGTGGCCGTGGTGGCCTCAGGCCTGGCGCTCGAAGCCGAACAGGGCGGCAAGTGGGTGATTGCTGCCCTCGATCGCTGCGCGCACCAGCCCCGCGCCGATGGCGCTGTAGGTGATGCCATTGCCGCCGTAGGCCATCGCGAAATGCACGCGAGACCCATGCTCGCGATGAGCGCCGAAAAACGGTAGCCCGTCGGCCGTCTCGGCGAAAGTGCCAGCCCAGGAGAACACCGGCCGCAGACGCATGTCGGGCATGGCGGTGTGGATCTTCGTCAGCAGCCGACGCATCTTGCTTTGCACACGTGCATTGCGGCGGGCGGGGATGTCCACGTTGTCGTCCTCGCCGCCAGCGACGACGCGGCGGTCGGGCGTGCTGCGCAGGTAGAGGTAGGGACGGGCGGTCTCCCACATCATGGTGTGGCGGAGGGCGCCCATGTCGCTGTCGTGCAGCGGGTCGGTGACAAACGCGTAGCTGCTGCGATTGCGCGCCACGCGCTGCGACAGCCACTGCTGGTTGCCATACCCGGCCGCCATCACCACGTGTTGCGCGTGAACCGTGCAGCCGTCGCTGGTGCGTAGCGTGACGTGGCCATCGCTGGCCTGCAGGTCGGCGACCGTGGTGCGGTCGTAGATGCGCGCACCGTATTGTTCGCACTCGGCGAACAGGCGATAGCACAGCCGGTAAGGATCCACGCTGGCAGCCAGTTCGCTGAGGATGGCGCCGTCGGCACGGACACCGTAGTCGTGCCAGAGCGCCTGTCGCTCCAACCAATGCACCGGCAGGGCATGCGCCTGTCGAACCTGCAGCTCCTGACGAAGCTCGCCCACATCGCGTCTGCGACTGGCGTAGTACAGGCTGTCCTGGCGGGTGAAGTCGCAGCCGCCCAAGGTGTCGCAGAGATCCTGCAAGTCCACGATCGCCTGCGCGCAGGCCCCATAGGCCAACGCAGCGGCGGGCATGCCATAACGTCGTGCCAGCGTCACCATCGGCGTGTCGATTTCGTACTGCAGCAATGCGGTGCTGGCGGAGGTGCTGCCCCAGCCGATCTCACGCTGCTCGATCACCACCACCTCGTGGCCATGGCGCAGCAACTCGTGCGCGATCAGCGCCGCGGTGACGCCACCGCCGATGATCGCGACTTCGCAGCGGACGTCTTGCTCCAGGCGCGGATAGGGGCGCATCAAGCCGTTGCGGATCGACCAGAACGGATAACCACTTTTGAGATCCATGCCACGCCTGGGAAAGTTCGGTGACGCTGGATTGAACGGCCTGGCGGGGTGAAGCGGTCGTGAGGCGCCCCTGGCCTGACGCGGTCACCAAACCGCAAACAGCTGGGGTTAACGTGCGTGCAAGGGCTCCTCACGGTGACCCGCGTAAGCTCGCGCCGTCAACGCAACAACTGCAAGAAGAAGGTGAGGTATGTCGATTGTCCTGTACGTCGGTGGTAGCAAGGATGGCGATAAGGGCGTCGTGCCGTATGGCTTCAGCAAGTCCCGCACCATGACCGCGAGTGGCCCGGAAATCTATGTCGAGCGCATGGTGCCGCTCAAGAACGTTGGCAAGATCCGCGTGATGGCATTGGAATCGCTGCAGGAGAGCCTGCTGGCCGAGCGTGCCGAACGCCACTATGCCCATCAGCTGAGCTGACGACACCCAGGTTCGCGGCGACCTGTCAACGGGTTTCCGCGGCCGCCGCGCACTGCGAAAATGGCGTTTTCCAGTGAAGCGGTCACGGCCGCGCCGCCATGCACGACAGCCAGCTTGCCCAACAGATCGCCCGCACCATTGCCGACGAGATCGGCGCCCAACCCGCGCAAGTGCGTGCTGCAGTCGGCCTTCTCGACGAGGGCGCGAGCGTCCCGTTCATTGCCCGCTACCGCAAGGAAGTGACCGGCGGCCTGGACGATACCCAGCTGCGCAATCTCGAGACGCGCCTGACCTATCTGCGCGAGCTGGAGGAGCGACGCGCCGCGGTGCTGGCCAGCATTGCCGAGCAAGGCAAGCTGAGCGACGCATTGCGCGACGAGATCGCCGCGGCCGACACCAAGTCGCGCCTGGAAGATCTGTATCTGCCTTATAAACCCAAGCGCCGCACGCGCGCGCAGATCGCCCGCGAGGCGGGGCTGGAGCCGCTGGCCGATGGCCTGCTGGCCGATCCGACCCAAGCGCCCGAAACGGCTGCGGCCGCCTACGTCGATGCGGACAAGGGGGTGGCCGATGGCAAGGCAGCCCTGGAAGGTGCGCGCGCCATCCTGATGGAGCGCTGGGGCGAAGACGCAGCACTGGTCGGTGAGTTGCGCGGCTGGCTGGCCGAGCACGGGGTGATCCGTGCCCGCGTGGCCGATGGCAAGCAGGAAGCGGGCGCCAAGTACCGCGACTATTTCGAACATGCCGAGTCTCTGGCGAAGATTCCCTCGCACCGGTTGCTGGCATTGTTCCGCGCCCGCCGCGAAGAAATCCTCTATCTGGACCTGGATCCGGGCAGCGACGCCGAAGCGGGGCACCAATACGCCGAAGGGCGGGTTGCGCGCAGTGCCGGCGTCGCCGATCAGGGCCGGCCCGCCGACCGCTGGCTGCTGGATGCCTGCCGGCTGACCTGGCGCGCCAAACTGCACATGCACTTGTTGCTGGACCTGTTCAACCAGGCGCGCGAGAAGGCCGAAGCCGAGGCGATCGCGGTGTTTGGCGACAACCTCAAGGATCTGCTGCTGGCGGCCCCGGCCGGGCCGAAGACCGTGCTCGGTCTGGATCCTGGCATCCGCACCGGCTGCAAGATCGCCGTGGTCGACGCCACCGGCAAACTGGTGGCGACCGAGACGATCTATCCGCACGAACCCAAGCGGCAGTGGGAGCAGTCGCTGCAGACGTTGAAGAAGCTGTGCATGCAGCACAACGTCGAGTTGATCGCCATCGGCAATGGCACCGCCAGCCGTGAGACCGACAAGCTGGCCGGCGAAGCGATGGCGCTGTGTGGCAATGCGCGCTTGCAGAAGATCGTGGTCAGCGAAGCCGGCGCCTCGGTCTATTCGGCGTCTGAATTCGCCGCCAAGGAATTTCCCAACCTGGATGTCTCGCTGCGCGGTGCGGTCTCGATCGCGCGCCGGCTGCAGGATCCGCTGGCCGAGTTGGTCAAGATCGAGCCGAAGGCAATCGGCGTGGGCCAGTACCAGCACGATGTCGATCAATACCGGCTGGCCAAGGCGCTGGACGCCAGGGTGGAGGATTGCGTCAATGCGGTCGGCGTCTACGTCAACACCGCTTCTGCCGCGCTGCTGTCGCGCGTATCGGGTCTGTCGAGCACGGTGGCGGAGAATATCGTGCGCTATCGCGACGATAACGGCCCGTTCAAACGCCGCCAGGAGCTGTTGAAGGTGCCGCGTCTGGGCGACAAGACGTTCGAGCAATGCGCCGGTTTCCTGCGGATCGCCGATGGCGAGCAGCCGCTGGACGTGTCGGCGGTGCACCCGGAGGCCTACCCGGTGGTCGAGCGCATCGTGAGGAGTACCGGCAAGCCGATCAAGGCGTTGCTCGGTGATGGCAGCTTGCTGCGCAGTCTCAAGCCGGAGCTGTTCACCGACGAGCAGTTCGGCGTACCGACCGTGCGCGACATCCTCAAGGAGCTGGAAAAGCCAGGTCGCGATCCGCGCCCGGAATTCAAGGCGGCGCAGTTTGCCGAGGGCGTGGAGGACATCAAGGACCTCAAGCCCGGCATGGTGCTGGAAGGCGTGGTGAGCAACGTCGCCGCGTTCGGCGCGTTTGTCGATATCGGCGTGCATCAGGACGGCCTGGTGCATATTTCTGCGCTGGCCGACACCTTCGTCAAGGATCCGCGCGACGTGGTCAAGGCGGGGGACATCGTCAAGGTCAAGGTGCTGGAAGTGGATGTGGCGCGCAAGCGCATCGCGCTCACGCGGCGTCTGTCCGATAGCCCGCCACCGGCCGATGCAACGGCTGGACAGCGCGAGTCGCGCGGCGGCGCGCCGGCCGGACGTCGCGATGGCGCCGGGCGCGGTGCGGGGGCGGCCGCCAAGCCGCGTCCCAGCACACCGCCGGCCAACAATGCCTTGGCGGAGGCATTCGCCCGCGCCAAGCGCGGCTGACTCCCGCCGCGGCCCGCCGATGGGCGGGCCGCACGTCAGGCGACCGGTGTGGGGTCCGGCGCGCGTGGACGCTGCAGCAGTTGCTCGATCAGATCGACCAGGGCAGGCGGCTCGACCGGCTTGCCCAAGTGCGCATCGAACCCGGCCAGCAGCGCGCGATCGCGGTCTTCCATGCGCACGTAGGCGGTCAGGGCAATTGCCGGGATCTCTGTCGGCAGGTGAGGGCCGCCGCCTCGCACGCTCCGAATCAGGTCGTAGCCATCGCGCACCGGCATGGCGATGTCGCTGACCAGCACATCGAATGTCGCATCGACCAGGCAGCTTTCTGCTGCTTCCACCGAGCTGGCCGGTTCCACCTGCGCGCCGGCTTCCGCCAGGAAGTACATCACCGCTTCGCGCGAGTCCTGGTCGTCGTCGACCAGCAGCAGCCGGATGCCGTCCAGGCGGCCGCGGCAATCGTCCGGCACTGGAGCGGGCAGGGACGTGTTTGCGCTCGGCCGTTGGTCGCTGACGCCATGCTGGAACGGCAGCACGATGGTGAACGCCGCACCACGCCCTTCGCCGTCGCTGGACGCCCCCAGGCTACCGCCATGCAGGTCGACCAACTGCCGTGAGATCGACAAGCCCAGGCCCAGGCCTCCGACCCGACGCGTGGTTCCTGCATCGGCCTGGCGAAAGCGATCGAATACGTGCGGCAGGAACTGCGGCGCGATGCCGATGCCGGTGTCCTGCACGCGCACGCGCAAACGGCTGTCCTCCACTTCCAGCGCCACCTGTACAGCGCCGCCGGGTGCGGTGAACTTGAGGGCATTGCTGATCAGGTTGGTCAGCACCTGTTGCAGGCGGCCAGGATCGCCGAAGAACAGCAGGCTGGCGTCGGCAGGCGCATCCAGTTCCAGCGCGATCTCGCGCGCCTGTGCGGTCGGTTGCATCAGGTCCAGTGTGCTGCGGATCAGTGCGGCGATATCGAAGTGCTCCGGTTGCAGGCGAACCTTGCCGGACAGGATCGCGCTCATGTCCAGCAGGTCTTCGATGATCTGCGACTGCGCGCGCGCGCTGCGCTCGATGACGACCAGCCCGCGCTGCAGTTTGGTCGGCTCCAGCCCCGCCGACTGCAGCAGCCGCGACCAGCCGGTAATGGCATTGAGCGGCGTTCTCAGTTCATGACTCAGCGTGGCCAGGAACTCGTCCTTGACCCGATTGGCATGCTCGGCCTGGCTGCGGGCGGCAGTCTCCGCCTGCAGCGATTGTTTCAGCCGGCTGTCCACCCGGGTGCGCTCGATGACGATCCCGGCCAAGTGCGAGGCCGAGCGGGCCATGGCCTGCTCGCGCGATGAGGGCCGGTGTGGACCGTCGTAATAGATGTTGAGGGTGCCGAGCACGCTGCCGTTGCTGTCCAGGATCGGGGTGACGCAACACGCGGCGATGCCGATGGAGAGGGCCAGCGCGTTGTGGTGGCCGCCATCGGGATCCCGCGCCAGGTCCTCGCAGATCACCTGCTGCGCGCTGTGGGCCGCGCGTGCATACGCCGGCCCGTCCGGGCCCACCGCCACGCCGGCCAGCTCGCCGAATACGTCCTCCGGCAGGCGCGGCGCCGCACCCAATTGCAGGCTGCCGTTGTCGTCGTCCCGCAGCATCACCGCGCAACGCAGCGGCCGCTCGCCGCGCGCCTCCACGCTGAGCGCAATCGCATCCAGCACCACCGGCAGCGGTGCGCCGGTGGTGATCAGACTGAGGATGGCGCGGTCGGCGGCGGTGGCGTCCTCGATGTGCTTGCGCTCGGAGATATCGGTGAGCGAGCCGATGTGGCCGAGGAAATGGCCGTCGCTGCTGAAGTGCGGAGACGCGGTGTCGATACACCAGCGGTACTGGCCATCGTAGCGGCGGACGCGGTACTCGGCCACGAACTCGCCGCGCTGTGCCAACGAGTGGGCAAATGCCTGCTGTACCCGGTCCAGATCGTCCGGATGCATCACATCCCACCAACCCTGCACCAGCGCCTGGTCTTCGCCCTGGCCGGTGAAGGCATACCAGCGCGGATTCCAATAGACGCAATTGCCGTCGGCATCAGACATCCAGATCATCGCCGGCACGGTTTCGCACAGGGCACGGAAACGTGCCTCGCTGTCGCGCAGGCGATGTTCGAAGCTGCGGCGGTCGTGGATATCGGTACAACTACCGATCCACTCGCTGATGCTCCCGCTGTCCTCGCGCACCGGCAGCGCGCGCATCAGGTGCCAGCGGCGCTGCCCGTCGTGGCGCAGCAACTCGCATTCAACTTCGTAGGCCTGCTCGCCGGCCAACGCCTGCGCCCAGGCCTGCGTGGACAGACGCAGACCATCGGCGGTGTGTGCCTGCACCCAGGCGCTATCGGCGGCGTGTTGCCGGTCCAAGCCGGTGTACTCGTACCACCGTCGGTTGAAATACTGTGGCTGCCCGCGCGCATCGGCGATGAAGATGATCTGCGGCACGGTGTCGGCCAGTCGCCGCAAGCGCTCTTCGCTGGCAGTCAGCTGGCGCTGAGCACTGGCGCGTTGCATCGATTCCCAGCAGCGCGCCGCGACCAGCCGCACCAGTTCGATCTCGCTGGACGACCAGTGGCGGGGCGTGCGCTGGTGCACGCCGATTGCCGCCACCAGTCGACCGTGCTTGTGCAGCGGGATCGCCAACGATGCACGCAGGCCCAGGCGCTGGTAGTGGTCGACGACATAGTCCGGCGCGTCCGTCCCCAGTGCATCGGTGGTGAACCACGGGCGGTTGCTCAGCAACGCATCGCGCAGGCCTTGCGCGGCCTCGAGCGGAAAGCTGCCTTGCAGACTCGGCATATCACGGACGTGGTCGCTGACCACGTGCATCATCTCGTTGGCCGCGTCTGGAAGTGCGAATGCGCAACGGTTTACCTGCAGGTGCTCGCCGAGCAGGCGCACGCTGATGTCGACGATCTGGCCTGGGTCGGACACGTGCTGCAATGCATCCTCCAGCGTCAGCAGGAAGCTGTCGCGACTCTGCCAGCGCCGCTGCGATGCCCGATCGATGCCGTGCAGCAGGATCATGTCGATCTGGCCGGCGTCGTTGCGGATCGGCTGATAGAGGAAGTCCACCGCAGTGGGCTCCACCGCACCGGCGGCCACCGGTTGCAAGGTGGCCGTCATCGCGCCACCGATGACGGGCACGCCTTGGCGACGCACGTCGTCGAGCAAGGCGGCATCGCCGCGGCCAGCCAGTTCCGGGATGGCCTCCAGCAGCGGAAGGTCCAGTAAGGGGCGTTCGCCCATCAAGGCGCGGAAGCGCCGATTGGCTCGGCGGATATGGTGCCGCGGGCCCTGTACCACCGCCAGGAATGCGGTGGTCTGTTCGAAGGCGGCGGCGATTGCGTCCAGCACAGGCAGCGAGGGCAGGGCGGGCGGCGCGGCGGCCAGCGGCGTGGCGGCGACGTACAAGGTGCCCAGGCACTGGCCATCCTCGTGCAGGATCGGGCTGCGCGACCAGACCGACGATCGCAGATCGGTGAGCAGGTCCGGCGCATGCTCGGCCAGCGACTGTGCGAACACCAGCGGATGACGCACCCCAAGCCAGGCGATGCAGGCATCGTTGTAGATGCACTGTTCCTGCGGGCCCCAGCTCAGCAGCATCGGCACCTGCGCATGCAGGCACAGGGAGAGCGCGCTGCGCAGGGCGGGGTGCAGGCAGGCAACCCCCGCGCTGGCCTGCGCGCTGGCCAGCAGCCGTTGGGCGGTCTCGCTCTCCCTTGGCAGTGTACTTGCCAACGCCGACACAACGGTTTCCATCCGGCGCTCATTCGTCATTGGATGCACGATTCTAGTGACAGGCGGAGCAACGGCAATGCTAGTCGTCTGTGTGGCGTCTGCGTTGCCGCGCCTGGTCCAGGGCCTGGGTCAATTCGTCGGAGAGATAGGGCTTGGTCAGTACGACCGCCTGGGCGAAACCATCCGGGAGCGTATCGGCTGCCACGCCGGTTGCCAGTACGAAGGCAATGCCGCTATGGCCGAGCTGGCGTGCGATCGGCTCGCTGGTCTGACCATTGCCCAGGCGATAGTCCAGCACCGCCAGATCGGGAGACTCGGCCTGGATGATCCGCAAGGCGTCGGCGACGTCGCCCACCGGGCCGAGGACCACAGCGCCGAGTTGGGCGAGCTGCAGCTCCAACAACATGGCATTCATGTCGTCGTTCTCGACCACGAGCACCCGCACCCCACGCAACGCCGACATTGCTTACTCCTTCACGTAAGTGCACGAGTATATCGACCCCGTTACTGAAGCGTGCCCGACGCGGCGCGCTTGGCTGAATTCGTCAGGCGCGTCCTGACACTATTCAGTTCGTGAATGAGTCGCTATACTGCGCGGCCACGCCGAAGTGGCGGAATCGGTAGACGCAGCGGACTCAAAATCCGCCGCCCTTAAAAGCGTGTGGGTTCGAGTCCCACCTTCGGCACCAAACACCCTTGCTTCGGCAAGGACTGACGGCTCTCCTGGCTTCCTCCAGGCGGGCCGTCGGCGTTTTCGGCGATCGAGAATGGTGTGTGACGCTCGGTTGGTCTTGCCAACGACGTGGCAGCTGGGTGGCAAGCGTCGCCAACTTTGCTCTCTATCGCCAGGTGTGTGCGCGTTTGTGATGGCAACCGGTCGGCAATCGTTCCTGGCGTCGATGCTGCCGCGACGGTCCGCTGCGGCGCGGTGTGCTTGGCGATCGCAGTGCATTCCATCCGTGTGGTTCGGTCTGCAGGCACGCGCTCGTCACGGCGGCGCAGTACGGTGGTAAGCCCTCCACTGTGGGTGCCGACATGTCCTCCGATTCCGAGCAACTGCGCATCTTGCGCGACATCCATGCTGCCACACCGGTGACCCAGGACGAGGCCGATTGGGCGGTCCGGGCGGGCTACGCCACGCACGCCGAAGACGGCGATATCGACCTGACGCATGAAGGACGCAAGGCGCTGGATAGCGGTCAGGCATGAGCGCGGCGGCGGCAGTGCGCGGCATTGGGCTGGTGATGATGCCGACCGGCGTGCTGCCAACTGCGAGCGCAACAAAAAGCCCCGCATTGCGGGGCTGATGTCGTTGGCGTCCCCACGGGGATTCGAACCCCGGTCGCCACCGTGAAAGGGTGATGTCCTAGGCCTCTAGACGATGGGGACGCGTAAACGAACGGACCTGATTGTCGCTTTCAGACGGCCTATGTCCGAAAGTTGGTGGAGCCAGGCGGGATCGAACCGCCGACCTCCTGCATGCCATGCAGGCGCTCTCCCAGCTGAGCTATGGCCCCACGATGCTGCGAGCCCGCAATCATAGCGACATCTTTTCGTTTTGGGAAGCAGCGTTGGGAAATTTTCACTGCCTGCCGCGCGGTGGGCGACGAGGGCTGCGATCTCGCGATCCTCGATGGCGTGGAAGCGCTGACGTCCGTGCTTGTGTGTGTCCTTATCCGGCGTGGACGTCGAGCGATGCGGACTCGGTGCAGGTGCCGCAGCGAAGATGTCGGTGCGCGCCGCGATGCCGTTGTCGATCGCGCCGAGGGTGTCGCGGCCGCTGTGCGCGGTGCCGGCCGCGTGTGGGGCGGCGGCTTGCTGTCGTTGTGGGTGGCGAGCGGTTGCGGATGCGCCGATCGGCGCATCGGTTTGCATGCCCTGACGAACAATGCGGCGAACGTGGTGTCGGAGGTTTTCATTGCTTCCATTTGCTCCGATGGCGGCATGTTGCGATTTCGGGCGAGGCGATCAGCACGCGATGCGCGAGGGGGGGGCGCCGACCATGCGATCGGTCGCGCCCGGCATTTCCAGGTCCGTGCTCGGCCAAGCGAGCTGGGCGTCGATGGCGGGCGCAGACACGACGCTGCCTTTGCGCGATGGCTGTCGCGCTGAATGAAATGTGGGGCGTGAGCTGGGCGAGGCGGTTTGTATGGCGCGTGTTGGCGCGCCTGATCGAGCGTGCCGGTTGTCTGCGTAACAGCGCGATGCTGTCGCCGAAAGAAGTGCTCTGTCGTTGCGCCGAACAAGTGGAGTTTGCGTGGTCAGCACGAAGGCATAAAAAAACCCCGGCAGGGCCGGGGTTTTGGATGATTGGCGTCCCCACGGGGATTCGAACCCCGGTCGCCACCGTGAAAGGGTGATGTCCTAGGCCTCTAGACGATGGGGACGCGTATCAAAACCGATTGTCACTTTCAGATGGCCTAGATCCGAAAGTGGTGGAGCCAGGCGGGATCGAACCGCCGACCTCCTGCATGCCATGCAGGCGCTCTCCCAGCTGAGCTATGGCCCCACGAAACTGAGAAAGAAATCATAGCGGCCTATTAATGTTCGCGCAAGCGCTTTTTCACATCGGGCGGCGTGACACCGCGCAGGCAACAGCTGCGCTCAATGCACGCCATGCAGGTCGTGCAACTGGCTAGGGCGCGACCCGAAGTAGGCGGCCAGGTCGGCGATGTCCTGATCGCTCAAGGCCGTGGCCTGTGCGGTCATCAACGGATGCTGGCGATCGCCGCTGCGATAGGCCTGCAAGGCGTGGGCGAGGTAATCGCCATACTGGCCGCCCAGTTTGGGATAGCTCGGGTCGATGGGGGCATTGCCATCGGCGCCGTGGCAATCCACGCAGCTCTGTCCAGTGGCCTTGCCTTTTGCATGGGCGAGGGCATCGCCGGCTGCACTGCGGCCCTGCGGCAGACCGGCCGAAGAACCTGAGCCGTGCTCGCCGCTGGCATGGCCAGGGTCGCCTGCGGAATGATCGGGGGATTCGACTTGCGATTGGGAACAGGAGGCCGCCAACAAGGCAGCGACCAGGACGATGGCTAGACGCGGAGCGTGCAGGGCGTTCGGCATGTGGGCGCTTACTTGAGGGTGGACAGGAAGGCGGCGATGTCGGCGATGTCCTGTTCGGAGAAGCTCTGCGCCTGCGCCTGCATGGTCGGGTGTTTACGCTTGCCCTGGCGGTATTCGGTCAAGGCCTGGGTCAGGTATTGGTTGGTCTGGCCACCGATCTTGGGGACGCGGTAGCTCGGGTAGGCATTCTTGTAGCCGGTGACCCCATGGCAGCCCTGGCAGGTATATGTCAGCAGCCGGCCATTCTCGGGGTTGCCGGTGGGCGCCGCCGGTGCGGGCGCAGGGGCAGGGCTGGTGGTCCCCGGGGTCGGGGCGGCCGCGGCCGGGGTGGCCGGCGCGGGCGGAGTAGACGGTGTAGCCAAGGCGCCCCCAAACGGCAGGAAGACGACCAGAGCGAGACAAGCGGCGAGCGGCTGCGGGCGCATGGTTTCGTATCCGGAAGACTGGTTGGAGCGTCCGCACGTGGGGGCGTCACGGAACCGGACCGAGTATGCCTGCGATTTGGTGTTACGCAAACCGGGGTGAATAGGCGGGGTCGCTCCGACCATGACCTTTGGCGCATTGGCGGCATGAGGGTATAGGTGGTCTACTTGACTACAACACCTGTTCACGCATCCACCAGGACACGCCGATGCTGCCACTTTCCCTCCTTTCCGGCCGCCGCGGCACCTGCGCCGCCGCGTTGATGATGACCACCCTGTTATTGCTGCCCGGCTGCGGTGCCGGCAACAAGGCCGCAGCTGCCGAAGAGAAGAAGGCAGTCGACGCGGTGCCGGTGGAGGCGGCCAAGGCGGCGCGACGGGCCGTGGCTGCCAGCTACACCGGCACTGCCGCGCTCGAGCCGCGGGCCGAATCGCAGGTGGTTGCCAAGACGTCCGGCGTCGCGCTGGCCGTGTTGGTGGAAGAAGGCCAGAAGGTGACCGCCGGACAGGCGCTGGTGCGCCTGGATCCGGACCGTGCGCGTCTGGCAGTGGCGCAAAGCGAGGCGCAGTTGCGCAAGCTGGAAAACAGCTACCGTCGCGCCAACCAACTGGTCAGCCAGCAATTGGTCAGTGCCGCCGATGTCGACCAGTTGAAGTTCGACGTGGAGAACGTGCGTGCCCAGCACCGATTGGCATCACTGGAGTTGTCCTATGCGACCGTGCAGGCGCCAATCTCCGGCGTCATCGCCTCGCGCTCGATCAAGACCGGCAACTTCGTGCAGATCAACACGCCGATCTTCCGCATCGTCGACGATTCGCAGCTCGAGGCCACGCTCAATGTGCCCGAGCGCGAGCTGGCCACCTTGAAGGCCGGACAGCCGGTGACCTTGCTGGCCGATGCCTTGCCGGGCCAGCAGTTCGTCGGCAGGGTCGATCGGATTGCGCCGGTGGTGGATTCGGGCAGCGGTACCTTCCGGGTGGTGTGCGCGTTCGGCAAGGGCGCCGAGGCGCTGCAGCCTGGCATGTTCGGCCGCATCCGCATCGATTACGACCAGCGCAAGGACGCCTTGGTGATTCCGCGACTGGCCTTGCTCGACGACGGCGACCCGGCGGTGTTCGTGGTGCGCAACGGCAAGGTCAGCCGGGTGCCGGTCAAGCTTGGCTATGCCGAAGGGCCATGGCTGGAGGTCCGGCAGGGGCTGAAGGAAGGCGACCAGGTCGTCACCGCTGGCAAGGTCGCCCTGCGTGACGGCACAACGGTGCAGATCATCGGCCAGCCCGATCGCAAGCCGGCCGTTGCGGCAGGCGAGAGCACCGAGAAGCGCGCATGAGCGGCCATCCCGACGACCACGCTGGCGCGCATGCACCGGCGTCCGGCGGCGGCTTGGTGGCGTTCGCCACCCGGCGTCGCGTGACCATCGCGATGATCACCGTGACCATGCTGCTGTTCGGCCTGATCGCACTGCACAGCCTGAAGGTCAATCTGCTGCCCGACCTCAGCTATCCGACGCTGACCGTGCGCACCGAATACACCGGGGCGGCGCCAGCGGAGATCGAGACGCTGGTCACCGAGCCGGTGGAAGAGGCGGTCGGGGTGGTCAAAAACCTGCGCAAGCTCAAGTCGATCTCGCGCACCGGCCAGAGCGATGTGGTGCTGGAATTCGCCTGGGGCACCAATATGGACCAGGCAGGCCTGGAGGTGCGCGACAAGATGGAGGCGCTGTCGTTGCCGCTGGAGGCCAAGCCGCCGGTGTTGCTGCGCTTCAATCCTTCCACCGAGCCGATCATGCGGCTGGTGCTGTCGCCCAAGCAGGCCGCGCAATCGGACACCGATGCGATCCGCCAGCTCACCGGGCTGCGCCGCTATGCCGACGAAGACCTGAAAAAGAAGCTCGAGCCAGTGGCCGGGGTCGCCGCGGTCAAGGTCGGCGGCGGTCTGGAGGATGAAATCCAGGTCGATCTCGACCAGCAGAAGCTGGCGCAGCTCAACCTGCCGATCGACAACGTCATCACGCGCCTGAAGGAGGAGAACGTCAACATCTCCGGCGGGCGGCTGGAAGAAGGGTCGCAGCGCTATCTGGTGCGCACGGTCAACCAGTTCGTCGATCTGGACGAGATCCGCAACATGCTGGTGACCACGCAAAGCAGCAGCGGCAGTGCCGCCGAAGCAGCGATGCAACAGATGTATGCGATTGCCGCTGCCACCGGTTCGCAGGCGGCGCTGGCGGCCGCGGCCGAAGTGCAGAGCACCTCGTCCAGTTCCACCAGCAGCATCGCCGGCGGCATGCCGGTCCGTTTGAAGGACGTGGCCGAAGTCCGCCAGGGCTACAAAGAGCGCGAGGCGATCATCCGCCTGGGCGGCAAGGAAGCGGTGGAATTGGCGATCTACAAGGAAGGTGACGCCAATACCGTGTCCACCGCCGCGGCGCTGCGCAAGCGGCTGGAACAGCTCAAGTCCACCGTGCCTGCGGACGTGGAGATCACCACGATCGAGGACCAGTCGCACTTCATCGAACATGCGATCAGCGACGTCAAGAAGGATGCGGTGATCGGCGGCGTGCTGGCGATCCTGATCATCTTTCTGTTCCTGCGCGATGGCTGGAGCACGTTCGTGATCAGCCTGTCGTTGCCGGTGTCGATCATCACCACGTTCTTCTTCATGGGGCAGCTGGGGCTGAGCCTCAATGTGATGTCGCTGGGCGGATTGGCGCTGGCGACCGGCCTGGTGGTGGACGACTCGATCGTGGTGCTGGAAAGCATCGCCAAGGCGCGCGAGCGCGGCCTGAGCGTATTGGATGCGGCCATCGCCGGCACCCGCGAAGTGAGCATGGCGGTGATGGCGTCCACCTTGACCACCATCGCGGTGTTCCTGCCACTGGTGTTCGTCGAAGGTATCGCTGGCCAGTTGTTCCGCGACCAGGCCTTGACCGTGGCGATTGCCATCGCGATCTCGCTGGTGGTGTCGATGACGCTGATTCCGATGCTGAGCTCGCTGAAAGGCACGGCACCGATGGCGTTCCCCGACGAGCCCGCGCATCCGCAATGGCGGCCCGAGCGTGGTTGGCTCAAGCCGGTGGCGGCAGGCCGGCGCGGCGTCGGTGCAGGGATTCGTTCTGCATTCTTCGGTGCGGCCTGGCTAGTGGTGCGGGCGTGGCGGTTGCTGACCCGAATCATTGGCCCGGTGATGCGCAAGGCCAGCGATCTTGCGATGGCGCCGTATGCGCGTGCCGAGCGAGGTTACCTGGCCATCCTGCCGGCCGCGCTGCGGCGACCGGGGCTGGTGCTCGGCCTGGCCGCGGTCGCCTTCGTCGGTACGCTGCTGCTGGTGCCTTTGCTAGGTGCGGATTTGATCCCGCAGCTGGCGCAGGACCGCTTCGAGATGACGGTCAAGCTGCCTGCTGGAACGCCGTTGGCGCAGACCGACGGCCTGGTGCGCGAACTGCAGCTCGCGCACGACAAGGATCCGGACATCGCCTCGCTGTACGGCGTCAGCGGAAGCGGTACGCGGTTGGATGCCAATCCGACCGAAAGCGGCGAGAACATCGGCAAGCTCACCGTGGTGATGGCCGGTGGCGGTAGTGCCGCGATCGAGGCGGCTGCCACCGAACGACTGCGCGCCAGCATGGCCGCCCATCCGGGAGCACAGGTGGACTTCGCACGGCCAGCATTGCTCAGTTTCTCCACGCCGCTGGAAGTGGAACTGCGCGGGCAGGATCTGGGCGAGTTGGAGCAGGCCGGGCAGCGGTTGGCGGCGATGCTGCGCGCCAATGGTCACTACGCCGACGTCAAGTCGACCGTGGAAGAGGGGTTTCCCGAAATCCAGATCCGCTTCGATCAGGAGCGTGCCGCTGCGCTGGGCCTGACCACGCGGCAGATCGCCGATGTCATCGTCAAGAAGGTGCGTGGCGATGTCGCGACCCGCTACAGCTTCCGCGATCGCAAGATCGATGTGCTGGTACGTGCCCAGCGCAGCGACCGCGCCAGCGTGGATGCGATCCGGCAGCTGATCGTCAATCCTGGCAGCAGCCGTCCGGTGCGCTTGTCGGCGGTGGCCGAGGTGGTAGCCACCACCGGTCCCAGCGAGATCCATCGTGCCGATCAGACGCGGGTGGCGATCGTCTCGGCCAGCCTGCGCGACATCGACCTGGGCGGAGCCGTACGCGAGGTCGAGTCGATGGTGCGCGCCAATCCCTTGGGTGCCGGCGTTGGCATGCACATCGGTGGCCAGGGCGAAGAGTTATCGCAATCGGTGAAGTCGTTGTTGTTCGCCTTCGGCCTGGCGATCTTCCTGGTTTATCTGGTCATGGCCTCGCAGTTCGAATCGCTGCTGCATCCCTTCGTCATCCTGTTCACCATTCCATTGGCAATGGTGGGTGCCGTGCTCGCGCTGCTGCTGACCGGCAAACCGGTTTCGGTGGTGGTGTTCATCGGCTTGATCCTGCTGGTCGGCCTGGTGACCAAGAACGCGATCATCCTGATCGACAAGGTGAACCAGCTGCGCGAGGAGGGCGTGGCCAAGCAGGCGGCCTTGATCGAAGGCGCGCGATCGCGCTTGCGGCCGATCATCATGACGACCTTGTGCACGCTGTTCGGTTTCCTGCCGTTGGCGGTGGCGATGGGCGAGGGTGCCGAAGTGCGCGCGCCGATGGCGATCACGGTGATCGGTGGCCTGCTCGTCTCGACCTTGTTGACCCTGCTGGTCATTCCGGTGGTCTATGACTTGCTGGATCGGCGCGCCGATGCCGAATATCTGGAGCGCGGGCGCCGCATGGCCCGCCGGCGTGCCGCGACCGGCGGCCACGACGACGGATTGGAGGCGGTATGAGCGTTGCTGCCTTCAGCATTCGCCGGCCCGTCACCACCATCATGTGTTTCGTGTCGCTGGTGGTGGTCGGCCTGATTGCGGCGTTCCGGTTGCCGCTGGAGGCGCTGCCGGACATTTCTGCGCCGTTCCTGTTCGTGCAACTGCCGTATACCGGCTCGACCCCGGACGAGGTCGAGCGCAATCTGGTGCGTCCGGCCGAGGAAGCATTGGCGACCATGACCGGCATCAAGCGCATGCGCTCGACCGCTACCGCCGATGGCGCCAACATCTTCATCGAGTTCTCCGACTGGGACCGCGATATCGCCATCGCCGCCTCCGACGCCCGCGAGCGCCTGGACGCGATCCGCGACGACCTGCCCACCGACTTGCAGCGCTTCCATATCTTCAAGTGGTCCAGCAGCGACGAGCCGGTATTGAAGGTGCGCCTGGCCAGCCAGACCGACCTGACCGGCGCCTACGACATGCTCGACCGCGAGTTCAAGCAGCGGATCGAGCGCATTCCTGGCGTGGCCAAGGTGGAGATCGGCGGCGCGCCGCCGAGCGAAGTGGAAATCGCCATCGCGCCGGACCGGTTGACTGCGCACGACCTCAGCCTCAACGAGCTCAGCGAGCGCCTGGGTAAGCTGAACTTCTCGGTCTCCGCCGGACAGATCGACGACAACGGTCAACGCATTCGCGTGCAGCCGGTCGGCGAGTTGCGCGACCTGCAGGAGCTGCGCGACCTGGTCCTCAATGCCAAGGGCCTGCGCCTCGGCGATATCGCCGACGTGCGGCTCAAGCCGACGCGGATGAATTATGGCCGGCGGCTGGACGGGCGCCCGGCGATCGGTCTGGATATCTACAAGGAGCGCAGTGCCAACCTGGTGGACGTGTCCAAGGCGGCGCTGAAGGAAGTGGAGGACATTCGCGCCCAGCCTGCCATGCGCGACGTACAGGTCAAGGTGATCGACAATCAGGGCAAGGCAGTGACGTCCTCTTTGGCGGAACTGGCCGAAGCCGGCGCGGTCGGTCTGCTGCTGTCGGTGACCGTGCTGTTCTTCTTTCTGCGGCATTGGCCATCGACCTTGATGGTCACCCTGGCTATCCCGATCTGCTTCGCCATCACCTTGGGCTTCATGTACTTCGTCGGCGTGACGCTCAACATCCTGACCATGATGGGCTTGTTGTTGGCAGTCGGCATGCTGGTGGACAACGCCGTCGTCGTGGTGGAGAGCATCTACCAGGAACGTGAGCGCATGCCGGGTCAGCCGCAACGCGCAGCGCTGCTGGGTACCCGTCATGTGGCGATCGCCTTGAGTGCGGGCACGCTGTGTCACTGCATCGTGTTCGTGCCCAACCTGTTCGGCGAGACCAATAACATCAGCATCTTCATGGCGCAGATCGCCATCACCATCTCGGTGTCGTTGCTGGCCTCCTGGCTGGTCGCGATCAGCCTGATCCCGATGCTGTCCGCACGCATGAAGACACCACCGATGGTGACTTCCGAGCGCGGTGTCATCGCCCGCCTGCAGCGACGCTATGCCTCCCTGCTGGCGTGGACGCTGGCGCACCGCGGCTGGAGCGTGGCCGGCATCGTGCTGGTCAGTGCGATCAGCCTGGTGCCGATGAAGCTGACCAAGATCGACATGTTCGGCGGCGACGGCGGCAACGAGGCGGTGATCCGCTATCAATGGAAGGGCTCGTACACACGCGAGCAGCTGGGCGACGAAGTCGGCCGGGTCGAGCGCTACCTCGAGGCCAATCGCAGCAAGTACCACATCACCCAGATCTATTCCTGGTTCAGCGAAGTCGAAGGCAGTAACACCGTCATCACCTTCGATGCGAGCAAGGTCAAGGACCTGCCACCATTGATGGAACAGATCCGCAAGGAGCTGCCGCGCTCGGCGCGCGCCGACTACAGCATCGGCAATCAGGGGAATGGCAACGGGAGCGGCGGGCAGGAAGTGCAGGTGCAGTTGGTCGGCGATTCGGCCCAGTCCCTGCAGGCGCTGGCCGACGAAGTGGTGCCGTTGCTGGCCCAGCGCAAGGAATTGCGCGATGTGCATGTCGATACCGGCGATCGCACCAGCGAGCTGGCGATTCGGGTGGATCGCGAACGTGCCGCGGCCTTTGGCTTCAGTGCCGAACAGGTCGCCAGCTTCGTTGGCTTGGCCTTGCGTGGCACACCGCTGCGCGAGTTCCGGCGTGGCGACAACGAGGTACCGGTGTGGGTGCGCTTTGCCGGCGCCGAGCAGAGCAAGCCGGAGGATCTGGCCAGTTTCAGCGTGCGCACCAAGGACGGCCGCAGCGTCCCCCTGCTCAGCCTGGTCGACGTCAAGATCCGCCCGGCCGCGACCCAGATCGGCCGCACCAACCGCCAGACCACATTGACCATCAAGGCCAATCCCGCCGCCAAGGTCACCATGCCGGAAGCACGCGCGGCGATGGAAGGGCCGCTGAAGGCGCTGCAGTTCCCGGCCGGCTACAGCTACACCTTCGATGGCGGCGACTATCAGGACGACAACGAAGCGATGGGCCAGATGCTGTTCAATCTGGTGATCGCGCTGGTGATGATCTACGTGGTGATGGCGGCGGTGTTCGAATCGTTGCTGTTCCCGGCCGCGATCATGAGTGGCGTGCTGTTCTCGATCTTCGGCGTGTTCTGGCTGTTCTGGATCACCGGAACCGCGTTCGGCATCATGTCTTTCATCGGCATCCTGGTGCTGATGGGCGTGGTGGTGAACAACGGCATCGTGATGATCGAGCACATCAACAACCTGCGCCGCCGCGGCATGGGCCGCACCCAGGCGTTGATCGAGGGATCGCGCGAGCGGCTGCGGCCGATCATGATGACCATGGGCACCGCGATCCTGGCCATGGTGCCGATCTCGCTGACCAGCACCACCATGTTCAGCGATGGACCGCCGTACTTCCCGATGGCGCGCGCCATCGCCGGCGGTCTGGCCTTCTCGACCGTGGTCAGCCTGCTGTTCCTGCCCACCATTTACGCAATCCTGGACGACATGAGTAATGGCGTGTCGGCATTGGTGCGGCGCGCGCGTGGCTTGCCGAAGGCCGCGCCCTCGGCTGCCGCTGCCGCGCCGTGAGTACGTGTGGCCGTGGTTCTGCAGGCCCTCTAGACAGTGAGGCAGAGCCTATCCTGCGTGTGGGCGTCCCGGTCGACAGGGACGCCCCATCTGTGCAGATAACCTCTAACCAGTTCAATGAGTGAGGTATGCAGACGTTTGTTGCCATTGCTCCGATGCCGGAGAATGCCGGTCGCGTTCGGTTCTTGATATTCTTCGCTCTCCTGTTGCGATTGGCCTTGGGGAATGGGTATGCATCGTCTGGTGAAGGGTGGGCTGGTCGTTTTGTTGGTCGCCTTGTGCGGCTGTAATGCGCAAGACGCAGGCTCAGGCAAGGGGCAAGCAGCCACTGATGCTCCCAAGCAGGACGCTACGGTGGCGACCATCAATCAGGTGCTGGTTTCAGCCGACGACGGAGCGGCTTCCGACCAGAGTAGGCCGCAGCAGATTACTCCGCAGACGCCCATCGCCGTGACTGTCCTTGTCACGCATCCTGGCGTGGAGTCGCCAGCGGTTTCACTGCGTCTGATCGACTTGGGTAACGGAAAAACGCTGGATCAGCAAACCGGCTCGATCGTAAAAGGGCAGGACGCCGTGCATTTCCAGTTCAAGCCGAATCCAGCATGGTCCAGTGGCCGTCACGTACTGGAAGCGCGTCTCGGCGCGCTGGGTAAGGTCTTCCAACGCGAGTTTGATGTCGCCAGCGCGCCCTCTGCAGCAGCGGGTGCAGATCCATCTGCGCATTAGCGCGCTTCCGTTGGCAGGTCGTCCAAGGCGTGCAGGAAGGCGCGCAGGTCGTTCTGTTCGTCCACAGTCAATGAAATGGATCTTCCGCGGGCAAGGCCGCGGTAATAGATTTCCCGTTGGATCGCTTCAGTCAGCGCCGCGATGCTGCCATCGTGCATGTACGGCGCGGTGCGCGTCACGTTCCGCAGCGTCGGTGTCCGGTATGCAGCCAGGTCGGTGCCTTTACCGGTAATCGCAAAACGGCCCAGCGCGGCCATATCAGGATCCGACAGCACGATTTCCGATACGGGAATGCCTTGGGCGCGCTTGTTGTTGAAAGCCGCGATGACGTTTGCGACCCGACCGTTGATGCGCTCAAGCCCGACATTGGAATGATGGAACTGGTTATCGGTGAACGCAGCCGATTGCCCTGCAGACAGGTGGCAGGAGGAGCACTCCGCCTTTCCATTGAAAACTGCCAGCCCGCGTCGCTCGGCGTCTGTCAGGGCCTTGGTGTTGCCTCGAGCGTATTCGTCATATCGGCTGCGTCCACTCCTGACCGAGCGTAGATACGCCAGTATGGCTGCTGAAATGCGCGTTTCATCGACGCCGTCATCGCCGAACGCCAGCTTGAACTGTGCCCGATACGACGCCTTCGTCTGTATCGATCGTAGCAGCGTGCTCATATTCGGCTGTGCCATCTCGGCCCGATTGGTAAATGCAGCCACCGACGCATGGCGCAGACTTTGCCCGCGCCCGTCCCAGAAAAAAACGGTGAAATAAGGCAGATCCAACAAGCTGGGCGCATTGCGCGTGCCAATGGAGTGCCCGCCAACCACAGGAACCGGCGTTGATTGCGCGAAAGCGTGTCTTGCCACATGGCACGAAGCACAGGCCATGCTGCCCGTCGCGCTCAGCGAAGCGTCATTGAACAGCGTTTGACCTAGCTCGCTCGTGGCTTTCGCTCGATGATCCTCTTTTAGGAATATGGTCTCTTTGAGGATTGATGATCCGATAAGAATCAAGGCTCCAATTGCTGTTGAGATAAACAATTTATTGGACATATGTCTTGATTCGATTTTCCAATGCATTTATTAAATCATCACAAAGCAGAACCCGCCCTCAATGCTGTTCGACAGACTACAAGGAAAGCCTCATGGAAGGGCAGTCGTCCAGGCATGGCCAGGTGTTGGGGCGTGTTGGAAAACAGAACGACCGCAAGATCGGCCACCCTGGCAGTGCGCTTTTACTCCTGCTGTTCTTTCTGCTCACGTCAGTGGCAGTCGCGACAAATTATTCGTACGACGCCAGTGGTCGATTGGTTGCGGTACGCAACGACGCCGGCGCAAGTGCGCGCTACAGCTATGACAGCATGGGGAATCTAATCGCGGTCGATCGTGTCGCTGCCGATCAACTTGCGATCTTTACCTTTGCCCCAGGGCGTGGCGCGCCAGGCACCACCGTCAAGATCACAGGGCAGGGCTTCAATGACGCGGCAACGCAGGATGAGGTCAAGTTCAACGGCGTCACCGCCACCGTCGTGAGTGCTGGCTTCAATGAGTTGATCGCCACCGTACCCTCGGGTGCGACGACAGGCGCCATTACGGTCACCGTGGGTAGCGCTACTGCGCGTAGTGCAACTGACTTCATTGTCGATACCGCAGCCTTGGCGCCGACGATTGCATCGGTGGCACCATTGATCGTGGCGGTAGGGGATCAAGTGACCGTTTCCGGCCAGCACCTGTTGCCGGTCGCAGGCCAGACATCTGTATTTTTCAATGGCCGAACAGTCTCTGCGACCAGTTTGTCCGACACGCAGATCGTTTTCATCGTTCCGCCAGCGCTAGGCAGCGGCAGGGTGACTGTGACTACTCCATATGGCTCGGCCACCAGCTCTCAGGATGTGGTCGTGGTGCCGACGGGTGTAGCGACCAGCGACATCGAGTCAGTAAGTCGCGTGTCACTTGACGCCTCGCCACCGGCAATGTTGTTGAATGCGAAAGACAAGGCTGTTGCTGTGCTCTATGACGCATCCTCGGCCGACCTTGTCAGTCTGCAGTTCGGCGGCCTGGGGACATCGACCCTCAGCTACACCGTCTATGGCCCGACAAATGCCAGCTTGGCAAGCGGGTCGGTCTCGTCGAGCAGTCCGTCGGTCCATTTGCCGAAGGGACGAGCTAATGGCACCTACATGGTCCTGCTGCGTGCCTCGGACGCACCGGCCAGTTGGACATTGGCGATAGAAAAGGCAGGGTTCCTTTCTATCAATGGCAATGTGCTTTCCCTACCACTGACCGGTATCGCGCAGAGTAAGCGCTTGTACTTCACCGCGGCGGCAGGTCAAAACCTAGGCCTGGGCCTGAGCGAGCTGGTGACGCCTAATGCCAGCGGTTTTGCTTATCTGGCGGTTTATAGCCCGGACGGCTGGTTCGTGACGGATCAACAATGCTTTGCGGGCAACGACGGTTGTCAGGTCAACCTGCCCAACACCGTGGCTGGGACCTACAGCGTCATTGTCACTTCGCCTTACGACGGTGATCACACGATGAGCTTCAAGAGCACGCTCTCCAGTGACGTCACCGGAACCCTGACGGCAGACACCGCACAGACCTTGACCTTGGGACGGCGCGGCCAGAATGAGCGGCTGAGCTTTGCCGGCACGGCCGGTCAAACCTTGGCATTGCAAGTTGCCGGGCAGGCAACGTTCCCGGCAGGCCGCCAGGCCTACTACAGGGTGTACGCCCCCGACGGCACGACAC
>NZ_NSET01000109.1 GCF_009192945.1 Xanthomonas maliensis | reverse complement strand
TGACGGGGGAGCTTACGCCATTGCCTGCAAGACCCATCCCGCACCCGCCGACCGCACGCGCGCCAACCCTGGTCGGCGCGTCCGCAAGCCAGCTGTGCGGAGTGCGCTGCATCGGTCGAGGAATTCAGTTGAAGGATGGCGCTAGCAGACCTGCCTGGGTGACGAGCTCCAGTCCCCAAAGCACGTTCTTACGCACTGACAAGTCCGAACGCGTGCGCGCGCCGACATCAACCGGCACGCGCAGCGGTCGGCTAGAACTGCAGCCGCAGTCGCGTGTCGCTGCGGGCGTGGGCGTCCCAGACCTGGTCGATACACTCCGCCAAGCGCTGCAGATCGGTCTGGGTGTGCGTGGCCATCACACTGATGCGCAGTCGTTCTTCACCGCGCGGCACCGCCGGGTAATGCACCGGATTGACGAACACGCCGAGCTGGTGCAAGCGCATCGCAGCCGCCTTGGCATCCATGTCGACTGGAGTACGCACGACCAGAATCGCCGACGGCGTGGACACGTTCAGCCCCCAGCGCAAGGCATTGAGCCGCGCGCACAGCGCAGCGACGTTGGCATGCAGTTGGCGCATGCGGTCCGGCTCGACTTCGATCACGTCCAGGGCACCATGCACCGCAGCAATCGTGGTCGGCGGCAGCGCTGCCGAGAACATGTACGAACGCGCGATGTAGCGTAGGTATTCGATCAACGGCCGCGAGGCGCAGACGAAGCCGCCATTGACCGCCAGCGTCTTGCTGAAGGTACCCATCAACACATCGATATCCTTGGCCACACCGAAGTGCTCGCCGGCGCCACAGCCGTGCGCACCGAGCACGCCGGTACCGTGGGCGTCATCGACTACCAACATCGCCGACCGGCGCTTGCATAGCCCGATCAGGCGATCCAGCGGCGCCAGGTCGCCGTCCATCGAATACACACCTTCCACCGCAACGAACAGATCGCGGTTGCCGCGATCGTGCTGATCCAGCAAATGCGAGAGCCGTCCCAGATCGTTGTGCGGGAAGCGACGCGCGGCATGTCCGGACAGCTTCAGGCCGTCGAACCAGGACGCATGCGAATACTCGTCGTAGTACATGCGATCGCTCACCCGCATCAACGCGCCCGGCAGCGCCAGATTCGCCGAGAAGCCGCTGGAGAAGATCATCGCGTCTTCCTGGCCTTTGTGCGCGGCCAGACGCTCTTCCAGTTCGCGGGTGATGCCGAGGTAGCCATTGAGAAACGGAGGCCCGCCGATACCGGTGCCGTACTGGGCGATGGCGCGAGCCACGCGGGCCCGCACGTGCGGGTGGTTGGCTAGGCCGAGATAGTTATTGGAACCGAACATCAGCATCGGCCGGGCCTTGCCGCTGCACCGGTCAAGGACCATCACCTGGCGGTCGGCAGGCGAGATGATCTCGCGGTGGTAGGGCATACGTCCCTGCTCGCGGTCCTGCCGGTTCAGCGCCTCGACATAGCGCGAGCGCTGCCTCAGGTTCATATCGAGATTGCCGAACAGCAGCGCAGGATCAAAGTTTTCGCCGCTCTGCGGCAGGGGATCGGATGCTTCCAGGACATCGGCGCCGGAAGCGAGCGCCTGGGTGGAGAGCTGCATAGAGTAGCCTGTGCGATACATGGTTGGAGGAGCGAATGTTCCCGTCTTACGGGGACCAGGCACGATAGGACCCACGTCCGTAAAGTCTCCATCCACCGCGACATAAAGAAACGCACTGGCCACATAAATTTTGCATATGGCGAACGCACGCACCGAAGCGAACGACCGCTGGCGCGCGCAGGACACGAGGGCTGCAGTGCCGATCCCTGCGCATGCCGTGCGGGCACCTGCATCTGCAGGGCGGCGCCGCGCCAGGAAACGGGGTCAGGTTGGCTTCCAAAGTGAACCTGACCCTGAGGTTTTCAAAATCGATCAGGCTTATTGGTCCTGCATCGGCATCGTAGCGTCCTCTGCCTCTCCGTCCTGCGATTCAGCGTCGAGCACGTTGCGACGCATGTAGCTGACGGTATACCCCTCGTACCCCTCCTGCACGGGCCGAAACGCCCAGATCGTAGAGCGCTCGTAGGTGTCCTCGCGGGCAATGAACGCGCCTGGCGTGCCCCTGATCAGGGTTTCCATGTGGCAATCGGCAACTTGGTTGGCCTGGGTCGGCGCATGGATGGTATGCCCAGGTTCGCCAGTGAAACTGTAAGCGGCTTGATGTGTCTGCTCGTAGCGCATGTTCGGCACAGGCAACGCTTCGCCTGTGTCTTCGGGCCTTGGGCTTCTAGGTCGAGGTGTGTCGCTAGGCGTACGCGTCCCCGCAAAATCTGCGCCCGTGTACTCAACGTATGTCACATCGGAACCGACTTTGAAATTCGTGTTGCTATTACGGTCGCTGAAGCGCAAGTGCTTGCTCTTCTTCTCTGCAGCTTTCTTTTCCAGCATCCTTGGAATATCCGGCAAATCCTCTTTTCTGGAGTACATCTTGCGCGTCGAGGAGATCGTGTTATTGATCTTCGTCCTGGCTTTGCGCGAGGTGTAGCCCCGGCCATCCTTACCAATCTCCAACGGCAAATGAAGAAAAGGAGTGATGTCACCCTGGATTTCCCGTTTTTTTTGCCCGTATGCCGCGCCAAGAAGCCGCTGCATTTCGTCCTCGCCCTTCTTCGCAAGGCGACCCGATGTCCGCATAGGTCCATGTGTAGACGACATCTTATTGCGCAAAGAGCAGGTCACCTTATGATGGATGGCCTTCCCCCTCCCCGTCCTGCCGCATTCTTCACACTGGCTCATTGTCTCCTCCCATGTTGCGTGCAAACCTGCCGGACTAGAGTGCTCTCATCAGCCCTCGTTACCACTCCAGCAACCGACACACCACCTGGCGTTCGTTTGTGGCAGAGCGTACGTCCAGCAATGGAAGGCAGGCATCTCTTTAAGCAACGACCATGCGCGGCCGCGGCCATCGCATGATCACGATCCCAGGTCGCGAGCGATTCCGAAGTCATTAACCTCAACCTGCAAGCAGCTTGGCAAGTGACTGCCGAAACCTAACCTGACCCTGTTACGGTTCTTATCAGCAAGTCGCCGCTGTCGACTGATAAGTGAACCTGACCCCATTACCCAGACATCCTTCCTTTTTTGCACCTGCTCACGGCATACTGGGTACCTTGACCAGAAATTCGCGGGCAGTTGCGTAATCGATCATCGGCGGGTTGCCGAAACCGACTGGCGGCACATACCCAACGGCATAGCTGTCGATCGAGCAGCCGCCCTTACGTAGCAGGTAGACCGCCTTGCACAGGCAGGACAGGTCCGGCATGTAATGGCCGCTGTGATTGTCCACCTTCACTAGCCGGTGCAGGACATCCACCCGCAGCATGCCGGCGCAGATCAGTCCCTTGCCAGCCGGAATGGTGGAATGGTGCAATTCGCGCTCGTCGATGGGCTGCTGCTCTATCGCGTAGAACTTTGCGTCCACGGTGATCACGTAGATGTAAATTCCCTCTCTCAACGCGTCGCTGGGTCGTTCCGCCGGCCGATTGCGCCAGTGCACGCATCCTCCCAGGAAGCAGATCTCCTGCTTGGAACGCTCGGCATCGTTCTGATACCAGACCTTCGGAAAGCCCTGCGTGTCTTCACCGCGGCGACCAGGCTGCATCATCACCTGGCTCTCCGAATAGCGGCGGCCGAACACGTCGCGCGCGCCTCCGCGCGCACGCCATTTCAGATCTTCTTCGGTGACCGACATGGATCTTCCTGCCTCACGTGGATGGAACCGGACGAAACGTGTCCTGGTTGGCCTCAGGGATACAGTTGCATCATGTTGGAGACACCGTCATTGGCGTTGCGGGGATTGTTCTGCTGGCCGAACAGCTGCCAATTGCCATTGACCTTCACTCCGATGAAGTAGGCGTTTCCCCATTGATCGGTATAGCCATGGGTACGCACCCGACGGGCGCCAGCCAAGCTCAGCGCGGTACTGCCCGTGCCGGCAACCATGCCGAATACGCCCAAAGTACCGGCTGCCGCGCCGGCGAGGTTTCCATCGCGCACGATTCGTTGCGTCAGCGCCACGCCGGAGGGCGACCCGGCGTACTGCGCCAAGTCCTGCGGAAGCAGATGGCGTACCTTGTCATCCGGACGGATGTGCGCCATGGTGAGGCTGCCGCCGTTGACGCGATAGATCACGGCGCATCCGCTCAGTTGTGTGGTCACCGCCAGATTGCCGGTCACCGTGCTGCCATCAATGGCGTGCAATTGGTCCTTGACGCTGGAATAGCTCTGTACATGGATGTTGTAGCCATCAACCTTGCTGTGTACATGCGCTTGAGTGGGATGCGAGGGTTCGAGCGTGTAAAGGTTATAATGCCCGTCGAAGTAAAGGTCGTACTGCGTCGGACCGGATGCCGTCATCATTCCCGCGCTAGTCTTGATCCGTTGGTTGACTAGGAACAGCGCCGGATTGGATATCAGTTGCGTGGCAATCGGGCGCAACGTGGTTGCACCTTTCACGGCCAATGCTGCCTTGACAACCAGCAACAGCCGCGCATGCAATTGCGAGCTGGGTGCCTGCATCGCCTCCTGGCGAGCGCGCTGTACAGCAATGTTGCACAGCACGCTGTAGATCAAGATTAGTGCGCGGCGGTACTTGCGCTCCTGCTTGTCGCCGCCTTCCCCGCCCAACGACATACCTTGATCCACTGCGGCCGGGATTGTCATGGCCATGGCCGCCAAGTTATCGGCGATAGTCTCCGCACTTGGCACAGTGAGGTTGTTGACTCGCAGATCTCGGATGAAGGCAATGGTGTCGTTGATTCGGTTGTTCTTAGGCATGGCGACTAGCTCGTCTTGGCATATCGGTGAGTTACTTCGGGGGAAACGGAGTCAGGTTGACTTCCAAAGTGAACCTGATCCCGCTTTTTGCGTCGCATAATCGAACCAGAAATTCGCGTTGGCATCGGTGAGCTCCTCCATGGCGAACCACACCCGATGCGTAAGGCCAGCGCGAAATTTGCCATTGCCAAGGTCCGTCGGTGCCGTGAGCACCATCTCCTTGTATCCGAAGACTTTCATTGATTGCTCCCACGAGCCGAATGGGATGGCGCGATGCGCCTGCAGAGGAGAGCGGACGCATTGCCGCCGACGATGCAATCGAAATGCATGGCCGGGAAGTGTCGCCGACTGGATTCGAATCGACTGGAGTGACGTTACTACTTCTGCGGACGTTCGCTATGAAGCCACAAGGATGACCCAGGCCAGACAGATCGAGGAGCGGCCTTCGCATGCTCATGCGATCGTCGATCGGAATCCGGGTAGGCACAGGCATGCCTACACCTCTGCTTCCCATGATCACGACAATCATTTCAAGAGAGCCTGACCGCGACGCACGTCAAAGATGCGAATCGTTTCGTCGGCAAAGGTTTGTTCCAACCCCCAATGGAACAGCATGAATCGCCCACCAACCGAGTTATCGAGCAGTACGGGAATCTTCCCCAGCAAAGGTAGCGTGATGGACCTAACCGCTGGCAGGCCAGGTGCGACATCAGGAGTCGGCTCGGGTGGCGGCGGGGAAAAGTCCCGCATGCCGACCATTTGTAAGAGCCGCTTACACTCTTCCACCCCCAAGCGGCCTTCATTGACGTTCACGTAAATCACCGGCGTCGACTTGTCGGGAACATTGGAATAATTCCCGTAGTAGACAATATCGCCAGGGGGCAATATGTACTCGTACCACTTGCCGACCCCGATACTGCTTGTCGCCCGACGGATACAGCGCTCCCCGCGCGGCACCACCATGTGATAGACGTACGCACCGCCGCCAAACTTGGTTGCCGCCAACGTGGATGCCGCCGAGATCAGACATCGCGTTGGCGCACCGGCCGGGACCTTCCGGCACAGTCTCAATGCCGAGTCGCTGTTATCGAAGCTCTCGCTCATCGCCCTGTAGACGATGATGTCTTCTTTCAGCGTCAGACCCTTGTTCTTGATCGCATCGAGGATAATCGCGCTATCGCGCATGACCTCGCTAGAGTACCGAGGGTCAATGACCCCTTTTCCGCGCATGCTTGTATTGATGGAGATGGCGTACTCATAGTACTGGAAGTACTTGTTAATCGCCGCCTCTTCCGCTTCACTGAGCTTACTGTCAGATTCGATACACATCGCGTTCCCCGAAATGATCGTACCAGGCATTGCGGACCAAGCCGTATTCCATACCGAAGCAGGCTCGTTCCGCCAACGCTCCTATCGATTTGTCACATCGACTTTGAAAATGAAGCGAATCCAGTTCGACGCACTCGCTTCCTCCAATGAGGATTCAGACCTGCTTTCCGACCTCCGCAATCCAACCCGATCCACAGCCGGGCATCCCGTCTTATTGCGCCAGGACCGCGACATCACCGGCTGGTAAAAACTTGAGCGACGCAATCAACAGGAAGCAAGGCTAGAAGCGGGGCCAGGGAACGGCGTCCAAAGTGAACCTGATCCCGTTTTTGCCGCCGTTTTTTCCGTTTTGCGACCCCGTTTTTGCGTTTTTGCGTTTTTGCGTTTTTGCGTTTTTGCAAAGTGAGCCTGACCTGTTTTTTTGGCCACTTGTTATTCGATTCTCCTCAATTTTTTATAGCGACGCTTTTCTCCGTGGAATGTCGCCTCAACATTCTCCAATCCATAATCAGTTTCCGCCAGGATAATACTAGCTTCGACAACCCCACGTTTTACGAGAGTAGATTGGTGACCGAGAGCGCACTCTTTTTCACTGCGATCCCGATAATGATCTAGTAGACCGGAACGCTGCGCGATACCGTCGTTATAATTATTTGAAACTCCATCTTTTAAAAAGTTTTCAACAATTTCCCGTTTTTTTCTTTTCACATATTTTGCAATTTCTGGATTAAATCTATGGAGTACATTATACGCATCATTAATGGCGCGATCTCGATGCGAATTCAGTATCTCTCCGCGAATCTTAGAGTAGTAACCGATGAGCCAATCCGGATTTCTAGATATTAATGACTGCACCGAGTTGGCGAACCGATAGGAGTTGGAGAAGCACCCTTGACATTTTTCAGTGTGGGCTTTTGTCCATCCAGTTGGGCCGTTTTCCGACTTCTCATTGACGCAGTCCAGCAGCCATTGCCACAAGGTCACGCGTCGCTCAATCACGTCGGCACCTTCTTGCACGTAAATGGGCTCACCCGAGGCTGACCGTGCAGCGGTACCTGCATAGAGCTCTGCCGTACCCGAGGCCCAACCGAAATTCATACCGATGGACAGCCACTGGTAGGAATGAGAGAACTCACCGTGACCAAATCCGAAAGAATCTTTCCAGAGAACCTTGTCCTGGATGTTTTTCACAAACGTTTTACCGTCGATGTTGTCGATGTAGACTACGTGTCGAGCTGAGAAACTCTGGTTGTCGCTGTAAGCAGAGAATCCATAACGTGACGCCATCTCACGGATTGCCCGAGTAAGCCGATTGCTTCCAGGACGCATCTCGGGAAATAGCCTCCATAGCTCTTTAGACACATCCTCAAGAACGCTTTCAAAGCGACCTTTCTCGGTTAGGAACCATGCGATATCCGCATACTCTTCCTTATTTTCAATATGCGGAAATAGAATTTCGAGGCAATCCTTCGCGTGCTTCTTGCTCTTTAATTCAACCCAATAAGTCACATCTCCTCCGATGGCGGCCTTTAGCCGCGCAGCTTTTTTAGATGCATACAGATTCGCAACAAATGACTCAACGAGGATCTAATCACCATATTCAACCACAGCTCCGAAGCGGCTACGGCGATTTCCCAACGCATGGAATAATCGCAAATGGTCAAACTTCAATCCGTGAAGTATTTGAAAGAAGAATCTGCAATCGACACAGTGATACCCGCAACTGCATCACCTTCAATCTGCCGTTCCATAAGCTTCCGACTCACCTCCGGCAACATCGAATTGGTCAGGATCGCATCGATCATCCGCCCGCCCGACTCGCTCTCCGTGCATCGCGAGACCACCAGCTCCACCACCGAGTCGTCGTAGTCGAACGGAATCCTGTAGCGCTCCTCGATCCGCTGCTTGATGCGATTCAACTGCAGCCGCACGATCTGGCCGAGCATGGCGTTACTGAGCGGGTAATACGGAATCGCCACCAAACGCCCGAGCAACGCCGGCGGGAAGACCTTCAACAACGGCTCGCGGATGGCTTTGGCCATGCCGTCTGGATCCGGTAGTAGTTCCGGGTCTTTGCACAGGCTGGCAATGAGGTCGGTGCCGGCGTTGCTGGTCAGGATGATCAAGGTGTTGCGGAAGTCGATGCGGCGGCCTTCGCCGTCTTCCATCCAGCCCTTGTCGAAGACCTGGAAGAACAGTTCGTGGACGTCGGGGTGGGCCTTCTCCACTTCGTCCAGCAGCACCACCGAGTACGGTTTGCGCCGCACCGCTTCGGTCAGCACACCGCCTTCGCCGTAGCCGACGTAGCCCGGTGGTGCGCCCTTGAGCGAGGAGACGGTGTGCGCTTCCTGGTATTCGCTCATGTTGATGGTGATCAGGTTCTGTTCGCCGCCGTACAAGGTTTCGGCCAGGGCGAGTGCGGTTTCGGTCTTGCCGACGCCGGAAGTACCGGCGAGCAGGAATACGCCGATCGGTTTGTCCG
>NZ_NSET01000108.1 GCF_009192945.1 Xanthomonas maliensis | reverse complement strand
CCGCCGCTGCGCTGGCCGGCCGCTACACTGGCCGTTCGACCCGCTGCGAGAACGCGACGATGCAATTTCTATTGCTGGTGTATGTCGACCCCACCCTGATGGAGACGCTTGCCGATGGCGAGGCCGACACGCTGATGCGGCAATGCTTCGCCAAGGCCGACAGCATGCATCGGGACGGCCAGTTGGTGCAGGCCCAACAACTGGAAGCGACCAGCCAGGCGCGTAGCCTGCGCGTGCGCAACGGCGCGGTGCGCGTCAGCGACGGGCCGTTCGCCGAGACCAAGGAAGTGCTGGGCGGCTTCAACCTGATCGAGGCCGACGACATGGACGAGGCGCTGCGCATCGCTGCGACCTTTCCATGGGCAGCGCTCGGTTGTATCGAGGTGCGGCCGGTGCGCGACATGCACCAGGTGCGCCGCCAGGTCGGCGCACCGGCCGGCGACCTGACCCGCGCCCATGACGCCATCATCACCCAGCACAACCGCTCGGTAACCAACGACAGCGCCTGACGCATCCGCGTCCATGGCAGCGCCGTAGAAGGAGCACGCTCGCCATTCCGGCGAACGTTCAACTACAAGGATCGATGCCCATGAAGACGTCGCTGCAGTCGCTCGCCATCGCTACCGCCCTCGCCCTGTCCAGCGCCCTGGTGCCCGCGCACGCTGCCACCAACCCCACCGTCGGCGGCGCGCCGATGCTGGCCAGCAAGGACATCGTCGACAATGCGTCCCAATCGAAGGACCACACCACGCTGGTGGCCGCGGTCAAGGCAGCCGGCCTGGTCGACACCCTGAAGGGCCCTGGCCCGTTCACGGTCTTTGCCCCGACCAACGCCGCCTTCGCTGCGTTGCCGGCCGGCACTGTCGACACCTTGCTCAAGCCCGAGTCCAAGCCGACGCTGACCAAGGTCCTGACCTACCACGTGGTTCCGGGCAAGGTGGATGCTGCCTCCCTGATCGCCAAGATCAAGGCCGGTGGCGGCAGTACCACGTTGACCACCGTGCAGGGCGAACCGCTCACCGCCAAGCTCAATGGCAAGAAGGTCACCCTCACCGATACCAAGGGCAACACCGCCACCGTCACCACCGCCGACGTGATGCAGAGCAACGGCGTGATCCATGTCATCGACAAGGTCCTGATGCCGTAACCGTCGTTGCCGCGCACCATCGTCGCCGCATCCCGCGTTGCCGACGGCGGTGCGCGGCAGCGCGCAAGGCGGCGTTCGCTTCGGCGAGCGCCGCCGACGCTAGCGACCGATGTCTGCTAGAAACTCATGCACGCAGCGACGTCATCCCGTGCTCTCGCGGTGCGTCGCTGCCTCTATCGCTGACGCGCATCCCCCGCTGTGCCGCACGACCGGGCTTGCTGCATCCAGACCCTGCCACTGGCAGATCAACAGATGCGGATGGAATCTCCATCCTCGGGCAGCGCCTGCAATTGCCGTAGATCGGCGCAGAAGCCTTGGTAGCCTTCGTCGCGTGCCGCGGGCGAGGCCTGGCGCAGGACCCAGGACGGATGCACCGTGGTCAGCACCGGCGTGCCGTCGGCCAAGCGCAGCCATTGGCCACGCTGCTGCATCAACCGAAACGTCGTGCCCAACACCGCCTGCGCGGCGGTCGCGCCCAGGCACAGGATCCGACGCGGACGCAATTGCGCACGCTCGGCCTGCAGCCAGCCACTGCACGCCTGCACGTGGCTGCGCTCCGGATTGCGGTGCAGACGGCGCTTGCCGCGCTGCTCGAAGCGGAAATGCTTGACCGCATTGGTGACATACATCCGGCCGCGATCGATGCCCAGCTCGGTCAGCGCCTGGTTGAACAGCTGACCGGCCGGACCGACGAAGGGGCGCCCGCTCAGATCTTCCTCATCGCCCGGTTGCTCGCCGATCACCATCAACTCCGCATCTTCCGGACCTTCGCCGAATACGGTCTGGGTGGCCGGTTGCCATAATTCGCAGCGACGGCACTCGCGCGCGACCTGCCGCAACTGCGCCAGGCTGGCGCTGTCGCTGTCGGCCAATGGCGCTGGTGCCGGCGCCGGCACGCGCCGTCGCACCGGCTCCGGCGCACGTTCGGCCATCTCGCGCACGCGTACGCCGGCCTCACGGATCAGCTCCGGCAGCAGGGTCGCCTCGGGCAGGTTCTTCCAGTACTTCTGCGGCATCTCCTGCCGCATCATCGTCGGATTGAGTCGCGCCGGGTTGAAAATATGCGCGTAGTAGGTGCGCCAGAGCGCTTCCTGCGCATCGTCGGGCGGCACCTGGCTGCGCTCGGCGCCCTCGCCGAACGCCAATGCCTGCCCATCCCAGCGCACGCTGCGATAGGGCGTCAGGATCGCCCAGCGCATCCCGGCGAAACGACGCGCGAAAAACGGCGCCACCCGGTCGACGATCCAATGCTCGGGCTCGAACCAGGCCACATAGGCCTCTTGCTCGCCAGGCAAACGTCGGAACCGCACGAAAGCCTTCATCTTGTGGGTGTCCCGCTGCACCGCCTTCTGCCATTGCAGCAGCCGATGCACATCGGCGTCGGTGGCCTGCTCCAATAGCGCGCGCTCGCCCCCGGCAATGCGCCACAACACCCGATACAGCAACGCATGCCGCTGCGTATCGCGATGGCACACCACCGCACCGGCCAACTGCAGGAACTCGGCCGACACCCGCGGCGGGGCCATCACCGCCGGCAACTCCAGCAACCCCTGCCCGAGCAACAACCCGCCCTGCCCTCCCGCATTCCACGCAATGGCATCCGGCTCCACCTGCGCGCACCACCCGGCCCGCGCCAGCGTACGCCACGCCTCCAGACTCCAACCAGGTTCCACCTCAGCGTTGAACATCGCCGACACCAACTCCCAAGAGAGAACCCATCACCGCACACCCACGTTACCAGCCAGACGTGGCGACGACTGACCGATACTGCCGACCGCAACCTGTTGCCGTTGCCGCTATTGCCACTTTTGTCGTCGCCGCTGTTGCTGTTGTTACCGTTGCGTTGCTACTGCTGTTGCCTCTGCTGTTGCCTTTGCTGTTGCCTTTGCCTTTGACCTTGCTGTTGCTGTTGCTGTTGCCTTTGATCTTGCTGTTGCTCTTCCCGTCGCCTTAAAGCGAGCCGAGCACCGCAGGCATGCGGGGCCGAAGAGGCGCCCTTGTTTGAGCGAAGCGAGTTTGGGCGCCGTGCCCTGCATGGCGAGGAGCGCAGGGGACCGGTGCGGCGGTATCGCACCGGATCGCGTCTGGCGACAGCGGTTTTGGTGACTTTTGCCAAGACAAAAGTCACCCGCGCCGGAGGCGCGGAAGCTCTTGATCTTGCTTGCAGCCGTTGCCGTTGCTGTCCCTACTGTAACCACAGCGCATCGCACACCTAGCGCCCCCTCAATCAAACAAACTCGCTTGCCGCGGCGCCGGCGCCAACTGCGCACGCAACCGTGCCGGATCATCCAACCGCCGCCGCGGATGGTGATCCAGCACACTGACGAACGGCAGCACCTTCTTCATCGGCAACCGCAACCGCGCCAAATCACCCACCCGCAAGCGCGCATGTCGCCGCGACAGCAACAACCGCTCGACGTTGCGCGTCCCCAGGCCAGGCACACGCAGCAACATCTCGCGCGGCGCCACGTTCAAATCCACCGGAAAGCGCTCCGGATGGCGCAACGCCCAGGCCAGCTTGGGATCCACGTCCAGATCGAGCATGCCGCTGGACTGCGACGGCGCGATCTCCTCCACACTGAAATCGTAGAAGCGCAGCAGCCAATCGGCCTGGTACAACCGATGCTCGCGCTGCAACGGTGGCGCCTGCAGCGGCAATTTGGACGATGCATCCGGGATCGGGCTGAAAGCCGAGTAATAGACCCGGCGCAGCCGATAGTTACCGTAGAGGTTGTGGCTGGTGTCGAGAATGTTGCGATCGCTGGCACCGTCGGCGCCGACGATCATCTGCGTGCTCTGCCCGGCCGGCGCAAAACGCGGCAGTTTGATCCTGCGCGTGGACTGGCTGGTCTGCGCCTTGCGCTCGAGCTGGTTCTCCTCGATGCGCCAGCGCAGTTCGCCCATGGCGCTGCGAATGCCACCGACGTTTTTTTCCGGCGCCAGCCGCGTCAGCCCCTGCTCGGTCGGCAACTCCACGTTGATGCTCAGGCGATCGGCATAGCGGCCGGCCGCTGCCAACAGTTCCGGCGCGGCATCGGGGATGGTCTTGAGATGGATATAGCCGGCGAAGCGATGCTCCTCGCGCAGTTGGCGCGCGACCTCCACCAACTGCTCCATGGTGTAGTCGGAATTGCGGATGATGCCGCTGGAAAGGAACAGGCCTTCGATGTAGTTGCGCTTGTAGAAGTCCAGCGTCAGCGTCACGACCTCGGCCGGGGTGAAGCGCGCCCGCTGCACGTTGCTGGAGACGCGATTGACGCAATAGGCGCAGTCGAACACGCAGAAGTTGGTCAGCAGGATCTTCAGCAACGACACGCAGCGGCCATCGGGCGTGTACGAGTGGCAGATGCCCATGCCTTCGGTACTGCCGATGCCACCGGTGCCGAGCGAGTGGCGCTTGTCCGCCCCGCTGGACGCGCAGGAGGCATCGTATTTGGCCGCATCGGCCAGCACAGCGAGCTTGTCGAGGAGTTTCACGGCGTTAGCATGGCCCGGCAGCGTCTCAGCTTATGAGACGAAGGCCATCACTTGGGTGAACACTTCACGCCAAGCGCAGGACCAGGCCGCCGCAGCTGTCGCTTGCCGTCAGGCGGCGGCGCTGCGGGCGTCCGCGCCCTCGTCGCGCCGAACGCCGTCGAACCGGTAGATGTCCATCGCCAGAAAGCCGGCATCGATCCCGGCATCGATGCGCTGTGCCCCCAGCCGATCGCCGCCCGCCGCGCCCATCGCCACGTACAGCGGCAACAGATGCTCGTCGCTGGGATGGGCACGGGCGGCGTGCGGCGCCTGGCGTCGGTAGTCGAGCAAGGCAGCCAGGTCGTCGTGCTGCAGGCGCCGCTCGATCCATTCGATGAACGGCCGCACATAAGGCGCCTCGCGCGCGCCGTCGTCTCCCTGGCGGAAATCGTGCAGGTTGTGGGTGATGCTGCCGGAGCCGATCACCAGCACGCCCTGCGTCCGCAGCGACGCCAGCGCGCGACCGACCGCGAACTGGTGGGCCGGCCCGAGCTCGGGTTGGATCGACAACGAAACCACGGGGATATCGGCGGCCGGATACAACAGCCGCAGCGGCACCCACACCCCATGATCGAAGCCGCGCTGCGGGTCCGCATGCGGATGCAGACCCGCCTGCTCCAGCAGCCGCACGACCTGCGTCGCCAGTTCCGGCGCACCCGGTGCCGGGTAGTCCAGCGCATACAGCGGCGCGGGGAACCCGCCGAAATCGTGGATCGTGCCCGGCTGGGCCGCGGTACTGACCAGCGGCCGGCGACCCAGCCAATGCGCCGAGGCCACCACGATGGCACGCGGGCGCGGCAAGGTCTGCGCCAACTCGGCCAGGCGCTCGCCCACCAGGCCGGGCTGTAGTGCCGTCATCGGCGAGCCATGCGAGATGTACAGGGAGGGCAGCAGGTGCATTGGACACTCCAGAATGACGAAGGATCGGTGCCATAGATGCCAGGGCAAGACATGCCGACCTTACGCGTCAGAATAGTTTATTTGTGAATTAAATAAGGATAAACCACGCCTCGTCGGATAATTTATTGCATCTCGCTCAATAATCGAGGCCAACCCTGGATACCTTGGATGCCATGCGGGTCTTCGTCGCAGTCGCCGAGCGCAATGGTTTCAGCGCCGCGGCCGACGCGTTGGACCGCTCCACCGCCAGCATCACCCGCCAGGTGGCGGCGCTGGAGCAGCGCCTCGGCACCCGCCTGCTTAACCGCACCACGCGCCGGGTCAGCCTGACCAGCGCCGGCACCACCTATTACCAGCGCTGCCTGCAGCTGCTGGCCGAACTGGACGAGCTGGAGGCCACGGTGGGCGCGCAGGCGCTGGAACCGGCCGGGCTGCTGCGCATCAATGCGCCGGTCAGCTATGGGCTGGAGCGGCTGGCGGCGCTGCTGCCGGGATTCCGCGCCAGCTATCCCCGAATCGACCTGGACCTGTCGCTGTCCGACCGGGTGGTCGACCTGGTCGAAGAAGGCTACGACCTGGCCATCCGCATCACCGCCCAACCTGCTCCAACCCTGATCGCCCGCCATCTCGGCCAGGTGCGCCTGCGGGTCTGTGCCGCGCCGTCCTATCTGGCGCGCGCCGGCACCCCGCGGCATCCGGCCGAACTGGCTGGACACGAATGCCTGCTGTACGCCTATTCCCCGCATGGCGACCGAATGCGCTTTGAGGGGCCAGAGGGCGAGATCGAGGTCCGCCTGCGTGGCGGGCTGCGGGCCAATAACGGCCATGTCCTGACCGCCGCGGCGGTCGCCGGCCAGGGGATCACGATCCAGCCGGACTTCCTGACCGATGCCGAGATCGCGGCCGGCCGGCTGGTGTCGCTGCTGTCCGATTACCGGTTGCCCGAGATCGGCATCCATGCGGTCTATGCCAGCCGCAACCACCTGGCGCCGAAGGTGCGCAGCTTTATCGACTACCTGGTCCAGGCACTGCAGCCGATCTCGGCAGAGACGAGCGCGGCAACAGATCGTCTCGCCGATGACCATTAACGGCTCAGGCGCGCTGTGCGCACAATCCGGATCCCCCCGCCCTCAGGAGCGTCCATGAGCAAGATCGCAATCGTCTACTTCAGCGGCTACGGCCATACCGTCAAGCAGGCCGAGGCCGTGCACGCCGGGGCAGCCAGCGTCGGCGAGGCCTCGCTGTACCGCATCGACCAGGACGGCAACCTGCCCGACGCCGCCTGGGAGGCCATCAGCGCCGCCGATGCCATCATCTACGGCAGCCCGACCTACATGGGCGGCCCCGCCTGGCAGTTCAAGAAGTTCGCCGATGCCAGCTCCAAGCCATGGTTCACCCAGGCCTGGAAGGACAAGCTCGCCGCCGGTTTCACCAACTCGGCCTCGGTCAACGGCGACAAGTACGCCACCATTCAATACCTCTGGACGCTGTCGCAGCAGCATGGCCAGGTGTGGGTCGGCACCGGCTTGCCGCCATCCAACACCAAGGCGCACGGTCCGCAGGACGTCAACTGGATCGGCGGCTGGGGTGGCGCGCTGGCGATTTCGCCTTCCGATGCCTCGCCCGACGAAGCACCGCGCAGCGGCGATCTGGAAACCGCCCGCCTGCTGGGCAAGCGCGTGGCCGAGTTGGCCGCCAAACTCGCCGGCTGAGGCTCCCCAGGGCGGCGTGGCGGCACGCTGCCGCCCGCTGCCCGACTATCCCAGCGCAGCGCCGCGACCGATCGGTGCCGAGACCTGCGTCCAGTCCACCACGGCGGACCAAGCGTGCACGGCCGACGGCCTGGTCGCAGCGCACCGGCGCACGCCGCGATCCCCGCTCGACGCTGAGGACGCCGTTGCCGCTCGGCGATGCCCAACGCAGCACTAACGTCGGTCAGGCGATCCTGCCCGCGCCTTCCCCGTATGGAGCCTCCCCCACCATGCAAACCCGCTCGCTTGGCCGCTCCGGCCCCACCGTGTCTGCCCTCGGCCTCGGCTGCATGGGCATGAGCGCCTTCTATGGCGACCGCAGCGACACCTCCGCCTCGATCGCGGTGATCCATCGCGCGCTCGATGCCGGCATCAGCCTGCTGGACACCGCCGACATGTACGGCCCGCATACCAACGAGATCCTGGTCGGCAAGGCAATCGCCAAACGCCGACACGAGGTGTTCCTGGCCACCAAGTTCGGCATCAAGCTGGACCCGAACGATCCCTCGGTGCGCGGCATCGATGGCAGCCCGGCCTATGTGCAGTCGGCCTGCGAGGCCAGCCTGCGCCGACTGGGGGTGGAGCACATCGATCTGTACTACCAGCATCGCGTCGACCCCAATGTACCGATCGAAGACACCGTCGGCGCGATGTCGCGGCTGGTCGAACAAGGCAAGGTGCGTTTCCTCGGCCTGTCCGAAGCGGCCGCGGCCACCATCCGCCGCGCCCATGCGGTGCATCCGATCACCGCGGTGCAGAGCGAATACTCGCTGTGGTCGCGCGAGCCCGAAGACAACGGGGTGTTCGCCACCGTGCGCGAGCTCGGCATCGGCTTCGTGCCGTACTCGCCGCTGGGCCGGGGGTTTCTCACCGGTGCCTTCGCCTCGCCAGACGACTTCGACGCCGACGACTACCGCCGGCAGTCGCCGCGCTTCCAGGGCGAGAACTTCCAACGCAACCTGCAGCTGGTGCAGCAGGTCAAGGCGATCGCCGCCGACAAGGGCGTCACCCCGGGGCAACTGGCGCTGGCCTGGGTGCTGGCGCAGGGGCAGGATCTGGTGCCGATCCCCGGCACCAAGCGCCTGGCCTATCTGGAAGAAAACATCGGCGCACTGGCGATCGCGCTGATGCCCGATGAGTTGGCCCGCATCGATGCCATCTTCCCGCCACAGGCCGCCGCCGGCACCCGCTATCCGGAAGCCATGATGGCCGCCGTCAACCGCTGACGCTGCGCGGCGTTGCCGATGCGCGCCATGCGCGTCGGCAGCCGCCGTCCCCGCGATGCTCTCGGTCATCATCCCCGCCCATGACGAAGCGCCCCTGATCGGTACCACCGTGCAGGGCATGCGCGCGTGCGCGCAGGCGCTCGGCCTGGCCTATGAAATCATCGTCGTCGCCGATGCCTGCAGCGACGACACCGCCGCGATCGCACGCGCGCAGGGGGCACGGGTGCTCGATGTGGCGCTGCGGCACATCGCCGCCACTCGCAATGCCGGCGCGCGCGCGGCGCAAGGCGATCGCCTGCTGTTCCTGGATGCCGACACCCTGGTCAATCCGACCGTGGTCGCCGCGGCCCTGGCCGCGCTCGACGCCGGCGCGGTCGGCGGTGGCGCGCGCGTCCAGTTGCTAGGACGCAGGGACTGGATCGAGCGCAGCGTGGAAACGGTGATGGGCTGGCTGTTCCGCCTCAGCGGCATCGCCCCAGGCTGTTTCCTGTTCTGCACCCGCGCCGCCTTCGTCGGCGTCGGCGGCTTCGACGAGCGCTACTACGCGGGTGAAGATGTCGCGCTCAGCCGGCGCCTGGCGCGCTGCGGACGTTTCGTCATCCTGCGCCAGCGCGTGCACACCTCCGACCGCAAGCTGCGCAGCTTCTCGCGACGCGAGCATCTGGCGCTGTTGCTGCGCTTTTTGTGGCGCGGCCGGCGCATGCTGCGAACCCGCGATGCCCTGGGATTCTGGTATCAACGGCGACGCTGACGCCCGCGAGCAGACATCGCTGAACTGAACGTGTCCGCCGGTCGTGCGGGCAGCTAGCCACCACATGCGGTCAGGACGCCAGCGGCAAGGCGACCTACACTGGACCGTCTGTTCTGGTCCCGAGTCGCGTCGCATGCTTCCATCGCTCCGCCCTGCCCTGATCGCCGCCCTGTCGGCCGTGCTGCTGCCCTGCACCGCCTGTCACCGCGACACCACCGCGCCGCAGGCCGCCAGTGCGCCCAAGCCGTCGCCCGGCAAGCCGCAGCTGGGCAGCTTCGGGTTGGATGTGGCCGGCATGGACCGCAGTGTGGCGCCGGGCGACGACTTCTTCGCCTACGCCAATGGCAACTGGGTACGCAACACGCCGATCCCTGCCGATCGCTCCAGCATCAACAGCTTCAGCAGCATCGCCATCGCCACCGAACAACGCAGCCGCGACATCATCGAAGGCGCCGCTGCCAACGATCGCGTCACCGGCGAGGACAAGCAGATCGGCGACTACTACGCTGCCTACATGGACGAAGCGAGCATCCAGGCCAAGGGTCTGGCGCCGCTGCAACCGACGCTGGATGCCATCGATCAGTTGGACGACAAGACCGCGCTGGCGCAATTGCTCGGTGGTCAGCTGCGGACCGACGTGGATCTGCTCAACTCCACCAACTACTACACCGACCGCCTGTTCGGCCTGTGGATTTCCCAGGACCTGCACCACCCCGATCGCTACGTGCCGTATCTGGTCCAAGGTGGCCTGGGCATGCCCGATCGCAGTTTCTATCTCGATGGCGGGCCGATGGCCAAGCTGCGCGATGCCTATCGCGCCTACATCGTGCAGCTGCTGGAGCTGGCCGAGGTCGACGATGCCCCGGCCCGTGCCGACCGCATCCTGGCACTGGAGACGGCCATGGCGCGCGTGCATGCCAGCCAGGAACAGACCAACAACGTGCAGGCCGGCGCCAATGCCTGGACCCAGGCCGACTTCGCCCGCAAGGCGCCCGGCATGGAGTGGCCGCCGTTCTTCGAAGCGGCCGGGCTGAAGACACAGCAAGACTTCATCGTCTGGCAACCGCATGCGGTCGCCGGCTTGTCGGCGCTGGTGCAGTCCGTACCGCTGGAGACCTGGAAGGATTATCTGCGGCTGCGTGCGCTCGACCGCGCCGCACCGTATCTGCCCAAGGACTTCAGCGACGCCCGTTTCGGCTTCTACGGCACCACCCTGCAAGGCACACCGCAGCAGAAACAGCGCTGGAAACGCGCCATCGCCGCCACCAATGCCGCACTGGGCGAAGCGGTCGGGCGCCGCTATGTGCAGCGCTACGTCAGCGCCGACACCAAGGCGCGCGCCGAAGCGATGGTCAAGAACATCGTCGCCGCGTTCGGCCACCGCATCGATACGCTGGAGTGGATGAGCGCGCAGACCAAGCAACATGCCAAGGCGAAGCTCGCCGGCCTGCAGGTGGCTGTCGGCTATCCGGACCGTTGGCGCGACTACCATGGCCTGGACGTGCGCCGCGACGACGCGCTGGGCAACGCCGAACGCGCCGAGCTGTTCGACTACCGGCGCAACCTGGCCAAGCTCGGTACCCGGGTCGACCATCACGAGTGGTACATGCTGCCGCAAGAGGTCAACGCGCTGAATATTCCGCTGGAAAACCGGCTTCTCTTCCCGGCCGCGATCCTGCAACCGCCGTTCTTCGATCCGGCTGCCGACGATGCGGTGAACTACGGTGCCATCGGCGCCGTGATCGGCCATGAGATCAGCCACAGCTTCGACAACACGGGCGCCCTGTTCGACGAACACGGCGAACTGCACGACTGGTGGACGCCGCAGGACTTGAAGAAGTTCCAGGCCGCCGGCGATGCGTTGGTCGCGCAGTTCGGCAGCTACAAGCCCTTCGACGATCTGGCGGTCAACGGCCAGCTGACCCTGGGCGAGAACATCGCCGATGTCGCCGGGCTGGCCACCGCCTACGATGCCTACCAGCTCTCGCTGCAGGGGACGGCGCCGCAGACACTGGACGGCTTCAGTCCGGACCAGCGCTTCTTTCTCGGCTTCGCCCAGGCTTGGCGCGGAAAGGAGCGCGATGCGGCCCTGCGCACGTCGGTGCTGACCGATGTGCATGCGCCCGGACGCTTCCGGGCGCAGACCGTGCGCAACCTCGGCCCCTGGTACGACGCCTTTGCGGTAACGCCGCAGCAGCAGCTGTATCTGGCGCCCGCGGACCGGGTCAAGATCTGGTAACCGGGCAAGCGCCCGGCGCCACCTCACGCGGGCTTGGGCCACTGCTGCAGCAGCTGTGGCGATGCCCCCAGTCGCCGGCAGGCGCGTGTGGACACGCCGATCTCGTGCAAGGCCAGGCGGAACAGCGGCGCCAGCTGCCGCATCGAGACGGCTGACATCCGCGCCTGTGTCCGCTGCCAGGTGCCGAACTGCAGCATCTCGCCCGCCCACTCCGGCAACAGGGCCGTGCCGGCGCCCAGGAACACGCTGCGCGACAGCCCGGCCGCCGGCACCGGCAGCACGATGCCACGCAGGATGGCCAGCACTTCCCGTGAGCGGTCGTCCATGCGCAATTGCGGCCGGACCTGGGCGAAATAGGCCACCACCTCCGCCTCGCTGGCGGGCACGTCGCGGGCACCCAGCGCTTCGGCCACCTGCCGCACCTCGGCGTAGTAACGATCGGCGATATCCACCGGCACCGGACGGCAGTAGCGACGGCAGCCTTCCAGGAACCCATAGGCCTCGGTGACGTGCACCCAGGTCAACAACTGCGGATCGTCGGCGCGATAGGGCACACCGTCGGCGGTCTGACCGACCACCTGGGCGTGGATGCGGCGGACCCGGGCGACCAACTGTTCGACCTGCGCGCGCGGCGCATAGGTCGTGCCGGCGACGAACTCGGTGGTCCGCCGCAGGCGCCCGACCAGATCGGTGCGGAAATTGGAGTGGTCGTAGACACCCGCCAGCGCGCGCGGGTGCAGCAGCTGCAGCATCAGCGCGCACAAGCCGCCGGCCAGCATGCCGGGAAATTCGGAGTGCACCCGCCAGGTGACGCTATCAGGGCCGAACCAGCCGGCATCGCCCAGCGGATGATCGTAGTCGACGGTGCTCTGGCCACGCGGAAACACCCGCAGGATCCATTGCTGGAGATGGGCGACGACAGGCGCAGAGAACGCAGGTGGAGAGTCAGGCATCGCCCCATGATAGCCAAGCGCGATGCAGTGCAGCATCGACCACGACCGCAGCTGCGCTCACGGACCCTGCACCCATCGGCCGGCAGAGTCGAGACGCACGCGAATGTTTGGTGTGCACTGCAACACGCCCGGCAATCGCGGCCAACGCGCCGGTCGGCCGATCGCATCGGGTACCGGCATTTGTGCACGCGTTCGCGCTTGCCGTGGCTGCGGCGCCACGCAGGCATTGCCAAGCGCACGGAAAGTGCTAGAACTAGAGACACCTGGCAGCTGCCAGTGCAACAAGCCGTTCGTACCAGTCATCCGTCAGGAGCTCGTCATGATCGCTTTGTTTCAGGGTTTGGGCCTGCTGTTGCAGGACAACGCACTCCATCGGCTTCCGTTCGACGAGCAGATCGCGCGCTGGCGCGAGAAGACCGACGAGCAACTCGACGAGGAAGTCAACTTGCTGCACGTCGCCAGGAAGCAGTGGGTGATCGCCTCGATCATCGGCTGGCAGGCGATCTCGTTGGTGTTGCTGGGGGTGATCACCCACCAGCTATGGCAGAACGACTACCACCTGACCTTCAGCCGCATCGTGATCATTTTCACCTCGTGGGCGTCGATCCTGTTCATCATGTGGTACATCGCCGACCTGTTCGATCACAGCGCCGGTTTCGAACGCTGGTTGCGCGCCTTCAATAGTCGCGCACGGGTCACCGCCGACGCCGACACCGTCGAATGCGTGGCCGATGCGCTGGAGATGGCGCGCCGCTACCCGGAAGTGCTGCGCTATAAGCAGGATGTCACCAGCCGGCGCGAACTACGCCACGAAGACATCGTCAACATGCGCGAAATGGGCCGGTTGCGTCGCCACACCGAGCTGATGCGCGATCTGGAACGCTTCGACGGCGCACCGCGGTTGGTGGTCAACGCCTGACCGACAGCCCCGCCTCGAGCGGCGGCGCGTCACATGCAAAACGGCCGGTGCGCAGGCACCGGCCGTTTTGTTTACGACTGCAGCAGCGCGGACCTCAGGCCTCGGCCACCGCCCGATCCACCGACGGGGTGCGCCAGCCGCTGCGCACGCCCCACAGATAGAACACCAGGCCGACCACTGCGACCACCGCCAGGTCGGTGCCGTAGCTGAGATAGCCGTGCCCGCCGAAGTCGGTACTGCCGGCCCACGACAACAGCGCGATCGCCGGCAGGTAGCACATCATCCAGGCGGCGCCCTTGAGGTTGCGGCGCACGTCCGGCCAGCCCTGCTTGGCCTGGTAGTAGCAGTACACCGGCAGCGCCACCACCATCAGCAGGATGATCTCGCCGGTCAGCGGCCAGCGCGCCCAATACAGCAGTTCGGTGGCCATCACGAAGGCCACGCCAGCCAGCACCGGCAGCGCGGCGATGCGCAGCGGGCGGTGCAGTTCCGGTGCATGCCGGCGCAGCGCCATCGCGCTGATCGGGCCAGTGAGATAGGAAATGATGGTGGCCACCGAAATCACCGCCGCCAACGTGCCCCAGCCGCGGAAGAAGAACAGGAACAGGTAGGAGACCGCCAGGTTGAAGTACATCGCCATGCGCGGCACGCCCCAGACCGGGTGCAACTTGCCGAACGCGGCCGGCATGGTGCCGTTCTTCTCCATGCCGTAAACCATGCGCGCGGTCGTGGCGGTATAGGTGATGCCGGTGCCGCTGGGGCTGACGAAGGCATCGATGTACAGCAGCATCGCCAGCCAATGCAGGTTGACGATGATCGCCAGTTCGGCGAATGGCGAACGGAAGTTGATCCCGTGCCAGCCGGCCTTGGCCAGCAGATCCGGCGGCACCGCACCGATATAGGCGACCTGCAGGATCAAATAGACCACCGTGGCCAGCGCGATCGAGCCGAGCACCGCGAACGGAATGCTGCGCCCGGGATTGCGCGCCTCGCCGGCCAGGTTCACCGGGCTCTGGAAGCCATTGAAGCTGAAGACGATGCCGGCGGTGGCCACCGCGGTCAGCACCGCGGCCAGGTCGATGACGTGAGCGTCGCCATGGATGCCGACGCTGAAGTTTTCCGAGTGGAAGCCGCTGGCGATCAACGCCACACCGGTGGCGGCCGGCACCACCAGCTTGAAGACGGTGATCAGCGTGTTGGAGCGCGCGAACAGCTTGACGCTCCAGAAGTTGAGGAAGAAGTAGACCAGCACCAGCACCGCCGAGATCAGCAAGCCCGGCACCGAGAGCTCGCCGACGCCGCCGGCAGTCTCAACGTACAACCCCTGCGCCCATGCCCACGGCCACGACGCCATGTACTGCACCGAGGCCTCGGCCTCGACCGGGATCACCGACACGATGGCGATCCAGTTTGCCCAGCCGGCGATGAAGCCCACCAGCGAACCGTGCGAATAATGGCTGTAGCGCACCATGCCGCCGGACTCGGGGAACATGGCACCCAGCTCCGCATAGGAGAGGGCGATCGTGGTGATGATGGCCGCGCCCAGGACCCAGGCCCAGATCGCACCGGGCCCGGCCAGACCGGCGGCGCGCCAGGCGCCGAACAACCAACCGGAGCCAATGATGGACCCCAGGCCGGTAAGCATGAGGGCGAAAGGGCCGACTTCGCGGCGCAACGAGCGTTCGGACATGAGGTGCCTGGAGTGATGGCGCCGTGAACGGCAACAAGCCTGCAATGATCGCAGAAGCGGCCGCGTGCCGTCAGTGCGTATTCAGCACCGCGTCTCGTCGAGGCGCACCGCGATGGCCGCGGCGCCCCTCCAATCTGGCGACGCGATCGCAGTGCAGCCCTGCATCGCGATCGCAGTCAGCCAACCACGCCAGGGTGCGCAGAGGCGCGCATCGGACCTGTCTAGCCGTGGCAGTCCGGGCGTGGGGCGGAGGTCCCCACGCACGTCCGCGCATCGGCCGACAGTCCCTGCAGCAGGCGCGTCTGCCCGGCGCGCAGGCTGAAACTGTCCAGGGTGCTGCGGGTACAGGCCGGCCCCGTCGTTGCCGCGGCGGCACAGCGATCCAGATAGATCCGGTAGTGGCAACGCCCACTGCGGCTGGCCAGGCAATGCACGTCGATGCCCTGCGTCGAGGTCAAGGTCTTGCTGAACAGCACATCCTGGCCGTTCTCGGTCGCGCGGGTGATGGCGGTGGTGCCGCTGCGTTCGTGACAGCCGGCCAGGGCCAGCAGGCAATACACCAGGGAGGCGAGCAGGCGCATCGGGGCAATCCTTTGGGGAATGGGGAATCACATGCCGCGGAACAGCGACATGAAGGGTTGGCTGACGCTGAGGGTTTCGCTGCGGCCGCGCAGCGCCAGCCGCCCCTTGCCGTTGTCCTCGCGCACCACCGAGGCCACCGCACGCAGGTTGACGATGGTGGAGCGGTGGATCTGCTTGAACACCTGCGGATCCAGCACCGCCAACAATTCGCGCAACGGCGTGCGCAGCACGGCCTCGCCATTGATGGTCATCACCGTGGTGTACTTCTGGTCGGCCTGGAAATACGCCACGTCTTCCAGTGCGATCAGGCGGGTTTCGCGGCCGCTGCTGGCCGTGAGCCAGGCCAGCGGCGGCGCGGACTGCGGCAGCGCTGGACGCGCAGCCAGCCGCTGCAGCAGCGCTTCCAGCATCGCGCTGTCCGGCTGCCCGCTGGCAGCACGCTGCTGCAGGCGCTGCCAGGTCGCCTGCAGCCGCGCGCGCGCGATCGGCTTGAGCAAATAGTCCACCGCCCCCTGCTCGAACGCATCGATGGCGTATTGGTCGTAGGCCGTGACGAAGACCACCTGGCTACGCGGACTGTCCTGCCGCATCGCCTGCGCCACCTCGATCCCGGTCAGGCCCGGCATGCGGATATCCAGGAACACCACGTCCGGCTGTTCGGCAATGATGGCCTCCAGCGCGCTGGCGCCGTCTTCGCACTCGGCCACCACCTGCAACTGCGGGCACACCTCGCCCAGCAGCGCCATCAGCGACTGCCGCAACAGCGCCTCGTCTTCGGCAATCACGGCCCGCAGCGCGCTCATGCGGCACCCCCAAGCACGACCGCGTCGGCGCCCTGGGTGGGCAACGGCGGCGGCGCGGTCGTGCTTGGGGGT
>NZ_NSET01000107.1 GCF_009192945.1 Xanthomonas maliensis | reverse complement strand
CGATGATCTGTGTCTCGGTGAACTTCGATGTGCGCATGGAACCTCCTGACTTGGGAACGATGCCAGAAAGATCTACTTATGCGGTGTCTGCGGATCGGGGGAGCTTACGGTGACACCCAGTCGCTCGGCGACCTCTGCCACCTTGAACCCACGATCGGTCACTTGCCGGACCGCCTCGATCTTGAACTCATCCGTATACCGCTTGCTGCTCATGGACACCTCCGAATCAGCCATTTTCCATGGCCTTGAGATGTCTAGGAAACCCTGGGCGTATCAGCAAAATTGCGAGCATGACACTTCGCAAAGAGATCCCCATTGCGCTGTGGAAGCTCATCGAACCACTGATTCCGCAAATAAAGCGCTCGCCCAAAGGTGGACGACCGCGTATCAGTGATCAGCAAGCCCTCAACGGCATTGTCTATGTCCTGCGGACGGGTATCCCGTGGGAGGATCTGCCTGCGGAACTGGGGTATGGCAGCGGCATGACCTGTTGGCGCCGGTTGCGTGATTGGCAGACTGCCGGTGTGTGGCATCGTCTGCATCAGGTGTTGCTGGCCGAGTTACGTCGCGCCGATGTGCTGGATCTGAGCCGAGCCAGTCTAGACGCGGCCGGTTTACGCCCCCCCCGCGGGGGGGGGGGGCGTAAACCGGGCCAAACCCGACAGATCGCAGCAAAACTCGGCAGCAAGCCCTCTCCGACGAACTGCTCACCAGTATTCGCCTTCATCTACAGCAACAGCGAGTCCTGGGCCACGACGCCTTCCGCGCAATGGTCCAAGCCAAGACCCACCGCTTTGCGGGCTTCAGGCCCACCCATCGGCAACGCACCCCGAACACCGCCGACTGATAAGTTAACCTGACCCCGTTATTCTCCCTGATAAGTTAACCTGACCCCGTTATTCTCCCTACTCCTCGTTATCCAATCCCATCCCGGTCTCGTCAAGGTGCTCCACAACTCGGGATTCGAGTGCCGGATACGCCTCGAGGTATTCTGGAATTTTCTTAGATGCAGACCGACCAACCCACTTCCTACCCTTCCCGTGCGCGTCCTTCCTAGTCTCGGCAAAGAAGAGATCCATGTATCGGCGCGGTGAGACACCCTCAAAGTGAAGAAATGCGACTTTTCGATGTTTGGTTCTATCGGCATCTAGCCATTCGCTTAGGGGAACTTCCTGATCGACATCATGGCTGATTGCGTCCGAGTGAAGCTCGGTCGCCAAGCTCTTTTCGTAGGGCTCTATGAAGTACACGGCCCTTATGCCCGCAGCAACTATATGTCTTGCGCAGTTATGACAAGGATATGTTGTGGTATAGAGAACAGAATCCTGGGATGTTCCCTGACCGGTCCTACCCAGATTGACAAGAGCGTCCATCTCCGCATGGACCGCACGAGAGAACTCAATGAGATCTTTAAGCCTTGATTCTCCGCGTATCTTTCTAGAAATTATCGAAGCCAACTCCTTTGACTTGGATTCAAAACTGGGGACCCCGCTGTCTTTTAGAAACTCTTCGAGGTCAGGGAGTATCATCACCCCAATTTCTGCACTGACCTTATTCTTCTTCTCATCATTGAAGCAGTTCCCACCCTTTAGGTGGATGCAGCGATGATCATCGGGCTGTAGACTTTCTCTATACAATCCGCCACCACCACGAGGAACGTCATTGCAACCCATTGCGATGAGCTTCCCCTCGCGATCTATAATCGCAGCACCCACCTGTCTCGACATACAAGCTGAGCCCAGGCCCGCGGAGAAGGCAGCGTACATACCCTGCTCGTGGATCGTAGGAGTTACAGACAGATCGCCATGGACGAGACGCAGGAAACGATCAACTGGGCCCTTGATCGCCTTGGTGTTCGAGCTTGAGTTTCGGACGAAGAAATCCGCGAGCTGGAGGGTCTTCTCTAGATTCTGCCCATGACTCATCCCTTCCTTCCGATCACGCTCCATTAGCGACTCTGCATCTGTTACAGAGAGTCCCTCGGTCTGCAGATTCCTCTTTCTCTGATCCGAACCGCAAAGCGTTCCGAGCAGGTAAAAATTCTCTCTATAGACGGCCCTAAGGAGAGACACCTCGCTTGGATTCTTGAGTTGATCAATTAAATAGACGACCCTACCGGGCACCACGTCTTTGATTTGGCCCTTGTTTTTCTTCGCGCGATCTAGGGAGATATGCCGAACGGCGAGCTGCGCCAGGACATCATTCCCCTTACTGTCCCTCAGTTTATTTCCCAGATCCTGCAGCGTCCTGTACCGACTGGCTGCAGATGCAGATTCTTGCTCAGTGGGAGTGATAGCCAGCTTGGACGCGGCTTGCCTGATGAGGTCGCTAAGCTTGATTCTCTCGATCGAGTATCCAAGGCCAAGCAGTTCGTTATCAACAAGGTCGATGACCTCTTTGACTCCCGCCCCGATCGGGCCACTGAATGCCAGGACCAGCTCCTTGGAGGCAATGCCATCCAAGATATCCTTAAGCGATCGTTTGGGATCAAACTTTTGCTCGTCAGATGCGTCCGACGCAACAAGCGTTAGTGCAGAATTCATCGCCCCCTCCCTGAGTAATAAGGGGAACGGTAGACCTTGACTGGAGCTTAATCAAGTGCGCCAAAATTTTGGCAAAGTTTACCCATTTACAACAGTTTTAAAGAGCGCTCATTCTTGGCGTCGATGGCACCAATAGCACACCCTAAATGCGCCGGAGACTGCGCGCATATTCCATTACTCGCAGATAGGCGTCGCTATCCTCCCGCTTTTCTGCAGAGGATCTACGCGAGGATATACACGTCACTGGAGCGAGATGTGCGTGCGCCTGCCTGGCAGGCGAGGGATCCTGCACCGTTGCGGCTGACGGACGCCCATCAATATCACGATTGGCTTCGAACGAAAACGAAAGCTGCCCATCCATTGCCCCCTCCTTCGCCTGCGCCGACATGTCCCCTGCTCCAGTCTGGTACCTAAGACTAGTTTAGCCAGCAGCCCAATGAAGACAAGTGCCGGTACCGTCAAATTTTGGCTTTAGTTTGCAATAATTTGACCCGAAAGCGTTAGCTAGAAGTTAAGGCTGCGTGACGTCAGCCGGGAGCGCGGGGCTCCCGGCTAAAGGCCACTCAAACCCCCACAGGATTCGCCTTCTCAGGATCAATCTTGTACTGCTTGATCGCCCGGGCCACATCCTTCCCCGTCATCTTGCCGTCCTTCGCCAGCGCCGCAATCGCCGCATGCGCGATGTAGTACCGATCCACCTCAAAGAACCGGCGTAGGTTCGCACGCGTATCCGAGCGACCGAACCCATCCGTGCCGAGGACGCTGTAGGTCATCGGGACGAAGCTGCGGATCTGGTCGGCGAACAGGCGCACGTAGTCGGTAGCGGCGATCGCCGGGCCCTGGCGGCCTTCCAGTAGCTGGGTGACGTAGGGCTTGCGCTGTTGGCCTTCCGGGTGCAGCCGGTTCCAGCGCTCCGCATCGAACCCATCACGGCGCAGTTCGTTGAAGCTGGGGCAGGACCAGATGTCGGCGGTGACGCCGAAGTCCTTGTCCAGCAGTTCCGCGGCGGCAATGGCTTCGCGCAGGATGGTGCCGCTGCCCAGCAGTTGCACGCGCAGCTCGCCCTTCTTGGGCTTGCCGGCGTCGGTGAGCAGGTACATGCCCTTGATGATGCCCTCGGCCGCGCCGTCCGGCATGCCGGGGTGGGCGTAGTTCTCGTTCATCAGGGTGATGTAGTAGTACTCGTCGATCTGGTCTTCCATCATCGCCTTCATGCCGTGCTGCATGATGACGGTGACTTCGTAGCCGAAGGTCGGGTCGTAGCTACGCACGTTGGGGATGCCGCCGGCGACGAGCTGGCTGAAGCCGTCTTCGTGCTGCAGGCCTTCGCCGTTGAGGGTGGTGCGGCCGGCGGTACCGCCGAGCAGGAAGCCGCGGGTGCGCATGTCCGCCGCCTGCCAGGCGATGTCGCCCACGCGCTGGAAGCCGAACATCGAGTAGTAGATGTAGAACGGCAGCATCGGCACGTTGGACACCGAGTAGCTGGTGCCGGCGGCCATCCACGAGGCGATCGCGCCCGGTTCGCTGATGCCTTGCTGCAGCACCTGGCCGGTCTGATCTTCGCGGTAGTACATCAGCTGGTCGGCGTCGACCGGCTTGTACTTCTGGCCGAACGGGGCATAGATGCCGATCTGGCGGAACATGCCCTCCATGCCGAAGGTACGCGCTTCGTCGGCCACGATCGGCACGATGCGCGGGCCCAGTTCCTTGTCGCGCAGGGCGATGTTGAGGCTCTGCACGAAGGACATGGTGGTCGAGTAGGTGCGCTCGCCGCTGTCCTTGAGCAGGCGGTCGAACTTGTCCAGCGTGGGCGCGACGAACGACTTGCTGGCCTTGGTGCGGCGCTGCGGCAGGTAACCGCCGAGGGCGCTGCGGCGCTCCTTGAGGTACTGCACTTCCGGCGAATCTTCGCCAGGGTGGAAGAACGGCACCTGGCCGTCTTCCAGCTGCTTGTCGCTGACCGGGATGTTGAAGCGGTCGCGGAAGTGCTTGACCGCGGCGTCATCCAGCTTCTTGGTCTGGTGGGTGGGGTTGAGCGCCTCGCCGGCGCTGCCCATGCCGTAGCCCTTGACCGTCTTGGCCAGGATCACGGTAGGCATGCCGGTGGTGTTCACCGCCTGGTGGTAGGCGGCGTACACCTTGTGCGGGTCGTGGCCGCCACGGTTGAGGCGCCAGATGTCGTCGTCGGACAGGCCGGCGACCATGGCCGCGGTCTCCGGGTACTTGCCGAAGAAATTGGCGCGGGTGTAGGCGCCGCCGAAGGCCTTGCAGTTCTGGTATTCGCCGTCGACGGTTTCCATCATCAGCTTGCGCAGCACGCCGTCGCTGTCCTTGGCCAGCAGGGCATCCCAATAACCGCCCCACAGCAGCTTGATGACGTTCCAGCCGCCGCCGCGGAACACGCCTTCCAGTTCCTGGATGATCTTGCCGTTGCCGCGCACCGGGCCGTCCAGGCGCTGCAGGTTGCAGTTGACCACGAAGATCAGGTTGTCCAGGCCTTCGCGGCCGGCCAGCGCGATGGCGCCGAGGGTTTCCGGCTCGTCGCTCTCGCCGTCGCCGATGAAGCACCACACCTTGCGGTCGGACTTCTCGATCAGGCCACGGTTCTCCAGGTAGCGCATGAACTGCGCCTGGTAGATCGCGCCCAGCGGGCCCAGGCCCATCGACACGGTGGGGGTCTGCCAGAACTCGGGCATCAGCCAGGGGTGCGGGTAGGAGGAGATGCCCTGCCCGTCCACTTCCATGCGGAAGTTGTCCAGCTGCGATTCGCTGATGCGGCCTTCGAGGAAGGCGCGGGCGTAGATGCCCGGGGCGCTATGGCCCTGGATGTACAGCAGGTCGCCCGGGTGCTGGTCGCTGGGGGCGCGCCAGAAGTGGTTGAAGCCGACGTCGTACAAGGTGGCGCTGGAGGCGAAGGAGGCGATGTGGCCGCCCAGGTCGCCCGGCTTGCGGTTGGCGCGCACGACCGTGGCCATCGCGTTCCAGCGGATGATGGAGCGGATCTTCCACTCCAGCGCCGCATCGCCCGGGCTCTTGGCCTCGTTGGCGGGGGAGATGGTGTTGACGTACTCGGTGGTGGGCGAGAACGGCAGGTAGGCGCCCGCGCGGCGGGTCTGCTCAACCATGCCTTCCAGCAGCTGATGGGCGCGCTCAGGGCCTTCGACGTCGATGACGGCCTTGATCGATTCGAGCCACTCCTGGGTCTCGAGTGGGTTCGGATCGTTGTGCAGCACTTCGTTCAACCAGTTCATTAGCGCTCCCGGGGGGACACACCCACGGGTGTGTCGACATCGTGAATTCGTGAACCCCCAAGTGTACCGCAGCCACCTCTTGCCAATCCTCGCTACGGTGGCGTATGGAATGGGACGCTGTTGTGCGCTCGGTTGGGCACCGGTGCCAGCTGGAACCACGGTATGGCGCAGCGGGCGCTGCCGGCGTACGACCAAAGGATGAGGGCCAGCGGCAGGCGATGGCCGGCCGCTGCCGACGGAATGGAGCGATGCGCCTGTCCGTAGGAGCGCACCTGGGCGCGAGAGGCTTTATCGGTAACGCCTGTCGCGCCCGGGGGCGCTCCTACGGGATGGGGTGGTCTGTGGTGCGGCCAAGGAAGATCCCCCGCGGCGGGGCGCGCTTGTAGGAGCGCACCTGGGCGCGAGGAGCTTTATCGGTAACGTCCTGTCGCGCCCGGGGGCGCTCCTACGGGATGGGGTGGTCTGTGGGTACAGCCAGGAGATCCCCGCGGCGGGCGACGCGGGGGGCGTGCTGGTCAGAACGCTTGCAGCGCTTCGGTCAGTTGGCCGTCGTTGTTGACCGCGCCCAGCGTATAGCCCTGCCAGCCCGGGTAGGCGTCCGGCTCCCAATAGAAGACGCCGAGCACGTGGCTGCCGATGCTGCGGCTGCGGCTGAGCAGGTCGCTGAGCATGGCGTGGGTGGTGGCGGCCTGCTGCCAGTCCATGCCGACCTCGGCCACGATCACGTCGCTGCCGTAGCGGGAGATCATGTCGCGCATGTTGGCGTCCAGCAGGCTGTTCTTGGCCGCCCAACCGCTGGTGGGCGGGTAATGCGACATGCCGATGACGTCCCACTTGCCGCCGGCGGTGCGCAGGTTGTCGAAGAACCAGCGGAAGGTGGCGTTGTCGTCGCCATTGGCCAGGTGCAGGATGACCTTGGCGCCGGGATACACGGCCTTGGTGGCGGCGTAGCCGTTGTTGATCAGCTGCGCCAGATTGGCGAAGTTGGGCGTCTTGCCATCGTTCCACAGCATGCCGCTGTTGATCTCGTTGCCCACCTGCACCCAACTGACGGTAATGCCGTTGTCCTTGAGGTATTGCAGGATGCCCTGGGTATGGCTGTAGACATCGGTATTGAGCTGGGCGAAGGAATGGCTGGCCCAGGCAGCCGGCTTGGTCTGCTTGCCGGGGTCGGCCCAGCTGTCGCTGTAGTGGAAGTCGATCAGGATGCGCATGCCCAGCGCGGCGGCGCGCTTGGCCTTGTCCAGGGTGTCGCGGCCATCGTTCCAGCCGCCGTCCGGGTTGACCCACACGCGCAGGCGCACCGCATTGCCGCCGACGCCGCTGAGCAGTTTGAAGAAGTCCGTGGGGTTGCCCGCGGCATCGCGAAATACCTTGCCGGCGGCCGTCTGCTGATTGATCCAGCTGACATCCGCGCCCTTGGCCAGGCTCTGCGCCTGCGCGCCCAGGCTGACCATCAACCAGACCATCCCCACGAGCAGACCACCGTAGCGCCGAGCGAACAGCTTCATGCAACCCTCCTGGAGCGATGGATGACGCCTGACGGCGCCGGATCGGATGTCCCCCTGCAACACGTGCCCTGGCAGAACCTGCCCTGGCAGATGGCGGCCGCGGGGCGGAGGCGATTCAACCATGCGTCACGCGAACGGTCGCGCTCGCCAGCGAAGTTGTGTGCTCGCCGTGCCGTTGCTGCGGCGACGATGCGGCAACGACCGCCGTCATCGCACTGGCACCTGCGAAGTGCCATGATCTGTTGCGCATAGCGGCAAGGAGCCCACGCGATGACGGAACCGCCCCTGCCGGCCCGCCCACGACGCTTTCCCTGGCGTCGCAGTCTGCGCACGCGCGTGCTGCTGGCGGCCACCGGCGTGCTGGTGGCGTTGCTGGCGGTGTTGGGCACGCTGTTCTATCTGGGCGCACGCGCCGAGTTGGTGGAGGCCGCGCGCACCGAGGTCGACGGGCTGACCGAGCAGACCGCGCGCAGCCTGGCGGCGACGCTGGATTCGGTGCAGGTCAGCGGGCGTACGCTGGCCGCGAGCAGCAGTGCGGTGGGCTTGCAGCCGTTCAACCTGCGCGCCTTGTTGCTGGCCACGCTCAGCGGCGACCAGGATATCGGTGCGGCCCGCCTGATCATCAATCCGCTGACGCAGAAGGCCGACGATCACGGCTTTCTGTGGGAGGTGGCGCGCGATGGCCTGCAGGTGCGCGAGGCGTCCGTCGCGGACTTGGACTATGACTATCGCAGCATGCCGTGGTACCTGCGCACCCAGCACGAGGGCCGGGCCTGGTGGTCCGAGCCCTACGTCAACAGCCACGCCGGCGGCGCGCTGTACGCCAGCTACCACCTGCCGATGCGGCGGCCGGGCGATGCGCCCGACGCAGTGCCGGTGGGCATGGTCAGCGTGGACCTGCCGCTGGCGCATCTGCGCCAGATCATCGACCAGCTGCCGCGCAACATCGACATCCAGCCGATGCTGCTGTCGCCGGAAGGCATGCTGGTGTTCAGTCCGGACCCGGCGCTGAACATGCGCCGCTCGCTGGACAGTTACGTGGCGCGCATGCGGCCGGACCTGGCGCCGCTGCGCGATGCGGTGGCGGCCGGGCAGCCGATCTCCTTCCGCCACGTGGCGCCCGATGGCGAGCGCTTCCTGACCCACAGTGCGGCAGTGGGCCGTAGTGGCTGGACGTTCGCGCTGTCGGCATCGGAAGACTACGTGCTGGCCGGGCTGAACTGGCTGGTGGCCTGGTTGGCGGCGGGCGCGGTGCTGGGCACCTTGGCATGGTGGTGGCTGATGGGGCGCATCACCCGCAAGCTGACCCGCCCGTTCGAGGAACTGACCGATACCGCGGCGCATTTCCGCCGTGGCCAATTCGATTACCCGCTGCGCCATATCGAACGCCACGACGAGGTCGGGGTGATGGCGCGCGCCTTCGACAGCGCACGCGATGCGATTCGCCACCACATCGCCGAAATCGGCGAGATGACCGCCGCGCGCGAACGCATGCAGAGCGAGTTGCAGATTGCCCGCGAGATCCAGCAGGCGATGCTGCCGCCCGGACGCACCTTCGACCGCGCCAGCTCGCATCTGGAAACCTGCGCCTGGCTGGAACCGGCCAAGGCGGTGGGCGGGGATTTCTACCACTTCGTCGAAACCGAACCGGGCCTGCTGTGGTTCGTGGTGGGCGACGTGTCGGACAAGGGCGTGCCGGCGGCCTTGTTCATGGCCCGCGCGGTCAGCGTGCTGGAGATCGCCGCACGCCGCTACACGCGCCCGGACGGCATCCTGATCGCCGCCTCCACGCGGCTGGCCGAAAACAACGACACCTGCATGTTCGCCACCGTGCTGTGCGGGCTGATCAATGTGGTCAGCGGCGACTACTGGCTGGCCAGCGCCGGCCACGAGCCGCCGGTGCTGATCGATACCGATGGCCATGCCCGCCCGCTGCCGCTGGCGACTGGCGCGCCGCTGGGGATCGAGCCGCAGGACGCCTACCCGGTGCTGCAGGGCCGCATGGAGGCCGGCCAGACCCTGCTGGGCTATACCGACGGGGTCACCGAGGCGATGGACGAGGGCGGCGCCAGCTATGGCCTGCACCGCTTGCTGATGGCGGTGGATGCGCGGCGCAGCGCGGCGACCCAGTGCGAGGCGGTGGTGGCCGACATCGCCCGCTTCACCGGCCAGGCCGACCCCTATGACGACATCACGCTACTGGCGATCCGGCTGCGGCAGGAGCATGCTTAGGGCGTCGATCACGCTGACCGGGAATCCTCCGGGGAGGCAACGCCGCCATGAAGCTCGACCTGGCCATCGCACCGTCGCTGGCGCAGCTCGCCGGCGCCAACGATGCGCTGGAAGATCGGCTGGTGCGCGCCGGCCTGCACGCCGAGCGGATCGGCCAGGTGCGCCTGATCGTCGAAGAACTCGGTTGCAACGCACTGACCCACGGCCAGTGCCTGGATCAGCCGCTGCAGCTGCAGCTCGAATTGGATCCGCAAGCACTGGTGCTGGAACTGCGCGACCCCGGCATCGCCTTCGATCCACGCAGCGCGCCTGTGCCGGATCTGGATGTGGAACTGGAGGAGCGCCCCATCGGCGGACTCGGCCTGTTTCTTGTGCATCAGTTCGCTGATCACATCGATTACCACCGCGATGGTGCATACAACGTTGTTCGCGTCACCTTGCTGCAGCCCTACGCTCCTGTTCCTGAGGCATTGCCATGACCACGCTCACGATTCAGATCGATCCGCCGCAAGACACTCGACAACGCATCCTGCTCAGTGGGCGATTGGACACCCACACCTACCAGGAGCTGGACGCGGCGCTGTCGCCACTGCTCGCCACCCGCATCAGCACCCTGGTGCTGGACCTGGCTGGGCTGGAATACATCTCCAGCGCCGGCATCCGCAGCCTGTTCAAGGCGCGCAAGGTGCTGGCCACGCGCGACGGCAAACTGCTGGTGACCCACCCACAAGCGCAGATCCGCAAGGTCTTCGAAATGGTCAAGGCGGTGCCGGTGGGCGACGTCTTCGCCTCGACCGCCGAGCTGGACGCCTATCTGATGACGATGCAGCGCAAGGTGATCGAAGCGCAGGAGCAGGAACCGGCGCCCAGCGGCATGCAGTTCGCCGGCACCTGAACCGCACCACCGGCGCCCGCATCCGCCATTGCGTGTAGGCGGGCGATGGGGCATCGACGCCGGTACGCTTGCGCGCCTGTCCCCATCGGCGCGCTGCATGCCTGCACTGATCATCTTCGACTTCGATGGCACCCTGGCCGACTCGTTCGGCTTCTTCCTCGATAGCCAACGGGCGCTGGCCGCGCGCCACGGCTTCCGCGCGGTGGAGGCGCACGAAGTCGACGCCGCCCGCCGCCTCAGCACCCGAGCGCTACTGAAGGCCTCCGGTCTGCCGTTCTGGCGCGTGCCGCAGGTTGCCGCCGATTTCATCGGCCTGATGCGAGCCGCACCGCCGATGCCACTGTTCGCCGGCATCGCCGAAGTCTTGCACGCGCTGCATGGCCAGCAGATCCGATTGGCGGTGGTCTCATCCAACGCAGTGGAGAACGTGCAACGCGCGCTAGGCCCTGCGTTGAGCGAACGCTTCGAACGCATCGAAGGCGGCGCGCATCTGCTCGGCAAGCAACGCGCACTCCGCCGTGTCCTGCGCAGCACTGGCGTGCGTCCCGACCAAGCCATCTATGTCGGCGACCAGGTCGCCGACTGGGAAGCCGCCCAGACCGTCCGCCTCCCCTTTGCCGCCGTCGCCTGGGGCTACGCCCACCCCGACGTCTTCCAAGGCCTCCCGAACACCCGCCTGCTCGAACACGTCACCGACCTGCACACCCTGACCCACCCCTAGACCACCCATCGCACGCGCAGCCACCGCCTTCTGTCGCTGCCCGCTCTTGCCGTCTGCTCTTGCCATTCGCTCTTGCCGTCCGCTTCTACAGTCCGCTTTTGCCGTGCTTTTGCCGTGCTTTTGCCGTTGCTCTACCCATGTCGCCTTAAAGCAAGCCGAGCACCGCAGTCACGTGCGGCCGAAGAGGCGCCCTTGTTTGAGCGAAGCGAGTTTGGGCGCCGTGCCGCACGTGGCGAGGAGCGCAGGGCACCGGCGCAGCTTTATCGCGCCGGATTG
>NZ_NSET01000106.1 GCF_009192945.1 Xanthomonas maliensis | reverse complement strand
GCTAGCTGTGATCTCTCAGTAGGTTGTTCATCCGGGGCATCTCTGGAAGATGGGGGTTACCAAGCCAACCCAGCCCCCAGGAGCCCCGGATGAACCTGCATAAACATGCCCGTTTGAGCCCGCGAGGTCGAGCCCTGCTTGTGGATCGCATCCTTGTTCATGGGCTGCGCGTGGAAGAAGCGGCGCATGCGGCCGGTGTCAGCGTCCGGACGGCCTACAAATGGCTCAAGCGCTTCAAGGAAGACGGGGCGCAAGGGTTGACCGACCGTACCTCCCGGCCTCACGGCAGCCCCCATGCCACGCCTCAGCACGTCGTGGATCAGGTCATCGCGCAGCGCCGTTCACGCCACACGTATCGGCAGATCGCCGAGCAGTTGCCTGTGGCGCCGAGCACCATCGCGCGGTTGCTGCGCCGCGCCGGCCTGCACCGGCTGGCCGAGCTGGAACCGGCGCTGCCGCACAATCGCTATGAATACGTCCAACCCGGCCAACTGCTGCATCTGGACATCAAGAAGCTGGCCCGTTTCCGCCAACCCGGCCACCGCGTGACCGATGATCGGACGGTTAGCTCCCGTGGCATTGGCTGGGAGTACGTCCACCTGGCCATCGACGATCACTCCCGCGTGGCCTTCGGCACCATCGAGCCCGATGAACGCGGTATCAGTGCCTGCAGGGCCCTGATGCAGGCGGTTCGCTACTACCGCAGCCTGGGCGTGCGCTTGGAGCGCGTGTTGACCGACAACGGCGCCTGCTACAAATCACGCCGCTTCCGACGCCTTGTCCGACGGCTCGGCCTGCGCCATCTGCGAACCCGACCCTACACGCCACGCACCAATGGCAAGGCCGAACGGCTGGTGCAGACCAGCCTGCGAGAATGGGCCTATGCGCGCTCCTATATCGACTCCACACAACGCGCCAACGCCTTCCAGGGCTGGCTGCATCACTACAACTGGCATCGACCACACGCCAGCCTCGGCTACAAGCCTCCCATCTCCCGAATTCCACTGAACAACGTGGTGGGTTTACACAGCTAGCGCGTGTCGCGCGCGCGGCTTGCCTTGGTGCTACCAAGCCGGCGAATGCGCGCCCACTGCGCGCCGCTGACCGCCAACGCATCGCGTCTCGACGTGCACCACACGCGCCAGGCCGCGGCACGCTGTGGCGGTCTCGGAACGGGCTGCCTCGGCAGCATGCCCCAGGCCGAGGCGACGACTGTTGCGATGCACGCGATGCGAAGTGGCGTCGCCGCGTCGATGGATCGGATGCCGACCGAGACGCGTGGCGATCGCTCAGCGCTGGTTGCGTGCGCCCGTTGGCGGTGCCGGCCGACGTTCCAGCCCCCACAGTGCACTGGCCAGCACCAACCACGCCAGCAGCCATGGCCAGCGAGCGCCTGCCGCGGGCGCCATGGCAGCGCTGGTCGCAGGCGTGCGGTTGGCGGCCAGCGCGAGGGTCGCCTCGCGCAGCTGCTGCGCATAGAGCGTGGGTGCGGACTGGGGCGTGCGCACGTGCAGCCAACGCTCGCCAGTGTCGCTCTGCAGGCGGTGCCAGCCGGCGGCAGCGGGCCAATACCCTGCGCAGGCGTTGCCGTTGGCGCCTGCGGCGCGATCCAGCAGCAAGGCCTGCTGCGTTCCGTCGGGCGCGATCACCACCGCATCGGCCGACAAGCCGCAGAGGGTCATGCGCTGCTGCGCCCAGCCGGCCTGCACCGCCGGCAGCGCAGGACCATGGGCACGCGCGACACTGGCGAACAGCTGCGCCCACAAGGCCGCGTGCAGATCGCTCCGGCCGGCCAGCACCAGGGTGAAGCTGTCGGCGACCACGCTGACACCAATGCGGCCGCGGCCGGCGGCACGCCACCAGCCCAGCGCGCTGCCGTCGTCGGCGCGTACGGCGGCCATGGCATCGGGCTGCTGTGGCTGCAGGCTGCTGCGCTGCAAGGGCGGCAGCGGCGGCGCGTCGCCCGCCGGCACGGCCGCGGCGTTGCCGGCGGCTGCCAGCGACAGCGGTGCCGCCACTGGCCGGCTGTCCTCGCCGCCTGACGTCGTCAGTCCCAGGGCGGCGAGCGCCGTGCGGATGCGCGCGTCCACCGGCCCGTCGAGCCGCACCAGCACGCCCAGACCACGGCCGATCGCGGCGCGCACGGTCTGGCGGGCGCTCTCGCCCAGCGCGAGCAGGCGCCGTTGATCGATGACCAGCAGATCCAGCCGATCCAGGCTGGTCGCATCGAGTGCGGCCGCCTCGCCCAGTTGCATGCCCGGGCCGACGGCGATCTGGCTGCGCAGCTCCAGTCCGGCGTCGTCGGCCCAGCGGCGCAGGTATTTCAGTTCCGGTTGCGGCGCCCCGGCCAGCAGCACGCCCCGCAGCGGCACGCTGGCGGTCACGACGAGCGGAACGTCGAGCTGGTCGCGCACATTGCCGGCCGTATCGCGCAGGCGCAGGGCGAACTGCATCTGGCCGGGCGCGCGCGCCAGTCCGCGCAGGCGCAGCAGGCCATCCGCGCCGACCGTGCCGCTGTCGACGACCTGGCCGCCGGGGTCGAGCAGGTCGACCCGCGCGCCAGGCAGGCCCTGTACCCGCGCGCCGACCGTCAAGCGCTGTCCTGCCGGCACTGGCGGTGGAGCGGCCAGCGCAACCAGGCCGGTTGGCGGGGCGGTCAACGCCAGGCGCAGCGGCACCGCCAGCCGGTCGCGATCGCGCGCCGGCAGGCCGTGGCCGTGGATCACGAGCTGCGTGGTGCCCGGGGCCCGGCGCAGGGCGGTGGCCAGATCCGGCACCCGCGCCACGCCCGCCAGCGCGGGCGCTTCCGGCAAGGCGATCCACGACTCGGCATCGCCGGCAGCGACCTGCGCGGCCGGCGTGCCAGCGGTGGCCACATGCAGGGTGCCGACCGCACGGTTGCCGGCAGGCGGCAGCAGCACCGGATAGAGCAGGCCGGCCAGCAGCGGTTGGGCGGCGATCAGCAGCCACAGCCGGCCACGCGATTGCGGTATGCGCGCCTGCCGCCGCCACAGCCGCGCGCTGGCCAGCAGCGCCACGGCGAGCAGGCTGGCGGCAACGATCCAGGACAATGGCGCGTTCATGGCGGCGGCTCCCGGCCCAGCGCATCCAGATAGCGCTGGCCGCGGGCGTCCGCGGCCGCGCGCGGCGGTGGCGGTGCCGGCGGGGCGGCGATGGTGCGCCAGACCAGCGCGCGCAACTGCGCCCGGCAGCGCACGCAGTCCGGCTCGGCGCGCACGGTTTCCAACGCGGCCGCCAACGCCAATGGATCGTCCCGCTGCGCACGCGCCTCCTGCAGCCAGCGGGCATAGCGCTCCAGCAAGGCCGGTGGTACCGCGCGTGCTTCGCCCAGCGCCTGCCACAGCTGCAAGGCCGATGGATCGGCCGGCGGACGGGCATCGAGCGTCGCGGCGCGATCGCCTAGTCCACGACGGTCGCCGCTCAGCCGCCGGCTGGGATCGATCGGCGGCAGCTGGGTGCCGACGCGCGGCAGATAGATGCGCTCGGCCTGCTGCACCTGCTTGATGAAGCCCAGCGCCTTGTAGGCGTAGGGCAGGGCGCGCTCGGGCTGGCCCTGGCGCAATGCGCCTTCGGATTGCCACATCTGGTCCAGCGCGGCACGCAGCAACGCGCGGGTCTGTGGATCGAGCAGGGTTGCCGCTTCGGCGTGATCGTGGGTATGGCCGAACTCGGCCAGCACGTTTTCCGCCTGGCCGAAGCTGCTGCGCTCGGGCCGGCCATTGCTGGCGCCGTGATCGTGGTCGTCGTCCAGTGCGGCAGCGCCGGGTTCGGTGGCATTGGCGTCTTGGGCGTCATGCGCGTGCGCGTCGTGGTCATGCTCGGCGTGCGTGTTCGACGCGGCCGGCGCGCTTGGCGCATCGGCGGTGGGCATGTCGGCGGTGGGTAAATCGTCGGCCGGGGCGTCGCCGGTGGGCGGCGCGTCGGCTGTCGGCGGGCGCTGCGGGGCGCCCTCGCTTTCTTCGCCCAGGAACTGTCCATAGCGCAGCCGCAGCAGGCGCTGGTCCACACCGATGGCGTCGGCACGCTTGAGATACGTGGCCGCCTCCAGCCGCGGTTTTTCCTTCAGCAGCGCCTCGGCATCGATGATGATCTGCCGCTGGCTGCGGAAATAGGCTGGCAAGCTGCGACGCACGCTGGCTTCCAGTCCGCTGGCCATGCTCTGCTCGGGCGGCGGCCAACGCAGGATGACGCTGGCGCTGCGGCCTTCCTGCGCGGTGGGTTGGTGGTTGTCATGGACGATCAGCTGGGCGATCAGGTCATCGCCGGCGGTCATGCCCAGCGCCTGCGGCTGCAAGGTGATGGCGAAGGTGCGCTGGCGCGCACTGCCGTTGCCGGCCAGGGTGCGTCGTTCGCTGCGGAAGCTGACTTGCTCGCCGCTGCCGTGAGCCAGGGTCAGTTGCAGGGTCGCACTGGCGGCCACCGCGTAGTCGTCGCTGGCGTCGAATCGCAGCGTCCAGCCACCGTCGGCCGGCGTCCACAGCACCAGGCTCTGCGCCGGTGCCAGCACGCGCACCTGCGGCGGTCGGTCGGGAACGACGTCGAGCCGGTACAGCCGGCGCTCGGCCGGCTGGCCATCGATCAACACGCGGTACAACCGCGGTGCACTGGCCGTTGCCTGGCCCTGCCAGTGGTTGCCGTTCGCACTGCGTACCAAGGCGAGCTGCTGGCCATCGTCGAAGCGCAGCGCGACCGCGCGCGCGGCCGGGGCGATCTGCAGTTGCCATTCCAGCCGGCTGCCGAGCGGCACGCGTGCGTCCAGGCCGCGCAGGCGTGTCGCCGCCAGGCCGGTGTAGGGCGGTGGCGTGCTGCGCAGCTGGGCGTTGCGCAGGTGGGGCGGGCCGGCTGCCACTGCCGGGTCATCCGTTCCGGCGGTGGCCGTCGACGTCGGCGGCCGCTGCGGCCAGAGCACGACTGCCAGCGCGGCGAGCACGCCCAGCAGTGCGCCGGCAAGCGCGGCGCGCCAGCCCCAGGCGGGACGCAGCCGCGGCGGGCTGCGTTGCAGGCGCTGCAGCAGCCGTTGGCGTTGCAGCAGCTGCAAGGGGCCCAGCTGTGCGGGCGTGGCGAACAACAGGTCGGCACTGTCTTCCAGCGCCGGCATCCGATCGAGCTGGCGGATCAGCCAGGCCTGGTCCAGCCGTCGTGCCGCCGCCAGTGCGAGCAGCGCCGCCGCCAGCAGCCCAGCCAGCGCCAGTCCGGCGGCCAGCGCGGGTCCCGCCAGGCGCCAGGCCAACGTCGCCGGCAACAAGGCCAGCGGCAGGCCGGCCAGCAGCACCGCGCCGGCATGTCGGCTGCGGGCCACCATCCAGGCACGCTGCAATGCCGGTGTGCTCATGCCAGCGCCTCGCGGCGCGCGGCGCTTGCCAGCCAGCGCTCCAACGCGAACAGCAGCAACACCAGCGCGATCAGCCAGGTCGCCAGCGGCCGCGGTGGCGTATCCAGCTGGATCGCGCTGCCGGTACTGGGCTGCAACGTGCGGGCGAACGCGCGCGCTGCCGGCGCGTCGACCTGCAACGCCTCTTGCAGACGCGTCGGGAAGTCGGCCTCCAGCAGGGCCGGCAACCGCTGCGGCTGCAGTGCCGCCGCCCAGCGCAACACACGTCCCTGGCCGTGCGCGCGCGCGTCGAGCAGCGGGCTGCCATCGCGATTGCTCAGCAGCGGCTGCAGCGGTGCCGGCGCCGGCGGCAGTGGCAGCGGCGTGTCGGCCGCCAGGACCAGTTGTCCGCCATGTTCCACCCAGCGCAGCACCGCCGGCGGCGGGGGCGTGACCGACAGCCACATCGCCACCGTGCCGGCCGGCCAGCGATCGGGCTGCGCCGCGTCCAGCGTATCCACCGGCAGCGCGCCGGGTAGCGCCCAGGCCGCGTGCAATGCACGCAGATAGCGCAGGGCTGGCGCGTCGACACGCTCGACAATGGCCCGTAGCCGTAACGGCGCGACGGCCGGCACGGCCGGCAATGGTGTGCGGCCGGGCAGCACCTGCCATTGCACCGCACGGGTGAGCTGCAGGCGTTGCGCATCCAGCGGGCCCCACTGCGCCGGCACGATGACCTGCAACGATGCGGCGGCCGGCAGGCGGGCGTCGAGTTCGCGCAGCAGGCTGCTGGCGGTCGGCGCGGCAGCGGGTAGCGAGGTGTCGGCCTTATCGGCCGCATCGACGATCGGTGGGAAGCCCGGCGCCAGCCACAGCCACTGCGCATCGGCGGCGGCTGGCAGGCGGCGCGCCGCGGCCAGATCCACGCCGGCAGCGACCACGACCCGCGGACGTGCGTCGGCGGGCGGACGCCAGGCGGGTTCGGCCAGCAACAGCGCCAGCGCGGTGAGCAACGCCAGCCGCACCAGCAGCAACGGCCACTCGCTCAGGCGCAGTTGCCGACGCGGCTTGGGTCGCGCGCGCAGCCAGCGCAGTGCTGCGAAGTCCAATGGCTGCGCTGCATTGCGCCGGATCAGGTGGATCAGCAGCGGCAGTAGCAGCGCGGCGAGCGCCGCCAGCCCGGCCGGAAACAGCAGCAGCAGATTCACCAGCGCGCTCCGGGTGCCGGCGTATCGCTGTTGGCGTGTGCCAGTCGGCGCTCAGCGCGCGCGATCGTCGCCATGCGGTCGATCGCGGGATCCAGATGGCCATGCGCGTCGATGGCGGTGCCCCACCGACGTCGCTGGCGCGCTGCGCGACAGCGGTCGTCCGCGGTGCGGCGCGCGGTGCCATCACGATTGCGCCCGTGCGTCGACACGCGGCTCATCGGCCCGCTCCCGCAGCGAACAGCTGGCGCAACGCCGCATCCGGCGGGCCGTCCAGGTAATGCACCGCGTGGGCGATCCCGGCCGCCTGCCAGCGCGCCTGGCGCGCGCGCTGTGCCGCACCGAAGCGCTGCAGATACTCCGCGCGCATCGCCGTCGCATCGCCATGCAGCCGTGCGCCGGTCTCGGGATCACGGAAGCGATAGCCGCCAGTCAAGGCGAAGTCGCGTTCGTCGCAGGTCAGCACCTGCAGCTGCAGCACCTCGCGCCGCGCCGCGGCCAACTGCTCCAGGCCATCGTTGAGGGCCTCATCGAAGCCGTCGCCCAGCGACAGCACCAGCGCGTGTGCACCGATCCGCTGCCACAGCGTGCCCAGCGTTGCGGCATTGGGCCCAGCACCGCTGGCACGCAGTCCGTGCAAGGCCAGCCACAGGCGGTCGCGTTGGCGCGCGCCATGGTCGGCGGGGACCACGGTCACCGTCTCGCCGTGCAAGGCGAACAGCCCGACCGCATCGCCCTGCCGCAGGGCCAGCTCTGCCGCGCAGGCGGCCAGCGTCGCCATCGCCTGCAAGCGGGTGCGTTGTGGGGCGGCGTGGTCGGCCTGTCCGGCCGAGGCGCTGGCATCGAGCAGCAGCCACAGCGTCAATGGGCTTTCGCGCTCGGCTTCGCGCACGAAGAAGCGGTCCGAGCGCGCGTAGAGCTTCCAGTCGATCTGCCGCAGCGGATCGCCTGGCACGTAGGCCCGGTACTGGGCGAACTCCATCCCGGCACCGCGACTGCGGCTGGCGTGCTGGCCGATGCCGCGTCCGTGCTGCGGCTGGCGTGCGCGCAGCTGCAGCCCGCGCAGGCGGCTGCGCAGCTCGGCGGGAATCAGCGCCGGCAGCGTTGCATCCACGCCGCCGGCCTCAGTGCGGGAACGGCACGCTGGCCAGCAGCGCGGCCACGACGTCGTCGGCGCTGCGCTGCTCGGCTTCGGCACTGAAGGACAGCAGCAGGCGATGGCGCAGCACCGGCGCGGCCAGCGTGGTCACGTCCTCGCGGGTGGCGGCCAGGCGCCCGTGCAGCAGGGCGCGTGCCTTGGCGGCCAGTACCAGCGATTGCCCGGCACGTGGGCCGGCACCCCAGCGCACCCACTGCCGCACCTGCGCGCTGGCCTGCGCATCGGGGCGGCTGGCGCGGACCAGGCGGTTGATCCACTGCAGCAGATCCGCACCGACGTGCACCTGCCGCACCTGCTGCTGCAGGGCCTGCACGGCGACGGCATCCATCACCTGCGGCACCCGTGCGCTGTGCGTGCCGGTAGTCTGCAGCAGGATGTCGTGTTCCTCCTGCTCGCTGGGGTAGTCCACCCGCACGTGCAGCAGGAAGCGGTCCAGCTGCGCTTCCGGCAGCGGATAGGTGCCGGCCTGCTCGATCGGGTTCTGCGTGGCCAGCACGAAGAACGGTGCCGGCAACGCGTAGGTGGTGCCGCCGTAGCTGACGGTGCGCTCGGACATGGCTTCCAACAGTGCCGCCTGGGTCTTGGGCGGGGTGCGATTGAGCTCGTCGGCCAGCAGCAGGTTGGTGAACACCGGTCCGGGCTGGAAGCGGAAGTGGCGATGGCCGGTGCCATGGTCTTCTTCCAGCAGTTCAGTGCCGAGAATGTCGCCGGGCATCAAATCCGGGGTGAACTGTACGCGCCGGAACTGCAGCTCCAGCGCTTGCCCGAGCGCGCGCACCAGCAGCGTCTTGCCCAGGCCGGGTGCGCCCTCCAGCAGGCAATGGCCGCCGGCCAGCAAGCCGATCAGCATTTGCTCCACCACCGCGTGCTGGCCGACCACCGCCTGCGCCAGTGCCGCGCGCAAGCCGTCGAGCCGAGACAATTGCGCGGCGAGGAGGTCTTCGGTATCAGCGGCCATGGCGGAACTCGGTGCGGTGGGGAAGGCGGTGGTGCAGCAGCGCGGCGGGTCAGTTGGTCAACGCATACATCACGATATTGACGCCAAACTTGGTGTTGTCTTCGGCCAGGAAACGTTTGTTGCGCCAGTCGTAGTCCCACTCGCAGCCGTAGTCCTTGTTGCTGTAGAGCACCCCGAGACGGCCATCGATCTGGATGCCCTTGAGGTAATCGTGCACCAGATCGTCGCCCCAGCCATTGAGCTCGAAGCTGGTGGCCGGCGGGCCTTCGGGAAACGTGAAGAACGCGCTGTAGAGCCGATGGTTGTTGGGCAGTTTCTGCAAGGCGTGCTTGCCGAACAAGGCGGCCATCTGCGCTTCGAATGAGGTGGCGAACAGCCCGTCGATATCGTGGTTGCAGTCGTCGACGAACACGAAACCGCCGTTGCGTACGTAGCGCTCGAAGTGACGGCGTTCGGTCGGATTGAATTCCACCAGTTTGTGGCCGGACAGATAGCAGAACGGCGCCTGCAGCATGCGCGGATCGGCCAGGTCCAGCACGTGCTCTTGCGGATCCACCCGCAGCTGGGTGTAGTCGATCAGCGAGGTGATCAGGTTGGACGGCATGCGTGCATCCACATCCCAATCGCCAGAGTCATAGCGCAGCCGGGTGAACCAGAAATCGTAGGGCTCGGCTGCGC
>NZ_NSET01000105.1 GCF_009192945.1 Xanthomonas maliensis | reverse complement strand
CTTCGCGGCGCGGCGTCATTCAGGTGTTAGGCAGTGGTCGAGCAAATCAGTTGGTTGGCCCGGCCTCGGGCGGCCAGCTTGCATGCAGGCGGTCGGCTCCGGGCGTCTCATCACCGTTGCTGGTTGCGGTAAGTTAGGTGCTTCGTCCTTGTCCGTCATTGCCGCGCTACGCTCGTTGCACTTGGCTTCGGTGGCAGCACGCATCGGTGCGCCGCTGGGCAAGCTCCATCCCGCAAGCTGTGGCACACTCGGTCCAGGCGGCAGTGCTGGGGAGCAGGGTTGCATCATCCAACCTTCGTGGCCACTCACTGCCTAACAACGCATCCAAGCCGAAGTTGGTCCGCAACTCGACTTAATTCAGACGTTAGGCCACACAAATCGACGCCGCGCCCGTGTCCAACGCTCCGAACAGCCGAAGGCAACTCACCCTTTTCGTCCAGGAGCCGGGAAAGTCGCGCTTGGACGCGCTGAGGTCAAGCTTGGATCCGGTTCAAGCTTCCCTCATCTCGGCTCACGTTACTCTCTGCCGGGAAGACGAGATTGAAAAGCTTGATCCAGCGGCAGTCTTCAGCAAGGTTGAGTCCTGGGCGCAAGGCGCACTCCGCTTAGCATTCGGTGTCCCGCGCGCCTTCAATGGTCACGGTGTTCTGCTTCCGTGCGTGCACGGCTCAGATGAGTTTCACCGCCTTAGACAATGGCTGCTTGAGGACCAGGGCACTCGAGAGCATGCCGCACATCTAACCCTGGCACATCCAAGAAACCCCAAGGCTCAAGGCAACACGGCAATCGCACTTGCGGGCCTACCAAGCGCACTCGAGTTCCCGTTCCCCGTCGTTTCTCTCATCGAGCAGCACGGCTCGGCACCGTGGCGCGTACTGCAGGAGGCCAATCTGGGTGGCACCGCGCATGGCGTGGCCTAACCCTTCGCTCAACCGGAACCAGTACGGCAGGGACCTTGGCCCGGTTGGTGGTGCACGGTACATTTTCGCCAACCGGACCAAGGCGCCCTGCCGTAGCAGGCCGGTTAGCTCGAACGTTAGGCGATGGTGGAGCAAATCAGTTGGTGGGCCTGGCTTCGATCGGTTGGCTGGCATGCCGGCGGTCGGCTCCGGAGAGCAGTCATCACCGTTGTCGGGCGCGGTAAGTTCGGTGCTTCGCCCCTATCCATCATTGCCGCGCTACGCTCGTTTCACTCGGCTTCGGTAGTAGCCCGCACCAGTGCATGTCTGGGCAAGCTCCATCCCGCAGGCTGTGGCACACTCTGTCCAGGCGGCAGTGCTGGGTAGCAGGGTTGCACCCCAACCTTTGCGGTCACTCACTGCCCAACACCTCATTCAAGCCGAAGTTGCTTCACAACTCGGCTTAATTCAAGCGTTAGGCGCAACGCAAGACATGACACTTCACCCAGACTATCCGACCCTCAGTGGCAGCTATCAGATGACCGACGAGTGGCTCGTCGAGCTACCCATGGAGTTTAATCGTCGGGTCGAGGACGGAAACTTGGTGCTGTGGAGGCCTGGCTTGACGTTCTGGATAGCGATCTGGAGTAGCAGCGGAGATGTACAAAGCGATCGAATCTCAAAGATCCTTGAACGTGCAGATCCTGCCCGAACAGATCAGCAGATAACAAAGGATGGGGACATCACGCGGCTCACCTATGAACTGACCGAGTCAGACCCGGAAAGGCATCAAAGTGTCTACGGCTCTATATCGGGTCACGTTCTATCGCGCCTGGAGAGCGTCCAGATCTCCGCTTACTTCGACACACCGGAAGCTCGCGACCTTGGTTATCGGGTTATCCACTCCGTGCGCAATGTCGCCTAACCATTCCATTGAGGGGACAGCCCACCGGCTTCGCCGGTTGTCTGCCCCTCATGTCAAAGGTTAGGCGATGGTGGAGCAAATCGGTCTGTAGGCACGGCTTCGATCGGTTCGCCGGCATGCAAGCTGCACCCCTCAAGCTGTGGCACACTTGGTCCAGGCGGCAGTGCTGGGGAGCAGGGTTGCACCATCCAGCCTTTGCGGCCACTCACTGCCTAACAACTCATTCAAGTGCTAGGCACTGCACATGGCGAGAGACGACTGGTACCGTAATACGGACTGGAATGACGCGATCTCTTCTACCTTCTTCGAGAAACTGAAGCGTGCAAGAAATAAGAGCCAGTACCTCCGCATACAAGCTTGCACGCTCGCAAAGGGTCACCCAGAAGTTGCGCTTGACTTGCTGGACAGATACTTTGCACTTGGCGAGAACTTCGACATGGCCCAGGCGTATGTTGATCGAGCAACCGCTTACTTGGCGCTCGGTGATCTTGAGTCTGCCATAGCAGCTTATGAAATGGCTGTGGCACGTGAGCGTGTCTTTCCCAACCTACGGACAGGCGCATCACTAGACCTGCCGTACCTGATCGCCATGAATGGGATTTCGGATAGGTATGAGCATGCATTTTCAATGCTCAGCGGCCCAACAGACGGTCTGATGTTTCCGGTAGACCGTTTCAAACATCACGCAGCACGCGCAATGATCTTACGTTCGTCGGACAGGAATGCTGCCGCAGCTGAGGCGCGTCTGGCTCTCGAGTCAGCCGCTTTGGATCACTCCGGGTTCCGCTATCACCCAAAACTTGGTCTCGTTTCAGAAAAACACGCAACTGCATTGTCCAAGCTACGCGACTTGTGCAATGCCTAACAATTCGTTCAAGCCGAGTCCGCTTCGCGAGTCGGCTCAATTTAGGCGCTAGGGCGCAGCCATGAAGAATTTAGCAGTTTTAACGATGGTGATTTGCACATCACTGACAGCCTGCGCCTCAGGATCCGCCAAAGATTCAGCCTATGGTGGTGAATACTTTTACAACTTCGAGAACGCCATTTTCACTCCTGACGGCAAAGAGGAAGTTTGGTGCCTCAACGGCATA
>NZ_NSET01000104.1 GCF_009192945.1 Xanthomonas maliensis | reverse complement strand
ACAATGGAGATCAACGGCGCCAGCAACAAGGCCCAGGCGGCCTTGGACAGTACGGTCTGGACGTCGGACACCGGCAGCGATTTCCAGAACAGCACGCTGCGATCGCGACGGTCGTCGTACAGGCTGCCGAGTGCATAGAAGAACACCACGAACGCCAGCACTACCGAGGCAATGCCGATTCCCCCGAGCAGCAGGCCATCGCCGACCTGGCCCAAGGTGCGCGTGTAGCCGCTCAGGTCGCCTGCGTTGAAATCGACGCCGGATAGCTGGTTGCGGGCATTGACGGCGCCGATCACCGCGCCCAGCAGCGCAAAGAACACCGCGATGCCACCGGTGATCACCTGCGCCCAGACGAAGCCGCCGCGATGTTCCCAATACTCGCGTTTGAGCAGCCACAGGAAGGTGCGGGAAGCAGTTGCATGTTGGGTCGGAGCATTCATGCGTAGGTTCCTTTCATGACGGCCACGAACAGGTCGGCCAGCCCGGGGTTGCGGGTTTCACCCAGCTGGGCGAGTTGGTCTTTGGGAACGCCGTCGAACAGCATCACCGTCTTGCCGAACGGCAGGCTGCG
>NZ_NSET01000103.1 GCF_009192945.1 Xanthomonas maliensis | reverse complement strand
CCGCAGCGAACAGCGATTTGCCTGCCATCGAGCCGGCCGATCGCAGCCAGCCGCTGCCGCTGTCGTTCGCTCAAGAGCGCCTGTGGTTCCTGACCCAGCTCGATGCCCGCGCAGACCTGGCCTACCTGATCACCGGCGGCTTGGCGCTGCAGGGAGCCCTCAACCTGCCCGCACTGCAGCGCGCTCTCGATTGCATCGTTGCCCGTCATGAAGCCTTGCGCACTTGCTTTGCAGTCAGCGCCGACGGCGTCGTCCAGCGGATGACCCCGCCGGAGGCAGGCTTTGCGCTGGCCTGCGTCGACCTGCGCGACGCACAGCACATCGACGCCGAGGCGCGTCGCCATGTCGAAGAAGAAACCTGCACAGCGTTCGATCTGACACATGGCCCGCTGATCCGCGGCCGTTTGCTGCGCCTGGGCGAGCAGCAATATCGCCTGCTGGTGACGATGCATCACATCGTCGCCGATGGCTGGTCGATCGGCCTGCTGCTGCACGAACTCGCTGTGTTGTACGCCGCTTTTGTGCACGACCAAGCCGCCCCACTCCCCCCACTGCAGCTGCAGTACGCCGATATCGCGGTCTGGCAGCGCCGCTGGCTCGACGGTCCGCGACTACAGCGCCAGCGCGATTTCTGGCTGACGCACCTGCATGACGCACCGGCCTTACTGGAACTGCCCACCGACCATCCGCGTCCGGCCCGACAGGACTACCGTGGCGACGGCACCGCAGTGATGCTGGATGCCGAATTGACCGCGGCGCTCATCACCCTGAGCCAACGCCACGGCACCACCTTGTTTATGACCGTGCTGGCCGCCTGGGGCGTGCTGCTGGCGCGGTTGGCGGGACAGGAGCAGGTCGTGATCGGTACCCCGGTCGCCGGCCGTACCCGTAGCGAGCTGGAGCCGCTGATCGGCCTGTTCGTCAACACCCAGGCGCTGCATATCGATCTACGTGCAGACCCATCCGTCGCCGACCTGCTGGCCCAGGTCAAAGCCACCGCTTTGGTGGCCCAGGACCATCAGGAACTGCCGTTCGAGCAGCTGATCGAAACACTCAACCCAGACCGCAGCTTGGCCCAGCACCCGGTGTTCCAGGCCATGTTCGCCTGGCAGAACATACCGATGGCCGCACCCGCGCTGCCGGGTCTGGACGTGCAGCCACTGGTCTTGCCAGAGACCTCGATCAAGTTCGATCTGCAGCTGACGCTGCACGAACATGACGGTGTCATCGTCGGCAACCTCGGCTACGCGGCCGCGTTGTTCGAACGCCATACCATCGAACGCCATCTGGCCCAATTCGTCACGCTCCTGCACAGCATGGTCGCGGACGACTGCATGCGTGTCCGACGGTTGCCCTTGTTGCCAGCTGCCGAGCATGCCCAGCTGTGTCGCTTCAACGCCACCAAGACCGATCTCGAAGGCAGCGGAACGCTGCATCGCGCCATCGCAGCACAGACGCGCCACACACCCGATGCCCTCGCGGTATGCGATGACCACAACGCACTCAGCTACGCCGAACTCGACACCCGCGCCAATCAGCTGGCCCATCATCTGATCGCGCTGGGCGTGCTGCCCGAAGACCGCGTCGCCGTCTGCCTGCCGCGCAGCATCGACCTGATGGTCGCCTTGTTGGCCGTGCTCAAGGCCGGTGCCGCCTATCTGCCGTTGGACATCGACGTCCCGACGGCGCGTCTGGAAGGCATGCTGGCCGATGCCCGACCGCGCGTCCTGCTTGCATATCGTGATACCCACGCGTCGCGATCGGCACAGGCCGATCTGCAGACCGTGTTGCTGGATCAAGACGCTGCAGCATGGGCATGCGCGCCGACGCAAGCCCCCGAGCTCGCGGACCTGCACCCGCATCATCCGGCCTACGTCATTTACACCTCCGGCTCCACCGGCACACCGAAGGGCGTGATCAACACGCATGCGGCCATCGACAACCGCTTGCAATGGATGCAGCAGGCCATGCCGTTGGACGCAGATTGCCGCGTGCTGCAAAAGACGCCGGTCGGCTTCGATGTCTCGGTGTGGGAACTGTTCTGGCCGCTACGCGTGGGGGCATGCGTGGTGCTGGCCCAGCCTGGCGGCCACAAGGATCCTGGCTACCTGCGCACGCTGATCGAACACGCCAACATCGACACCGTGCATTTCGTGCCGTCGATGCTGCGCGTCTTCCTCGATGCCGTGCCAGCCGCCGCCTGCTCCAGCCTGCGTCGCATCGTCTGTAGCGGCGAGGCACTGCCCGCGGATCTGGCCCAGCATGCACGCACACGCTTCCCGCAGGCTCGCTTGTACAACCTCTACGGCCCGACCGAAGCGGCGGTCGATGTCAGCGCGTGGGAATGCGGTGAAGCCGACATCCACGGCGTGCCGATCGGTCGGCCGATCGCCAACACCTGCCTACATGTCTGCGATGCGCGCGGTCAGCTGGCACCGATCGGCGTGGCCGGCGAGCTACAGATCGCAGGCGTGCAGCTTGCGCGTGGGTACCTGGGTCGCCCGGACCTGACCGCCGAACGCTTCGTCCCCGATCCGTTCGCCGGGCAGCCCGGTGCACGCATGTACCGCACCGGCGACCTGGCGCGCTGGCGCGCCGATGGCGCGTTGGATTACCTCGGCCGCAACGACCAGCAGGTCAAGCTGCGCGGCGTGCGTATCGAGCTGGGCGAGATCGAAGCCGCGCTACGCGCCTGCGCGGGTGTCCGCGAAGCGGCCGTGCTGTTGCGCGAGGACACCGCGGGCGAACCGCGCCTGGTCGCCTACGTGGTCGGTGACGCCGAATCGCTGGCGGCCGATCGCTTGCGCACACAGCTGGCTGTGCGTCTGTCCGAGGCGATGCTGCCTGCGGCGTATGTGCCCTTGGAGACATTACCACTGAGCGCCAACGGCAAACTGGACCGACGCGCTTTGCCCGCACCGGAGGCCAACGCGCTCGCTCTACAGGCTTACGCCGCGCCGGAAGGTGCAATGGAAACCCAGCTGGCCGCGCTCTGGTGCGACTTGCTCGGCATGGAGCAGGTCGGCCGCCACGACAGCTTCTTCGCGCTCGGTGGCCACTCGCTGCTGGGCGTGCGGCTGATCTCGCGCATCCGCAGCATCCTCGGCCTGGAACTACCGCTCGCCAGCCTATTCGCCCATCCGCGTCTCTCCGACCTGGCCAACGCACTGCATGACGCCGCTGCCAGTACGTTGCCGGCGATTGTGCCCGCCGATCGCGGCACCCCCCTACCGCTGTCCTTCGCCCAACAACGCTTGTGGTTCCTCGCCCAGCTCGATGCCCAAGCCGAACTGGCGTACCTGATGCCGCATGGGCTGCGGCTGCGAGGACGATTGGATCGCGAGGCCCTACGCCAGGCCCTGGATCGCATCGCCGCCCGTCATGAAAGCCTGCGCACCCGGATCGTGCTGCACCAGGACCAGCCGACCCAGCGTATCGACAGCGATGGCCTCGGCTTCCGACTCACCGAGCGCGCTCTCGGCACGCATCCCGAACCGCACAGCGAAGTCCGGCGACTGGCCGAGCTGGAAAGCCAAACGCCGTTCGACCTGGCGCACGACACCCTGGCCCGTGCGCAGTTGCTGCAGCTAAGCGAAGACGAACATGTCC
>NZ_NSET01000102.1 GCF_009192945.1 Xanthomonas maliensis | reverse complement strand
TGGTCACCGGCACCTACCTCGCCCCACAAGGCGAGCTGGAAACCCTGCTCGCCACGCTGTGGAGCGAGCTCTTGGCGGTGCCGCAGGTCGGCCGACACGACAACTTCTTCGCCCTCGGCGGCCATTCGCTGCTGGCGGTGAAGTTGATCGAACGGCTGCGTCGGCTCGACTGGCAGCTGGACGTGCGCAGCCTGTTCGCCGAACCGACCGTTGCCGGGCTCGCCAGCCGCCTGCACGGCGCAGCGGATGTCCTCGTGCCGCCCAACCGCATCACCGCCGACTGCCCGCGCATCACTCCGGACCTGCTGCCGCTGCTGGAACTGACCCAGGCCGAGATCGACACTGTCGTCGCCAGCGTCGACGGTGGCGTGACCAATGTGCAGGACCTCTATCCGCTGGCACCGCTGCAGGAAGGCCTGCTGTTCCACCATCTGGCCGATCCACTCGCCGATCCCTATCTGCATTCCACCCTGCTCGCATTCCCGACCGCGGCCCAGCGCGAGGATTTCCTCGCGGCACTCGACCAGGTCATCGCCCGCCACGACATCCTGCGCACCAGCCTGGTCTGGCAAGGCGTGCCAGTACCTGTGCAGGTCGTCTGGCGCAAGGCGACGCTGCCACGACACCAGCACGTCATCGAGAACGCCGATCCGGCCGTCGCGCTGCAAGCGCGGTTACATGCGCCAGAGACCGCGCTACGTCTTCAGCATGCCCCGCTGATCCACGCCCATCTGGCCGACGACGCGGCGCATGGCCGCTGCCTGCTCGGCCTGCAACACCATCACCTGGTGATGGACCACACCACCCTGGAACTGCTGATCGAAGAGGTGCAGGCGCATCTGCGTGGAAACGCGCAGGCCTTGCCGGCGCCGCTGCCGTTCCGCGACTTCGTCGCCCATACCCTGGCCGGCGCGTCCACCCAGGAGCACCAGGCGTTCTTCCGCCAGATGCTCGGCGATCTCGATGCGCCCACTGCGCCGTTCGGCGTGTTGGCGCCGGTGCAGGACCCGGCAACGGTGGAGGAGTTGCATCGTCCCTTGCCGATCGCACTGGCCACCGCTGTGCGTCACCAGGCGCGTCGGCAGGGCGTCACCGCGGCCAGCGTGTTCCACCTGGCCTATGCGCTGCTGCTGGGCCGCATCAGCGGTCGCGATGACGTCGTCTTTGCCACTTTGCTGTTCGGCCGCATGCACGCCAGCGCTGGTGTGGATCGCGTGCTGGGCATGTTCCTCAACACCTTGCCGATCCGGCTGGGCGGTACGCAGGGCAGCGTGCAGCAAGCCCTGCGCGACACCCAGCACGCGCTGGCCCGCCTGCTGCACCACGAGCACGCCCCGCTGGCGCTGGCCCAGCGCTGCAGCGGCCTGGATCCGGCCGCGCCCTTGCTCAATGCCCTGCTCAACTACCGCTACGCCGGCGGCAGCAACGTGCTCAGCGACGACACCGCTGCGCCGCACGATCCCTTGGCCGAGGTGCAAGCGCTGGGCGGTCGCGACCGCACCCACTATCCCCTGGTGGTCTCGGTCAACGACCAGACCGCGGACGGTGGCTTCTCGTTCGATGTGCAGTGCGTGGCGCACATCGGCAGCGAGCGCATGGCCGCGCTGATGCAGCACACCGTGCAGGTGCTGGTCCAGGCCCTGGAGCAGGCGCCGCAGACCGCGCTGCATACGCTGGACGTGCTGCCAGAAGACGAACGAATCCAGGTGCAGCGCTTCAATCCTCCCGCACCCGCGTCAGCGGAGCCCGACTTCCTCCACCACCAGATCGCAGCGCAGGCGCAGCGTACGCCCGATGCCATCGCCGTGATCGACGGCCAGACCGAACTCCGCTACGCCGCACTCGATACCCGCGCCAACCAGCTCGCTCATCACCTGATCGGAGTGGGCGTGACGCCGGAGAGCATGGTTGCCATCTGCCTGCCGCGCGGCAGTGCCCAGCTCATCGCCCTGCTGGCCATCCTCAAGGCCGGCGCTGCCTATCTGCCGCTGGATATCGAAGCCCCAACGGCACGGTTGCACGCGATGGTGGCGGACGCCGGCGCGCAGGTTGTCATCGCCGATAGGCAGACCGCAACGCAGTTCGGACCTTGCAAGGATCTACGGCAGGTCCGAATGGACGATGACGCGGCGCTATGGGCCTGCGCTCCGGCCCACGCCCCCGCTGTGCCATCCCTGCACCTGCAGCATCCGGCCTATGTCATCTATACGTCCGGCTCTACCGGCCGGCCCAAGGGCGTCGTCATTCCGCACCACGCGCTGGCGGCCTTCTTCGGCGCCCTGCAGACGCCGCTGCCACTGACGCCGCACGATCGTCTGCTGGCCGTCACCACCCTCGGCTTCGACATCGCCGGCCTGGAATTGTTCGCGCCGCTGCTGCACGGCGCCTGCGTCGTCATCGCTGCCGCCGATCTGCACGATCCGGCTGAATGGATGCAACTGCTGGACGCACAGCGCATCTCGGTGCTGCAGGCCACGCCGACGTTCTGGCAGCTGTTGCTCAACGCCGGCTGGCAGAGCACCCCGAACATGCGGTTGCTCTGCGGTGGCGAAGCCTTGCCGCAGGATCTGGCGCAACGTTTGCGTGCCGGTGGTGGCCAGCTGTGGAACCTGTATGGCCCCACCGAAGCCACCATCTGGGCCAGCGCACATCCGGTGCTGGACAGCGACGCCGGCAGCGTCGTGCCGCTGGGACGGCCATTGCCTGGCACCCGCCTGCAGGTGCGGGATGCGCATGGCCGGCTGTCGCCAATCGGCGTGGCGGGCGAACTCGCCATTGCCGGGCCGCAGTTGGCGCGCGGCTATCTGGGCCGGCCCGACCTGACGGCCGAACGCTTCGTGCCCGATCCGTTCGCCACGCGGCCGGGCCAGCGCAGCTACCGCAGCGGCGATCTGGCACGTTGGCGCGCCGATGGCGTGCTGACGTATCTGGGCCGCAGCGACCAGCAGGTCAAGCTGCGCGGTTTCCGCATCGAGCCGGGCGAAATCGAAGCGGCGTTGCGCAGCTGCGATGGCATCCGCGAGGCGGCGGTCGTCGCACGGGCAGACGGCGACGACCGGCGGTTGATCGCCTACCTGGTCGGTGACCGCACGCTTGGCGCCGACGTCTTGCGCACCCGCCTGGCCGCGCGCCTACCGGACTACATGCTCCCAGCCGCCTATATGTTCCTGGACGCTTTGCCAATGACGCCTAACGGCAAACTCGATCGGCGTGCGCTGCCGGATCCGGAAACCACGCTGAGCGCGCCTGGCGAGCGACTGCCGCCAGCCAATGCGTTGGAACGCAGTCTCGCCAAACTCTGGGCCGGTGTACTGGGGCCGCGGCGCATCGGACGCGACGACCATTTCTTCGAACTGGGTGGCCACTCGCTGACGGCATTGCGGTTAATGACCGCCGCACAGCGCGTCGGCCTGCCGCTCACGCTGCAACTGATCTACGCCTGCCCCACTCTACGCCAGCAGGCAGAATGCCTGCTTGGCGGTGCCGATGCCTGGGGCAGCCGCGCGCTCGCGGCACGCCGCCAGGGCTCGCGCCCCCCACTGTTTGTGCTGCCGACCGGTATCGCCGATATCGCCTACGCCTTCGAGTTGGCGGCCCATCTCGATGCGGATGTTCCGATCTATGCCTTGCCCTGGCCGGATCCGTTGCCTGCCACGCTGGAAGCGCTGGCCGTGCAGATGGTCGGCATGATCCAGGCAGTGCAGCCGCACGGCCCCTACCATTTGCTCGGCTATTCCTCCGGTGGCCTGCTCGCTTACGCGATCGCCCAACACTTCGGTATGCACGACCAGCAGGTGGCCTTCCTCGGCCTGCTCGATTGCGACTACCCCGAGCAGGCGCCGGATCCGATGCCGTTGGACGAGGCTGCCAAGCAGCGCCTGATCGAGCGTCTGGAAACGCTGTTGCAAGATTCAAGCAGCGACGACGCCATCCAGGCCGCATGCCGCCGTCTGACTGCGAACGCGGCCGAGGTATCGCTGCAGGAACTGGCCGCGCAGGCCGAGGCGGAGCCCGCGCTGCTGATGCTGCTCGCTCAAGAACAGACCAGCCTGGAACAGATCGTCGGCAACTGTCGCTTGAGTGCTGCCTATCAGCGCCTATGGCCGACGTATTGGGTACAGCCGCTCGATCCACGTTGCACACTGACGGTCTTCCACGCCTCCATCTCCGCAATCGATGATCCGATGCTTGGCTGGTCGCGGCTCTTGCCTCAGCGCCAGATACGCACGATCGCCGTCCCCGGCAACCATGTGTCGATGATCGCCGCCGAGCATCTGCCGGAAATTGGGCGATCGATTACGGCGGCCTTGTCCGGCAGCGGAGCGGCGGGGTCCGCTGTTCCGTATGAGCCTTCGTTCACGCTGCAATCGGCGCGCACCGCCGCGCCGGTGGTCGTCTGTGTTCCGGGTGCGGGCGATAGCGTCACCGGCTTTATCGAGCTGAGCAGCGCGCTGGGGGAAACCTGCAGCGTGGTCGGCATGCAGCCGCGTGGGATCGACAGCGCCTATCCGCCCTACGGCTCGGTGGAACTGGCTGCGCAGCATTATCTGGACGCCTTGCCCAAGGTCGCCAGCGCCGCATCGCCGCTGCACCTGATTGGCCACTCATTCGGCGGCTGGGTGGTGTTCGAAATGGCATTGCGCCTGCATGCGTTGGGACGCCCACCAGCCAGTCTGACCCTGATCGATACCCGCCCGCCGAATCGCGCGCGGGTTGCCGATGATTGCAAGCGCGACACCATCGTGGACTACTTCATCGACGCGCTGCAGATGCGCCTGCGGACGCCGATGGAGATTGACCGCCAGTCCCTGCACGCACTGGGCCAGGAGGCGCTGATCGCGCGCATCCACCAGCTGATGGTGGCCAATGGCCTGATGCCGGCGCGCTCGCGCAGCGATGCAGTCCGCGGCAGCCTCGCGACCTTCGCCCATTGCTGCCGTACCAACTACCACCCGAGCCGCCCCTATCCGGGCCGCCTGCACCTGGTGCTGGTCGCCAACGCCCAGCACGCGCAGCAGCAGGCGGACACGTACCGGGAGCTGAGCGAGGCCTGGGCCGCGCATACGACCGACCTACGTCCCTGGCAGGGCCCCGGCAACCACATGACCGTGCTGAGCAGGCCGCATAGCCAGGCACTTGCGCAGTGGTGGATGGCCAATGTGCGCGAATGCGCACACACCTCGGTTGCCCTACCGCCATCCACCATCGCGGTGAACGCATGAGCCCCTTCGACGCCGCCCCCCCTGACCGCGACGCCGCGCATCCGCTCAGCTCGGCACAGCAGGAGGTCTGGCTAGGCCAATTGTTCGCGCCCGACCGGCCCAGCTACACGATCGGTTGCGTGATGAGCTTCGAAGGCACGCTGCGTCGCGACCTCTGGGAGCAGGCCATCGCCACCGTCGTGGCCCGCCACGATGCCCTGCGCATGGTGCTGGTCGAAGGCTCGCCACTGCCGTATCAACGCGTCTTGGAACGACTGCCGTTCTCGCTGCCCTGGCACGACTACACCACCAGCGTCGATGGCGAAGCGCGTGTGCAGGCGCACATCCAGCGGGCCCTGGAGCGCTCGTTCGTCCATTATGAGCAGCCGCTATGGGACATTCAATGGTTGCAGGCAACGCCCGATCGCGGCTACTGCCTGTATCTCTGCCACCATCTTGCACTCGATGGTGTGTCGCTGGGCATGCTGTCTCAGCAGGTCGTCGACAGCTATAACGAGCACCTGCGTGGCGAGTCGGATCCCGGCTTCGCCACGCCGTCTTTCCTGCGCGCGCTCGAGGCCGACCTGGACTATCTCGTCTCCAGTCGCTATCAGCGTGATCTACTTCATTGGCGCGCGCGCCTGGGGGCACGACCAGCGCCACTGTATCCGAGCACGACGGGCGCAGTCGGGCGACAGCCTGTCGTAATATCGAGTTTCGCGCTGGAGCCTGCGCAATTTCAGCAGCTGACTGCACTTGCGGATAAGCTGGGAGGCTCGTTCACCACCCTGGTCGTCGCCTGTCTCGCAAGCTGCCTGAGTCGCCTGAGCGCACACAGCGGCGCGATCGCGTTCGGGCTGACCGTCCACAACCGCCACAACGCAGCCGAGCGGTCCATGCTCGGCATGCTGTCCACACAATTGCCGATTTCCGTGTCCGTTCCGGCAATTGCAGACCTTGCTGCGGCGATGCACAGCGTCGCTGCCGAAGTGCGCTCGGCCATGCGGCATGCTCGCTTCCCGCTGCGGCACGCGTTGCAGGCGTTGAACGGGGCCGGACCGCAGGCGCCACGGCCGTTCGACATCAGCGTCTCGGTCGAGGACTTCAGCGCGTTCGGCGATACCCCGATCGTTGGTGGCGCACGGACCATGCGTCCCCTGCACGGTAATTACGAAGATGCTGCACTAGGCATCGTCGCCTGGCGCTACAACGCCACCTGTCCGACGACGTTTCTATTCAACGTCGACCCACAACGTCTGCCGCTGTCGCTGGCCAGGCGCCTGCTGTCCGCACTGCGGCAACTGTTGCTGGAGCTACTCAACGCCCCGCACACACCACTGAGCCAGCTGCCGCTGCTCTCGCTGGACGAGCGGGCGCAGTTGGACCTCGACAGTGCCAGCGAAGAACGCGTCGTCTGCGACGGCTACGTGCACCACGCGATCGCGCGGCAGGCGCAGCGCACGCCCCAGGCGATCGCAGTGGTGGACGCTCATGCGGAGCTGAGCTATGCCGACCTCGACGCACGTGCCAACCAGCTCGCCCACCACCTGATCGCGCTTGGCATCGGTCCGGAGGTGCGCGTAGCGGTCTGTCTGCCCCGCGGCATCGACCTGGTCGTCGCCCTGCTCGCGGTCCTCAAGGCAGGAGGCGCCTACGTCCCGCTGGACCCAATCTATCCTGCTGCACGCCTTGCCTTCATGCTGCAGGACAGTGGCCCACAGTGCCTGCTCACGCATCGCACGCTTGCACATGTGCTCCCGGACACCGCACATCCGCGCGTGTGGATGGACGACACGGCGGTCTGGACCCGGCACGCCACGCATCCGGCGCCGTTGCTGCAGGGGCTGCGACCGCAGCATTTGGCGTATGTGCTCTACACCTCCGGCTCCACCGGACGACCCAAGGGCGTGATGGTCTGCCATCAGGCGCTGATGCAGTTCCTGGCAGCGCTGCAAACACGCGTTCCGCTCGCGGCGCAGGATCGTCTGCTCGCGGTCACGACAGTCTGCTTCGATATCGCCGGTCTTGAATTGTTCGCTCCGTTGCTCCACGGCGCCCGGGTGGTCATTGCAGGCGATCAGGCCAGCCAGGCTCCTTCGGACTGGATGCGCTTGCTCGATCAACATGCCATCTCGGTGCTGCAGGCCACGCCGGGCTTCTGGCAGATGCTGTTAGGGAGCGGCTGGCAGGGCCGTGCGTCGCTGCGCATGCTCAGTGGTGGCGAGGCGCTCAGCCAGGCGCTGGCCAATCGCTTGCGCACCGGTGGCGGCCCGCTGTGGAATCTGTATGGACCGACCGAGGCGACGATCTGGGCCAGCACCCATCCGGTGGACGATGACGACGCGGCCGCTATCGTGCCGCTCGGACGCGCGCTTCCCACAGTGCAGCTCTACGTGCTCGATCCCTATCGACAGCGCCTGCCGCTGGACGTGGCCGGCGAACTGTACATCGCTGGCGAGCAACTGGCGCGCGGCTACCTGGGCCGCCCCGACCTGACCGCCGAACGTTTCCTTCCCGATCCGTTCGCCGCGCGCCCCGGCCAGCGCATGTATCGGACTGGCGACATCGCGCGCCTGCGTGCCGATGGCACGCTCGATTATCTCGGCCGCAACGACGACCAGGTCAAATTGCGCGGCGTGCGGATCGAGCTGGGAGAAATCGCCGCAGCGCTGCGCGCCTGTGCGGGCGTGCGCGACGCCGTGGTCGTACCACGCCAGGACAACGGCGAACGCCGCTTGGTTGCCTATCTGGTCGGCGATGCAGAAGCAATCGCCGAGTCCACTGCATCGACCGCCGAGACGATCCGCAGCCAGTTGGCGATCCATCTGCCCGAGATCATGCTGCCCTCGGCCTATGTCTGGCTGCCCGCTCTGCCGCTGACGACCAACGGCAAGCTCGAGCGGAGTGCGCTGCCAGCACCGGATGTCACCGCCTTGGCAGTGCCAGACTACGTCGCGCCCAGCGGCGAGCGCGAAACCCATCTCGCCGCGCTATGGTGCGAACTGCTGGGCGTGGAGCGCGTCGGTCGCCACGACGACTTCTTTGCGCTGGGCGGGCATTCCTTGCTCGGCGTGAAGTTGATCGCGCGGTTGCGCAGCACGTTGGGCGTGGAGCTGCCGCTGGCAACGGTGTTCGCCTGTCCGCGCCTGGTCGAGCTGACGCAGGCGCTGGAGGCGGCCCCGCCCAGCGCACTGCCGGCCATGGTGCCGGTCGAGCGCAGCGGTGCCGTTCCGCTGTCCTTCGCCCAGCGACGGCTATGGGTCTTGGCACAACTCGATGCACGTGCCGACCTGGCCTATCTGATGCCCGGTTGTGTGGTCATGCGCGGCACGCTGGATACCGCTGCGCTGCAGTGGGCACTGGACCGTATCCTCGCCCGCCATGAGGCCTTGCGCACCCGCTTCGTCGCCAGCGACGACGGTGCCGTGCAGGTCATCGGTGCTGCGGACAGCGGTGTGGCGCTGGAGCGCATCGACCTGCGCCAGGCCACCGATCCTGAAGCGGAAGCACAGCGTCGCGCCGAGCAGGAAACGCTGCTGGCCTTCGATCTGCAGCGCGGCCCACTGCTGCGTGCGCAGCTGCTGCAACTGGCCGATGACGAGCACCGACTGCTGGTCACCCTGCACCATCTGATCGCCGATGGCTGGTCGATCGGGGTCTTGCTGCAGGAGCTCGGCGCGCTGTACACGGCCCGTGTGTGCGGCCACGCCGATCCGCTGCCCGCCTTGCCGATCCAGTACGCCGATTACACCCTCTGGCAGCACCGCTGGATCGATGCTGCGCTCCTGCAACGTCAGTGCCAGTTCTGGCTGGAGCACCTGCGCGATGCGCCCGTGTTGCTGACCCTGCCTAGCGATCGCGCGCGTCCGCCGGAGCAGGATTACGCCGGTGCCGCCATCACCGTCATGCTCGATGCCGCGCGTACGCAGGCGCTGCTCGGGCTCAGTCAGCGGCATGGCACTACGCTGTTCATGACGCTGCTCGCCACCTGGGGCGCCTTGCTGGCACGGCTGGCCGGCCAGGATCAAGTCGTCATCGGCACGCCCATTGCCCAACGCAATCGCGCCGAGACTGCGGCGCTGATCGGTCTGTTCGTCAATACCCAGGCATTGCACATCGATCTGCGTGGCGATCCGTCGGTGGCTGCGTTGTTGGCGCAGGTACGCGACACCGCATTGGCGGCGCAGGAGCATCAGGATCTGCCGTTCGAACAGTTGATCGAAGCGCTGCAGCCGGTACGCAGCCTGGCGCATGCGCCGGTGTTCCAGGTCATGTTCAGCTGGCAGAACACCCCGCAAATCGCACTGACGCTGCCCGGTCTGCACAGCGAAGTCCTGCCTGGCCCGGCACGCGATGCCAAGTACGACCTGGAGCTGGATCTGCAACTGGACGGCGAGCGCATCGTCGGCAGCCTGCGCTTTGCCACCGCGCTGTTCGACGCGCAAACCGTGCAGCGCCACTGGGAGAGTTTCGGCGTCTTGCTCGATGGCCTGCTCGGCGATGCGCAGACGCCCGTCAGTCATTTGCCGCTGCTGGCACCGTCGCCGTCGCGGCAACAGGCAGTTGATGCGCACACGTCTGCCGGCGAGCACGCTGCGGACAACCTGGTGCAGTGGTTTGCGCAGCAGGCCGCAGCCACACCGCGGGCGATTGCCGTGGTTGAAGGCGATAACGCGCTGAGCTACCAACAGCTCGAATGTCGCGCTAATCGATTGGCGCACCAGCTGGTCGCACTCGGTGCACGGCCGGATCATTGCGTGGGGCTCTGCCTGCAGCGCGGCCTCGCGCAGATCGTCGCGGTGCTGGCGGTGCTCAAGACCGGTGCCGCCTATCTGCCGTTGGAACCTAACCAGCCGAACGCGCGGATCACTGCGGTCGTGGCCGAGGCCAAGCCATTGCTGGTACTCGTCGACCAGGCCAAGGGCCCGCCTGCATGGGGGGAGCACGTGCCTGTGGTCGCGATCGAGCGCGCCCAGGCCGACGCGGCCAGCGCACCGGACAGCGCCCCGCTGCTGTCACTGCACCCGGAGCAACTTGCCTATGTGATCTACACCTCCGGCTCCAGCGGCCGCCCCAAGGGCGTGATGGTCGCCCACCACGGTCTGCGCGCGCGCCTGGCTGCCCTGATCGAAACCTACGGGCTCGGCCCGCAGGACCGCGTGCTGCAATTCGCCACGCTGGCCTTCGATGCCTCGGTCGAAGAAATCTTCGGTGCACTGTGCAGCGGTGCCACGTTGGTGTTGCGCGACGACGACTGGCTCGATACCGAACGCTTCTGGTCACGCTGCGCACAGGCGGGCATCAGCGTGGTCGATCTGCCGACCCGCTTCTGGGCACAGCTGTGTGCGCAGTCGCTGCAACTCCCCGACTGCGTGCGCCAGGTCATCGTCGGCGGCGAAGCGCTGACGCCGGCGATGCGGCACCGTTGGCTGCAGGGCACGCGCACGCCGCTGCTGGACACCTACGGCCCCACCGAAGCCATCGTGGTGGCGACCACGCAAGCCGTCGCCGATGATGCTGCGATCGGCATCGGTCGCCCGTTGCCGGGCACCCAGGCCTATGTGCTGGACCGCGCCGGCCACCCGCTGCCGCACGGCGGGCGCGGTACGTTGCATTTGGGCGGCGCCGTATTGGCGCGCGGCTATCTGGGCCGACCGGACCTGACCGCCGAACGCTTCGTGCCAGATCCCTTTGCCGCCACGCCGGGCACGCGCATGTATGCGACCGGCGACCTGGCCTGCTGGCGTGGCGATGGCAGCCTGAGCTTCCTCGGGCGCAAGGATCGCCAACTCAAGCTGCGCGGCTTCCGTATCGAGCCCAGCGAGATCGAGACGGCATTACTGACTTGTCCCGATATTGAGGACGCCGTCGTACTGCCGCGCGAGAGGCCTTCCGGCGAGTTCGATCTGGTGGCCTACGTCGTCGGTGCACAGGTTGAGACAGCCGCATTACGCGACCACCTGCGCGGCGTGTTGCCGGACTACATGCTGCCAGCCGCCGTCGTACGCCTGGACGCACTGCCGTTGACGCCCAATGGCAAGCTGGATCGGCGTGCACTGCCGGCCCCCGACCACGATGCGCTTGACGCATCGACCTACGTTGCACCCGAGGGCGCGCTGGAAGTCCTG
>NZ_NSET01000101.1 GCF_009192945.1 Xanthomonas maliensis | reverse complement strand
GCTGGTGGTGGCGCAGCTGGCGGCCTTGCTGTGTGGCGCCTGCTATGTGCCGATGGATCCGGATCAGCCGGTGGCGCGGCTCAGCCACTTGCTGCGCGCGTGTGGCGCACGGCTGGCACTGGTGGAGACGCAGGTGCCGCCACTGGATGCGCCGGATCTGCGTCGTCTGGATTCGGCTTCACTGATGCGGGAGGCTGCCACGCCGCTGCAGTCGATCGCCGGCCATGCGCTCGACCTGGCCTACGTCATGTACACCTCCGGCTCCACCGGCACGCCCAAGGGCGTCGCGGTATCGCATGCAGCGGTGCTCAATCTCGTGCTGCAGGATGGCCCGGCGCGATTGCGTTGCGACGACCGCGTGGCCTTCGCCTCCAATCCGGCCTTCGACTCGGCCACGCTCGAGGTCTGGGGCAGCCTGCTCAACGGTGCCACCGTGGTGGTCGTACCGGCGCCGGTGATGCGCGATCCACTTGCACTGGGCGCCTTGCTGGAACAAGAGCGGCTATCGGTCCTGGTCCTGGTCGCCGGCGTGCTGCGCGCCTACGCGCCGCTGATCGCCACACCATTGAGCACACTGCGGTTGTTGCTGACCGGTGGCGATGTCGCCGATCCCCGCGCCATCGCGCAGGTGCTCGACGCCGATGGCCAGGTCTGCCTGCTACAGACCTATGGCCCCACCGAGAGCACCCAGTTCGTCACGGCGATGGTGGTCGAGACCGCGCCGACGCCCGGCCAATGCCTGCCGATCGGCCGGCCGCTGGCCAATATCCGGCTCTATGTGCTCGATCGCCGCGGCCAGCCGGTGCCGATCGGCGTCAGCGGCGAACTGCATATCGCCGGTGCGCAACTCGCGCAGGGCTATCTGCATCGCCCGGACCTGAGTGCCGAACGTTTCGTGCCCGATCCGTTCGCCACCGCTGCTGGCGAGCGCATGTACCGCACCGGCGATCTGGCACGCTGGCGCGCCGATGGCACGGTGGAGTTCCTCGGCCGCAACGACGCCCAGATCAAGATCCGCGGCTTCCGCATCGAGCCTGGCGACGTCGAGGCGGCCTTGTGTGCCTGCGACGGCGTGCACGAGGCGGTGGTGATCGCCGATGGTGCCGAAGACAAACGCCTGCTCGCCTACCTCGTCGGCGACGTCGTCGACCCAGCCACGCTGCGCGCCCAGCTGGCCACACGCTTGCCCGAGCATATGCTGCCGGCCGCCTATGTGCCGCTGGATGCCTTGCCATTGACGCCCAACGGCAAGCTGGACCGCGCCGCGCTGCCGGTCCCCGATGCCGATGCGTTGGTCACCGGCACCTACCTCGCCCCACAAGGCGAGCTGGAAACCCTGCTCGCCACGCTGTGGAGCGAGCTCTTGGCGGTGCCGCAGGTCGGCCGACACGACAACTTCTTCGCCCTCGGCGGCCATTCGCTGCTGGCGGT
>NZ_NSET01000100.1 GCF_009192945.1 Xanthomonas maliensis | reverse complement strand
ATCACGCCACAGGCCCGCCTCGGCGGGCCTGTGGCGTGATGGGCCAGGCACAGCGCGCAAGCTGCGCACCGTGCCCGGCCGGAGCGGCTGTCATCGAGACGTCATCTGCGCCGCGCAGGCTCGAGGCCTCTCTGTGAGCCAGTTCGTCTCCGTCGTGCGCGCCGATGCATCGCTGCTGCTGTCCCGGCTGTTCCTGCAATGCCGGCCCTCGCTCAACCGCTATTTCCTGCGTCGCCGCGCACCTGCCTGGGATGCCGAGGACTTGGTGCAGGAGGTGTACCTGCGCCTGCAGCGCAGCCAGGTGCACGCCGGCGAGATCGCCAATCCCGAGGCCTATCTGTTCACCATCGCGGCCAATCTGCTCAAGGAGCAGGGCATGCGGCAGCAGCGCCAGGGGCAGGGCACCACCGCGTTGGACCACTGCGTGGACGAGGCGTTGTCGGTGCCGTTCCAGGCCGACAGCGAACTGCATGCCGAGCAACGTCGCGAGCGACTGGCGCTGTTGATGCAGCAGCTGCCGCCGCGGTGCCGCGCGGCGATGGTGCTGCGCTACCGTGAAGGACTGGATCACCGGCAGATCGCCACGCGGCTGCAGATCTCCGTGCCGATGGTCAAGAAACACATCGCCCGTGGCGTGGCGCTGTGCCGGGTAGGAATGGACGGTTATGGCTGAGTCGCGTCCATCCGCTGCCCGCGGCACTGCACAAGCGGCCGCCGACTGGTATCTGCTGCTGCACGAAGGCCAAGCCAGCGCCTCGCAACAGGCGGCGTTCCTGGCTTGGCTGCGTGCCTCGCCAGCGCACGTGGCCGAGTATCTGGCCGTCGTCCGCCTGTTCGACGACCTGCCGGCGGCGGCGCAGCGGCAGACGACGGCCGTCGATGAACTCTGTCGGCGCGCGCTACACGACGAGGGCGTGGTGGTGCCGTTGCGGCCCAGCGGTGTCGCCGACCGCGCACCGCCACAGCTGCCAGCGCAGCGCGCACGCAAGCGACCTGCCGTCCTGCGCGGGTGGGCGTTGGCAGCCTGCGTGGTGGTGGCGTTGACGAGCGCAGCCTGGCTGCTGCGGCCACCGACGTTACCGGCCGGCGTGGTCTATCGCGCCACGCCGACGACCGGCCGCAGCCTCGTCCTGTCCGACGGCAGTCACGTGCAGCTGGATCGTGGCAGCGCGATCGTGGTGCGCTACACCGCCCAGCGGCGGCGGATCGACGTGCTGCAGGGCGCGGCCCTGTTCGATGTCGACCACGATGCCGCGCGGCCCTTGCAGGTGTGGAGCGGCCAGGTGCTGCTGCGCGATATCGGCACCGTGTTCGGTGTGCAGCACGATGGCTCGGCGACCGTACGCATCACCGTCCTCAGCGGCCAGGTGCAGGTGCGTGCGCAACCGGCGGCGTGGCTGGCGCGCTGGCGCGACGCCGGCGACGCGCTGGCCGATTTGCATGCTGGCCAGCAGCTGCGCCTGGATGCCGGCGGGCAGGTGCTGGCGCTGGAGACGCACGCCGACCTGGCCGCCGCCACCGCTTGGCTGCCCGATCGGGTCAGCCTGCACGACCAGCCGCTGGCCGAGGTGGCGCGACGCTTCAATGCCTTCACGACGGTGCCGCTGGCGATCGACGATCCCCTGCTGGCCCAGCGTCGCGTCAGCGGCGTGTTCCATCTGCGCGACAGCGAGGCCTTCCTGGCCTATCTATCGACACTGCCGGGCGTGCGGATCGAACGCGACCCGCAGAAGATCCGCGTCCACGCGTTGCGCTGACGCGTCGGCCAGGCGCTGCACGGCAAGGAAGCGCCCGTGGCGCGCTATGCCATGGCGGCCGTGTGTGCCCCGCTAGTCCCATGGCCGGCAGCCTGTCAAAAAAAATTCACGAACGGCGAGGTGTCCGTGGCGGCCGCAACGGCACTCATGTACGGGGTCGGTCGCGCTGTCTGCGTGATCTCCCGCCCACTTCCGTTGGAATGATGTCCGCATGCGCCATCCGCTCGCCCTTCAGATCGCCCTGCTGCTCGCGACCTTGCCGCCTACCCTCACCGCGGTGGCAGCCGCAGCGCCGGCCCAGGCGGCTCCCGCCATCGCCCCCGCCAGCCTGGACACGGTGCTGGAGCAGTTCGCCCAGGCCAGCGGCCTGCAACTGATCTACGACCCAGCGCTGACCGCGCACCTGCGCAGTCCGGGCGCGCCGGCCGGCCTGGCGCCGCTGGCGCGGTTGCAACGCCTGCTCGGCGGCACCGGACTGGCGGCGCGCCAGCTCACCGCCACCTCGCTGAGCATCGCCCCGGCCGCCGCGGCTGCAGCATCGCCAGCACCAGCGGCCAAGGCCGCGCCTGCGGAGAGCAGCGCCGAGCGCAACCCCGCACGCGATCTGGCACCGGTCACCGTGGTCGCCAACCAGGTCGACACGCTCGCCCCCAGCGCGCCGCCGCTGGACGCGATCCAACCCACCTCGGTCATCGACGAGCGCTTCATTCGCGACGGCCTGCGCTTCAACGCCAACTACGACGACATCATCAAGTACGCGCCCAGCGTCAGCGTCACCTCGCCGGAAGGGCCGGGCATGGGCAAGAACGAAGGCATCTCGATCCGCGGCTTCCAGGACGGCCAGTTCAACATCACCTTCGACGGCATTCCGTTCGGCGATGCCAGCGATCTGCACCACACCACCTCGGCCTATTTCAACAACCATATCCTCGGCCAGGCCGAGATCGACCGCGGCCCGGGCGGTGGTGCGACCATCGGCAACGCCACCTTCGGCGGCACCGTCGGCCTGCGCTCGCGCGATCCCGGCACGGTGGATGGCATCACTGCCTACGGCACGGTCGGCAGCTGGAACACCGTCGCCGGCGGGGTCAGCGTCGAGCAACACCTGGGTGGCAGCACGCGCCTGCTGGTGGATCTGTCCAAGGAACACAGCGACACCTATCTCGACGGCACCGACGATCGCCGCGAACACGCCTTCATCAAGACCATCAGCGACGTCGGCGAGGCCAGCACGCTGACCTTCGTCACCAGCTACAACCAGGAACACCAGAACACCGTGCAAGGCGCCACCAAGGCGCAGATCGCCGCCAACGGCTGGCGCACCGGCCTGGGCGAGGATCCGGCATTGCAAAACTATGCCGGCTACAACGACGCGGCCTATTACTCCAGTTTCAGCTACCTGGCGCTGCTCACCCAGTGGGGCGGCTGGGACGTGGACAACCGCGTCTACGCCAATACCTTCGACCACCGCGCCGACAAGACCAGCGAGCCGACCAGCGACAGCCTCAAGGACAATGGCGTCACCTTCTACAACGCTGCCGGCAAGAAGATCGGCAAGGCGGCGCTCGATGTGCCGGGCAAGCTGGCCGATAACGACAATCTCGCCTTCGGCGACGTGTTGCGGCTGGCCCATGATCTCGGTCCGGGCGAGCTGAAGACCGGCGTGTGGCTGGAGCGCGCGCTGGACCATCGCTATCAGACGCCGTTGGACATGAGCACGGACATGCCGACCGGCACCAAGTACGGCACCGCCGACAACTACCGGCTCAAGGACCGCACCGACACCGCGCAGCCGTATATCGAGTACGCCTGGCGCCTGAGCGATGCACTGACGCTGGCACCGGGGCTGCGCTACGCCGAGGTCACGCGCCGGCTGAGTGCGGAGTTGAACAAGTCCACCCCGCCGCTGCCGTCCTACACGCACGCCAGCTATTCCGCCTGGCTGCCCTCGCTGAGTCTGCACGAGGCCATCGACGACCACTGGAGCGCCTATGCGCAGGTCGCGCGCGGCGTCCTGGCACCGCCGATCGACGTGATCGAACTCAATGGCGCGCGCGGACTGGATCCGGAGCTGACCACCAACGTGCAGCTTGGCACCGGCTATGCGGACCGCGCATTGACCTTCGGCGTGGACGTGTACCACATCGACTTCAGCAACTTCATCAGCCAGACCCGGGTGGCGACCAGCAGCGGCACCGAGCAGGCCTTCGTCAACGGCGGCGGCGCGGTGTATCGCGGCATCGAGAGCGAAGCCACCGTCGCGCTGAGTCCGACCATCAGCGTCTACGGCAACGCCAGCTACAACGAGGCGACCTACAAGGGCAGCAGCGTGCAGGTGGCGGCGGCGCCGCGCGTCACCGCCACCCTGGGCATGCTCTACAACAGCGGCAGTGGGTGGTACGGCTCGTTGATGGACAAGTTCATCGGTGCGCGCTACGGCGTGGACAACCGCACCGATGCCAGCGGCGCGACCGTGTTCGGCAACGACGAGCGGTTGCCGGCCTATAGCAGCCTGGATGCCGCCGGCGGTTATCGCAGCACGCACGGTCCCTGGAACCTCAAGGGCTATTCGCTCAGCCTGGCGATCAACAACCTGCTCGATACCCATCGGCTGATCGGCTATGCGGGTGCCCGGTCGACCGACAATGCGCCGTTGTACTTCGGCCTGGCCGGCCGCGGCGTGTTCCTCGACCTGTCGGCGACCTTCTGATGCAGACCCTGCGCAATCACCGTCTCGCCCGGACAATGCGGCGTGCACTGCTCGGTCTGGCGCTGTGTCTGCCGACGGCGGCAGCGGTCACCGACGCCGCCGCCGCAAACGCGCAGCTGCGTCTGACCATCGTGCTGGTGCGGCACGGCATCCGTGCACCGACCCAGCCCGGCAGCGAGCTGGATCGCTACAGCGCGCAGCCATGGCCGCAATGGCCGGTGGCCGCGGGCCAGCTGACGCCGCACGGACGGGCTGGCATGCAAGCGCTAGGCGCACGTTATCGCGCACTGCTGGCGCCACCGCTCGGATTGCCAGCCGGTGGCTGCGCGGGCACCGACCAGATCGTCACCATCGCCGACAGCACCGCCCGCAACCACGCCAGCGCGCAGGCACTGCTGCAAGGCATGGCGCCGGCCTGCGCGTTGCACTACCAGGCCTTGCCGGAGGGCGAGCGCAATGCCTTGTTCGATGGCGGCAAGGCACCGGCGCCGCCGGTGCAGCTGGACGCCGGGACGCGCGCGCGGCTGGCGCAGCTGCAGGCGGTGTTGAGCGGCTGCCAGCACGGGCGCTGTGCCGCACCGCCACCGGCGACCCTGCTCTACGATCCGGCCACGCGCGACGGTTCGCCGGCCGCCGCCAGCACGCTGAAGCTGGCCGGTGGACTGGCCGAGAACCTGATGCTGGAGCATGTCGAAGGCTTCGACGCCGCACAGCGAGGCTGGGGTCGGGTGGATCGTGCGGCGGTGGCACACCTCATTGCCCTGCACAACGCCTCGTTCGCCCAGAGCAAGCGCCCGTTGCCGGTGGCCAGCGCAGCGGCGTCCAACCTGCTCGCGCATCTGCTGGCCACCGTCCAGGCAGCCGTCGGGCAAGCGCCGTCGGTGGCGGCACTGGCGCCGCCGTCCACACGGCTGCTGCTGTTGGTTGGCCACGACACCAACCTGGCCACGCTCGGTGGATTGATGGGCGTGCAGTGGCACCGCAGCGATCATCCCGACGACTATCCGCCCGGCGGTGCGCTGGTGCTGGATGTGTTCGAACGCGATGGCATGCCGTTGCTGCGCGTGCGAACCTTGATGCCCAGCCTGGCGGCGTTGCGCAGTGGGCGCTTCGACGGCGATGCGCTGGCCTCGTCCACCCTGGTGTTGCCGGGTTGTCGCGGGCAGGCCCTGTGTCCGTTGCCGCTCGCGCTGGCCTGGCTGCACACGCGCATCGATCCGGCGCAGGTGCAGAAGGCCTTGCCGGAGCTGCGCTCCTGGCCGGCGCAGCCCTGAGCACCCGCCGTGGTCTGCATCTAAACTGTGAGGGAGGGGCAGGGAAGTGCATGCCTGCGCAGATGCAGATGCGCGCGAATGTGGCCGCTTGGCCGCGCCGCTGCGCGCTGCGATGATCTCAGTCGTCGGCGTGCTCGGCGCGCGCCTTCCAATACCCCTTGGCTCGCACGTCGTCTTTGTCCACGCCCAGATGTTCCTCCAGGAACTTGCGCATGGCGCGCGCGCGCATCGACTCGGCGCCGATCCAGTAGAAGGTATCGCCGTCCTCCGGCTCGTAATCGCGCAGGCTGTCTTCCAGCAGCGTGCTGCTGGCGGCATCGACACCGTTGCGCTCCAGCCAGTTCACCCGCACGTCGGCCGCGCTGAGCAGTTCCTGGCGCTCGTCGGCGTCGGCGATCTCGATGAACACCTCGGCCTGCATGTCGGCGGGCATCGCTTCGAGCCAGCGGCCGATCGCCGGCAGCGCGGTTTCGTCGCCTATCAAGACGTAGTGGTCGTAGTCGTCGGCCACCAGGAATGAGCCGCGCGGTCCGCCGATCTTCAGCGCGTCGCCGGGCTGCGCCTGCGCTGCCCAGCTGGCGGCGACACCGTCGCCGTGCAGCACGAAGTCGATGCTCAACTCGCCGCTTTGCGGATCGAAGCTGCGTGGCGTGTAGTCGCGCGCCGGCGACGGCAGCGCGCCGTCCGGATAGCGCGGGCCGTCCGCCGTCATCGTCGGCAGCACGAAGTCGCCCTCGGCGTTGGGGAAGAAGAGCTTGACGTGATCGTCTGGTGCTTCGCTGACGAAGCCGGCCAGTTCGCTGCCGGTCAACACAATGCGGCGCATCAAGGGGGTGATCGCTTCACAGCGCAGTACCTGCAGCGAGCGCAGGCGGGGATCGCGGCGGAGTTGGGTATGGGTGTGGACAGCCATGGGGATGGGGTTCCTGGAAAGCCACGCGGGCGTGATGGGAGAGGGCGCAGACAAGCTGGGGGCTGCGGTGGAGAAGGGCGTCAGGACGCCGGGGGCTCCATGCCGTCGGCGGCGGCGTTGAGCAACGCGGCAATGCGCAGGGTTTCGGCCTCGGTCCATTGGCCATGGCGTGCGAACAGCCCGTGTTTGATGCGGCCGATCGCGTCGCGGATCGGCGCCGGTGTCTGCGCGCGTACTAGCTCGCGCGCGCGCCGATGGGTCCGTGCCAGCGCTGCATCCAGTGCATCGCGTTGGCGTGTCGCGTGGGCGCGACCGTCGGCGGTGACGTGATAGCGCTTGCGCCCCTGCTGCAGATCCGTCTGCACCCAACCCTCCTGTTCCAGCTGTGCCAGCGCCGGATAGATCGCCCCGGCGCTCGGCGTATACAAGCCTTTGAACACGCTGGCGATCTGCTGCATCAGCTCATAGCCATGGCTGGGCTGCTGTTCGATCAGGGCCAGCAAGAGCAGACGCAAGTCGCCATGGCCGAGCGGTCGGCTGCGGCGGCTGCCCAACCGGTGACGGTCGTCGATGGCCGGATCCGGGGTCTGTGGCGGGGGTGTGCCGGTGGGTTTCATTCGATATATCGAAGTTTGAGGAAACGATATATCGAAATCGCGGGGCCGGCAAGCACCGCCGTTTCTTCGGGCAGCCGCGCCGGCATCGGGTGTCATCGATGCGGCGGCCGCGCCATCCGACGCCGTTGGGCTGCAGTCGCCGCCACCGAGCCGAGGGATAGACACACCAGACACCCGACGCACCGCCGATGCTGCAACGCGGCTCGACGCGCCTCATTGTCATAATTACGATGTAATTATTACGACATTACGGGCAGCAGCCCGGGCGAGGCGCGCGCATGAGTCGACAGTGGGACACCCAGGCAGAGGGCCGGCGACGGCGCCTGCAGCGCGCCGCTGGCCTGGCACCGCAGGGCCGCGTGGTTGCGGCCGACGACGCCATCGCGCTGTTGGAGGCGGTGATCGAACCCGGCGACCGTGTCTGCCTGGAAGGCAACAACCAGAAGCAGGCCGATTTCCTGGCGCGTTGCCTGACCGAGGTGGATCCGGCGCGGGTGCACGGGCTGCACATGGTGCAATCGGTGCTGTCGCTGCCAGCGCATCTGGACGTGTTCGAACGCGGCATTGCCGAGCGGCTGGACTTCTCCTTCTCCGGTCCGCAGGCCGCGCGCCTGGCCGGACTGGTCGCCGAGGGCCGCATCGCGATCGGTGCCATCCACACCTACCTGGAATTGTTCGGCCGCTACTTCATCGACCTGACCCCGCAGGTGGCGCTGGTCACCGCGCAGGCAGCCGATCGCCACGGCAATCTCTACACCGGCCCCAACACCGAAGACACGCCGGTGATCGTCGAGGCCACCGCGTTCAAAGGCGGCATTGTCATTGCCCAGGTCAACGAGATCCTCGACAGTTTGCCGCGCGTGGATATCCCCGCCGACTGGGTGGACTTCGTCACCCAGGCGCCCAAGCCCAACCATATCGAACCCTTGTTCACCCGCGACCCGGCGCAGATCTCCGAGATCCAGGTGCTGATGGGGATGATGGCGATCAAGGGCATCTACGCCGAATACGGCGTGGACCGGCTCAATCACGGCATCGGCTTCGACACCGCTGCGATCGAATTGCTGCTGCCGACCTATGCCGACGCACTCGGCTTGAAAGGCAAGATTTGCAGGCACTGGGCGCTCAATCCGCACCCGGCGCTGATTCCGGCGATCGAATCGGGCTTCGTGCAGTCGGTGCATTCGTTCGGTTCGGAGTTGGGCATGGAGGCCTACCTGGCCGCGCGCCCGGACATCTTCTTTGCCGGTGCCGACGGCAGCATGCGCTCCAACCGCGCGCTGTCGCAGACCGCCGGCCTGTACGCCTGCGACATGTTCATCGGCTCCACCTTGCAGATCGATCTGCAGGGCAATAGTTCCACCGCCACCCGCGATCGCATCGCCGGCTTCGGCGGTGCGCCCAACATGGGCTCGGATGCGCGTGGTCGTCGTCATGCCAGCCCAGCGTGGCTCAAGGCCGGCCAGGAAGCGGCGCGTCCGGGCGAAATGCCGCGCGGGCGCAAGCTGGTGGTGCAGATGGTGGAGACCTTCCGCGAACACATGGCGCCGGCCTTCGTCGACACGCTCGATGCCTGGGAACTGGCCGAGCGCGCCCAGCTGCCGCTGCCGCCGGTGATGATCTATGGCGACGACGTCAGCCATGTGCTCACCGAGGAAGGCATCGCCAACCTGCTGCTGTGTCGCACGCCGGAAGAGCGCGAACAGGCGATTCGCGGCGTGGCCGGCTACACCGCGGTGGGCCTGGCACGCGACAAGCGCATGGTCGAGAACCTGCGCGACCGCGGTGTGATCAAGCGGCCGGACGATCTGGGCATTCGCCCACGCGATGCCACCCGTGACCTGCTCGCTGCACGCACGGTCAAGGATCTGGTGCGGTGGTCCGGCGGCCTGTACGACCCGCCGAAACGTTTCCGCAACTGGTAGGGGCAACGCATGGAAACCCTGCGATATCGCTTCGAAGGCCAACAGAGAGCGCGCGCCGGGCTGGAGCACGCGCTGGTCGGCGTGGTCGCCTCCGGCAACCTGGAGGTATTGGTCGAGCGCGTGCCGCTCGACGGCGCGATGGAGATCGAGATCCTCACGGCCGCACGCGGCTTCGGCGCGATTTGGCAAGCGGTGCTGGACGACTTCGCCGCACGTCATCCGCTGCGCGATGTGCGCATCAGCATCAACGATGTCGGTGCCACCCCGGCGGTGGTCAGTCTGCGGCTGGAGCAGGCGCTGGACGTGCTGCAGGGAGCCGCCGTATGAGCTGCCCCTCTCACCCCGTAGGAGCGCACCTGGGCGCGACTGCAGCGTTACCGAGAACGGCCGTCGCGCCCAGGTGCGCTCCTACGCATGTGCGCATCAGCATCAACGATGTCGGTGCCACCCCGGCGGTGGTCAGTCTGCGGCTGGAGCAGGCGCTGGACGTGCTGCAGGGAGCCGCCGTATGAGCCGCCCTTCTCACCCCGTAGGAGCGCACCTGGGCGCGACTGCAGCGTTACCGAGAACGCCCGTCGCGCCCAGGTGCGCTCCTACGCATGTCGTCGGGAGAGACGGATGAACGCCACCATTGCGATGGCTGCGCGCAGCTACTACGAGGCCGATGCGCGCGAGCGGATCGATGGCCTGCTCGACGTCGGCAGTTTTCGCGAATTCGTCGGCCCGCGTCGGCGCCTGACCAGCCCGCATCTGGCCCAGCTCGACACCCCCGGCGCGTTCGACGATGGCATCGTCGTCGGCGAAGGCCGCCTGCGTGGTCGCCAGGTGTTGATCGCCGCGCAACAGGGCGCCTTCATGGGCGGCGGCGTCGGCGAGGTGCATGGCGCCAAGCTCACCGGCCTGCTCGAACGCGCGCTGGCCACCCAGCCGGCGGCCGTGCTGTTGCTGCTGGATACCGGCGGTGTGCGCCTGCACGAAGCCAATGCCGGATTGATCGCGATTTCCGAGATCCTGCGCGCCACCCTGGCTGCACGTGCGGCCGGGGTACCGGTGCTGGCGCTGATCGGCAGCGGCAATGGCGCCTTCGGCGGCATGGGCATCGTGGCGCGCTGCTGCAGCACGGTGATCATGTCCGAGGAGGGCCGCCTGTCGCTGTCCGGTCCGGATGTGATCGAAACCGTGCGCGGGGTTGAAGAGTTCGACGCCCGCGATCGCGCGCTGGTCTGGCGCATCACCGGCGGCAAGCACCGCTATCTGCTGGGCGAGGCGCACCAGCTGGTGGCCGATCGCATCGGCGCGTTCGCCGATGCGGCCGCCGCCGCACTCGATACCCTTGCCGAACCCGACGGCGATGCGGCGCTGCACGCGCTGGAGCAGGCGCACGCGCAGTTGACCGCACGCATCGCTGCCTATGGCGATTGCCGCGATGGTCTGGAGATCTGGCAGCGCCAGGGCATCGTCGATGCGCAGCGCTTACCGCTGCTGGACACCGAGGCATTCCTCGCCGCCACTGCCGACCGGAGCACGCCATGAGCCTGGACACCTTGCTGGACCGGCTGTTCCCGCTCGGCCATGCGATCGCCCGCAACGACGACGTGCTGACCGGCAGCGCCACCACCGCCGTCGGCGAGGTCACGGTGATCGGCACTGCCAACCGGCTGGAGGTGGGCGTGGACCATGCGCTGGCGCTGGCGGCCACCGTGCTGGCCAGCACCCGTGCGCATCCGCAGCGGCCGATCGTGATGCTGGCCGACACCGCCGGCCAGCGCCTGGCGCGGCGCGACGAATTGCTGGGGATCAACGGGTACTTCGCCCACTTGGCCAGCGCATTGGAGTTGGCACGTCGGCGTGGTGCGCGCCTGATCACCCTGGTCTATGGCGAGGCCGTGAGCGGTGGCTTCCTGTCGTTCGGTTTGATGGCCGACCACATCCATGCCCTGCCGCAGGCGCAGGTGCGGGTGATGGATCTGCGCGCGATGGCACGCGTGACCAAGCAGTCGGTGGACACCTTGCAGGCCTTGAGCGCCACCTCGCCGGTCTTCGCGCCCGGGGTGGAGAACTATGTGGCGATGGGCGCGGTGCAAACGCTGTGGGACGGCGACCTTGCGCAGGCGCTGCTGGACGCATTGGCCAGCCCAAGCACGGGCGACACGCGACGTGCATTGGGGGCAGAGCGCGGTGGGCGGCGCTTGGCGCGCGATGTCGCTGCCGCCGTGGCCGCCGGCGAGGCGTGAGCGATGGCCGGCCGGCATACGCTGGTGTGGTTGCGCGCCGACGCCCACTGGCAGGCGCTGACGCCGGCCGCGCAGCCGCGGCTGCAGGCCTGGTTTGCTGCCGGCTTGCCGGCAGTGGTCGCACGGCGCGATGGCAGCGAGGCCGCTGGCATGCTGCGGCTGGGCGTGCCGCTGCCGCCGGCCGAAGGCAAACAGCGGCTGGCGCTGTGCGTTGCGCTGCGTGGACTGGCCCGCACGGCACCGCCGCTGCCGCTGCACGCGTTGCTCGCTGTCGCCGGTCTGCCACAACACGCGGCCTTGCAGGCCTTACTGGTCGATGCGCAACGGCAGGGCGTGCAGCCGCGTGTATTCGGTAGTTTCGCCTGGCAGGCGTTGACCGGGCTGGCCTACGTGCATGCGGCATCGGATCTGGATCTGCTGTGGACGGTCACCACGCCGGCGCAGGCCGACACGGTGGTGGCGCTGTTGCAACGCTGGGAGCGCCGGTATCGGCTGCGCGCCGATGGCGAGTTGCTGCTGGATGTCGGCGCGGTGAATTGGCGCGAATACGCCGGCCAGGCCAGCCAGCTCTTGCTGAAGAGCGACCACGGCTGCCGTCTGCTGCCGCGCGCGGCGCTGTTCCCGGTATGGAGCGCCGCATGAGCCGGCTTGCCTGCTGTCAGCCAGACGTGCCTGCGGCAGCGGCGCAGCGGGATACGCTCGCCCGCGCTGCGGGTGATGTCTGCAGTCCCGCAGACACGGCTGGCATCGCGCCGCATGTGCTGCGTGACGAGGCAGTGCCGCGTGTCGCTCCGGTGTCGATGCCGTCTGGCGAACGCGCGGCTTGGTCGCATCCACGCAGTAGCGCCAACCCACTGGCACATCGGCTCGGGCGCCTTGCGGTCGGTGCGCTCTACGCCGAGCTGGCCTGCGCGCCCAAGCCCGGCCTGGTGACGCCATTCGATCGCGGCAGTCATGCCGACATGGATGCCTCCACCTTCCTGCGCAGCCTGTTCGCCCTGCGTGGCTATTTCGTCGCCATCGCCCGGGCCGGCGGCGACGCTGCGCCGTTCGCGCAGTTGCGCCAGCTGGGCCTTACCGCCGAAGCGGCGATGCTGCGCGCCACCGGCGGCATCAATACCCATCGCGGTGCCATCTTCAGTCTGGGCCTGCTCACCGCCCAGGCCGCTCGACTCCATGCAATGCAGGGGCATCCTGCACGTGGCGAAGTGGTCTGCGCCGCGGTTGCACAGTGGCAGGACGCCCTGCGTGGCGCGCCTCTGGATCCGCACAGCAATGGGCAGCGCGCACGCGCGCGGCATCAGGTCGGTGGCGTGCGCGAGCAGGCCGCGGCGGGCTACCCGCTGCTGCAACATCTCGCGCTGCCGCAGTTGCGCGCGGCGTTGCAGTCCGGTGCCGATGCCGCCGCCGCGCTGTCACAGACCTTGCTGCAGCTGATTGCCGAGGTCGACGATCTGAACCTGCTGCATCGCGGCGGCCGCGCGGGCCTGGCGTTCGCACAAGCGCAGGCGCGCGACTTCCTGGCCGCCGGTGGTATCGCCCAGCCGCAGTGGCGGCAGCGGCTGGCACGGATCGGCGACGCCTTCGTTGCCCGCAATCTCAGCCCTGGCGGCAGTGCCGACCTGTTGGCCTGCGCCTGGTTTCTGCATCGGCAGGAACACGCATGAGTCTGGCCCTGCTGTGTTCCGGGCAGGGAGGCCAGCACGCGGCGATGTTCGCGCACGTGCATGCGCAGCCGGCCGCCGCCGAGTTGCTTGCGCAGGCGGCCCAGCTGTTGGGCGACAGCCCCGACGCGCTCGCGGCCGGCGCGCTGCGTTACCGCAACCGCATTGCCCAGCCGCTGGTCTGCGCGGCCGCGCTGGCGCAGTGGCAGGTGCTGCGCACGCAGTTGCCCACACCGTTGCTGGTGCTCGGCTACAGCGTCGGCGAACTGGCCGCGCATGCGGTGGCCGGCAGCATCGATGCACGCAGCTGCCTGCAATTGGCCGCCGCGCGCGCTGAACTGATGGATGCGGCCAGTCCTGCGGATGCGGGATTGATGGCCGTGCTCGGGTGGCCGCTGCGCCTGCTCGTACCGGCCTGCCAGCAGCACGGCGTCGCAGTGGCCATCGTCAATGGCAACGACCATGCGGTGGTGGGTGGCGCGCGCGCAGGATTGCAGAGTCTCGCGAACGCGCTGCAGGCCGGCGGCGCACGCTGCACGCCACTGCCGGTCGACGTTCCGGCCCATACGCCCTGGCTGCGCGCTGCCGCCGACGGCTTTGCCGCGCAGCTCCATGCGGCCCACGTGCGCGCGCCGCAGCGGCGCGTGCTGGCCGGCATCGATGCGCGCGCGGTGAGCACGCCGGCGGCGGTGATCCACAGCCTGTCGGCGCAGATCGCCCAGACCGTGCACTGGCATGACGTCCTGGTGCAGGCCGCCGAGCGCGGCGCACGGGTGTTTCTCGAACTCGGCCCCGGGAGCGCGCTGGCGCGCATGGCGCGCGAGCTGTTGCCGGGCTGCGAAGCACGCGCCGTCGACGAATTCCATGGCACCGACGGCGTGCTCGCCTGGGTGCAGGCTGCCTGCGAGCGCGCTGCGTGAGCGGGTGGAGGCGGTGCGTGGCGGAGTGACCCGGGGATGGCGGGTGGCCATCCGTGCTGTACGCGAATCAGGTGTCTGGGAGGGCGCATGACCCCGCAAATTGCAACGATTCTTGGTTTGGTGATCATGTTCATCGTCGCCACCGCCTTGCCCATCAACATGGGTGCGGTGGCCTTCGCGCTGGCGTTCATCGTTGGCGGGGTGTGGGTAGGCCTGGGCGGCAAGGAGGTGTTGGCCGGCTTTCCCGGCGATCTGTTCCTCACCCTGGTCGGCATCACGTATTTGTTCGCCATCGCGCAGAAGAACGGCACCATCGATCTGCTGGTGCATTGGGCCGTGCGTGCGGTGCGCGGCCGCATCGTCGCCATCCCGTGGGTGATGTTCGTGGTCACCGGCCTGCTCACCGCCTTCGGTGCGCTCGGCCCGGCGGCGGTGGCCATCATCGGCCCAGTGGCGCTGCGCTTTGCCAAGCAATACCGCATCAATCCGCTGCTGATGGGCTTGCTGGTGATTCACGGCGCGCAGGGCGGCGGCTTCTCGCCGATCAGCGTGTATGGCGGCATCACCAACAAGGTGGTCGAGAAGTCGGGGCTGGATGTCAGCGAAATGGCGGTGTTCCTGACCAGCCTGGGCTTCAATCTGCTGATGGCGATCCTGTGCTTCTTCGTCTTTGGTGGCATGGCGTTGCTGCGGCGCCAGGAAGTCTCGCTGGCCGATGCGCAGTACGTGCCGGTGGCCGCCGACCAGGCGTCCAAGCGGCCGTTCGCCATCGAGGGCCACGGCGCGCTGGTGGCGGCCGGCGGCGGCACGCTGTCGACCAATCCGCTGGCGCTGGAGACCGTCTCGTTGACCCGCGATCGCCTGATCACCTTGATCGGCCTGCTCGGCCTGGGCATCGCCGCACTGGTCTACAACCTCAATGTCGGCCTGGTGTCGATCACCGTGGCGGTGGCGTTGGCCTTGATCGCGCCGAATGCGCAAAAGGGCGCGGTCGATGGCATCAGCTGGTCGACCGTCTTGCTGATCAGCGGCGTGGTCACCTACATCGCCGTGCTGGAAAAGGCCGGTGCGGTGGACTACATCGGCGATGGCGTCTCGCAGATCGGCATGCCGCTGTTGGGCGCACTGCTGGTCTGTTATGTCGGCGGTATCGTGTCGGCCTTCGCGTCGTCGGCGGCGGTGCTGGGCGCCACCATCCCGCTGGCGGTGCCCTTCCTGATGCAGGGCCATCTGAGCGCGGCCGGGGTGATTTGCGCGTTGGCGATTTCGTCCACCGTGGTCGACGTCAGTCCGTTCTCGACCAACGGCGCGCTGGTGGTGGCCTCGGCCGCCAAGGAAGAGCGCGATGCGCTGTTCCGTCGCTTCCTGATCTACAGCGGGCTGGTGGTCGTGTTGGGTCCGCTGGGGGCCTGGTTGTTGTTCGTGGTGCCGGGCTGGCTGTGAGCCTGCGGCACGGCAACGGCGGGCGCCCCGCTAGAATGGGCGCCCCGTCCATCGCGCCAACGATCCGCCTGCCATGACCCTCGCTCCCGAATCGCGCAGCACCCGCCGGCGCGTCCCGCTCTACGAGGAAGTGGCCGAGCGCCTGCGGCAGAAGATCTACGACTACCTGCTGCCGCCAGGCGAGTGGATCGACGAGCCGGCGCTGGCCGAGGAGCTGGGCATCAGCCGCACGCCGCTGCGCGAGAGCCTGAAGCTGCTGGCCGCCGAGGGATTGGTGCAGATCGATGCCGGCCGCGGTGCCCGCGTCACCCGGCTTTCGCTGGAAGATTTGAATCAGCTGTTCCCGGTGATGGCGATGCTGGAGGGGCGGTGCGCCCACGATGCGGTCAGCCGCATCGATGCCGACGGCGTGCAGCGGCTGGAGGAGCTGCATGCGGCGATGGAGGCCGCCGCGGCGATCGGCGATTTGGCCGAGTATTACCGCAACAACTATCTCATCCACGAGACGGTGCAGCACTACGCTGGCAATCCGTGGTTGATCCGGGTGACCCACGATCTGCATCGTATCCTCAAGATGCATCGCGGGCGGCAGTTGTTGACGCCCGGCCGCATGGCGCAGTCGCTGGAAGAGCATCGTGCGTTGATGGAGTGCGTGCGGCGAGGCGATGCGTTGGGGGCGGAGCAGACGATGCAGCGGCATCTGCTCAGTCAGGGGCGGGCGTTGGCGGCGTATGTGGCTCACCTCTCCGCGCCCACGCGGCGGACTCCTATATCGTATGTCGTCT
>NZ_NSET01000010.1 GCF_009192945.1 Xanthomonas maliensis | reverse complement strand
TAAAGCCTCGTCGCGCCCCGGTGCGCTCCTACGACGTCTGCAGTCTGCAGCTGTTGTTATTCCGGGTCGTAATCCAGATTCGATGCCAGCCAGCGCTCGGCCACTGCCAGCGTCACGCCCTTGCGTCGCGCGTAGTCGGCAACCTGCTCCTTGCTTAGCCGGCCCACCACGAAGTACTGGCTGTTGGGGTGGCTGAAGTAATAGCCGGAGACCGCGGCAGTCGGCAGCATCGCAAAGCTCTCGGTCAGCGTCATGCTGGCGTTACCGGGGGCATCGAGCATTGCGAACAGGGTTTGTTTCTCGCTGTGTTCCGGGCAGGCCGGATAGCCGGGCGCCGGACGGATGCCGCGATAGCGCTCGGCGATCAGCGCTTCGTTGTCCAGGTTCTCCTCGTCGACGTAGCCCCAGAACTCGGTGCGCACCCGTTGGTGCAGCCGCTCGGCCAAGGCCTCGGCCAGGCGGTCGGCCAAGGCCTTGAGCAGGATGGCGTTGTAGTCGTCGTGGGTGGCCTCGAAGCGTGCCACGTGCGGGTCGATGCCGATGCCGGCGGTGACCGCGAAGCCGCCGATCCAGTCGTGCACGCCGCTGTCTTTGGGTGCGATGAAGTCGGCCAGGCAGAAGTCTGGGCGATCGGCAGGTTTGTCGACCTGTTGGCGGAGGAAGTGCAGAAGCCGCGGCTCGGGTCCCGGGTCCCGATCAAGAATGACTTCCACATCGTCGCCTACGCTATTGGCCGGCCATAGGCCGAACACGGCCTTGGCGGTGAGCCATTTCTCCTCGACGATGCGCGCCAGCATCTGTTGCGCGTCGCGATACAGCTCGGTGGCCTGGCTGCCGACGATCTCATCGCTGAGGATGGCCGGGAATTTACCGGCCAGTTCCCAGGCCTGGAAGAACGGTGTCCAATCGATCAGCGGGACCAGCTCCGCCAGCGGGTAATCGTCGAACACATGCAGGCCGGGCTGGCGCGGCGTCGGCGGTGTGTAGCTGTCCCAGCCGCCATCGAACTTCTGCCCGCGGGCATGTTCCAGCGACACCAGGCGCTTGGCGTCGCCGCGATTGCGGTGACGCGCGCGGATCTCGGCGTAGTCGGCATCGTTGGCGGCGACGAAGGCCTGGCGCAGGTCGCGCGAGATCAACGATTGCGCCACGCCGACCGCGCGCGAGGCATCCTTGACCCACACCGTAGGCGCTGCGTAATGCGGATCGATCTTCAAGGCGGTGTGCGCGCGTGAGGTGGTGGCGCCGCCGATCAGCAACGGGATCTCGAAGCCCTGGCGCTGCATCTCGCGCGCCACATGCGACATCTCCTCCAGCGAGGGCGTGATCAGCCCGGATAAACCGATCAGGTCGGCATTCTCGGCGCGCGCGCGGTCCAGGATGGTCTGCGCGGGCACCATGACACCCAGATCGACCACCTCGAAGTTGTTGCAGGCCAGGACGACGCCGACGATGTTCTTGCCGATGTCATGGACGTCGCCCTTGACGGTGGCCATGATGATCTTGCCGTTGGACTTGCCGACGTCGCCGCTACGCAGTTTCTCCGCTTCGATGAAGGGCAGCAGGTAGGCCACTGCGCGCTTCATGACCCGCGCGGACTTGACCACCTGCGGCAGAAACATCTTGCCGGCGCCGAACAGGTCGCCGACCACGTTCATGCCGTCCATCAACGGGCCTTCGATCACGTCCAGCGGGCGCGACGACAACTGCCGCGCTTCCTCGGTATCGGCTTCGACGTAGGCGTCGATCCCATGCACCAACGCATGGCTGAGCCGCTCGCGCACCGACTTGCCGCGCCAAGCCAGCTCTTCGCCCTTGCTGGCGCCCTTCTTGCCCTTGTAGCGTTCGGCGATCTCCAGCAGGCGCTCGGTGCCGTCGCGGCGCCGATTGAGCACGACGTCCTCGACGCGCTCGCGCAACTCCGTGTCAAGGTCGTCGTAGATCGGCATGCCGCCGGCATTGACGATGCCCATGTCCATGCCGGCCTTGATCGCATGGAACAGGAAGACCGAGTGGATCGCCTGGCGCACGGTTTCGTTGCCGCGGAACGAGAACGAGACATTGGAAACGCCGCCGGACACGTGGCAATGCGGCAACGTGTCCTTGATGATGCGGGTGGCCTCGATGAAGTCCACCGCGTAGTTGTCGTGCTCCTCGATGCCGGTGGCGACCGCAAAGATATTGGGGTCGAAGATGATGTCCTCGGGCGGAAAGCCGACCACATCGACCAGGATGCGGTAGGCACGCGTGCAGATTTCCACCTTGCGTGCGCAGGTGTCGGCTTGGCCGACCTCGTCGAAGGCCATCACCACCGCGGCGGCGCCGTAGCGCAAGACCTTGCGCGCCTGTTCGATGAACAGCGCTTCGCCTTCCTTCAGCGAGATCGAATTGACCACGCTCTTTCCTTGCAGGCACTTCAGTCCGGCCTCGATCACCGTCCACTTGGACGAATCCACCATCACCGGGATGCGGGCGATATCCGGCTCGGACATGATCAGGTTGAGAAAGCGCGTCATCGCCTTCTCCGAATCGATCAACCCTTCGTCCATGTTGACGTCGAGGATCTGCGCGCCGTTGGCAACCTGCTGGCGGGCGACGTCCACCGCTTCCTCGTAGCGCTCTTCCTTGATCAGCTTGCGGAATTGCGCGCTACCGGTGACGTTGGTGCGTTCGCCGACATTGACGAACAGCAGGTCCGGGGTGATGACCAGTGGTTCCAGGCCGGAGAGGCGGGTGTAGCGGGGCGTGCTCATGCAAGGCTCTTATGGGCGTCGGACGTGGCGAATGTCCAGGCGAGGCGATGACGGGTGGCGGTCGGCCGGGGGCGGATCGAGATGGCCCTCATCCGCCCTTCGGGCACCTTCTCCCGCGTGCGGGAGAAGGGAGCCTTTGTCCAGGTGACGAGCAACGTGCTGTCCTTCTCCCGCGCGCGGAAGAAGGGAGCCTTTGTCCAGGTGACGAGCAACGTGCTGTCCTTCTCCCGCGCGCGAAAGAAGGGGCCTTTGTCCAGGTGACGAGCAACGTGCTGTCCTTCTCCCACGCGCGGGAGAAGGGAGCCTTTGTCCAGGTGATGAGCAATGTGCGGTCCTTCTCCCGCGTGCGGGAGAAGGGGGCCTTTGTCCAGGTGACGAGCAACGTGCTGTCCTTCTCCCACGCGCGGGAGAAGGGAGCCTTTGTCCAGGTGACGAGCAATATGCTGTCCTTCTCCCGCGTGCGGGAGAAGGTGGCGCGCAGCGCCGGATGAGGGCACACGTGCTGCATCACGCCGCCAGCGCTTGCGCACCCGGCACCTGCCGTGGCGGCAGATCGGCGACCGCCGCAGCGATGGCGCGAATATGATCGGGCGTGGTGCCGCAGCAACCACCGACCAGGTTGAGCAGGCCGGACTGGGCAAACTCGCGCAAGGTCGCGGCCATTTCCTCCGGCGTCTCGTCGTACTCGCCGAAGGCGTTCGGCAAGCCGGCGTTGGGATGCGCGCTGACGTAGGCGTCGGCCACCTGGGCCAACGTTTCTACGTGCGGGCGCAGATCCTTCGCGCCCAGTGCGCAGTTCAGTCCCACCGACAGCGGCCGACCATGCGCCACCGAGGCGTAGAACGCCTCCGCGGTCTGGCCCGACAAGGTGCGCCCGGAGGCATCGGTGATGGTGCCGGAGATCATCACCGGCAAGCGCCCGCCGCGGGCCTCGAACACCTCTTCGATCGCATACAGCGCGGCCTTGGCATTGAGCGTGTCGAAGATGGTTTCCACCATCAAGGTATCGGCGCCGCCGTCGATCAGCCCGTCGATGGCCTCGCGATAGGTCTCGCGCAGGGCATCGAAGCTGGTATTGCGGTAGCCGGGGTCGTTGACGTCCGGGCTGATCGATGCGGTGCGGCTGGTGGGCCCGAGCACGCCGATCACGAAGCGCGGTTTGTGCGGGGTCAGCGCCTCGACGGCATCGCAGCAGGCGCGGGCGACTTCCGCGCCGGCCTTGTTCAACTCATACACCAGGTGCTCCAGGTGGTAGTCGGCCTGGCTGACCGAGGTCGCGTTGAAGGTGTTGGTTTCCAGCAGATCGGCGCCGGCGTCCAGGTAGGCGCGGTGGATGCCAGCGATGATCTCCGGGCGGGTCAGCAACAACAGATCGTTGTTTCCCTTGAGATCATGCCCTTCCGGCGTATGCGCGTGATCGCAGCCAGGGCCATGCACGTGCGCGCTGTCGTAGCCGTCGGCAAAGCGGGTGCCGCGGTAGTCCGGTTCCTGCAGGTCGTGGCGCTGGATCATCGTCCCCATCGCGCCATCGATGATCAGGATGCGCTCGCGCAGCGCCTGTAGCAGCATCTGTGCACGCTGCGGATGCAGCCAGGGCAGGCCCGTGCCTTGGGAGCCGGAACTGGCGACGCGATCAAGAACGGGAGTGCTCATCATCTTGCTCCTGCTTCGGCTCTGATTTTTGCCGGGGCTCCCGGCTTCACCGCAATCAATGAAATCACTTCGAAATGCGGCGGGCGTTTCTCGCGGGTGACGGTCTCCAGGCTGGAGACGTCCATGCCGGCTTTCTCGACGAAGCGGCGCAGTTCCTTGGCGGCGAAGCCGAGGTTCACGTGCCCATAGGCCTGGACGGCCGCGCGATGCTCATGCTTGGCCAGGCTGCATAGCAGCAGGCGGCCGCCCGGGCGCAGCACCCGCGCCGACTCTGCGACCGCCTGGGCCGGCTTGCTGGCGTAGGTGAGCGCGTGCATCAGCACCACCAGGTCGAAGCTGGCGTCGGCGAACGGCAGCGCATGCATGTCGCCTTCGCGCACTTCGACGTTGCGCAGCTTGCGCAAGCGTTCGCTGGCGGCGGCGACGACGCGTGCGCTGGTATCGATGCAGATATAGCGTTGGGCATGCGGGGCCACCAGTTCGGCCAGCACGCCATCGCCGGAGGCGATATCCAGCACATCGCCGGTTTCCAGCAACGGCAGCGCGGTACGCGCCAGTGCCTCCCAGGTGCGTCCGGGCGAATAGTGTCGCTCCATATCGCCGGCCACCGAATCGGCCCAGTTCTGGTCGGAGGCGCGGTTGGCCAGCACCGCCGCCACGCGTTCGGCGTCCTGGCGCAGCAGCGGGTCGTCGCTGCCGGTGCTCAGCGCCAGCCACAGGGCGCGCTGGGCCGGGTCCAGCGAGACTTCGTCGAAGCGGTAATAGGCCGACACGCCAGCGCGGCGGTCGCGCACCAGCCCGGCTTCCTTGAGCTTGGCCAGATGGGTGGACACCCGCGGCTGGGCCAGGCGGGTGATGGCCGATAGTTCGGCCACGGTGAGTTCTTCCTGTTCCAGCAAGGCCAGCAGGCGTACCCGGGTGGCGTCGGCGAATACCTTCAGGCGGGCCGACCAGTCTTCCAGATCCATGAATATCTCTATATCGCGATATGGAGATATTTTCTGTCGGCGGCGGGGTGGGGTCAACTACATACGCATGCGAATGGTTGTGGCTACAATGGGCCACCAGCCGATGCCCGGGAGGGGTGAAACGTGGATTTCAGCTTTACTGAAGAACAATTGATGATTCAGGACGTCGCCCGCCGGATCGCCCAGGAAAAGATCGCCCCCAGCGCCGAGCAGTTCGATCGCAGCGGCGAATTCCCGCTGGAGAATATCCAGCTGTTGGGCGAGAACGGCCTGATGGGAATCGAGGTGCCGAGCGAGTACGGCGGCGCCGGCATGGACCCGATCAGCTATGCGTTGGCGATGATCGAGATTGCCGCCGGCGATGCCGCGCACTCGACCATCATGTCGGTCAACAACTCGCTGTTCTGCACCGGCATCCTGAAGAACGGCAGCGAGGCGCAAAAGCAGTTGTACGTGCGCGCGATTGCCGAAGGCCGCCATATCGGCGCCTTCGCACTGACCGAGCCGCAGTCCGGTTCGGATGCGTCGGCAATGCGCTGTCGTGCGGTCAAGCAGGGCGATGGCAGCTTCGTGATCAACGGCAAGAAGAGCTGGATCACCTCCGGTCCGGTGGCCAAGTACATCGTGCTGTTCGCGATGACCGCGCCAGACCAGGGCGCACGCGGTATCACTGCCTTCATGATCGACACCGAGCGTGCCGGCTTCCATCGCGGCAAGACCGAGCCCAAGCTGGGCATCCGCGCCTCGGCCACTTGCGAGATCGAGTTTGCCGACTACGTCGCGCAGCCGGACGAAGTGCTTGGCGTGGAAGGCGAGGGTTTCAAGACCGCGATGAGCGTGCTCGATGCCGGCCGCATTGGCATTGCTTCGCAGGCGGTGGGCATCGCGCGCGCCGCCTACGAGGCCACCTTGGCCTATGTGAAGGAGCGCAAGGCCTTCGGTGCGCCGATCGGCACCTTCCAGATGACCCAGGCCAAGATCGCCGACATGAAGTGCCGGCTGGATGCCGCCTGGTTGCTCACCCTGCGCGCGGCCTGGCTCAAGGGCGAGGGGCAGAAGTTCGGCACCGAAGCGGCGGTGGCCAAACTCACTGCGTCCGAGGCGGCGATGTGGATCACCCACCAGGCCGTGCAGATCCACGGCGGCATGGGGTATTCGAAGGAAATGCCGCTGGAGCGCTACTTCCGCGATGCCAAGATCACCGAGATCTACGAGGGCACCTCGGAAATCCAGCGGCTGGTAATCGCGCGCGGGGAGACCGGGCTGCGCTGAGATCGACCGCGCTCCAGCGCTGCCGCCGAGGCGGCGACGCTGGAGCGCTCTCCGCGATGCCAAGATCACCGAGATCTACGAGGCACCTCGGAAATCCAGCGGCTGGTGATCGCGCGCGGGGAGACCGGGCTGCGCCGAGATCGACCGCGCTCCAGCGCTGCCGCTAAGGCGGCGACGCTGGAGCGCTCTCCGCGATGCCAAGATCACCGGGATCTACGAGGGCACCTCGGAAATCCAGCGGTTGGTGATCGCGCGCGGGGAGACCGGGCTGCGCTGAGATCGACCGCGCTCCAGCGCTGCCGCTAAGGCGGCGACGCTGGAGCGCTCTCCGCGATGCCAAGATCACCGGGATCTACGAGGGCACCCCGGAAATCCAGCGACTGGTGATCGCGCGCGGGGAGGCCGGGCTGCGCTGAGCCAATACTGCTGCGACATACCTGCGTGTGCGTGTTGCAGGTGCGTCTGTGCGTGCAAGGCGAGGGCGTTGGTGATGGCAGGCGCGTCATGTTGAAGCTGTGACCGCTGCCCAGCCCCCTGCGACGTAGCGCACGAATGCGCATGCCGGCGACAGGCGGTGCATATGTCAGGTCGCAGGCATGCACCTCTTCCCGAACCTGGTATGCGGCCGTGCTTGTGGCAGGTCCCATGGCCGGACCACAATCGCCGATCCCCCAACGGCGCACGTGCTATGTCCCGTTTCTGGTTTTCCCCTGCCTGGCGCTGGCTCGCTTGTGTTTTGCTGCTGCTGATGACGGCATGGCCGGTGTTCGCCCAGAGCACGCCGCCGGCCTCGATCGTCCCCGCCGATCGCCTGCAAGAGCCCTGGTGGGCGCAGCGGCATGCGCAGGTACTGGAGCAGGTCAAGCGTCATCCGGACGCGCCGTTGTTGCTGATCGGCGACTCGATCACCCAGAACTACGAAAAGGCGCAGGGCCCGGACGAGGATTTTCAATCCACGTGGCAGCCCTTCTATGGCAGCCGAGGTGCGCTCAACCTGGGTTTCAGTGGCGATGGCACCGAGCATGTGCTGTGGCGATTGAATAATGGCGAGCTCGCCGGCCTGCAGCCCAAGGCGGTAGTGGTGCTGATCGGCACCAACAACACCGGCTACCTCGGCCAGAGTGCGGAGCACACCGTGATGGGCATCGATGCGGTGGTCGCCACGCTGGAGCAGAAGCTCCCGCGCACGCGGATCCTGTTGCTGAGCGTGCTGCCGAGTGCGGTGTCGGCCGAGAAGTCGCGGCGCGACACCGAGGTCAACCGGGAGCTGGCGGTGCGTTACGGCGACAATCCGCGGGTGAGCTTCCTGGACGTCAGTAGTGTCTTCCTGCGTGACGGCAAGCTGCGCGGCGAGTTGTTCTACGACGACCGCCTGCGCCCACCCGCAGGCGCGTTGCATCCGGACACCCAGGGGCAGCGCATGATGGCCGAAGCGATCGAGCCGACCTTGGCGCGCCTGCTCGGCGAGGCACCGGTCAAGCCGGTGGCCGAGCTGGGCCTGGATGCGGCGACTTCGTTGATGCCGGTCGATTGGCTGGAGCAGGATTCCTACGATTGGTATGGCCGTCACCATGCCGCGCTGGCGGCTGCGCGTGCGCTGCAGCCGGAGGTGGTGATGATTGGCGACTCGATCACCCACTTCTGGGGTGGCGTGCCGCGCGGCAAATGGCAGAACGGACCCAACTCCTGGCACTGGTTGTACGGCCGGCGTTCGGTGTTGAATCTCGGCTTCGGCTGGGACCGGACGCAGAACGTGTTGTGGCGGATCCGCCAGGGCGAGCTGGATGGCCTGGCGCCGCGCTGGGTGGTGTTGCTGATCGGCACCAATAATCTGGTGGGAACCGCGCAAGCGCGTGCCAGCACTCCTGCCGAAACGGCTGCAGGTGTCGAGGCGGTGGTGGCCGAGGTGCGCCGTCGGCTGCCGACCAGTCAGCTGATCCTGATGCACATTCTGCCGCGCGGGACCCGGCCCGACGATCCCAAGCGGGCGCCGATCGTGGAAACCAATCGTCTGTTGCAAGCCCGTTTTGCCGGCGATCCAGCGGTCCGTCTGGTCGACATCGGGGCGCGCTTTCTGCAGCCAGATGGCAGCTTGCCGTTGAGCCTGATGCCGGACGGGACCCATCCCAGCGAAGCTGGCTACACCATCTGGGCGCAGGCGCTGCGCGAGGCCGGGATTACCGCCGTGCCGTAAGGTGATGGGGCATGCCGTGCTTGCCGGCAGGCGAGCACGGCCGTTGCCTGCGGTCGGTTACCTCGAGCGTGGCGCGGCTGCAGAGAACAGCGCCGACCGGGCGCGACTGCGCGGTGCAATTGCAGGGATTCCAGCGATGGAATGAACGGCGCGATAGTGTCGCCGCCATATGCTCGGGGCGCAGGTCGTCTGCGATGGCCAACCCCAGAAACCAGAAGACCCCCGATCGCTCGGAGGTCTTTTTAAACTGGTGCCCAGAAGAGGACTCGAACCTCCACGAAGTTGCCCCCGCTAGCACCTGAAGCTAGTGCGTCTACCAATTCCGCCACCTGGGCAGGTGAGCAGCGAATTTTGCAGGTGGCCGGCGGGCTTGTCAATGGGGGTGCTGACCTACATTGCGTTCCAGGCCAGCCGTGGCCGCCGCACACCGGAGGACGGCAGGGGGTACCATAAGGGCAATGACAAAGAAAAACCCCCCAGATTCCGCCCTGCCCAGCCGCCGTAAATCCGCCGGCCAGGGCGATTCCTCCACCGCAGAGCAACAAAAATTGCCGGGGTGGATGCCGGATTTCCTGGTCCGCGCCGCCGCTGGCGCGTCGACCACATCCGCCAACAAACGCGCCGCTTCCAAAGCTTCATCGCAGCAGTCTTCGCCGTCGACGCCAGCCGCACCGCGTGCGCCGCATCCGCGCAAGAGCGGCCCGCCAGCGCCGCCGCCGGAGCGGTTTGCCGAGCCCGCCGCGGCGCCTGTGGCCGACTTCAAGGACCCACATGCCGAACGCGAGGCACTGCGCTATGCCGAGCCGATCGCCAGCCGCGAGGCCATTTTGCAGTTGCTCGAGGATTGCGACGGCCCGCAGACCGCCGACGAGATCGCTGCCCGGCTCGGGTTGAGCGATCGCATCGATGCATTGGGCAAGCGCCTGGCAGCGATGGTGCGCGAGGCACAACTGGTGCAGAACCGTCGCGGCGGCTATGCGCCGGTCCAGCAGACCAGCCTGATTGCCGGCGTGGTGATCGCCAATCCGGAAGGGTTCGGCTTCCTCAAACCGGACGATGGCGGCGACGACTTGTTCCTGCCGCCGTTCGAAATGCGCAAGGTCATGCATGGCGACCGCGCGCTGGCCAACGTGACCGGGATCGACCGCCGCGGCCGTCGCGAGGGCGCGATTGCGCGCGTGCTGGAACGTGGCATGTCGCGGCTGATCGGTCGGTTCTTCTATGAGTTGGGCGTGGCCTACGTCGATCCCGACGACAAGCGCGTGCAGCGCAACGTGCAGATCGCGCCCGACGGCATCGGCGGCGCACGCGAAGGCCAATTGGTCGTCTGCGAGTTGATCGCGCCGCCGGATGCGCGCCGCCCGGCCATCGGCAAGATCATCGCCGTACTTGGCGACAAGCTGACACCGTCGCTGGTGGCGGAAACGGCCATCCACGGCCACGAGCTGCCGCATGAATTTCCGCAAGAGGTGCTGGACGAAGCGGCCGCGGTGCCGCTGGTGGTCGAGCCGCAGATGATCGGCGGCCGGGTGGATTTGCGGCAGATGCCGCTGGTCACCATCGACGGCGAAGATGCCAAGGATTTCGACGATGCGGTGTATTGCGAACCCAACGCGGATGGCTTCCGTCTGGTGGTGGCGATCGCCGACGTGTCCAACTATGTGCGTCCGGGGACGCCGCTGGACGAGGAAGCGCAGAAGCGTGCGACTTCGGTGTATTTCCCCGGCTTCGTGGTGCCGATGCTGCCGGAGACCTTGTCCAACGGTATCTGCTCGTTGATGCCCAAGGTCGATCGCATGTGTTTCGTCTGCGACATGCAGGTGGCGCGCGATGGTGAAGTGACCGGCTCGCGCTTCTACGAAGCGGTGATGAATTCGCATGCACGCCTGACCTACAACCAGGTCTGGAAGGCGGTTGGCGAAGACGACGCCGATACCAAGGCCTTCATCGGCCCGCTGCTGCCGCAAGTGCAACGTCTGCATCAGCTGTATCACGTGCTGTCCAAGGCACGCACGCAGCGCGGTGCGATCGAGTTCGAGACCTCCGAAGTGCGCTTCGTGCTCGACAACACCGGCGAGGTCACCCAGGCCGGCATGCTGGTGCGCAACGACGCCCACAAGCTGATCGAAGAGTGCATGATCGCTGCCAACGTCGAGGCGGCGCGCTACCTGCTGCGCATGCGGGTGCCGGCGCCGTATCGCGTGCATGAGCGGCCGCCGGAGAGCAAGTACGAAGACCTGCTGGAGTTCCTCAAGGAATTCCAGCTCAGCCTGCCGGCGTGGAGCAAGGTCCGTCCGGGCGATTACACCAAGCTGCTGAAGAAGGTGCGCGCGCGGCCGGATGCGGCGCTGATCGAATCGGTGCTGCTGCGCAGTCAGAGCCTGGCGGTGTACTCGCCGGACAATCATGGCCATTTCGGTCTGGCGTTGGAGGCGTATGCGCACTTCACCTCGCCGATCCGCCGCTATCCGGACCTGCTGGTCCATCGCGCGATCAAGCACGCGCTGACCGGCGGCAGCGCGGAGCAATTTCTCTATACGCCCCGGCAAATGGCGGCGCTGGCGCTGCAGTGTTCCGAGCGCGGGCGGCGTGCCGACGAGGCCGAGCGCGAGGTGGACGAGCGCTACCGTGCGGCCTGGATGGAAAAGCACGTCGGTGGGCAATTCGACGGCGTCATCAGCGGTGTCACCGGCTTCGGCCTGTTCGTCGAGCTGACCCAGTCCAAGGTCAACGGCCTGGTGCATGTCACTCAGCTGCCGCAGGACTATTACCAGTTCGATCCGATTCGCAAGACGCTGACCGGCGAGCGCCGTGGCAGCGCCTTCCGTCTCGGCGATCCGGTACGGGTGCTGGTGCTGAAGGCGAGCATGGAAGAGCGCAAGATCGACTTCCGCCTGGTGGAGCGACGCGGCGAGGGCGAGGCCGGCGACGAAGCGGCCGCACTGCCGGCGTTCGAGCGGCGGCCCGCCAAGTCACCGAAGCCGAAGGCGAGCAAGCGAGGCAAATCCAAGCGCTGAAGCGAAAGGAGCGGCGATGGGCAGTCATAGCGGCGGTTGCCAGTGTGGAGCAGTGCGTTTCCATGTCGATGGCGCTCTGGAGGCCTCGATCTGCCATTGCCGCATGTGTCAGAAGGCCTTCGGCAACTATTTCGCGCCCTTGGTCTCGGTGCGCGCGGCGCGCTTTGCCTGGACCCGCGGCGCGCCGGCGCATTTCGCTTCCTCCAATCTGGTGCGGCGTGGCTTTTGCGCCGCCTGCGGCACGCCGTTGACCTACGAAGCGCCGGACGGCATGGCGGTGGCGCACGGCGCCTTCGATACGCCGGCGGCGATCGTGCCGGTGCAGCAGTACGGGCTGGAGGGACACCTGCCTTTCGTGTCCGCGCTGGAAACCTTGCCTGGCACGCAGACCGAGCAGGACGCGAGCATGGCGCCTTACCTGGCCGATCTGCGATCTGCGCAGCATCCGGATCACGACACCGCACACTGGCCGCCGGCCGCGTCCTGAGGTTGCGCGTGCCAGCCGCCGCGATAACCCCTACCATGACGCCCCCCGATCATCGCCCCAACCGAAGCCGCGCATGAGCAAGCAGAATCAGTGGATCGTCGGCGTCAACGCCGTCGCCTCGTCCGTCGAAAACGACGCCGACAACGTGCGTGAGGTGCTGATCGAGGCCGGCAGCAAGAATCCGCGGCTGACCGAGATCGAAGAGCAGGCCCGCCGCAAGGGCATCGACGTGCGGCGGGTCAGCACCCAGGCGCTGGATGGCGTCGGCGGCCAAGTGCGTCACCAGGGCGTGGCCGCGCGTTATGCCGCCGCGCGGCTGTGGGCCGAGAACGAGCTGCAAGGCCTGGTCGAACAGGCCCAGGGGCGTGCGCTGCTGCTGGTGCTCGATGGCGTGCAGGATCCGCACAACCTCGGCGCTTGCCTACGCAGCGCCGCTGCCGCCGGCGTGACCGCCGTCGTCATTCCCAAGGACAAGTCGGCCACGATCAATGCCACCGTGCGCAAGACCTCGGCCGGCGCGGCCGATCGCATCCCGGTGGTGGCGGTGACC
>NZ_NSET01000001.1 GCF_009192945.1 Xanthomonas maliensis | reverse complement strand
ACCAGGTCCCGCAGCTGGTCCGCGCCGACGCCCAACTGGAACTGGCCGCCGGAAAGACCGTCCACCTGGCCACCGCCGGCGGCGCCAGCCTGACCATCGAAGGCGGCAACATCACGATTGCCTGCCCGGGCAATATCGCCGTGCATGCCAGCAAGAAGTCGTTTGTGGGGCCGACGCAGCAAAGCGCGCCATTGCCGCTGTTCCCACAGTCGGTCTGCGTCGAATGCATGCTGAAGGCGGCCAAGGCCGGCGCGCCGTTTGCTGTCCTGCAATAGGGGCGGCCTGTGAGCGGTGACCTCGCCTTTGCCTACGACCGTCCGGACGCTGCACAGCAGAACGCGCTTGCAGCAGCTGTTTGCGCGCACCTGCCCGCGTGGGCCGTGCTGGATATGGCGCTGCTGGATGCGCCGACGATCCACGCACGCCTGCAGCGTAGCGGCTGGCAGTCGCATAACGCTTATGCCGGCTCCCCGCTGTCGGCCTTCGCCGAACAAGGCGTGTGGTTGGTGGCGCTGGAAAGCGAACCCGCGCTCTTGCATGCGCAAGTGCAGATCCTGCTTGCCCGGACCGCCGGCACGGCCGCGCTGAGCTTCGTGGGTACTACTGCACCCATCGTCGCCCTGCAGGCGCTGGCCGACTATCTCGGCAGGATCGCGCTGGAAGACCGCAAGCAACCCTTGCACTGCCGGTTTGCCGACACTCGCGTCTTGCCCACCTTGTTGGCGGCACTGGACCCTGCGCAGACCGCACGTGTTCAAGCTACCGTGCGCGAATGGAGCTGGATTGGCAGACACGCAGAATACCGGCGTTGGCAGCCGCAACCGAGCGACACGCCGGCTGATCGCAACGACCACATCCGCCTGACCGCGGCGCAATTCCGCGCGCTCCGTTCCGCCTCCGACGCGGATGCGGTGTTCTTTCTGCTGCTGGAACAAACGCCCAGCCTGGTGCCCACGCAAGGCCGTGGCCAGTTTCATACGCGACTGTGCGGCTTCCTGCAGACCGCAGCGGCCTACCGCATCCATGACATCGCAAGTCGCCTGCAGTTCGCCGTGCTGAGCCTGAGCTGTGGCGAAGACTTTCACCAGCTCCCCTGCCTGGCCGATACCTGGGCCGGCGTCCTCGCAGGCGACTACACCCTGGCCGCGCGCATGCCCCTGTGGGGCCCCGAGATCTGGGACCAACTCGAGGCCAATGCACCGCAGCCGCGCGACCCTGCCGCAGACCTGGCAGTCCAATGAAACATCTTGCACACCGCCTGCCCATCCTCGCCTTTGCCTTGCTGACGTTTGGGCTTGCGGCTTGCCATCCGTCCCCGGAAGACACGACAGCCAACGCGAAGATCAGCCCCTACAACCACACCGAGGATTACATCCATCAGCTCTATATCGATGGAGAGTGGGGTGGCAACTCGCGTCCCTACGGCGGCGGCGGCAGTTTCGTCTGTTGCGTCGCCTATCCGCGCCAATGGCATCCGGGACTGACGGCAACGGTGAAGTGGACGACATCGAGCGGCATCCCGGGCATTCGATCGAAACCGGTGTGGCATGAGAAGGTCGTTCCTATAGAGCCTTACGATCGGCCAGGTACACGACTCAATGTCCACTTTCTTCCGGGTGGTCAGGTGCGACTGTTGATCTGGGATGGAGGTGCCGGCTCGGAGGGCTACAAAGGGCCCGATGCCCCGGTCAAACCCGATAACTGGCCGCCACGGCGCACCGCGCAAGCCAGTGAGCAAGGCGATAGCGCCCCATGATCCGCCTGACGCCCTGGGCAATGTCGGCGCAGACGAGGCGAACCATCGCGTACGTCCTGATGACGCTGGCCCTGGCTTCGTTGTTGAGCGCCTGCAAGGCCGAGCCTGCCTCTGCCACCGCGGAGGCGAAGATCAGTCCGTACAATCATACGGAAGACTACATCCATCAGCTCTATGTCGATGGAGAATGGGGCGGCAACTCGCGCCCCTACGGCGGAGGCGGCAGCTTCGTCTGTTGCGTCGCCTATCCACGTCAACGGCATCCTGGGCTGACGGCGACGGTGAAATGGACAACGTCGAGCGGTATTCCCGGCATTCGGTCAGAACCGATCTGGCACGAGAAAGTGGTTCCTATCGAGCCTTATGACCATCCCGGCACCACCCTCAACGTCCATTTCCTCCCGCAAGGACAGGTACGACTGTTGATCTGGAATGGATCGGCCGGCTCGAAAGGCTATAAAGGACCCGATGCCCCAGTCAAACCCGATAACTGGCCACCCACGCGTCCCGTTCAAGCCAGTGAACAAGCAGGCAAACCCCCATGAATTCCACAGCGACGCCCTGGACAACGCCATCGCATCCGAGAGAGACCATGCACGCTCACGATAGGCCGCAAACCAGCACTGTTACATGGCGCATCTTTGCGCAATTGCTGTTTGCGCTTGCCCTTGCCTCGCTATTGACGGCCTGCAAGGCCGAGCCTGCCTCGACGACCGCCGAGGCAAAAATCAGTCCGTACAACCATACGGAGGATTACATCCATGAGCTCTATATCAACGGAGAATGGGGTGGAAATTCGTATCCCTATGGTGGTGGCGGCAGCTTCGTTTGTTGCGTCAGCTATCCACGCCAGTGGCGTCCTGGACTGACCGCAACGGTGAAATGGACAACATCGAGTGGCATTCCGGGTATTCGATCGGAGCCGGTGTGGCATGAGAAGGTCGTTCCTATCGAGCCTTACGATAAGCCCGGCACGCGCCTCAATGTCCACTTCCTTCCGGGTGGCCAGGTGCGGCTATTGATCTGGAATGGCGGCGCCGGCTCGGAAGGCTATAAAGGACCTGATGCGCCGGTGAAACCCGAAGGCTGGCCCCCAAGACCACCCAAATTGCCCGAAGCAGCGTCCGCACAGACCGAACCGGAGCAGCAGCGATGACCGACTTCAAACCAGGATGGTATGCGGTCAAGCGCCAGCAGGATGGCTCGGTCGAGGCCTGGCTCTTCCAGACCAAGGAGCGGGTGACCATGACTGCCCTGGTCCTGGCGAATGGCGACCAGATCCTGTACTTCCGCCCGACGCCGCAACAGCCCTATCTGGCCAAGACCTGGTCCTCCGCCTACGAATGGCTCCCGACCGCCGACCCCAACGACCATTGGGACAACGATAAGTATGGCGCGGTGGCCGACGGCAAGACCGAAGTCCCCAAGAGCTTTTCCCGCAGCACGCGCAAACCGACGCCACGCGAGTTGAGCCAGCGCGCCGGCAAGGCATGCACGGCGGCGGCCGACGGACTGAGCTGCACCCGCGAGATCCATGTCGCCATCTTCTTCGATGGCACCAACAACAATATGAAGCGCGACCGGCCTTCTAAGGGCCATTCGAATATCGTCAGCTTGTATGACGCCCACAAGGAAGATAGAACCGAGTACTTCCGTTTCTATGTTCCTGGGGTCGGCACGAAATTTCCGGAGATCGGCGAAGACGGCGAAGACGCGACCGGGAAAAGCATGGCAAAAGGCGGCGAGAATCGCATCCACTGGGCCTTGATCCAGCTCTATAACGCAGTGCATACGTCGGTCAACAACTTCGACCTCTTGGACGAAGCAGAAACCAAGGACCTGGTTACCGGCGTATTTACTGGGCTGAGCACATGGTATCGCCTTGGCGACGGCAAGATGATATCCATCTTCCGCGATATCGATCAGCGGCTGACCAAAGCAACCGCCGACAAGCGCCCCACGATCACCAAGCTGCATTTGTCCGTGTTCGGCTTTTCGCGCGGCGCCGCCGAAGCGCGCACCTTCAGCAACTGGCTCACGCTGGCCACCCGCGGCAAGGTGGGCTCGGCCCAGGTCAACCTGCGTTTTCTGGGCATCTACGACACCGTGGCATCGGTGCTGCTGGCCGACTCCGCCCCGTTCGGCAACGGGTTGTTCGACTGGGCCAACAAGACCATGCGCATCCCCGAGGTGGAGGGCGCGCTGCACTACGTGGCCGGTCACGAGATCCGCCGCTCGTTCCCGCTTTCCACCATGCGTGCCGGCGGCAGCTGGCCGGCGCGCTCCAAGGAGTATGTCTACCCCGGCGCCCACTCCGATATCGGCGGCGGCTACTCGCCGGGCGATCAAGGCAAGGCCCGTGGTGGGCGATCGAGCCTGATGTCGCAGATCCCTTTGAACGACATGTATTTCGAGGCTTCGAACAACGGCGTGAAGCTTCGACCTTTTGATGAAATGGTCGAACAGACCAAGGACGACTACAAAATCGATCCCTCGCTGGAGAAGGCCTTCGCCGCCTATCTCGAATGGTCCCCGCCCAACGAAAAGGGCGAAAACCTGTCCGGCACCAAGCGCGGGGTGATGGAAAACCGCATGGAACAACAGATGCAGCGCTACTGGCGCTGGCGTGCGTCCAGGACCGAGGTCGCCAAGTTCCAGGCGATGCAGAGCTACCAGCACGCCAACACTCAGGATCGCACCGACCTGATGGAAGGCAATACGGATTGGCAGACCGACATCAAGCATGCACGCGCCGCGAGTCAGCCCACCCCGGTGACGATCTACTTGGACGGCTTCCCGAATGAGGTCACGCTGCCAGCAATGGCGAGCCGCACCCAGCGCGATCTGTTGGCCGCCATCGATGACACCGCTGCGATCCCTGCGGAAGTGGACCGCTTCTTCGATGAATATGTCCACGACTCGCACGCAGGCTTCTGGCTGCTGGGCCCGGTCTCGCAGTTCGACAAGAACGTCTTTGCCAACGAAATCCGCAAGAAGAACGAGCAACACACCCGCTTGCTCAAGGCTGCCGAATTGGCCGAAGCATCCCGCAATTACCGCGGCGCGCTACAGGCGCGCGCCATGGCCGAGCGCTATGAACTCAACCAGTTCGAAAAACGCGTGCTAGCCCAAAACCCCAAGCCCAACGACGACAGCAACCCCGCAACGATCCCGCTGATGTCGGACAAGGACGCCGCGGATCTGCGCGACAATGCCGGTGTCAACGGCTGGATCGTCCGAAATTTGCTGGGAACCGCGACGCGGCGCGAAGCCAACGGCCCCGGCCAGTATCGCCGTATCTTCGACCGCGATCACGAGACCCTGCAGTTCAGGGATGAAGCGCTTTACCTGATGGACAAGTACGCCGAGGAGCTCGGGGACGGCATCAAAAATGCGGCCGAATCCGCCCAACAGGCCGTAAGCAATGTCAAGGAACGCGCCCAGAACGCCATCGGCGAAGTGATCGACGACGCAACCGATGCCGCAGGCCGCGCAATGCGCGGCGCGGTCGAGGAAGGCGTGAAGAAGATCATCCCTCCCATGGGCCCCAACTTGTATTGAGGGCAAGCGCGACCCGCCACCGTGCGCATTGCGCCCATCAGCCGGCAGCGATCCCGCTGCGGTCCGGGCAACCGGGCAGTGGAGATTGCATGTCGCCGCAAGCTCAGCGATTTCTTGATGCCACCAACGGCCGTCGTTGTCCGCGGCGCCGTTTTGGCAGCGCTTTCGACAAGCGGATGAAGATTTCTATCGCAGCCCTGATTGCGCTCGCGCTCCTGGCTGCATGCGGCAAAAATACCGCGCCGGTTGACCCAAAGCAGAACAAGCCTCCACTGCGGCCCCATTGCATCGGACGCGTCACCATCGGCCTTCCCGCCGAAGCGACACTGCAGTGGACCCAGACAGCCGATCTATTCGCGATCGCCCGCGATCAGTCACCGGACCGGAAGGCCTTCGACGATGAGATCGAGCTGCGCAAAGCACAGCTAGCATCGATGCCGCACGAAACAGAAGGACATCGACTGAGCGACTTCCAAAGGTTTGGCGACAATCTCTCCTTGATGCTCTTTCGTGACTCTGAGGTCAGTACCCATATCTACAAAGCCGAGGCGTATTACTGGCTTGGACCTCGGGGCTATCAGTTGAGCGGAGAGGTCGCCAATGAGGAGCGCGCAGAGCTACAGGCGCTACCCAAGCTTGCCATTCGCATAAGGCCCGGCCGATCGAGCATGGAGACTTCAGCCTTTTGCATAGACGGCGCCTACATCAAGGACCCACCGCCGTCCGTTTCCGTCAATGTGACCGGGGAGCTGAAGAATTGGCCGTCATCCAGCTTTTGGCTTGGTGTGATCGAGGGCAGTGACACCCCAAACGACGTAGCAGCCGACATCGATCATGAGCTAAAGCGGGAAAAGGGAGCAGCCCAGGACGTCGCCCTGGCAGACCCAGGGGCTGCTGCTGATCCCGCATTTCCAAAGTCCTTCGACGTATTACGGAGCGGTCATCGAGCGTTGGCTGGCATATCGGGCCAAGAACTTGTCTGGCGAAAAGAGCTGAAGAGCGGAGCGATCGCGTACAGATTCCGCTGGCAAAGTGAAGTCGACCATGGATCTGGCATGGCAATCGGCCTGGATATTGGCGACAACTCGGGCGTTCGATCCCCTCCGTCCGAGCACGAGATGTTCGCGCTCTGGGATGCGATGCTCGCATCACTCAATGCCCCAAAGCCTAGATAGCCATTCCTTGGACCGATCTCTGCTTTACATTCCAGCGCCAGAGTGCGAACCATCGAAACAAGCGGGCACGTCCACGCTGGCCCGATCAATGCCAAGCTTGCCGGCTACAACGACTACATGCAGTACGTCACCGACGCGCATTGACGACACAGGCAGCTTCTCAATGCCCAGTCCGTAGAACGTGAGACGAATCGATGCAAATCTTTGCGTTCTCCCTCTACTCAGCCATCTGCAGCTATGCGGGGTTGTGCGGCTATTACACAGCGTACTGCACACCAGGAGGGCCGGATGCATGGTCCTGGGCCATTTTTTATGTGTATCGCCATCGCGATTGGCCTACACCCGCTGATCCTCTGCCTGATCGGACTGAGTGCTGCATTGACAGTCGCACTCTCCTTCGCAGGAAAGAAGCTCGCGTGGGATGAGCGCTTTTTTGCTCGGCGCTAGGCCTGCTTCCCTTGTGCTGGGTCGCGGGCTATGCAATCGCGTCCTTTACAGGAAGTAGCGGTCGCTGCCATCTTGGATTTTGAGCATAGACGAGCGACAGCGGCGCCCCTCCTGCGATTGCAGCAGGACGAACCTCCATGACTGACTCGCTGACGCCCCTTTTCAGCGATTTAGGCGCGCTGCGGAACCGCAGCCGATTGGCCCCACCGCTTCGCTTGATACCAGCAGGATCAGAGCCACCCGGAACAACGTCTACATAGCGCCACCCAGCACCCAAGCCATCGGCGACAGCACATCATGTCAGCGCTGGATTTCACAGTTCTGCTCACACATGCCAGTGGCGGCGACCAGTCTTAGACGGTGCGCACGGATCGACCGAGGGATCGCTGGCTTGCTGTGCAAATCAGACAGTCAGGAGATACCCATGCGTGGACCTCTGCGGTTATTGCTGGCAGCCACCTTGCTGGCGCCCTCCTTGGCCTTGGCGTTACAGGTGGACACCCAAGGACGCCTCGTGGACGGCAACGGCCAGGCGCAGCAACTGCGCGGGGTCACCTGGCCGGGATTCGATCGCCCCACGCATGTCGCCAGCGGTCTGGAATATACGTCGCTGGAGTCGCTGCTGGATACGCTGCAGCAGGCGCAGGTCAATGCCGTGCGGCTGCCGATCTGCGCGGCGACGCTGCAGGGCGCCGCGGTGGATGCGTCGGCTGTGCAGGGCGACGCGCACCTGAGCGGCCTCAATGCAACGCAAGTGCTGGACGCCGTCATCGCTGCGAGCACGCGACATGGCATGCAGGTGTTGCTGGCCTACGCCCAGGCCGATTGCGACGATGCGCCACCGCGGCTGGGTGCGGACGTGGATGGGTGGATGACGGGCCTGGCGCAGCTGGCACGCCGCTACGGCAACCGCAGCGGGGTGATCGGCGTCGATCTGGGTAGCAGCGGCTATGGCAACGCACACTGGGCGGCAGGCCCGGTGGACACCGACTGGAGCCGGATTGCTGCGCGTGCGGCGGCGGTCGTGGCGGCGCAAGCGCCGCATTGGTTGGTCGGCGTGGAAGGCGTGGGCGACAACGCGGTGTGTAGCGACGGGGCGCACCATACTGCCGGCAGCAATCTGCAGCCGCTGGCATGCACGGCGGCGCGCATTCCAGCCAGGCAATTGCTGCTGCTTCCCAAGTTGTCCGGACCGGATCGCGCGGCGACGGACTCCTTGGCAAACGGCGACATTGCCGGCGGCTCGCCGACGCGGTGGCAGCGCGACTTTGGCCAGATGGCGCGCGGTCACGCGGTGGTGCCGGTCAGCCTGGGCGGCGGCCTGGGCGACGGCGATCCGCGCGACGTCGCATGGCAACAGGACTTGAGCGCCTATCTGGCTGGCAGCGGCCTGCGCAGCGCGTTCCTGGGGAGCTGGGAGGTGGCCACCGCGAACAATGGCGGCCTGCTTGCCGCCGACGGTCGCCTGCGCGCGGACAAGCTGCAGATCCTGCAGCGTGCCTGGGGCGTGGCCAAGGCACCGCCCGCCACAGCGACCGCCACCCCGACCAGCGCTGGCGGCACCGGCAAGGCTTCTGGCTGGAGCAGCACCTTCAGTGGCACGGCGACCTACACCAGCTCCGGCTATTCCGGTGGGGCACTGTTGCTCGATCCCATCCCGAGTACGGCCTTCATCACGGCGCTCAATCCAGTGCAATTGAACTACGGCGGCGTCAAGGCAGCGCTGGCGGGTGCGTATCTGCAGGTGACCGGCCCCAAGGGCACCACCACCGTCTACGTGACGGACCTGTATCCGAATGCTGCGTCCGGTGGCCTGGATCTGTCGCCCAATGCATTTGCAGCCATCGGCGATACGGTGCAGGGGCGCATCCCGGTCAGCTGGACCATCGTGCGCGGGCCGGTGAGCGGCAACGTGCAGTACCGCATCAAGGAAGGCAGTTCACGCTACTGGGCCGCCATTCAAGTGCGCAATCATGCGTACCCGGTGATGAAGATGGAGGTCAAGCAAGGCAGTCGCTGGAAAAACCTGCAGAAGATGGACTACAACCATTTCCTCGGCGAACAACTGGGCAACCAGCCGTTGACGCTGCGACTCACCGATATCCGCGGCAAGGTCGTGACCGATACCTTGCCGCGATTGCCGGAGGATGGCAGCCAACCCGCGTATTTCGAGCCCGGGCATGTGCAGTTTCCGTAAGCAGCGCAATCGGGCGCGCACCCCACGCATCGACGGCGCTGGCGCGCGTTGCCTGCACCTTGCAGCGCGGTGCGATTCGCACGGGAGGACTTGTCCGTCGCCGCTAACCGCTGGCTACGGCAGCGACGGCCATCACCTCGACTGACTCAGCCGCCGGCCAGTCCACCGCCGGCGCGACCGGGCAAGGCCTGCTCGTCGTCGCCCTCCTCCAGGTCGCCGACTTCTTCGTTCAGCCCACCGCGCTGCGGTGGCTTGCGCGTGTCGGGCATGTCGTCATCGCGGCTGGGGCCAGGCGTGCCATGCAGGAACAGGCCGCTTGCCAGCGGCCGCGGTTCGGCATTGAGCGAATACAGAATCATCGGAACGCTCCCATGGTGAGGGAGCTTCGACGCTAGGCGCTGCCCTGCTACATCGCCGTGAGCCGATCCGCTGCCGCCGTGACACCGCGTTGACGCCGGCATCGACGCGGTCGGCGGCCCGCTATCATGGGCGCTCTTGGCCGAGGCTGTTGCGATGCGGATTGGCGTCCTGTGTGTCAGCGTGTTCCTGTGCGGCAGTGTTCATGCCGCTGCTGTTGCCTCGCGATTGGATGCGATCGCCAAGCAGGGCGTGCTGCGCGTCTGCACCACCGGCGACTATCGGCCATATTCGATTCGGCGTGCCGACGGCAGCTTCGAGGGCAGCGATATCGCACTCGCCCAGTCGCTTGCCGCCAGCCTGGACGCACGCGTCGTCTTCGTACAGACCCGTTGGCCGCGGCTGCTGCCCGATCTGCTGGCCGATCGCTGCGACCTGGCAGTCGGCGGCGTATCGGTCAGCCTGCAGCGGCAACGCCAGGCCAGCTTCAGTGCGGTGCTGGAGGTCGATGGCAAGGTGCCGCTGGTGCGCTGCGCCGAACAGGAGCGCTACCGCCGGATCGATCAGCTCGATCGCCCCGAGGTGCGGGTGATCGAGCCGCCTGGCGGCACCAATGAAGCCTTCGTGCGCCGCCTGCTGCCGCATGCGCAGCTGCGCCTGTTTGCCGACAACACCACCATCTTCCAGGAGCTGCTGGCGCGGCGCGCCGATGTGATGATCACCGATGCCTCCGAGGCCCGGTTCCAACAGGCGCGACTGCCTGGCCTGTGCGCGGTGGCGCCCGACCAGCCGCTGCAATACGGCGAAAAAGCCTTCCTGCTGCCGCGCGACGATGCGGCCTGGAAGGCCTACGTCGACCAGTGGCTGCACCTGAGCAAGGCCAGTGGCGAGTACGCGCGCATCGTGCAGCCCTGGCTTGCGCCGCCGACAGAGCCCACGGGTGAGCCATGATGGTGAGTCGCAGGATCCGGCATTCGTAAGGTCTGCCGCGCATGCGCGTGGCGGGGCAACATCGTCGAGGCCGGCGATACCGCGCGCCAAGCGCTGCAATCGGCCTCAAACGATCTTGGTGCGGCGCCACCAGCGCGAGACCTGCTCTTCGCGCACCAGCGTGAACAGGCCGGCACCCAGGATCAGCGCGATGCCGATCGCCATCGGCCAGTCCAGGTGATCATGGAACAGCAGGTAGCCGAAGGCGATCGCCCACAGCATCTGGCTGTACTGGGTCGGCGCCACGGCGCTGACCGGCGCCATCCGCGTGGCGTACATCATGCAGATCGCCGCCAGGCCCGCCAGCAAGCCATAGCCCGCCAGCAGGCCCCATTGCGCGAGCGACGGCCAGACGAAGGTCGGTAGCATCAGGATCGCGCCCATCACCAATGGGCCGATCACGCCGGCACCGTACAGGGTCAGGCGCTTTTCGCTATGGCCGGCCATGCGCAAGGCGATCACCGAGATCGCCCCGACCAGACCGCAGACGATCGCCGCCACATGGCCATGGCTGAGATGACGGAAGCCCGGACGCAGCACCACCAGCACGCCGATGAAGCCGACGATCACCGCCGTCCAGCGCCGCCAGCGCACTTCTTCCTTCAGGAACAACACCGATAACACGGTGACGAAGATCGGCATCAGGAAGATCAACGCGAAGGCTTCGGCCATCGGCAAAGTGGTGAAGGCGATCACCGAGGTCAGGTTGCCGATGGCGGCGGTGAGCGCACGCAGCAGCCAGATGGCCGGCTGCCTGGCCATCACCAATTCGCGCAATCGGTCGTCCGGTTTCTTCAGGAACGGCACCGCCACCAGCATCAGCACTGCGCCCAGGCACAACACCTCGTAGGCCGGCAGGCCGCCTTCGAGCAGTTTCACGAAGGCATCGCTGATCGAATAGGCCGCATAGCAGGCAAACCCCAACAACACACCCTTGAGCATGCCGACTCTCCACGGTAGGCGCGCATCGGAAGGAAAGGGGGGCGATGCGCCCGGGCAAGTATGCGGTGCAGACGCGTACAGCGAAACCGCAAGCGTCGGACAGCGGGCACAGCCATGCGGGTGGCGCGGCAGCGCCGCACGCTGCGCACTTTTGGGTGACGTTAGGTGGCCACCGTTGCTGCGTCTTGGACAAGCGTGATGTTTGCCGAACGCGGGCGCTGCACGCCGCGACCCGCGCTCGCGCAGGCAGCCTTGCGACGATGCCACGACCGCGTCCATGGCGCCGTGGGTGCGACCGCGATACCGCCAAACAGCATCCGCGCCGTGCCCTCATCGCGAGGCTCGGGTACGATGCCTGGCCCTCCGCTGCGCCGGTTGCCCTCCCCGGCATGCCGGCATCGACCGCTCCGTGCCCCACTACACCGGCCCCCTGCTCACCCAGTCCGACGCCCAGGCGCTGCATTCGGCGCGTACGTCCGGCGCCAGCGCCTGGACCGGCTCGCTGGATCTGCAGCGCAGCAGCGCCACCGCCGACCTCGCCAGCGCGTCCTGGCGTTGGCATGGCCAGGACTATCCGTATCCGGGCAAGTTGAAGGATCGCACGCTGTACTACTGGGACGGCGAGGACTTCGCACCGGTCTCGCGCTACAGCGGTGCGCTGATCAAGCTGGTACCCACCGAATGGGGCGCGCCCACCTTCGAGATCGATGGCATCAAGATGCTGCCGTCGGCGCGGCTGTCGCCATTCGAGGATGCGCGGCGCAAGGTCGCCCTGATCGCACCGCGTGGCAAACGCGTGCTCGACACCTGCGGCGGGCTGGGCTACTTCGCCGCCTGCTGCCTGGACGATGGCGTCGGCCAGCTGCTGTCGTTCGAGAAGAATGCCGATGTGCTGTGGTTGCGCACGCTCAATCCATGGTCACCGGACCCCGACAGCGCCGCCGCGGCGGGCCGGCTGCAACTGACCCATGGCGATGTGTCGCAGCAAATCGCCAATCTGCCGTCGGACGCGGTGGAGGCGATCCTGCACGACCCGCCGCGCTTCGGCATCGCGGGCGAGCTCTATTCGCAGCAGTTCTACGATCACTTGGCGCGGGTGCTGCGCCCGGGCGGCCGGCTGTTCCACTACACCGGCACCCCCAACAGCTTGACCAGCGGGCGCGACGTGCCCAACGAGGTCGCCAGGCGCCTTAGCAAGGCTGGCTTCCAGACCGAGCGCGCGCTCGACGGCGTGCTGGCCACGCTGTCGCCGCGCGGCGCGTCAGCCGCCCATCCACGGCTCGCTCGCCGCTAGCGCACCGCGGCGACACCCGCGTGCGGCGACCGCGACACGGCAGCCCGTACACTGCCCATTCCCTTCGCCACCGGACACACCGTGTCGCGCCCCTGCGTTCGCCTCGTCGCCCTGCTGCTCTGCAGCCTGCTCGCCGCCTGCGCAAGCCAGGCGCCGCGGCCGCCGCAACGCCCGGCCGAGGTGGTGAAGGCCGATATCCTGCGCCGCCTGCCGGCCACGCTGCCCGATCGCGCCGGCTGGGCCAACGATGTCTACGTCGCGCTGTCCTCGCAGGCGCTGGCGACCGACCCCGAGCAGATCTGCGCCGTGCTGGCGGTGACCGAGCAGGAATCCACCTACCAGGCCAACCCGCCGGTGCCGAATCTGGGCCGGATCGCGCGCCAGGAGATCGATCGCCGCGCCAGCGCTTACCACGTGCCCGGCTTCATGGTCGATGCTGCGCTAGCCCTGCGCACGGCTGATGGACGCAGTTACGCCGATCGCTTGAAGGCGGCCAGGACCGAGCAGGAACTCAGCCTCCTGTTCGAGGAATTCCTCGACAAGGTTCCGTTGGGTGTGCGCTTGTTCGGGCGCTTCAACCCGGTGCGCACGGCCGGCCCGATGCAGGTGAGCATCGCCTTTGCCGAACAGCATGCCGATGGCTACCCGTACCCGTCCCAGGACAGCATTCGCCATGCGGTGTTCACCCGCCGCGGCGGGCTGTGGTTCGGCACCCGCCACCTGCTGGGCTACCCGGCCGACTACCCGTCGCTGCTGTATCGCTTCGCCGACTTCAACGCCGGCTGGTATGCCAGCCGCAATGCGGCCTTCCAGGCGGCGGTGTCGCGCGCCAGCGGGATCGCGCTGGCGCTGGACGGCGACCTGCTCGTGCCGGGCGCCGATCTGGAGGCCGCCGGCGCCACCGAACGCGCCGTCCGCACCCTGGCCAGCGTGCTGGCACTGGACGAGCACCAGATCCGCCGCGCCCTGGAACACGGCAGCGAAGCGGATTTCCCAGACACTGCGCTGTACCAGCAGGTGTTCGCCCTGGCCGAGCGCGACGCCGGCCAGCCACTGCCGCGTGCGGTGCTGCCGGGCATCCGCCTGGACAGCCCCAAGATCACCCGCTCACTGACCACCGCCTGGTTCGCCCAACGGGTGGAGACGCGCTGGCAGCGCTGCATGGCCCGATAGGGCGGCCGGCGGCAGACGCCAGGACTTCTGGCAGAGGCACGTTGCCTGCGCTGCCGCTAGCATCGGGCGGTCGCGCAGCCGGGGGTTGCGCTCCTTTCGCTCCGGAGAGCTTGCCCATGCCCACCCCGTCGTCGTCGCTGCCAATGCTGGCCGCCGCTGTCCTGGCCACCCTCCCGGCGCTTGCCGGCGCGCAGTCGACCACCGTAACCGCTGCCGACTACGCACGCGCCGAACGCTTGATCAACTACCAAGCGCAACCGCTGGTCGACCATGCCGCTACCCGGATCGACTGGCTCGATCCGACCCACGTGGTCTACCGCGACCATGACGCCAAGGGCGACCGCGTGCTGCAGTTGGACACCAGCACCGGCAAGACCACGCCGTTGTTCAAGCAGCCGGCGCTGGCCACTGCGCTCAACCGTCTGCTCAAGACCGGCGATCGTCCGCTCAAGGCCAGCACGCTGGCGCCGAGCGTCAAGCGCACGGCCGATGGACGCTATCGCTTCAACGTCCGCGGCACTGCGGTGGTCTGCGACCAACGCGCCAGCTGCAGCAAGGTATACGCAAAAGACGCGCCCGAGCCGGGCGTCCTGTCACCGGACAAGACCCGCGAGGCCTTCATTCGCGACTGGAATTTGTGGGTGCGCGATTTGGCCAGCGGCCAGGAAACCCAGCTGACCCGCGATGGCGTCAAGGACTTCGGCTATGCCACCGACAACGCCGGTTGGCAGCATACCGATCGCGCGATCCTGGTGTGGTCGCCGGACTCGCGCAAGATCGCCACCTTCCAGCAGGACCAGCGCAAGACCGGCGAGATGTATCTGGTCAGCAGCGGCATCGGCCATCCCAAGCTGGAAGCGTGGAAGTATCCGCTGGCCGGCGACAAGGACGTGACCATGATCGAGCGCGTCATCATCGACGTGCCTAGCCGTCGCGTGCTGCGCTTGCAGCTGCCGCCCGACCAGCACCGCTCCACCCTGTGCGACGACGTCAGCTGCGGGCCCGACAGCGGCTGGGACGATGTGAAGTGGGCGCCCGACAGCAAGACGCTGGCGTTCGCCTCGACCTCGCGCTTCCACAAGCAGGTGTGGTTCCGCATTGCCGATGCGGCCACCGGCGCGGTGCGCACGGTGTTCGACGAGACCGCCAAGACGTATTACGAAAGCGGCCAGGTCGCCGCCAACTGGGCCTATCTGCCGGAGAGCAACGAGGCGGTGTGGTTCTCCGAGCGTAGCGATTGGGGCCAGCTGTATCTGTACGATCTGAGCACCGGCAAGCTGAAGCACCCCATCACCACCGGCGAAGGCAACGTCACCGAGCTGTTGCGCGTGGATCCGGTCACGCGCACCGCCTGGTTCGTCGGCGTCGGCCGCGTGCCCGGGGTGGACCCGTATTACCAGCAGCTGTGGAAAGTCAGCCTGGATGGCGGCGCACCGGTGTTGCTGACGCCCGAAGCGGCCGACCACAGCATCGCGCTGTCGCCGGATGGCCGGCAATTCGTCGATACCTACTCCACCTCGGTCACCCCGCCGGTGACGGTGCTGCGCGATGCCGCCGACGGCAGCACACGCCAGACCATCGCCCGCGCCGATATCTCGCGCCTGCAGGCCGCCGGCTGGGTGCCGCCGGAGCCGATCACCGTCACCGCGCGCGACGGCAAGACCACGCTGTATGGACTGATGTTCAAGCCGCGCAATTTCGACCCGTCGCGCCGCTATCCGGTGATCGACTACATCTACCCGGGTCCGCAGACCGGCTCGGTGCGCGGCCGCAGCTTCCTGGCCGGGCATGGCGATAACCAGTCGCTGGCCGAACTGGGCTTTATTGTCGTGGCCATCGACGGCATGGGCACGCCGTGGCGGTCCAAGACCTTCCATGACACCTGGTACGCCAACATGGGCGACAACACCCTGCCCGACCAGGTCGCCGGCTTGAAGGAATTGGGGCAGCGCTATCCATGGTTCGATACCAGCCGCGTGGGTATCCGGGGCCATTCCGGTGGCGGCAACGCATCGACCGGCGCGATGCTGCGCTACCCGGACCTGTTCAAGGTCGCCTGGTCGGAAAGCGGCAACCACGACAACCGCAACTACGAGGACGACTGGGCCGAGAAGTACCACGGCGAATTGATCGTCAACAAGGACGGCAGCTCCAACTACGACGATCAAGCCAATGCCATGCACGTGGACAAGCTCAAGGGCAAGCTGATGCTGGTGCACGGCACGATGGACGACAACGTCCCGCCGTATCACACGCTGCTGGTCGTCGACGCGCTGATCAAGGCCAACAAGGACTTCGACATGTTGATGCTGCCCAACGCAAAGCACGACTACGGCGAGCTGACGCCCTATGTCACCCGTCGCCGTTGGGATTACTTCGTGCAACACCTGCTCGGCGCCACGCCGCCACCGCAGTACCAGATGCAGCCGCTTCCCAAGGACTGATCCCGCTCGGCCACGCAACGGCCGACGTCCCGATGGCGGCGCAGGCTGCACCGCCATCGGGTACTGAACGCGGCCGGCGACGGCAGCAGGCGCCTGGCGTGTCGCTGGCGCGCCCGCGATAATGCTGGCCATTCCCGCTGATCGTGCCATCTCCATGCGCACCGCCACGTCGCTGATGCTGTTGCTTATGGCCTTGCTGCCGCTGCCGTCGCTGGCGCTCAAGCTGCAGGACGGCGATCTCGTGTTCGTCACCGCCGCCAGCAGCGGCTTGAGCGGTGCCATCGACGATGCCACCGCACACCAGCAAGGACCCAGCTTCGATCATGTCGGGCTCTACGCGCACGAAGGCCGTACGCCGGTGGTCCTGCATGCCGACGAGCAGGGATCGCGCCAGCAGACGCTGCGCGCCTTCCTCGCCGATGCCGCGGCCAAGCAGCGTCGCATCTACGTCTATCGGCTGACAGCGCCGCAGCCTCGGCTGATTGCCGAGGCGATCGCGCAAGCGCGCCGCATGTTGGGCAAGCCCTACAACACCACCTACGTGCAGCGCGAAGACAGCTACTACTGCTCGGACTTCATCGAACGCGCGTTCCGGGCCGGGCATGTGTTCGCACTGCAACCGATGAACTTCAAGAACCCGCAGACCGGGCAGATCGCGCCGTATTGGGTGGAGTTCTATCGCAGCAAAGGCATGGCCGTGCCGCAGGGCCTGCCCGGCACCAACCCCAACGACATGGCGCGCGCACCGGTGCTGACACCACTTGGTTTGTTGCAGTGAGCCATCCTGCGGCAGCACCACCAGCGCTGCCCAGTGCACACCGCAACGCTGCCGATGCAATGGCAAACAAGGTGCTTGGACCTGCTCGATCGACGAACGGACACGCTGGCGAGCAGACACGCTGAGGCGCGTTGACCGGCCTGCCCTCAACGCCCGGGGCCTGCAGCGCACCAACCGCAACAGCCGTTTCATCACCACAGGAATCTCCCAGTGAAACAGCTGTTCCTCGCACTCGTCGCTGCGGCCTCGCTCAGCGGCTGCGGCAATCCCCCCTCTGCACCAGCGAGCGCGGCACTGCCGATCGCAGCGCCAGCGCGGGTGCCGCCGTCCTCCCCGATGGCGCAGAGCGGCAATGGCGCTCCGTACACGCTGCGCGATACCCAGGTCTGGGATATTCCCGATCCGGTGTCCGGCCGGCGCTACCAAGTGTTCGTCGCCCTGCCGCAGGGCTACGCGGAGTCGCCGCAGCGACGCTATCCGGTGCTCTATCTGACCGATGCCGACTACGCCTTCCCGGTAGTACGCCAGATCGCGCGGCGCTTGAACGGCGAAGGGCCGAAGATCGAGGACGTTATCCTGGTCGGCCTGTCGTATGCCATTGGCGATGCGCCCATGGATAGCCGACGCCGCGACTACACGCCCACGCCGGAGGCCGGTGCCACCGCGCCGGCCAGCAAGACCCATGGCAAGAGCGCCGACTACATCGCCTATCTGCGCGAGCAGGTGCTGCCGTTCGTTGCCCAGCGTTATCGCACCGACGAGCAGCGGCGGCTGTTCCTGGGGCATTCCTACGGCGGCTTGCTCGGCACCCAGATCCTGCTGACGGCCCCACAGCTATTCTCCGGCTATATCCTCGGCAGCCCTTCGTACTGGTATGGCGCCCATGCAATGGTGGCGCAGGAACAGGCCACCGCGGCCGGCCGCACGGATCTGCCGGCGCGGGTGTACATGTACGTGGGCCAATACGAGCAGACCCGCTACGGCAAGCGCTACGACATGGTCACCGACGCACAGCAGATGGCAAAACGTCTGCAGGCACATCGCTATCCCTCCTTGCAGCTCACCTTGGAGGTGCTGGCGGACGAGGATCATCTCAGCGTGGCGCCACGGGGCTTCACCCATGGTCTGCAGGCATTGCTGGCGGTTCCACCAGGCTGAGTGCGCGTTGCTGTCGGCTGTTGGCCGCAGGCCACTGCGGCCTCGATGGCGCTGTTGTCCTGCCGCGGCGCCTGGCGAATGCCGCCCGCCACCGAGCGCGCATCGGATCAGCGAACACAAGCGGCTGCACTCTTGCCGCGGCACTGACACGCAGCGACCTATGGTGGCGACATCGCAGGCATCCGCCGCCGGTGGGCGCCCAGACGCAGGAGATGAACGATGGCGTTGATGCATTCGGTGTTGATGGGCCTGGTCGCCGGCATGCGGGCAATGACACCGCTGGCCGCGGTGACGCAGGCGGCACGTCGTGGCCATTTGCCCGCCGATAACGGCGCGCCCCGCGTGCTGGGCAACCCGGTGGTGTCGGCCGGCATGCTGGCCTTGGCCGGCGGCGAGTTGGCTGGCGACAAGATGCGGTCTGCGCCCGATCGGATCGTGCTGCCCGGCATGGTGGCGCGGATTGCCAGTGGCGCCATCGCCGGTGCCGCACTGGCGCCGCGCCGGCAACGCACGTTGGCCGCCGTGCTGGGCGCCGGTGCAGCCGTCGGCGCCGCCTACCTGACCTTCGATCTGCGCATGCGTGCCTTGCGGCGCTACGGGCAGACATCCACCGGTGCGGTCGAGGATGCACTTACCGTCGGCGCCGCCACGCTGATCGCAAAGCGCGCTGCCGCGCCGCGACGCTGAGCTGGCAACGGCCGCCTCGCGCGCTCAGCGGACTGGCGGCGTGAGCTGCAGACGCGCGAACAGCTCGGCAAACGCAGGATCGGTGGCCACATAGGCCTCACGCAGCACGGCCAGCTTGGCGGCCACGATGGGCATGCGCGCCAAGTTCCGCATCCGCGCCGGATCATCGAACGCGATCTCGGCATAGGTGTTGAAATCGTTCTCCAATGAGGTCGCGCCATAGGCACTGAGCACCCCGCTGGCCAGTGGCGGTGCGGCCTCTTCGTTACGTGACAACGCCTCCGCAGCAGTGGGGGCTGGTTGCCAGCCCGCCGGCATCAACAGTCGCCAGCGGATCGTCATCGCTGGCTGCCGCTGCCAGATCAGCGAGGAGAATTCATGGTGCACGCCCAGCCGGGCAGTGACGCGGTTGCTCTGCGCAGAGCGATTCGGGTCGCTGGCCAGCACGATGAAATCCCCACCGGCAGTGCCACCACCCTCGGCGCCCGCAAAGCGCAGCTGCCGCACCAGCACGATGGCACGACAGAGCCGACCGAAGGCCCCCTGCGGGTAGACCGCGAGCGCCGCGTCCAAGCCCTGCAGCGTCGCCTGCGGGACCGCGCCGTCGAGCGGTAGCAAACTCACCTGTGGCAGCTGCCGCGCAATCGGCACGCCGTGCGGGCTGACGGTCAGCGTTGCCGGTGCGCCCGTCAGCACGGCCACGCCATGCCTGCGCGCGATGGCCTGCGTGTCCAAGGGCACGTTCGCAGTCTGCTCGTCGGCATCGCGCGCGCGCCACAGCAACAGCCCGCCCATGGCCAGCAACGCCACCACCAACGCCCCGCGCGTACGGCGCATCACGCGCGTTCGTTCCGCCAGCGTCGCCACGCCTGCCAGGCGCGCTGCCATATCGGCATGGGCGCAGCGACGGCGTCATCGCGTGCCCAGCCCGGCGCCGACAGTCCTTGCGGCAGTGTTGCCAGCAGCGCTTGCGGCCCTTCGATCTCCCAACCGATGACGCAACAACCGCAGCCGGTACTGTGCACGCAGGTGAGTTGGTCGGCCGCTGCCAGCATCCACTGCTCGATCCGCGCGACCGCCTCCGCATCGGTTACCTCGACGCAGATGCTGGCGCGCAGTCGTCCGGGAGCCGGCGCACCGGTGGGCTGGGGATCCTGCCGCGCATAGAGCGCTTGCAGCGCCGGCAGCACGGGGAGCGAAGGCGTGTCCATGGTTTGGCTGCGGGTTGCGTCAATGCGCCCAGTGTCCGCATCCGCACCCTCGCATGCAACGCGTCCGTTGCCGCTGCCGCCTGCCGGCGCACCCACCTTGCGCCGCGCCGAAACGACGACTGCCCGCCAGCTGCGCCGACGGGCACCCGGTCGTTCGCATCCGGAAACAGTAAGACGCGCGGTCAACCGCCCTCGATCCAGGTGCCCTTCATCGCGGTACAACTGGCGCGGGTTTGCGGCAGATCCTGGGCGCTGCGCTTGTAGTAGTACGCATCCAGCTTGCTCCCTGCCATTCCCTGGCAACGCCCTTGCGCCGCGGGTGGACAGGCCGCCAGCCACGTGGTCTTCGGCGCGGGCGCGCCCATGCCGGTGGCGGTGGCGGCAATCCCGTCGCAGGCCTGCACCAGACGCGGATGCGGCTCGCCGCGGTTCTGGATGCAATCCTTGATGTCCAAGGCCTGCCCCATGAAGGTGAACTTGCCTTCGAGCAGGCAGGCGCGTGGCGAATCGGTGGCCTGCACGGCCGGGGACAGCAGAACACACGCCCACAAAAATGCGGTTCGCATCGATGCATTCCTTGGCAACGGCCACGAGCGGCCGCGGCCATCTTACAAGGCCGCGCGCACCAAGGTGGCAGACGCGACCGCAATGCAGTCGCGTCACCACGAGCCGGCGATTGGCTCAGCCTGGGCGATGGATCGCGCAGAGCTTGTTACCGTCGGGATCGCGCACATAGGCCAGCCAGGCCGGTCCCAGCGTGCTCTCGCGCCGTCCCGGTGGATCCTCGATGGAGGTACCGCCGGCGGCCACCGCCGCCGCATGGAACGCCTGCACCTGCTCCGGCGAATCGCAGGCAAAGCCGACCGTGGTGCCGTTGCCGCAGGTGGACGGCGCATCGTTGATGGGTTCGCTGACGCAGAAGGTGCTGCCGGCGTGGCGATAGAACAGCCGGGTGTGGCCGGAACCGGCTTGATTGACCAAGGGCGCCGGCGCGCCCAGCACGCCGCCCAGCACCGCATCGTAGAACGCCCGGGAGCGCGCAATATCGTTCGATCCCACCATGACATGATTGAGCATGCCGATACTCGTCAGCTGACAGGATCGATAGCCTAGCGGCACATGCATCCGCACCGCACCGCGCTGCCCGCCGATGCCGCCAGCGCCGACCGTCGATTGCTCAGCGATCGCGCCCATGCGGCGCCTCCAGGTCCAGCAACGGCCCCAGCGGCACGATGCCGGTGGGATTGATCATCGCGTGACTCTGGTAGTAATGCCCCTTGATGTGCTGGAAATTCACCGTGTCGGCGATTCCCGGCCATTGGTACAACTCGCGCAGGAAGCCGGAGAGATGCGGATAGTCGGCGATCCGCCGCAGATTGCATTTGAAGTGCCCGACGTAAACGGCATCGAAGCGCACCAAGGTGGTAAACAGGCGCCAGTCGGCTTCGGTGAGCCGATCACCGCAGAGGTAGCGCTGACCAGCCAGGCGTGCTTCCAGCCAATCCAGCGTCTCGAACAGCGGCTGTACGGCTTCCTCATAGGCGGCCTGGGTGGTCGCAAAGCCAGCCTTGTAGACGCCGTTGTTGACGGTGTCGTACACGCGGGCATTCACCGCATCGATCTGCTCGCGCAACGCCACTGGATAAAAATCGCCCTCTGCCGCACCAATCGCGTCGAAGGCGCTGTTGAACATACGAATGATGTCGGCCGATTCGTTGCTGACCACGGTATTGCGCTCGCGATCCCACAACACCGGCACGGTCACGCGCCCGGAATAGTGCGGATCGGCCTGCAGATACACCTGGTACAGATAGTCCGCTTGGTGCAACGGATCGGCCACCACGCCCGGACCCTCGGCAAAGGTCCAGCCCTGCTTGCCCATCTGCCAATGCACGACCGAGACGTCGATCATCGCTTCCAGCCCTTTCAGCCGGCGGAAGATCAAGCTGCGGTGTGCCCACGGACAGGCCAGCGACACATACAGGTGATAACGCCCGCGCACTGCCGCAAAGCCACCCTCGCCCTGCGGCCCCGGGCTGCCATCGGCGGTCACCCAGTTGCGGAACTTGGCTTGCGAGCGCTCGAATCGTCCACCACTTTTGTCGGTGTCGTACCAACGGTCCTGCCATACGCCGTCGACCAACAGGCCCATGTTGCCTCCTTCTGCGCGAACGTCGTGACAGGGTAGGAGACGTCCAGACAACAGCATGTGAGATGCGCAGCATGCGCAGATGCCGGCGCGCTTGCAGTGCGCACCGCAATGCGTCGGCGGCCATCGACCACATGACCTTCATTCGCGCGATACAGACCGTCGGCTGACAGGGCATGCGATCGCATCGGCATCCGCGCACAGCGATGATGGAGACCGCGTGCGATGGACTGTCCCTCCGGCAATGGCCGCGTGCACCGCGCCGCGTATGCGCATCGCCTGCGCCGTATGCTCTGGCACCAGGCCTGGCCAGCGCGTTGCCGCGCATGCAGGACCGGGCACTGCACGGATTGCAGAGTTGCTCTCCCTCTCGCATTGCTTGCATTCGCCACCCACGACACCGCTTCGCCGGCACTGCTTGCTGGCGCGCGCTGGCGTGCTGGAGTGATCTCCCTGCAGGCGCTGCGCGGAGGGCCAGGTTTCCCGCGATGCGCCGCATCCTCATCCCCCGTAGGAGCGTCCACATGTCCACCCCATCCACTGCACTGGCCTTCATCGGCTTCGGCGAAGCGGCATGCGCCTTCTTCGATGGCTGGTCCTTGGCCGATCCGGCGCGGATCCGCGCCTACGATTGCAAGACCGATCACCTCGACAGTGCAGCAGAAATGCGCGCGCGCTACGCCAGCCGCAGCGTCACCGGCTGTGCGGACGCGGCCGACGCCGTCGCCGACGCCGATGCGGTCTTCAGCCTGGTCACGGCCGATTGCGCATTGGCCGCTGCCCGTCAATCGGCGCCATTTCTGCGCCGCGGCGCGCTGTGGCTGGACTGCAATTCCTGCGCACCCCACTCCAAGCAGGCCGCAGCGGAGGTGATCGAGGCCGCCGGCGCACGCTATGTGGACGTGGCGGTGATGGCACCGGTACTGCCCAAGCGCCACCACGTACCCTTGCTGATCAGCGGCCCGCATACGGAAGCGGCGATCGTGCTGCTGCGCTCGCTGGACATGCGGCCCACCGCCGCCGGTGCAGCGGTCGGGCAGGCATCGTCCATCAAGATGTTGCGCTCGGTGATGGTCAAGGGCATCGAGGCGCTGAGCGCCGAATGCTTCCTGGCTGCGCGCCGCGCCGGCGTGGAGGCAGAAGTGGCGGCATCGCTCGACGCCTCGGCCACCGCACTTGGCTGGCGCGAGCAAGCCAGCTACAACCTCGAGCGGATGATCGTGCATGGCCGTCGCCGCGCGGCGGAAATGCGCGAAGTCGCCCTCACCGTCGCAGCATTGGGCCTGCCGGCCGATATGGCCACCGCCACAGTGGCGTGGCAGCAGCGCATCGGCGATGCCGGCGTAGACGCCGGCGACGATACGCTGGATGCGCGCTTGGACAAGGTGTCCTCCGCGCTCTAGCGCGTGTTCCGTGCTGTGAGATGCGTGCGAAGCGTCCTGTGCCGCGTGGACACAAGGTGTGCGCGGCGGCCCAGGCTGGCCGCCTGGGCAAGGCGCGCAACGCGGTCTCGGCGCGACGACCGGCCTTCATGCGCTCGCCCCCTGCTGGTGGCTATGCTGCCGGCAGCAAAATCGACGGCCGCAGGGAGGCAAGATGTCGCAACATGCGGTCGAGGACCTGATCGAAGCCAGTATTCACCTGATCGATCGCAGTGCGCTGCCGCCGGAGCGGCAAGCCGCATTGATCCATGCGCTATTGCAGTTGCAGGCCCGCTACGACACTGGCCTGACTTGGCTGCGCATGATCGATGTGTTGCTGCGGCACGGCGTGCTGACGCAGACGCCGGCCGCAACGCTCGCCGATCCGCAGATGCGCGCACAGGCAATGGCAGCCGAGCGCTCGGGTTGGCTGGAGGGCGCGCACGGCGCTGTCTATCTGCGGCTGGACGACCAGCGCCGCCTGCTCTACCAAAGCCGCGTCATCGACACGCAGGTGCCGCTGGATACGCTCTTCCACGCCATGTTGACGTTGGCCGATCATGCCGAGGCGCCGTCGCTGTTCGCCGATTGGTACGGCTTGTTGGTCAATGGCTGGCTGGAGGAAGTGTTCACCGCGCAGGACGGGATCGCCCCCACGCTGGACGGCCTGCTCGCCTCCGAGCCGCTGCAGGCGATTCGCGGCTTGGCGGCGCGCCGTGGACTGCCGCGCCGACGCGGCGTTGCCGACGAACTGTCGCTGCCTCGATTGGCCGACCACACCACCTCCGACGCTATCGAACGGACCGCTGGGCTGCGTTTTTTTCTGCAGCCCAAACGCACGCCCAAGGCGTTGCGCACCGCCCGCGACCAGGCACAGGCGCAACATCAGCGTCTGCAGACACTGATTCCGTCGCTGGTGCTGCAACGGCTGGCCCCACCCATGCAAGCCAACAATTGGTCACAGCTGCCGAGCGATGCGCCCGGCCACTGGTGCTGGATGCGCGACCATGCCGGTAGCCGGCAGCTCCTGTGGCTGCAGCACGACCCGGCAATTGGCGAGCTGAGCGTGCACCTGGGCCTGCAGCACGCGCAATTGCTGGCGTGGCAACAGCAGACGGTCAGCACGCACCTGCACGCGGTGCATTTCTACACGATGGCGAGCGCATGGCTCGCGCCGGAGCTCCGCACCAGCCGCGCGGTCGGCGCCTACGGCGGTTGGGCGCTCGATGTAGCCGCTAGCGATACGCACCTGAGCCACACGCTGAATCGATTGGCCGAGGGATTGCCGACAGCGGCAGACGCCTATTTCAGCTTTCTCGCTGCGCAGTTCCCTCTGGCCTTGCTCAACCGCGACCCAGACACCCTGCTGCAACTGCTCGATGCCGGCGATGCCAACGGTGTGGTACCGCCGGAGGTGTTGTTCGACAGTCCGGACAGCCTGTTGCTGGCCTTCGTGTTCCAGTATCAGTCGCAGGGCGAGCAGGCGGCTGCCAGCGCCATGGTGGCGCGGCTGCGCGAACGCTTGCAGGCCCGCAGCCGCTTGAGCCCGTGGCATCGCACTTATCTGCAGCCGTTCGTGCAGCAGTGGGAAGCGGGGCGGCGCGACCTGTCGATGCCACCGGTCTTGCATGCACTGCTGGTCAAACACATGAGTCACCTGCCCTCTTAGGTGTGCTGCATTCGATCGCAATGACGGATGAGCGGGCGTTGCGCGCCACCTGGACCCGCAACGCTCTCCCTGCAGCGGCATGACTGTCCGCGCGAGGCCTCAGTACGTCAACGCGTCCACCGGCGCTGCCATCGCTGCAAAGCGCGCGTCGCGGAAGTCCTGCAACAGGCGTAGCACGGCCTCGTCGTGCCGATAGCGGAGCAGATCGGCCTGCGCCAGGCGATACAGGCAGCCAGCACGCGCAACGACCAGATCGCCGTCGTCCCAGTCGGCCCAGTCGCTGCCAGGCAAGTCCACCAACACGTTGCCATCGCCATCGCAGACGCGGTGGTCCAGCGCGTACCAGGCCCCATTTTCTCGACCTACGGCCTGCAATAGCGATTGCAAACGCCAGCCCTGAGGCCCGCGCTTCTCCCAGATCCGCGGACGTGAAAACCGATACAGCACGCCACTGCGTCGCCCGCCACGCTCGCCCTCACCGGCATCGCGCTCCTTCCAGCCGTCGCGCCGCCGCAGCAGGCTGTCGATGGGCTCATCCTCGCCGCCACCGGACCACTGCCCGCAGGGCTTGACCCGCATGTCATGCGGCAGCCCGAAGCCGGTCGGCAACGGAAACGGCGTGCGACCAGGCTGCGGGCGGTGGTTCAACAGCAAGCTGCGTTCGTTCTCGAACATGCCGCCGCCGCCCCAGGCATCGCCCTTGGGCCACAGCGCAAGCGCGGTCAGGAACGGTGGGCGCGACAGCGCCGTCCAGGTGCCGAACTCGCCCTTGTACTTGGCCGCGAAATACACCAACAGCCGCCCCGACGGCGAGAGGTCGCAACGCCGCTCGTACAGGCGGCCCTTGAACCACTGGCCAGGCGTGAAGCGATCTCGTGCGAGATCCCAGCCAATCAGCTGCACCTGCTTGCTCGGCCCGCGCCGGAAGATCACGCCGGTCCGCGCCTGGCGCGCCAATAGCACATACAAGCGGGTGGACGCGGCCGGCGAGCCAGGCGGATACGGTATGGATGCCATGCGGGAATGCCTCCTGCCGCCATCCTAGAGCGAGTCGTCCAATGTGAGTGCGAAGCGTCCTGTGCCGCGTTCAGACAAGGTATGCGCCTTGCCCAGGCTGGCGCCAAGGCAATCCGCGCCACGCAGCATCCGCTCCGCACCGCTGGCGGCCAACGCATCTCATCTCAACATGCATCACACGCTCTAGTTGCAGTCCTTGGCGGCAGGCGATACCGCTACCGGCGTGACCTGTCCATCGGCGGCGACGCGATTGACCGCCAGCACACAGACTGATTGGCGGAAGTCCAGGTCCAGCGCCACTTCGTAGTCGGCACCGGCTTCGGGCACGAAGGTGGACGACAACAACGGCCCACAATTCCAGCCCATGTGGTAACCGGTCGCGGTCGACCAATGGTCCGAATGCGCGCCCGCCTCCACCACCACGGGCTTGCCCGCCTCCAGCGCATATTCCTTGTAGAACGGCTTGGAGCCGATCATCTTGCGGTCGTGCAGGTTGCGGGTGTTCTGCGTTTCCGGAATCCCGATCGATTCATTCTTGACCGCCCCGACCAACGAGCCGAACGCGCTTCCCAACGACCCGGAGGCGCGGATCTTTTCGCTGTATTTCTTGTTACAGACCGCGTCCTTGTACAACACGATGCCGACGCCGTTCTGGCCGAAAATGCGCAGGCGCGCGCCGCCGCTGGCTGCTGCGGCAGGTGCTGCATCCTCGGCCAGCGCCGAGCCAACACCTGCCAGGGCCAGACTGAGGAGCAACAGGGGCTTGATCGTGTTCAACATATTCTCCAAGCGCGGGAAATGCCCGCAGGCAGACGCTGCGGTAGCGGCGGGCGCTGCGCTTTTTTGATGCCGGCTGCGCCGATAGCGGCGGATCTGCGGAATGGATCACTGATGCTGTCCACTGCCATGGGGTGCCGCGGAACGTGCACACGCCACGCCCGGGCCTCGGCCACTCTCAGTTCCTCTCAGCAAAGAAAGGTCATGCGCCGGCGCCCCTCGGACCACCACGCACGCCTGCCGCCGACTGTTCAACATGATGGGCAACGCCCCAGGTCCCGGCCACTGCGCGCGCTGGCCCTCGTCCGCGCCGACACCCAGCGCACCACTGAGTTCAGTACACTGACCAGGCCCTTCTGCCGGACTAGCGCATGGACACGGAACATCCCGACCCCGCGCCTCAGCCTCAGCCTCAGCCTCAGCGTGCGCCACTGTTCGGCGGTCTGTCCTTTCTCGCCATTCCCGCGGGCTTGGTCGTCGGCGTCATCGTCGGCACCAATACGAGCGGCATGGCCGCGGCGGTGGCAGGCTTGCTGGTCGGCGCCGTGGCCGCGGCTGGGATAGGTGTGCTCTGCCTGGTGTTGTCGCGGTTGAACAACGAACGCTATGCGCCCCTGGCCGTGATCGGCGCAGCCATCGGGGTGTTGCCGTTGTTGATCGTGCTGCTGGGCGTCGGCGCGCAACGCTGAGGCGTCGCTGCGCCGCGGACAACGCCCACCACCCACACATCCTCCGCCTCAGCGGTATTCGTGCACGCCCACTGCCGCCGAATCGGGGCGACGCGGATCGGCCGCCCCGAATGCCGATCCATCCGCGGCCAATTCGATGGCTTGAATGCTGGTCTGGGTGATCGACGGTTCGAGCGCATGGCCCAGCGCCTGCAAACGCTCCAGCGTGTCGGGCGAAATACCTTGCTCATAGGCGATGCCGCCATCGCGATACGCGTTGATACGCGGGCGCGCCACCGCTTCGGCGAGAGTGAGCTTGAAGTCCACCACGTTCACCACAAACTGCGCCAACGCCGACAGGATCGACTCGGCGCCGGGCGTGCCGGCCACGATCCACGGTTTGCCGTCCTTGAAGGCGATGAAGGGGCTGATGGTGCTTACCAGCCGCTTGCCCGGTGCCGGCGCATTGGGCGAATCGGCCGGACCATCCCAGGCGAAGTTGACCATGGAATTATTGAGCAGGATCCCGGTGCCCGCCGCGATGACGCCGGCACCGAAGTTGTTGCTCAGCGTATAGGTATTGGCGACCGCATTGCCGTCGGCATCGACCACCGAGTAGTGGGTGGTGTCCGGGCTTTCATGCGGGCGCGGATCGCCGGCGTCGACCGCCGCCGCGGGCAGCGTGTGCGCCAGCGAGATCAGTGCCGCCCGCCGCGCCGCATAGGCCTTGTCCAGCAATCCTGCACTGCGCGATACGGCCTGTGGCGTCCCACCCGCATAGGCCTTGCGGTCGGCGTCGGCCAGCCGCGTCGCTTCGGCGATCAGATGGTAGGCCTTGGCGCTTCCGGCATCGGCCGGCGACAGCGGCACGCGCTCGATCAGGTTCAACAGCTCCGCCAGGATCGTGCCCGACGCCGGCTCCGGGGCCAACGCCAGCGGCACACCGCGGTAGCTCGAGTGCACCGGTGCCAGCTCGCGCACCTGATAGTTGGCCAGGTCTTCGGCAGTGAGAATGCCGCCATGCTGCTGGCTCGCGGCGACGATGCGCTTGGCGATCTCGCCCTTGTAGAACGCATCGGCGCCATCGCCTGCGATCTGCCGCAACGACCAGGCCAGGTCGGGCTGCTTGAGCAGCGCGCCGGCGGCATAACTGCTGCCATCGGCCTTGAAGAACTGCGCGCGCGTCTCCGGCGTCCGCGCCAGCGAAGGCTTGGCCCAGTCGAGCACGCGCGCTTCGTCGTCGGACAGGCGCACGCCCTGCTCGGCCAGCGCAATGGCTGGCGCCACCACCTGCGCCCACCGCAGCTTGCCGTAACGGCGCTGCGCCGCAGCGAACGCCGCCACCGTCCCCGGCACGGCAATGCTCTTCCAAGAGCGCGAGGCCTCGCGATCGCGTTTGCCGTCGGCCCCCAACAGCAGGCCCGGCGTGGTCGCTGCCGGCGCCGAGCCGTAGTAATCGAAAGCGGTGGTGCGGTGCTCCTTGGCCAGGTAGATAACCATGGCACCGCCCCCGCCCAAATTGCCGGCACGCGGCAGCGTCACCGCCTCCGCCAGCCCGACCGCGACCGCCGCGTCGATCGCATTGCCGCCGGCACGCAGAATCTGTACGCCCACCTCCGATGCCGGACGGCTCTGGCTGACCACCATGCCGCCGGTACTGCGCAGCGGATGATGGATCGGTAGATAGCCGCGGGCGTCATCGAGCTCACGCGGCTGTGGCGCCGACGCCGGCACTCGCGCATCCAGCGGCGGCTTGGCGACGACCGGGGGCAGCACCAGCAGCAACGCCAGTGCCAGGCACTGCCAGCGGCGAACGGGGAAGGCAAACGATGACGCAGAGAGGGCAGACATCGGCATGGCTCGGTAGGGGGTGCGTAGGCACAGGAATCGACAGACGCGCGGCCCTGCGTCTGCGCGCGCAACAGCGACAGACACGCGCGGCCAGCACCTGCACCGACGGTCTGCGGTGCCGTGCGGGAGCGCCGTCGGTGGCCAGCGCCACACACGCAGGGTCGACCACAGCCGCGCGTGGCGGCCTGCAATGTCCTGGATGCGCGTCGTGGACAGCCAGCGACCGGGGCGCGCCGTGCCGCAAGCTTAGCGCCACCATGCGCTGTCGGGACGCCTGGCCGAGCACTGGCATTGCAGAATGCGAACCGGGCTCGAGGTTGCGTGTTCACCGCCTGCCGCAGGCCATTGCTGCTTGCCACGATAGGGGCATGCAGGGGCCATCACAGTCTTGGAGCAAATGGCAAGCATTCCGGCACCACGGCTGTCGCACACGGGCGGTGGTCGACCGTGACGAACAAGCAGCCACCTGCGCCGGCGCATGGTGCCGCCTTGTCCACCGACGCCGGGCGTGCGGCGCATCGCATATCCGGCAGCGGCTTCGGGGTCTTCACGGCAAAGCCGGCGGGCAGCGCTGACACCGCTATCCCATCCGCATTACTATGCTGCCGGCTGCTTCAGTCTGCCCAGGGGTGGCCAATGGCCTCGCTCGTCACCAAGCTACTGCAAGGCATCGGCGTCAAATCGTCGGACCATGCGCTGCACCCCGCTGGCGAGCCCAGGCGCAGGCATGTGGCCTCCCATGCACAGCCGCGGGTGGAGCCTGGCTCCATGCTCGACCTGGTGACCACCCTCGACCCCAACGGCAGCGCCGACTACCTCGATGCCTTGCGACGGGAGATCGATCGCTGCATGCAAGAGTGCACGATCGCCGTGCCTGCCGCCGACCAGACCACGATGGTGAACCAGATTCACACGCTCAAGAACACCCTGGTCCCGTTCGGCTCGCAGGAACTGCTGCGGGCCTGTGAGCAGCTGCGGTCCGATGTCCTGCAAGGCGTGGATCGCGACATCATTGCGCGCCGCTTTCAGGCGGTGGCCAGCGCCGCTGCCGCACTGGCACGCAGCTTCGCCCAGACCCTCACAGACGCACGGCAGGATTGATCGCAGATGGCGGGCAATACGGAACAGTTCGAAGCGCCAGGCCTGATCCTCGCCGCCAAGCAACTCAAGAACGATCGGCTGGTCAAGATCTTCGAGTCGTTCCTGGAATATCGCGCTTGCGTCGGCCGCGTGCTGATCCAGTTGATCGTCACCGTCTGGAGCGGTGCCTGGATGTATGGGCCGCAGCCGGTGCTGCTCAAGGAAGCGGTAACGGTGTTCCCGTGGACGGTCGCCTTCCTGGTGGCCTCGGTAGTGTGGATGGTGCTCGTGCGCCGTCGCATCGTGCCGGCAGCGGACTGGCTGGACGGTGCCGGATTCGTGATGAATCTGCTGTTGATCGGCATCCAGACCTACTTCTCCTTCATTCTGCTGATCTGGCTCAACGCCTTCCTGCCCTTCATCACCATCGCCGCGGTGGCGCGCTATGGCAGGAAGGCGATCAAGCCAGCGCTGATCGGCATCGTGCTGGTGTTGTTGTTCACCGCACCCAAGGGCTATTGGCTGTCCCGGCCGGCCTACTTCGTGCATGCGGTCGCACTGACCGTGATCCTGCCGTTGATGGTGGCGCGCATGCTGCTGGCGATGCAGGAGATCGCCTTCCAGGCGCTGGCCTCGCGCGAATCGCAAAGCCGCTTCATCAGCACCATGAGCCATGAGTTGCGTACGCCGTTGAACGCCATCATCAACTGCGCGCAGCTGATCGATGCCGGCGCGCTGCGCAAGGAGCAGCGCGACCTGATGCAAATGGTCAGCGCCAATGCCAGCGCGTTGCGGCATCGCGTCGATGCAGTGCTGGACGTGGCCAGCATCGACGGCAATCGGCTACTGCTGGCCGACAGGCCGCTCGACCTGATGGACGTGATGCGTACGGTGCAGGCGATCTGCGCCAACGCCGCCTCCGCCAAGGGGGTGGCCATCGAGTTCCATGTCGACGCCGATGCACCGGTCTGCCTGATGGGCGACGAAGGCCGCATCGAACAGGTGATCACCAATCTGGTCACCAACGCGATCAAGTTCACCCCGGCTGGCGGCCAGGTCGCGCTGACGATCGCCGCCCAACGCGCGGAGGCGCGCTGGGAGATCGCAGTCACCGTTGCCGACAGCGGCATCGGCATCCCCGCCGACAAAAAGGAGGCGATCTTTGCGCCGTTCCAGCAGGTCAGCACCGGCTCCAGCCGCACCGAGGGTGGCGTCGGCCTGGGCCTGTACATCGCGCGCTCGGTGTCCGATGCGATGCAGGGCAGCTTGAGCGTGGACGACAACCCCAGCGGCGGCAGCATCTTCCGCTGGCGCTTCAGCGCCGCGGCGGCGAGCGACGGCAGCCGCACCGCACAGGGTCTGCGCGAAGCGCTGGAAGAACACCGCCACACGGTACCTTCCCTGCATTGCCTGGTCTTCGAAGACATGGAGACCAATCGCGTGGTGATCGACAACCTGCTCTCGCATGCCGGCCATCGCGTCAGCTTCCATGCCGACGGCGACGCCGCCCTGCAGCGAATTCGCGAGGCCGCGCCGGATCTGGTGTTCATGGACCTGCACATGCCCGGCAAATCCGGCTGGGATGCCTTGCACGAGGTCGCCAAGGCAGCCGACAGCCTGCCGCCGATCGTCGTGCTCACCGCCGACACCCGCAGCGACTCGATCCGCGACGCGGCCGCCGTCGGTGTCGCCGGCTATCTGGCAAAACCGATCAACGCCTACGAACTCCTGGCCATCGTCCAACAGCATGCACAGCGGCGACATCCAAACGCCTGACGACCTCAAACCCGGCAACGCAGCGCGCCTTCACTGGCGCCACGCGGCCGGCGTACGTCAGCCACGTGTCCTGCTGTACCTGCATGGCTTCACCGCCAGCCCTGGCGAAGCGGGCGCATTTCCCGAACAGATGGCCGCCGCGCTGGACGCCAACCTCTACGTCCATCGGTGGCCCGGACATGGCCAGCGCGCCGCCGATGCGATGCGCGGATTGAGCCGCGCCGGCCTGCAGGCGTCGGCCGAAGCAGCACTGCAGCAGGCCTGCGCCCTGGGCGAGGCAGTGATCATCGTCGGCTCGTCGCTGGGCGCCACCCTGGGTCTGTGGCTGGCGGCCAACCACCCGGATGCGATCGCCGCGGTCGTCGCCTGGTCCCCTGGCGTGCAGGCCGCCGACCCCGCCCTGCTGGATCAGGCCTGCGAAGGCAATGCGCCGCGGGTGGATCCGCGCCCCCGCACGCCGGCCGTGCAGGCCTATTGGTCCGACGCCGTGCATCCAGACGGTTTCCGCGCTCTACGTGCGATCTTTCGCGCCAACGCCGACAACCCGCCATGGCCGCAGGTGCGCTGCCCAGTGTTCCTGGGCTATTTCCGCAGCCCGGACGGTGAAGAAGACCAGACCGCCTCCGTTCCCGCGATGCTGGCCATGTTCGCTGCGTTGGGAACCCCGCCGGCACACAAGCGGGCTCAGGCGTTTGCCGCCGGCGCGCATGTGATCGGCTCGCCGCACAAGACTCCGCTTGCCGGCACCGTCGTGCAGGCGTCGCTGGACTTCCTGCACGCGATGTTGCCGCGCGCTGCTCAGGCCAGCGCGGGATAGGTCAGCAGCAGGAAGTGCACCACATTGAGCATGGCATGCGCCGCGATCGCGCCGACCAGGCCCGCACGCCGATAGGCGATGCCGTAGCCGACGCCAGCGATCGCGCTCAATAGCAACATCGCCGGGCCCTGGTCCGCATGCGCCACCCCGAACACCAGCGCCGCCGCCACGATCGCCATCCAGTCGCCGCCACGACGGCCGGCAAGCAAACGCGCCAGCCCGCCCTGCAGATAACCGCGGAAGAACACCTCTTCGGCAAAGCAGACCAACAACACGTTGTTCAAGGCCCACAGCCAGGTCATCGCCGGCAGCTTCGGCTCCACCCGCACCACGCCGGCACTCAAGGCCAGCATCGCCACCACCACACAGCTCGCCAACCCAATCAACGCGCCGCGACCGAGCCTGCGTAGCGTCGGCCCGGCGGTGTCCAGCCATGCGATCGCTGCAACCACCCACACCGCGCTGAGCGTCTTGTCGAGATTGAGATAGGCCTTGTACGGCACCGCGCCGGCAGACACCACGCCGGACAACGCCAGCGGATTGTCGAAACCCGGCGCGATATGCCGCCGAAGCGCGATGGCAGTCAGCACGAACAGCACATGGCCGGCGATACGCACACCGCGCGTACGGCCCCGCATCACGGCACATCCGGCGACCAGCAAGGCCGCCAGCGAAAACACGAACGGCGCCGACAGTTGCCCGACCAACGCAGCCAGCGCATAGCCAACGCCGACTGCCCACACACCGAGCGTCCGCGTGCGGTCCCGCCACAGCAACACGGTCGCTGGGAACAACACGATCCACGGCAGCCACGCCATGCCCGCGATCAGTATCTGCACACTCATAGTGATCGATCGATGCCTTGCTTGACGCGCCATGCTAGCAGCAGGCGCTGTCGGTCGCGGCGTCCGTGGTGATGGGCGGCACAGCACGGGCGGGCCTTGCCGTGCATGCAGGGCGCTGGCGCAGGATCGGCAGCTACGGAATACTGGCTCCGCAGCCGCGCGTCACGCGCTCGACCGCCAAGGCCCTCATGCACGCCAACGATCCCCCCATGGTCTCAACCGGCGCCGACGCGGCTGACGCACCGGCAGCGCTTGCCGACCTGAGCTTTCCCTCGCTCTCCGTAGCAATGGGCCACTACGTCCAAACAACCGAACTGAGACGCGCCGGCCCGGTCGAGCGCTGGAGCTTGATCATCGCGCTGATCGGTGCCGGCGTCGGGCTGATCGTCGGCGGCCTGCTCGACGGCAAGCCCGGCCTGTATGTGACGCTGATCGGGCTCGCCGTCGAGCTCAGTGGCTTTCTGGTCTGGTTCGTCCTGATGGGCATCCGCGAGTGGCCGAGTTTTCGCAGCCCGTTTGCCGACCACGCAACCCAAATGGAGCAGGAATTTCATCGGTATCAGGCCATCGTGGCAGCGCTGCGGCAATTTCCATTGGAACAGCGACGCCGCCGCGAAGCCTTTATGCGCGACCTCCGCACCGGCATGCACGAGCGCCTGGGTTTGGTCACCGGCAGCATGGAAAAGCTGGGCATCGTTCCCATCCTGCTTGCGCTCTATCTGCAGTTCAAGGACTGGCACTGGGGCGATTGGGCCGCGTTGAGCAAGATCAGCCTGCCGCAGGGCGTGCTGGCCTTCGCGCTGCTACTTGCATACGCCATGTTCTGGCACATCATCCGTCTGCGTATTCGCGTGCAGTCCTACGAGCGATTGCTGACCGAGGCCAATCGCCAGGACAGCGTCGACAGGCAAGCGCAAGCTCCCTATGCGGATCCGATGCGCGTCTGATCGCCCAGGCGTTCGCCTGGGGCAGGATGGGCTGTGCGCAGAAGCAATGCTGCCGAGGCCTGATCCAGCAACGCCTTAGAAACGGCCCCGTCGTATTTCAACCCGCATCGATCGCCGCAGTGAACGGATCGTCGCTGGCATCCTCGTTCCAGCGGTATTCGGCGATGTCGGCGACGTTCTTGGCGTCGGCATGGCCAAACATTCTGGCGATCAACGCCAGCGCCATGTCGGTGCCCGCTGACACGCCGGAGGAAGTGAATACATTGCCATCCTCGACCCAGCGCGCCCGCTTCACCCACTCCACCTTCGGTCCCTGCGTGGTCACCCAATGGAAGGCGCGTTTGTTGGTGGTCGCGCGGCGTCCATCCAACAGGCCGGTGCGCGCCAGCAACGCGGCGCCGGTACAGATGCTGGCGACATGCGTCGTGCTGCGTGCCAGCCGCGCGATGCCGGCGATGAGCGTAGGGTTGTCGATCTCCCGCCGTGTCCCCATGCCGCCCGGCACCATCAGGGTGTCGAGTGCCGGCGCCGCATCCAAGGCATGCTCGGCCATCACCGCAGGCCCGGCACTGCTGGCGACGGCGCCGCTGCGTTCGCCCAGCACGACGATCCGCACCTTGCCGCCGAGGTTGCCGAACATGTCCAGCGGCCCGAACACATCCAGCAGCTGAAAGCCCTCGAACACCACCATGCCCAGCGTCAACGCCGCGCCGTCGCCGGCCGCCTTGCCACGGGGCGCGCTGAGCGGCTGCGCATCCTTGGCCATCACGCCCGGCGCGATCATCGCCGCACTGGTCAGTAAGGCATTGCGCAACACCATGCGGCGCGCGAGATCGGCGTGGGACTGCTGCAGGTCGATGGACATGGCGGCTCCTCGATGGCGGCGGTAGGCAAAGACGCGGCGATACGCATGGATGAGCCCGCAATGCGGACGACTGCCCGTCATTGGGTCTCGCCGGTCACTGTATGCGCGGCTGCGCAGCACGGCGTGAGGACGCGACCTGATCGCAACGCCGACCTGCTAGATTGTCGCCATCATGCAAGGACAGGAGGCGCTGCGATGACGCCAGACGTGCTCACCGGCGCTTGCCACTGCGGAAGCGCGAGCTGGACGCTATCGGGCGATCCAGGCTCGATCACGGCGTGCAACTGTACGCTGTGTCGCCGCTACGGCACCCTGTGGGCATACGACTTCGAGCACGAACGCATCCGCTTGCATGGACCGACACAGACATATGCGCGCGCCGGCAAAGCCAACCCCGTGCTCGAGATCCACTTCTGCCCAACCTGCGGCTGCGTCCTGTGCTGGCGTGGCCTGCGTCTGGAGCAGGATGGGCGTCGCCGGATGGCGGTGAACATCCGGCTGGCCGAGCCGGATGCTGTGGCCCACCTGGCCATCGATCACTTCGATGGCCTGGACAGCTTCGATGACCTGCCATCGGATGGTCGCTGTGTTCGCGACCTGTGGTTTTAACCGCGCAGACTGGCCAGCAGCGCGCTACCGACAGGCGCGGTCAGCGGTACGAAAATCCGGAATTATTGAGCGTGATGTCCAAGGTCCCCGAGTTGGATCCTTGAAAGCCGATCGAACCACGGAGCCCAGCCAAACCAGTACCAGGCTGACAGTTGGTGGTGGACATCGCATAAAGCTGATAATTCTGGCTGGTATTCAGCCTCAGAGTCGGCCCCAGCACAGGCCTTTCATACAGCACCATCACGCATTGGCTCAAGCCATTACCCTGCACCAATACAGCCATTGCCTTCAGCACATTGCTCGTGATTCTGGTTGCCATCGCAGGGTCGGCGGCATTGGCCGAGGAACTGGCTGCCATTGCCACTGCGAGCAACGCAGTCGGCACGATGGCTCGAACTCTTCCAAGCTTAATATTTCGGTTCATGGGCTGCCTCAAGAATCTTTTCATCGGAAGACGGGCGACTGAGCACCAACGGGTGCGAACGCCGCCCGGTTCGGACAACAATAGTCCCCGCAGGGCTCGGCCCTCTGAGCCTAGGCGCAGTTGCGACGCTGCTGGCGAACAGACACCAAGCGCCCTCGAACGGACACCCGGCGCGCACAGGTATAACAGGCAACCCGCGGCAAGGAGGCAGAGGCGGTGGCCCACCGAGAGCTCCGCGTATTCGCGCGTCGCCGACGCGGCAGCAAACCATCGCATCGGTTCGCTTGCAGCGACGCGACCGCGCGCCATTCGCGTCTTCTGCGGGCGGCGTGCCGCGTATCGCGTGCTACGGTCTCCAGCCCGTTCCCTGCCAGAAACTCCTTTATGTCCAAGCTCACTTCGGTCTGCCTGGCCCTCGGTCTGTGCGCGATCGGCGCCGTTGCCTGGGCAGCCACGAAAGATGACGATGCCACGCACGATCCCTATCTCTGGTTGGAAGACGTCAGCGGCGCCAAGGCGCTGGCCTGGGTCAAAGCACAGAACGCCAAGACGGAAGCACGCCTGGCCGGCACTGCGAACTTTAAACAACTGGAATCCAGCATCCGCGAGGTGCTGGATTCCGATGCGTCCATTCCCTACGTCACCAAGCAAGGCGACTATTACTACAACTTCTGGCAGGACAAGCAGCATCCGCGCGGAGTGTGGCGCCGCACCACGTTGGACGAATACCGCAAGGCCTCGCCCGCATGGGACACCGTGCTGGATCTGGACGCGCTCAACAAGACGGAGGGCGAGAGCTGGGTCTGGCACGATGCCAGTTGCCTGCGCCCGCAGTACCGTCGCTGCCTGATCGCGCTATCGCGCGGTGGCGCGGACGCGGACGTCACCCGCGAGTTCGACCTGACCACCAAACAGTGGGTCAAGGATGGCTTCTTCCGGCCCGAGGCGAAGGGCGGCTTGAGCTGGATCGATCAGGACACGGTTTATCTCACAACCGACTTGGGTGCCGGCACGCTGACCAGCTCCGGCTATCCGCGCATCGTCAAACTGTGGAAGCGCGGCACACCGTTGCGAGCAGCGACGACTGTGTACGAAGGCCAGACCGACGATGTCGCGGTCTCGGCCTGGCATGACGACACGCCTGGATTCGAGCGCGACTTTGTCGAGCGCACGCTGCAGCTGCATGACAACCGGATGTTCCTGCGCAAGCAGGACGGCACGCTGGCCCAGGTCGACGCTCCCGACTCGGCGAGAAAGGTCGTCATGCGCGAATGGCTGACGCTGCAACTGCGCGATCCCTGGACCGTCGGCGACAACACCTACAAGGCCGGCACCTTATTGGCCACGCGCTTCGACGACTACATGCTCGGCAAGCGCAGGTTCGAGGTGCTGTTCGAGCCAAGCGACACCACGTCGTTGGAAGACGTGTCCTGGACCCGCTCGCATCTGGTCTTGAACCTGCTGGACGACGTCAAGAGCCGCGTGCGCGTCCTCACACCATCGCCGCAAGGTTGGGTAAGCAGCGACTTCATTGGTGCACCGTCATTCGGCACCGTCGCAGTCCGCGCGGTGGACGCCGACGACAGCGACGCGGTGTGGATGTTCGCCAGCGACTTTTTGACGCCGACGACGTTGTCGCTGGTAGACATCGGCAGCGCGCCGACGCCGTTGAAGACCCTGCCCGCCTTTTTCGATGCCAGCACGCAGACCATCGAACAGCACTTTGCTACCAGCAAGGACGGCACCCGCGTTCCGTATTTTCTGGTGCGCCCGCAACAGCGCTCGCTCGACGGCAACGCGCCGACACTCATCTACGGCTACGGTGGCTTCGAAATCTCGATGACGCCTTGGTATTCCGGCGCGCTAGGGCGTGGCTGGCTGGACAAAGGCGGCGTCTATGCCGTCGCCAATCTCCGCGGCGGCGGCGAGTACGGCCCGCGCTGGCACGATGCCGCGCTCAAACAGAACCGCCACACCGCGTATGAGGACATGGCGGCGGTGGCGCAGGATCTGGTCGCGCGCAAGATCACCTCGCCCAGGCATCTGGCCGTGGAGGGCGGCAGCAACGGCGGACTGATGGCCGGCAACATGCTGATGCAATATCCGCAGCTGTTCGGCGCCGTGGTGGTCGAATCGCCGCTACTGGACATGCGCCGCTTCAGCCATCTCCTGGCCGGCGCATCGTGGATGGGCGAGTACGGCGATCCGGACACAAGCGATTGGACCTTCATCCGCACCTTCTCGCCCTATCACCTGTTCGACCCCCACAAGACCTACCCACCGGTGATGTTCACCACCTCCACCCGCGACGATCGCGTACATCCCGGGCATGCCCGCAAGCTGGCCGCCAAGATGATCGATGCCGGCAAGGACGTCACGTTCTACGAGAACATCGAAGGCGGCCACGGCGGTGCAGCCGATAATGCGCAGGAAGCGCACCTGGAAGCGCTCAAATACAGCTTCCTGTGGCAGCGCCTGGCCAACTGATGCATGACCACGTGGCGATGCCGCTGCTGGCGCGCATCGCCCCTGCGCTCCATCGCAGCGCTCCTTCGCTTGTGCCGCGTTGCGCACGAGGAACTTGCTGTGCACGAGATCGCCGCAAGGCGCAGTGGAGATTGGTCGGCAATCCATCGCCGAATGACCACGGATCGGACGTGCCATTGCCTGCCAATGCCGGCCGATGGATCAAGCTTGGTGCCCGCGCCGGGAGCGCATCAGCCGTGGCCAGGTGTGTCGACAACCTCTTCCATAGTTTCGGGATGCGTACGTCATCACGGTTGCACGTATTTTTCGCGCAGATAATGGCTCGCGCCTTATGGAAGTCATCGACAGGCGCGTGCATGCGAGCACATTGCGGCAGCATTTCGCCGCGGGCATCACAGAGCATGTTGGACGGCAGAGTCTCGATCCCGGTGCGGGATGTGCCTGGCCTGAAAGAAAGCGCAGCGCTGCATCGCCGATAGAAAATACGTAAATGTATCAATCTCGGAATCGCTGAGCGGCGATCCCGTGCCCGTCATGAAAATCCGGGACCTGGACTCATTGCCAGGCATCCAAGCATCAACCTACTTCCTCATCAGAGGCGTTGTATGCAAAGCCGTTTCAGCGGTTGGTCTGCACAGGTACGCGATGCAGACGATGTGACCGCCGTCGTGCGGGACGTCGGCCGATATGGATTTGCGATCGTTACCGACCGATGGCGATTCGATGCATCCGATTTCGAGCGGATGTCGGCACTCTATCAACTTGGCCCGATGTATCAGTCCGACTTCAACCGTCGCCTGCACGCGGAAGGCATGTCGCCGTCAGGCATCAACCAGGTCGGCGGTCTGAAAGAAGGCCAGCATGGCGTCTTCAACAGCACGTCAAGCGCGGCCTTGCACACCGACGGTTCGTACCTGCCCATCGGCACGATCAAGACGTCCATTCTTCTTTGCAAACAGCACGGGCTGCATGGCGGCGAATCAATCCTGTTCGACAGCCTATCGGCGTTCCAGGCGCTTGCTCGCCATCACCCGGATCTCGCCCAATCTCTCCTGGCGCCAAAGGCGTTCCGACGCAGGTCGACCGACCCGCGCCTGGATCAACAGTACGAGCATATCGGCCCGCTCTTCCTCGCCGAGGACGATGGCACCATGGTCGGTGGGTTTACTCTGGACCTGACGGCGGACTGGGACTATTGCCGGCGCGTGGATCCGAGGGTGCTGGAGGCGGCGGCGTTCTTGACCCATCTCAGCAAGCCGGAGAGCGGCTACACCGTCAGTTTCCTGCTTCGCAAGGGACAGGCATTGATCATGCGCAATGACCAGCTGTCGCATGGACGAAGCGCCTACGTCGACGATCCGGTCAACCCGCGCATTCTGTTACGGGGCCTGTTCCTCTCCGCCCCTGGCGCCTGCGCTGTGCAACCGCGTCCCGCCCCTCGTTGCTCGAACGACCATGACCGCAGGCCCCGCACCCATGGCTGAGACAACGGCGCCGCTGCTTGCTTCCCAATGGGCCTTGTGGATGTCTCACCCCACGCACGACCTTGCGGCACGCATTGGCAGCGACCTTGCAGAACACGCGATCGAACCGCCCATGACCTCGACGGTCATCGAGTTCGTACGCGAGTATCGGAACGGTGGAAAACGCTGGAGCAGCCAGGGCCTGCGTGGCGACGAGGTGATGGCGCCGCTGCTCGGCCTGGCGAAGCGTTCGCCACAGCTGTTTGAGCTCATCCGCGCGAAGATCGCCCAAGCGGAGCACAACAAATGGGTGGGCGGCAGCTTGAACGACACCGTCGCCGCGGCGCAGAAGCAATACCGGAAATTCGCCATCGTGTCGACGCCCCGGTCCGGCACGCACCTGTTACGCACGCTCCTTGGCTCGCACCCCTGCATCGAGATGCATGGCGAAGCATTCAATCGGTTCGGCCAGCACTTGCTGCCGTATTCCGTCCGGGATGCCACTGCAGACCAGATCCTCGAGCGACATCTGTTCCGTCCTTACTTCGAGTATGTGCAGGCGGTGGGGTTCGTGCTCTTTCGCGATCTGGACTCGGAATGGGGAGGCGTCGATGTCTGGGACACCTTGGCGGCCCTACCTGACCTGAAGATCATTCTGCTGGATCGACGCAGTCGCCTCGAGCGCATGGTATCGCTCAGGAAAAGCTTGCTGGACCAGGTCTGGTACGTCGGCCGGGACGATACGCGCACGCGCGGGCAGCTCACACTGCGCGTATCGCACGAAGAACTGGTCGACTTCATCGATCGCGACCTCGCCAATCGCGCCGCGTTCTGCGAACGCTTCGGACATCACGACATCCTCTCCATCGAATACGAAGAACTGCTCGCCGACCCCGAGGGCACGTCGGCCGGGCTGCTCGCATTTCTGGGCGTATCGGCCGTGCGGTTGGAACCGGGAACCGGAAAGAAGGAAACAGCGGCGATCGCGTCGACGGTCGACAACGTTGCCCAGCTGAGATCCGCGCTGCAGGGAACACCCTATGAACACTATCTCTAGCCCGCGCCGGTACTGGCCGCCGTACACGCCGCTGGACCTTGAAGATTGTCGCCCCCGGATCGTGCGCGGCGCAGGGGTCTATCTCTACGACGATGCGGGCAAGCCCTATCTGGACGGCATGTCCGGCAGCTACAACCACTGCCTCGGTCATTCTCACCCGGCACTGATCGATGCCGTCAAGCGGCAGCTGGACACGCTGGTGCACGCGTGCAACATCGGGACGAGCACCCTGCTGCCCGAAGCGCTTGCCGAACGGTTGGGCGACGCATTGGCGCCAGCCGGGCTCGTGCATACGTTCCTGGTGGGGAGCGGCAGCGAAGGAGTCGAAGCCGCCATGAAGATGGCGTGGCAGTATCAACGCGGTCGTGGTCAGCCGCAACGCACGCGCGTCGTGGCCATCGACGGTGCGTATCATGGCTGCACGCTCGGTGCGATGCTCGCGACACGACGCGCTTTCATCAACGAAGGCGCCTTGCCGCTTGTTGCAAACTGTGCAGTGACGATGCCGTTGCCGCAGACCATCGATGACATGGCCGCATGGGAAGCGCTGCTGGCCGAGCATGGCCCGACCATCGCGGCCATCATCGTCGAGCCGGTGATGGCAATGGCGGGAACCCGGCAGTTCCCCGCCGGATTTCTGCAATCACTGTCCTCGCTCGCCAGGGCTTACGACATTCCGTTGATCTGCGACGAAGTGTATTGTGGGATCGGACGCACCGGTGTGCTGTGCGAATCGGTTTCGCAGGGCGCCACCCCGGACATCGTGATCTTCAGCAAGTGTCTCGGTGGCGGCTTTCCGATCACTGCCGTCATGACGACAGCCAAGATCGCCGATGTCTTCGCCACGCAACCGCTCCCGCTGTTCCGCCATGGTCATACCCAGTCCGGTAACCTGCTGGGATGCCGTGCCGCCCTGTTCATTCTCGACCACCTGGATGCCGAGGATTGCTACGAACGGGTCCAGGCGAAGGGCACGCGCTTGCTGCAGGCGCTGCGTGAGCGCCTACCGTCGTCCAGCGATATCGTGAGCGTGCAAGGAAAGGGCCTGATGCTGTCGATCACCTTTTCGTCGCCGGAGGCCTGTGGACGCGCGCAACAGAATGCGCGCCAGAGCGGCCTGCTCATGGGTGCCGCGGATCGACATCTCAAGCTCGCCCCACCGTTCACGATCGTGGACGCCGAGATCGACGAGCTGGTGCAACGATTCACCAATGCGATAGAGAAGCCATCGCATCACTGACGCTCACTTTTCGGATGGGGAAGACCATGACGTCGGCATACTTCGCGCTCGGGCAGATTGCAGGGGGAACACGCCATGCCACGCCGTTCCATTGGGGAGAACTTCGAAAGATCTGGCGAGACGATACTGTCGCGAACGGCCTCGCAGATCAGTTTCCGACCGAAGGCTTCAACTTCCGACAACGCAACGGCGGGCACTTCTATCGACGCACCATCGTCCCTTTGGGCACGCCCGGCGTCGACCAGCCAGCGACACTGTCGGATGCCTGGCAGGCGATGTGCGGGGAACTCACCTCGGCAGATTTCAGGTCGGCGATGTCCCACTTCTGTGGAACGGACCTGAGCGACTTCCCGATGGAGGCCGTTGCGTTTCGCGGAGGGCAGGACACCCACTACCTGCCTCACGTCGATGCGTCATTACGCCTGGGCTTTCGCCTGATTATCTACTTCAACGCCCACTGGGAGCATGAGTGGGGCGGTTTGCTGCGCATTCTTGATCCGGGCAATCACGATGACGCACGCCACGTGGTGCTCCCTGTCGTCGGAAACGCAACGGTGATCATTCGCGATGGAGCCTACGAAGACACATGGCATGAGGTGACGCGATTGCGCACCACGGGCAGCGTGACCCGTAACACCCTCAATGTCACCTACTATGCGCCCGGGACCACAAGCACAGCCCAATGAAGCGAGGATGCGCTTGCTCCACCACCACAGACACTTGGCGATGCTCTATGGCCCGCCCGCCGTCGGCAAACTGACCGTCGGCAAGGCACTGGCGAGGCAGACGTCCGCATGCCTGTTCCATAATCACCTGACCTACGATCTCGCGACCGAGCTGCTGGGCGCCGACAGCGGCTTCGACGCACGCAGGCGATTTGCGTGCAAACTCCGGCTGCATGCGTTGGCGCTCCTGTTTGAACGCGCGCCCCGCACCATCATCACCACGTTCTGCTACGGTGGCCCAGAGGACGACTGGTACATCGATGCGCTGAAGGCGCTCTGCGCAGAGCATCGCGTGACGCCGCACTTCGTTCAACTCACCGCACCGCGTCGCCAGCTGCTGGAAAGAGTCGAAAACAGCGACAGACGCGCCTTCGGGAAGGTGGACAACTGCAGCCAGCTGTCGGCGATCCTGCAGCAATGCCCCTACACGGTCCCGATCCGAGCGGATCACCATCTCTGCCTCGATACCGCCACGCTGCTCCCAGAGGACGCTGCTCGGGCGATCATGGCGTGGAGCCGTCGAGTCTTCGCGGTAGGCCATTGCCAAGTGGGCTGATACACAAGGGTCTGCGCGCACTCGCGCCCGACGAGGGCTATCACCGCACGGCGTTGCCGAGCGTCTAGTACGACGACGCGGCGATACGGCGTTAGTCTGCCTGAAGGACGCTCCACCAAGGCTTTCAAGCGCGTGTCGCCGGGAACCGCACTCTGCATGACGTAAAGGTGGATTGCCTCTTCGCCCTCTCAAATCAGCCCCGCTTGAAGACATCCCGCATTGACTGACACACGCTCGGCTGCTTCGCAGCCCCACTTACGCGACCTTGTGCGGCGTTCTGCTTGATTACCGCCGTTCCCTTCGGCAATGCAGCGGCCCACAACAACACGGGCCGCTGCGCCTACCAGCGGCAGCCAGCCGCAAATCAATAAGTGACGGTAAGTGATTTTTTAATATTGATATAAACCTGATTCGCATTTGGAACAGTAAACTGCTGCACATATAAACTTGGGAAAGCACTCCCGGCTCTACAGTCGGATGTACCGAATCCACGCACGCTATATGTGAATCCGTATAAGAGGGAGGGGCCGGTTTGGTAGTTCCCATCCGACTTCGCTGCGCCCACCGGAACACACGCCCACCCACCAGGATTATTGACGTTCTGTATATAAACGGCCCTTACATTGGGGTTGTAATTTACCGTGTAGAGCGTCACGGGTACGGGTATGGGGGTCTGTTGTGCACTAGCCGATGTGGCCAGGCCAGCAGCTGCAACGAGCACAAGACAGAAGACGGATCTACGGAAACAATCAATCTTTGAATGTGTTGTCATGATTATCTTCTAAATTTGAAGGGGATGCGACCTGTTTGGCAGTTGCGGTGAATACAGCATGATCCGAGTCGCGTTGTGAGCATGCACCAGATTGACCTTGCAGACGATGACGTATTTAATAATTACAGTTGAAATGCAGCCATAGTCACAAAAATAATTCCCCGCTAGATATGGATATAACCTCAAGGTTTACCTTATTACTTCAGGGGATTATATAAATTTGCACTAATCGCCGAACAAACCAAGTCTGTAACTGAGGCCAAGGAAGGTCAGCTGACGGTGGCAAGTGGACCGACCGCCCCTTCCCAGGACGACCGCGAAGACGACACAGCGCTGGTCTGCCCGATGGGCGCTCGACCATAGCGCGGAGCCGCATCTCGTCCAGGGTGCGCTCCTGCATGACGAGGGAACGACCGCCTCCTCGCCTTCGTTGTGCCGGCATGCTTGCAGCCTTCCGTAAGCTCCCCCGATCCGCAGACACCGCATAAGCAGATCTTTCTGGCATCGTTCCCAAGTCAGGAGGTTCCATGCGCACATCGAAGTTCACCGAGACACAGATCATCGCCACGCTCAAGCAGGCCGAAGCAGGCGTTCCAGTCAAAGACATCTGTCGCCAAGTCGGCATCAGCACGGCGACCTATTACCAGTGGAAGAGCAAGTACGGCGGCTTGGAGGCGTCCGAGCTGCGGCGGGTCAAGGAGCTCGAGTCCGAGAACGCCAAGCTCAAACGGATGTACGCCGAGTTGGCGCTCGACAACGCGGCAATGAAGGACCTGATCGCAAAAAAACTCTAGGGCCGGCGCGTAAGCGCGAGGCGGTGCGGTTCCTTATCGAGGTCCACGCGCGGCCGTTGCGCCGGTCCTGTGCATGCGTCGGGCTGTCGCGTGCCGCCTGGTACGCACCGCCTC